>DBFWKV010000038.1:0-124281 GCA_048465795.1 Alistipes sp.
CTCTGAATCAGAGTCCGGCTTTCTTTTTGGCATATGGGGAAGAGTGATCGGATAGAATGGTTTTCAGGAAAAAGTTGTTGGGCATGTCGGAGGGATGATCCTCTCCCGCAGCTGCCGGCACGGCGGTGCCGGATACCCCTTTCAGTCCTTGCTGCGGACAACTCCCACCCCCTGAACTAAACACCATTTTGGCTGACTGAAAATTCTGCAATAAGGGGATTCCGTTGGTCTTAGCGGATTGTTTCCATTGCTGCCTTCTCTGCGGATCCCGCTTCGGCGAATACAGTGAAAGGATCGGGAAGGCCGGAAAGCGTACTATGACACTATCGGAGGGCGGGTGCCGACTATAAAATGATTTGTTCGATGGTGTGGTTGGTACCGGATATTGCTGTGTAGACGTAAGGCAAGGAAGTTCTGACGTATGCAAAGACATTTTGCAGGTGCTGCCGTAAATTTACAAAGCCAATCTAACGGGCGGTCGGAAATTCATACATACGGGGTTTTCGTTCTCTCAAAGAGGTAAAGATCGGACATAAACCCCTACCTGTAACAACTTCCCGTTTTCTACCCGACAAAGCCCTGCGGGAATGTTCCGAAAAAACGGCCGGATTTATTTTCTGCCGTGAAGATTATTTTCGAGGAGAATTCGATTCTTCTTCGGGGTGCAATGTCTTATATTGCTCGAGCGTAAGCGGCTCCTTGCGTTTGCAACGGCGGAATTTGTCAGTCATGACGTGTACTCCGGCCCGAATCGTCCGGCTGAGTTCCGTAGCAAAACCTCTGGGCGGAAAAAGTGCGCAAACCATTTCCCGATTCCATTTTTCCAGAAAAAATTTGCTGTAATACCCGTCCGTCGGATTTATCAGGAAATCGATATCGTCTTTCCATTCATAGCGCACGTGCATCAATTCGCCTTCGGAAAACGGCAGCAACTTGTAAGGTAGCGACTGATAGGGTAAATAATTCAGAAACAATTCACCATAGTCGTTTGCATAATTGCCCGGTACGCGGGTTTTGTCGTAGAGAACCAGTTTGTCGCCGATGCAAAGAACAACATAACGGTGTGATTTTTTCGGGAAAAGCCACTCCCCGAGCAGGCTCGGTGTCTCGACATATCCCGCTTTGCCCACGCGTACCATTTCACGCAGGAACTGTCCCGGATCGTCGCTGTGTTCGAGTACCTGGTTACAAATGACATAGTCGAACGACTTGTCGGCGAAAGGCAGTGCTTCGCCGGAAGCATTTACGAGCTTTTGGTGCGGGTAGATTCGCAGGTCGCCGCAGCGGTGATGGTTGTCTTCGGGAAATTTTTCCACAAGTACGTCTGCCCTGAAAGTCGGGTTTTGACCAGGGCCGATTTCGAGTACCTTGTCGTGTCTGCGGATATGCAGATCGCGTCTGCTTTGGGGTGTGCTGATTTTCATTGGGGCAAGATGGATTGGGAGGTCGGTGAATTATGCCAGTCCCATGACGTATCGGATGAAATGCGAATATAAAAAGCGTGGGACAAAACTCCTCTATCCGCTTTTCGAGGCCTTGGGAAAACACGCGGTACAAATATAGTATGAAGCCCACTTCGGAAACATGAGCGTCAAACTTCATTTCCTGTACTGCTTCCTGAAAGTTCATAAGGTGCGAAAAGCAAGGTTAAAGCTAACGCTTTTCAAACATGTGCGCCGTTCTTTTTCCGGAGGACACTTATGAAACGCTGTTTGTTGCAGTCATGGCTCTTGAATTTTCACATAGGCACTTGATTTACGAACTCCGTAAAGATAGTGCAAGCCGGGCGCAGAACCAAATTTATTTGAATTATACCGGGCGCAGCCTTTCCGAGCGGAAATCTCTCTCTTTGCAAAGATAGGAAAACATTTTCAGTAACGGACCGTATTTCCCGTCTTCACTGCTCTTTACTACTGCTGCCGGGGTTGTTCCTTCCAGCGTTTCAATTTCGGAAACAACTCCTGCATGAGGGTTACGGCCTCTTCACGGGTGTAACTGCGGCCGTCCTCGTGGCGTATCTGTTCGTGAAACGGGGCGCATTGTTCGATTAATTCCTCCATCGTGCACTCACAAACAAACGCACCTTCCTTGTAGCAGAAGATGCAGTAATCTTCGTTGGGCAGCCCGCCCTTTTCCGTTCCGATGTGCCCGGCGCACTGCAGTGGCATGCCGCAACTCTGGCAAATCTTCATTTCCGTCGTTTTCATGGGTTCAGGTATTTGTTTTTCGCGGGTCGCAACGAGACGGGCGAAAACCGGTGTTTTCATATCGGGTAGGAGCACCCGGCCTAAACAGGTTCGGAATTGCCGGCTGCCCGCTTCCCTGCATGCGAATCAATTTCTTACAAAGATAGGCAATTCCCCCCCCCGCAAAATCTTTACCGGAAAATTTTACGGAAAAAGTATTGTTCTTTTTTGCGAATGCACCACTTCGGGACCTGTTATGCGCCGCGTGTGGACGGAAAAGGAGCCTGGAATGAAAACAGGCGCGGATTCCTTCCGCGCCTGTGAAGTTATTTTTCGCTTCGGACGAAGTCGAGAATCGCCTGTGCCGTGGCTTCGGGTTCCTCCAGAAACCCCATGTGCCCGGCGTGTTCGAGCCAGACGACGCGCGCCCCGGGATGTGCCGCAACCATTCGTTCCGCCGCTTCCTGCGGAATGTATTCGTCTTCGCGTCCCAGGATGAAGAGTTGCGGTACGGATGAGGCGCGCAGCATGTCGTTCTGGTCTTTGCGGCCGATCATGCCGTTCAGCAGGGCTACGATGCCCTCGTCTTCAGTGATGCAGACCTGTTCGGCGAGGTCTTCGATGGCGTCTTTCATCCGGCTGCGGTTTTCGGGGGCGAATCCGGCTGTCGGAGCGACGCGGGCCAGCATCTCCTTCTTCCCCGCGCGGACGAGTGCAATCTCCCGCCGTCGGTTTTCCGCCTTTTCCGGCGTGTCGCCGTTCGGGGTCGAACTGAGCAGTACAATGCCGTCGAGCAGTTCGGGGTGGCGTTCGCAGAGCGCCAGAGCGACGTAGCCGCCCATCGAATGGCCGACCACCGTGCAACGTCCGATCCCCAGGGCACGGACAGCTGCGGCCACCGTGTCGGCCAGGAAGTCCATCGTGTGCGTTTCGCCGCATACTACCGAGATGCCGTGACCCGGGAGGTCGAGCGTCACCACACGCACCTCTTTATATAAATAAGGCACGAAATCGTCCCATACCAGCAGCGATTCGAGGTAGCCGTGCAGCAGCACGACACATTTGTCTCCGGCCTCCGAGTCGCAGACGTGCAGGGCCGTAGTCCCTGCCATGATGTATTTTTCGGTCATATCGGGTGGTTCTCCTACTGCTCGTCGTCGAAATAGTCGAGAGCCGATTCGCGCCGGGTGTAGGTCATTGTTTCCTCGTCCTCGTCTTGGTCGATGTTGCTGTAAAGCGAGTGCCGCTCCTTGCCGCTTTTGCGCATCGGTTCGAGCCGCTTGGCTTTGCGGAGTTCGTCGTTGTCGCGTGTACGAACCCCTTTGGATGTTTTCATGGATGGAGAAATGGTTGTATTAGAAATTTTCCGTATCGAACGTCCCTCCGAATACGCGCCTTGCGTCTCCCGAAAGACGAATGTTCGTGTAAATTTGTGTGCCTTCCCGGTGGTCGAAGCCTACGCGGAGCGAACCTCCCGGGACAATTATTTTATATTGTGTCGTTCGGGGCTGACGGGTGAAGTTCGTGACGATCGCCGCCGCCGCCGCTCCTGTGCCGCAGGCGAGTGTTTCCGCCTCCACACCCCGTTCGTAGGTGCGGATCCGGATGCATCCGTCACCCGCGACCTCCACGAAGTTGACGTTCATTCCCTGCGGAAAACGCGCCGTGTCACGTCGTATCGCACGACCCCGGCTCACGACATCCACATCGGCAACTGCCTCGACGAATTCCACGTAGTGGGGTACCCCCGTGTTGAGGAACCACCAGCCATCGCCGCTTCCGATTCGCTCTACACGAATCATACCCAATTCGACTTCGCCGGACATACCTTTCAGTTGCAGCATATGTGCCGAGTGAAGGCCGTCGGGTGCATCGAAATACTTCGTTTCGCCCCCGATACCCAGGTGTTCGGCGAAGAGCGCGAAGCACCGGCCGCCGTTGCCGCACATCTCGCCTTCGGAGCCGTCGGCGTTGTAATAGCGCATCGAGCAGTCCAGTTCGGCGCTGCGTCGGAGCGTCATAACCCCGTCGGCACCGATCCCGAAATGGCGGTCGCACAATGCGGCGATCGTTTTGCCGTCGATAACGTAATCGGTGTCCCGGGCATCGATCAGGATGAAATCGTTGCCGGCGCCTTCGTATTTTGCAAATTCGATCCGCACGTAATGAAGAGGTTATATCGTCGCAAAAATAATAAAACTTCTAAAAGTTTTGCTAAATTTGCCGATAAAATGATGCCGGCCCGGACAGGCGGCCCGGCAAATTGCAAACGGGCTTGCTTTTGCGCCCGCCTTGCACGATCTTTCCAGCAAAAGAAATTGCCGTTCAGACAGGCTGCGCCTCGGCAATGTTGCGATTGAGCGAGCGCAAAGACTGCTTACAGGCTTTGCCGGGCGTGAGCAACATCAAGACGCCGCAGGCGGATTAATGCTCAAACAAGTTTGGCATTGCGCTCAGCTTGCACTATCTTTGCAAAGAAAGAAACGTTTAAAACCCTATCCCATGAAAAGTGTGCTTTTCAAGCATCGTTCGATACGTAAATTCCGCCCTACGCCCATTCCCGAAGAGGAACTCCGCGAGATTCTGGAAGCCGCGACACGTGCTTCGACCTGCGGTAACATGCAGCTTTATTCGCTGGTCGTGACGCGCGACGAAGCCCTGAGACGCGAGTTGGCGCCCTGTCATTTCAACCAGCCGATGGTTACCGAGGCGCCGTGCGTGGTGACGGTCTGCGCCGATGTTCATCGTTTTTCGATGTGGTGCGAGCAGCGCGATGCCGAACCCGCCTACGACAATTTCGCCTGGTTCCTGAATGCTTCTGCGGATGCCCTGCTGGCTGCGCAGAATCTTTGTGTCGAGGCCGAGTTGCACGGGTTGGGTATCTGCTATCTCGGAACGACGATCTATACGGCCGGTGACATCGCACGCATTCTCAGCCTGCCCAAAGGCGTTATTCCGCTGACGACCATCGTAATGGGTTATCCCGACGAGCAGCCCGGACTGACCGACCGTCTGCCGCTCGAAGCGGTGGTACACTACGAGAAATACACCGACTATACGGCGGCCGAGATCGACGAGCTGTGGGCCGAGCGCGAAGAGTCGGAACTTACCAAAAAACTGCTGGCCGAAAACGCACTTCCCAACCTGGCACAGATTTTCACCCTGCGCCGCTACCGTCGTGAAGACAACCTCGCCATCTCGAATTCCTACCTCTCGCTGTTGCGGGAGAAGGGTTTTTTCAACAACTGATTCGTGAAAAAGGTGCGTTATATGCTTTTGGCGGTCATGGCGGGGTTTCTCTGCCAGGCATGCAGCGTCACGCGCCATATTCCCGACGGGGAGTACCTCGTGCAGCGGGTGAAGATCGAAGACGACAAGTCCACGCCTCGCAAGGAGCGTATTCCCGCCTCCGAACTGGAAAAATACGTGCGCCAGTCTCCTAACAAACGTTTCCTGGGAACCAACTTTTATGTCTGGATGTACGAGCAGGCCAATCCTGCAAAGGATAACTGGTGGAACAACTGGAAGCGGAAGATCGGCCAGGCACCCGTACTGCTGGATATGAGCCTTACCGAACGCTCGGCCCAGAACCTGAAAGTGTACATGGATTCGCGGGGTTTCTTCGAATCGAAATCCTCTTTCGAAGTCGATACGACCTCCCGTCCCAAACGGGCGATGATCACCTACCGCACCAAACAGGGCGAACCGTACCGGATCGACTCCATTGCCTACGATTTCAGGGACAAGTTCCTCGAACAGATCATCCTGCCCGATACCGCCCATTCGCTGCTGCACACGGGGGACATTTACAACATTGCCGTGTTGGACAAGGAGCGCGAACGCATCGCCTATTACCTCAAGCAGCGGGGCTATTACAATTTCACGATCAACAACATCCGTTATATCGCCGACACGCTGGGCGGCAACCGCCGCGTGGGGCTGACGCTGGTCGTCGAGCAGAACGTCACGGGGTACGATGCGCGCGGACAGGCCCTTAAGGACAACAACATGGTCTACCGTATCGACCAGATCAATCTCTTCCCCAATTACGATCCGACCGTCGCCAAGACCGATTCGCTCTATGTCAGCCGGCTCGACACGGTATATTACAGGGGCCTGAACATCATCTACGAGAAGAAACTCAACCTGCGCAAACCCATTCTGCGGCAAAGCGTGCCGCTCTATCCCAACTATGTTTACAACTCCGACCAGGTGAACCGTACCTATACCGACCTGATGTCGCTGGGATATTTCCGCAGTGCGAAGATCGCTTTCGTCGAGCAGCCGCAGACGGTCGATGTGACCAATGTGGTTTCTTACGTCGGGCGGGATGCCGATTCGACACAGACGCTCTATACGCGTGAGGGTTATCTGCAGTGCAACATTCTCTGCACCCCGGCCCTCAAGCAGAGTTTCAAGATCGATGTGGAGGGGAGCACCACGACCAGTTTTTACGGACTGAAGGCGACCGTCGGCTATCAGAACCGCAATATCTTCCGGGGTGCCGAGGCGCTCGACATCGCCTTCACGGCGGGGTATGAGTTTATGAAGGCGCCCGATGCAAAGAAGAAAACGGCCAAAGAATTCGGTGTATCGACCGGGCTATCATTTCCCCGCTTCTGGCTGCCGTGGCGTACCTCCCGTTACAGGGTCAACCAGCCCCGCACGAAGGTGGAGCTGGCGGTCAATTTCCAGGATCGGCCCTTCTACCGCCGGGTGCTTTCGAGTGCGGCGCTAACCTATCTGTGGAGCAACAGGCGTTATTCGTCGTTCTCGCTGCGTCCGATCGACATCAACGTGATCGACGTGAGTAACGTAGACGACAAGTTCCTGAACAGTACCGGAAACAAATACCTGAAGGAGAGTTTCAAAACCCAGTTTATCGGTGGTTTGACTTTCGGTTACGTGTACAACAACCAGCGTAAAAACCTGGGCGGCAATGCTACCAACATCCGTTTCAACCTCGAAACGGCCGGTAATCTGATCGACGCCGTGGAGCATCTGTTCTGGTCGCAACCTAAGGGGAAGGACTACTATACGATTTTCGGGATTCAGTATTCGCAGTACGTCCGTACCGATCTGAGTATCAGCCGTAAGATCATGCTGGGCGAAAAGACCGCCATTGTGGGGCGCCTCTACGGGGGCGTGGCGATCGCTTACGGCAATTCGACCGTGATTCCGTTCGACCGGCAGTTCTACTGCGGCGGCAGCAACGGCATGCGCGGCTGGACGCCCCGAACCCTGGGACCCGGTTCGGTGCCCAATCCGCACAATGAATACCCGATCCAGACGGGCGATATGAAACTGGAAGCCAACCTCGAATTGCGTTTCCCCATTTGGGGTATGATTCACGGAGCTACGTTTTTCGATGCCGGTAATATCTGGTGGCTCAAAGACAAGGGCCATCCTGCGGCGTCGGTTTTCCACATCAGGGACTTTTACAGCCAACTGGGCTTCAATACGGGATTGGGTATCCGCCTCGACATCAAGTTCGCCGTGCTGCGTCTCGACTGGGGCATCCAGCTCCACAATCCCAACAATCCGGTGGGCGAACGGTGGATTCACGACTTCAAGTGGAAAAACACGGCGCTCAACTTCGGCGTCGGCTATCCCTTCTGACCCGAGTGAAAGGGATGGCCTGCGTTCTTCCGCAGGCTCGGGTACCGCAGAGTACGGTTCCGTCTTACCCGGGGCATGGCCCGCAAAAATTTCGGGTGACTCGATAATCGATACAGACCTCTCGCTCCTTATGTTCCGTTTTTCATCCCGGCTTTCTCAAAGCTGCAGCTTATACTGCGACGGCGACATGCCCGTATTGCGTTTGAAGTAGCTGCCGAAGAAGGACTGATTCGGAAAATTGAGGGAGTAGGCAATCTCCTGTACGCTCATGTTCGAATATTTGAGCAGTGTTTTGGCCTCCAGTATGACATAATTATCGATCCACTCGGAGACCGATTTGTTGCTGACGCGGCGAATCAGCGTGGTGAGGTATTTCGGAGTGATGTAGAGTTGCTTGGCATAAAATCCTACGCTGCGCTCCGTCTTGTAATGCTCGCCGAGCAACAGCATGAACTGTCGGAAATACTCCTCCGCCCGGTTTTTGGAAGAGGTTCGCTTTATCGGATGCTGCTCCAGATAATGTTGCAGGACGCTCCCGACTTTGTAGATCAGCGCCGAGACCAGTCCTCCGAGAACTTCCTGGGTGAAGGGTGCGTCGGGAGTCTGTGTCTGCAGGTCGATCTGCGAAATGAATCCGCGCAAGGTGCGGCTCTCGTCATCGGTAAGCGGCAGGCAGGGGTGGCCGGCGAATTGCAGAAAGAGCGGCATCATTCGCGCCGTGTCGACATTGAGCCGTTGCACGAAGTCGGAAGTGATGGCGATGGTGTGTGCCTTGAAATTTTCGTCCGACTGTATCTGAATGATGTTTTTCGGAGTATAGAGGAACAGCGAATTTTTCTGAAGCCGGTACTCCTGCAGGTTGAACGTCACGTCGGTTTCGCCTTCGGTTCCGATGCCGATCACGAAGGCGTCGATCCGGCAGGGGAAGCGGAACGCCTCCATGCGGGTGCTGTCGTGGGCGATAAGACATTCGTGAATCTGTTTCTCTTCGCGTCCTTCCGCCATTGCCTTTAGTTCGGAAAGCGTGAAACTCGTAATTTCGGCGTTTTTCTCCATTTTGTCCATATTCAGTTCGGATTTTCCCCAAAGATAGAAATAAATCGCCTATAATGGTTCGATTGGTTTGAAAAGTGTGCTTTTCGAACCGTTTTTGTTCCGAAATGGATTTTTACCGCTGCACAAAAAAAGTGTGCGGCTCATGCCGCACACTTCGTATTTTCGGTATATCCGTTCCTGTGTTGTCCGGAATTATTTGGCCGGAGTGGTCGCTACCGGTTTGGGAGCAGGCGTGTCGGTAATACCCAGAACCTTTCTTACCTCGGGCGCGATGTCCGTCAGGGCAGCTTCGTCGAAATAGGCCAGCGAGCCGGTCGAAGTGTCGAAGATCACCGTGTAAAGTCCTGCTTTGGAAACTTTGTCGATCGCTTCTTTGGCTTTGTTGACAATCGGGGCGAGCAGCTCGTTCTGGTGTTTCTGGTAATCCTGCTGTGCCACCTGTTCGAATTCGCTGCGGCGGTTCTGCAACTCCTGCAGCTCCTTCTCTTTCAACTGACGAACGGCGTCCGACATCGTCTCGTAGTTCTTCTGATAATCCTGGAGTTTGTTGTTGAACTCGACACCGATGCTTTCCACCTGGTCCTGCAGGTTTTTGGCGTATTCCTCCATGTTGGTCTGCATCTCTTTGGTTTCAGGCATCAGCATAATGAGTTCCTGGGTGTTGATGCGTCCGAATTTCTGCGCGAAAAGGGACGTAGCCCCGAGGGTCATTACTACCGCAAGGGTCAGTTTCAGTGCGTTTTTCATAAAGTTTTTATTAGTTAATCTTTTTGATGTGCTCTATTTGAGTGCTTCGATCAACTGCTGCGTATGATCCACTTTCGGGGCGTTGTACAGCAGGGTTGCGTTATTGGCCGAGTCGAGAACCATGTCTGCCCCGACTTTGGCGGCATAGGCGGCAATTGCGTCGAAAACCTTTTTCTGGATCGGCTGGATCAGTTCCAGACGCTTCTTCATCAGCGTGCCGTCCGTTCCGAATATACTTTCCTGATATTGCGTGGCTTCCTTCTCTTTGGTTAAAATAGCGTTTTCGCGCGCCTGGCGTGCCGCAGAGGAGAGCGACGCCTTCTGGTTCATGTAATTGTCGTAGAGCGTCTCCACCTCGGCGAACTTGGTGTCCACCTGGTTTTGATACTGCTCGGCGAGGTTGTCGAGCTGGTTGATGGCCGAATTGTAGGCATCGATGGATTTGAAGACTTTTTCGCTGTTTACGATTATGTAATTCTGTGCCGACAGCGTTCCGACGGCAGCCACAGCAAACAAGGCGATCAAAATAAAACGTTTCATAACCGGTTTGTTTTTAAATTTTTCGTTTCTCCCGTCCGGCACCGGCGGAACGCGTTCCGTCTTGACCCGTGCTTTCCGGAAACAAACGTTTAAAGCTGTTAACTTCGGCTTTCCGTACGCAGGACGGGATTCCCCGGTTTGTGCCTGCTCCCGGAAAGCCTGTATAAAGATAACACTTTTCTTTCAAATTTATTGCCAGACAGGTATTTTATTGATTTAGAATTGCTGACCCATTACGAAGTGGAACTGGCTGCCGCTCTTGGTCGTCGAGTTGGCCGGAGCGTCGAAGCCGTATCCCCAGTCGATACCCAGCATACCGACTACCGGCAGATACAGCCGGACGCCGAAACCGGCCGCGCGCTTGATCTTGAAGGGCGAGAATTTCTTCCACGACGTGAAGGCGTTGCCGCCCTCCAGGAAGCCCAGCACGTAGATCTGCGACGAGGGTTTCAGGATGACCGGATAACGAAGCTCCATCGTGTACTTGTTGTAGGCGCAGGAATAGTTGTTCGGGTCGGGGTCGAGCGCGCCGTCTTCGTAACCGCGCATCGAGATGATGTCGATACCGTAGATATTGTATCCCGACATGCCGTCGCCGCCGACTTCGAACCGCTCGAAAGGCGACACCTTGTTTTTATTGTAGCTTCCCAGGAAACCCATCTCGGCTTTGGCCATCAGCACCAGGTTCGAGTTGCGGGTAAGGGCCTGGAACCACTGTGCCTTGAACTGCCATTTGTGGAACTCGATCCAGCGGAAACGCTCCTGATCCGCAGCGTTGGCGATTTTCGAATCGCTGCTTTCCGATTTTTCAGCCAGCATCTTATAGTCCTTGCCGTCCCACAGCGAGTAGGGAGGCGTCAACTGCACCGAAGCGCTGAACTCCGAACCGCGACGCGGGTAGATGGGCTGGTCGATCGAGTTGCGGGCGAAAACGAACTTCAGCGAGAAGAGGTTTGCCGCACCGTTTTTCATTACGAAATAATTCCAGTTTTTGAGCGCATAACGTTCGTAGTTGGCCTCCATGTAGAGCGTGAAGTAGGGGTCGGGCCAGTTGAGACGCTTGCCCAGACCGGCCGCCACGCCGTAGGAGCGGAAATACTCCGTACTTTTCTGCCAGACGTAGTAAGCGTTGTTCTGCTCCGAATAGTGGGCCGAAAAGGTGAACGAGTTGGGTTTCTTGCCGCCCAGCCAGGGGTCGGTGAAACTGAATGCGAATGCCTTGTAATAGGTACCGTTGGTCTGGGCCGACAGCGAAAGCCGCTGGTTCTGTCCCATCGGGTAGGGCCGCCAGGCTCCCTTTTTAAAGAAGTTCTTGATAGAAAGGTTGTTGAGCGTGATGCCCACCGATCCCACGAACGTACCCGAACCCCAGCCGCCGGCGATGTTGAACTGGTCGGAGGCCGATTCTTCGAGGGGCCAGCCGATGTCCACCAGTTCGTTCGAAACGGGTTTCACGTCGGGCATGATCGTCTCGGCGTTGAAGTGGCCCATGCCGCCCAGGGTGCGAATGGTCTGCATCAGCAGCGCACGGTTGTAAAGCTCGCCCGGGCGGGTATACAACTCGCGGCGGATCACTTCGTCGTCGACACGCTGGTTACCCGAAATATCGACGTTGTTGATGGTGAACTGCTTGCCTTCGAAAACCTTCAGTTCGAGGTCGATCGAGTCGGGGGCGATGATGACCTCCGCAGGTTCGATCTGCGACATCAGGTAGCCGTCGTTCTGGTAAAGCGACTTGATCGACATGTCTTCGGGATTTTCCTCCTTGCCGATACCCAATCGTTTGTGCATCGACTTCTTGTCGTACGTGTCTCCCTTGCTGACGCCGAACATGCGCTGCAGCTCGTCGGTTTCATGCACCGAGTTGCCGATCCACGAAATGTTGCGGATGTAGTATTTGTTGCCTTCCGAAACGTCGATGTTGATGCCCATCCGTTTCTCGTTGATCGGGTAGATCGAATCGACGACGATGTTGGCGTTGCGGTAACCTTTCGAGTTGTAGAAGTCGATCAGCAGTTCCTTGTCGTTTTCGTAGTCCGCTTCGTTGAATTTGGCACCCTTGAAAAAGTTGATGCTTTTCTGGTGGGTTTTCTTGAAGGTTTTGCGCAGCCGGCGGTCGGAAAACTGTTCGTTGCCCGTGAAACTGATCTTGCCGATCTTCACACGCTTCTTGCGGTCGACCACGAAGGTGACGTTCACGGCCTGTGCCCGGATCGTGTCGTTCTCGATGCGCACATCGACTTCCGCATTGCGAAACCCCTTTTCCTCCCAGTATTTCTTGATGAGTTTTTTGTTCTTGTCGATCACGTAGTCCGACAGTTCGTTGCCGCGCTTGAGTTTGAGCTTCTCGATCAGGTCTTTTTTCTTGCCTTTCGAAATGCCTTCGAAGTCCCAGTTGTAGACGCGCGGCCGCTCCTTGAGGAACACCTCCAGGTCGAGGCTGTCCCCTTCGATCGTGGCACCCAATTTCACATCGGCGAACATTCGCTGGCTCCACAGCCGCGTAATGGCGTTCGAAATGAAATTGCTCGGCAGGTAGATCGAATCCCCCGCGATCAGTCCTGCGGAGGATTTGATGATGTCGTGGTTGAGATATTCCGCGCCGTGGATGTTGACATCGCGGATGTAGTAGAGCTTCTGTGGGCCGTTTTGCATCAGAGGGGCATCCTCCGGAAAAGACGGTACCGCAGCGGCCGTCGTGTCGGCCTGCTCCTGTGCGAATATATTCGAACAGCCCAGTAATGCGACCAGCGCTGCCGTGAATATCTTACCAAAATAATTCATCTATCTAAATCTGTGCTTCGTTTACAAAAATCAATTAAAAATGAAAAATTACTTTCGGTCACTGAGCTTGTCGAAGGGACGGAGGACCGGGATGCAGCACCTTTCGCCTTTCGATTTTAATCTTTCACTTTTCACTTTGCTCCGACTCGTCCGTAACGGCGGTCGCGCCGGGTATATTCTTCGAGCGCCTGGTCGAAATCCGCTTCCGTGAAGTCGGGCCAGAGCACCTCCGGGAACCAGAATTCGGCATAGGAGGCCTGCCACAGCAGGAAGTTGCTCAGCCGGCATTCGCCGCTCGTCCGCACGATCAGGTCCGGATCGGGCCAGGCGGCCGTGTCCAGCGCTTCGCAGATCGTCCGTTCGGTAATTCCGGAAGGCGGAAGCGTCCCTTCCGCCACACGCTCCGCAATCTTCCGCATGGCCCGCGTCAACTCGTCGCGCGACGAGTAGTTGAGCGCCAGGATCAGCTTCAGCGTACCGCCTCCCGCCGTTTCGCGCTCTGCCTGCGCCAGATATTCCTGTACTTTGGCCGAAAACCGGCTGCGGTCGCCGATCATCCGGATCTCCACGCCCTGGCGTTTGAGTTCGGGCGTTTCGTTCACGACGCTGCGGCAGAAAAGTTCCATCAGCGCATCGACCTCTTCCGCCGGTCGTTCCCAGTTCTCGGTCGAGAACGCATAGAGCGTCAGGTATTTCACGCCGTTTTTTGCCGCCGCACGAATCGCCGCACGAACAGGCTCCACTCCCGCCGCATGTCCTTCGTGACGCTGCTTGCCGCGCAGTTCCGCCCAACGGCCGTTTCCGTCCATGATGATCGCAACGTGTTGCGGTATGCGTTTTTGCTCGCTCATATTAGCCTGCAAATATAGGGAAAAATATCGTATAAGGAGGAAGAATCGGTATAAAAAACGAGAATCGGCCCTTCAGCCGCTCTTCGGCGGAAAACCTGCGCCCGTCGTGTCATGCCGTATTCCGGTTTCGAACCGGTTTAGCTCCGGATGTCGATTCCCCACATCATTTTATTCCGTAACGTGTCGTAAAATGATATATTGTGCGGTACGGCTAAAAAAATCTTCTGCTCGGCCCGCCGTACCGTGAACGAAGCCCCCGGGGCGACCGTGTAGATCCGGTTGTCGAGTGTGACGAACGCATCGGCCTGGCGTGCACGGATATGCAGCGATATGACGCTCGAATCGGGAATCACCACAGGCCGCATCGTCAGGTTGTGCGGAGCGATGGGCGTAACGACCAGACAGGCACATTGAGGAGCCATGACGGGACCGCCCGCGCTGAGCGAGTAAGCCGTCGAACCGGTGGGGGTCGAGACGATCACCCCGTCGCCGTGATAGGTGGCGACCATCTGCGAATCCACACAGGTCTCGATGGAGATCATGCCCGCGCCGTGACGCTGCACCGAAAATTCATTCAGTGCCAGCACCGAATCGGGAGTATCGGCGAAATCGCCCTCTACGGTGAGCATCGTGCGCGGTTCCACCTCGATTCTGCCTGCGGCTATCTCCCCGAAGATGCGTTCCACGCCCGCTGTGGGCGCTCCCGTGAGGAAGCCCAGGTGTCCGGCGTTGATGCCCATCACGGGAACCGGTGCTCCGTCGAGCCGGTGGACGCCTTCGAGCAGGGTGCCGTCGCCTCCGTAACAAACCAGGATCGAATCGGCAGGTTGTTTGCCTATGCGCGCTCCGTAGATCCGTTCGGGGGCGATTCTCTCGCCGGTGAGTTCCGTAACCAGGGTTGCAAACTCTTCGTTTACGGCGTAGTCGAGGCCGAAAACATGCATGGCTTCGAACATCTGGCGCACCTCCACGACGGTGTGGGCGATCTGGGGTCGGGAAAAAAGTATGATTTTCATCGATGCGGTTTCGAAAAATTAAGTAACTTTACCACGCAAAGATAGTGCAAGGCGGTCGCAATGCCAAACTTGTTCCGGCATTATCGGGCAGCCGTCTGTCCGGGCCGGAGCCAAAGTGGCGGTCGCCGGGCGCGTAATCGAACGCGGTCCGGGTTTTGCCGGAGGTTGCCTGTCTGAGCCATTGTCCGTCCGAGGGCAAATATAGCGAATATTATGACAAAGTTGAGCGTAAATATCAATAAGATCGCCGTAGTGCGGAACTCACGCGGGGGAAACATGCCCGACGTGGTGCGTGCGGCCTGCGACATAGAGCGTTTCGGCGCACAGGGCATCACGGTGCATCCGCGCCCCGATGCGCGCCATATCCGTTATTCCGACGTGCGCGAATTGAAACGGGTACTGACGACGGAGCTGAATATCGAGGGCAACCCGATTCCGGGTTTTATCGATCAGGTGCTGGAGGCGGTGCCTGCGCAGGTGACGCTTGTGCCCGATGCCGAAAATGCAATTACTTCGAATGCCGGCTGGGATACGCTCGCCAACCGGGAGTTTCTGACCGATGTTACCGGGCGGTTTCACGAAAAGGGCATTCGGGTCTCGATCTTCGTCGATCCCGTGGCGAAGATGGTCGCCGGAGCGAAGGCGTGCGGTGCCGACCGTGTGGAACTCTACACGGAAGCCTATGCCCGCGATTATGCCACCGATCGGGAGCAGGCCGTCGCGCCCTATGTGGCCGCTGCCGAAGAGGCTCGCCGGCAGGGATTGGGACTCAATGCCGGCCACGATCTGAATCTGGAGAACCTGCGCTGGTTCGTGGAAAGAATTCCGTGGACGGACGAAGTGTCGATCGGCCACGCGCTGATCTGCGACGCCCTTTATTACGGGCTGGAAAACACCGTGCGGCTGTACAGGCGCCAACTCGAATTTTAACTGAAAAGACGATAATCCGCCATGAAAAAATTTCTGCTTTTCGCCGCCGCTTTGTTCTTCGCGTCGGCGTCGTTCGCCCAGAGCGAATACAACTACCAGCACCGCAGCCTGTTCGAGGTGCTGCCCATCCATTCGAACGACATTGTTTTCCTGGGCAACAGCATCACCGACTATTGCGAGTGGGCCGAGTTGTTCAACAACCGCCACATCAAGAACCGGGGTATCAGTGGCGACCGGGTGAGCTGGATGCTCGACCGGTTGGATCCCATCATCGAGGGTCATCCCAAGAAACTGTTCCTGATGATCGGCACCAACGATCTGGCTGCCGGAGCCACGCCGGAGGAGGTCGCAGCCAACGTGGGTAAGATTATCGAGCGTTTCAGGACCGAATCGCCCTGGACGAAGATTTATCTGCAAAGCATTCTGCCCGTGAACGGCGTCGATACCAAAGCCAAGCACAAGCGGCACTGGGACCGGGGCGCGGAGATCGTCGAGACCAACGAACTGCTGGAAGCCCTCTGCGGCGAAGGACAGAAAAATCTGACGTACATCGATGTCTATTCTTCCCTGGTCGATGAAAAAGGGATGCTGGACAAGCGCTACACAAACGACGGACTGCACCTGATGGCCGACGGCTATCTGGTCTGGAAGGGTGTCATCGAGAAATACGTGAAATAGCCGCGTGCCGCTTACCAATCCGATATTCCGGCAAATTTCCCGTATCGCCGACGAGCGGGGCGTCCGCGCCTTTGTCGTCGGCGGTTACGTGCGCGACTACTACCTGCGCCGCCCTTCGACCGACATCGACGTGGTGGTGGTCGGCAGCGGCGTGGAGATCGCCGAGGCGCTGGGCCGCGAACTGCATACGAAAGTTTCCGTGTTCAAGACCTTCGGCACGGCGATGCTCCGTGCGAAGGGTGTGGAGGTCGAATTCGTGGGGGCACGCAGGGAGTCCTACGCTCCCGACTCGCGCAAGCCCGATGTTGCGCCCGGCACGCTGGAGGACGACCAGCGGCGGCGGGACTTCACGATCAACGCGCTGGCGTGGTCGCTCAACGGCGATTCTTTCGGCGAGCTGGTCGATCCGTTCGGCGGGATGGACGATCTCGAGGACGGCATCATCCGCACGCCGTGCGACCCCGACATCACCTTTTCCGACGATCCCCTGCGGATGATGCGGGCCGTGCGGTTTGCCGCGCAACTGGGCTTCGACATCGAGGAGGAGACCTTCGATGCGATCCGCCGCAATGCCGAACGCATCCGGATCGTCTCCCGTGAACGCATTGCCGTCGAACTGAACAAGATCGTCCTTTCGCCCGTGCCCTCCATCGGTTTCGAACTGCTGGAACTGACCGGGCTGCTGGAACGCATTTTCCCCGAGATGCACCGCCTGAAAGGGGTGGAGAAGCGGGGCAGGCATGCGCATAAGGATAATTTTATCCATACGCTGAAGGTGCTGGACAACGTGGCCCGGCGTTCGGACGACCTGTGGCTGCGGTGGGCCGCCGTACTGCACGATATTGCCAAGCCGCTCACGAAGGGGTACGATCCGAAGGTCGGGTGGACGTTTCACGGTCACGAGGTGCTCGGATCGAAGATGGTTCCGGTGATTTTCCGCCAGTTGAAACTGCCTCTGAACGAACACATGAAATTCGTGCAGAAACTGGTTTTCCTGCACCTGCGGCCCATCATCCTCTCGGAAGATTTGGTGACGGATTCCGCCGTGCGGCGCCTGCTCTTCGAGGCGGGCGACGATGTGGAGGCGCTGATGACGTTGTGCGAAGCGGACATAACCTCTGGCATCGACGCGAAGGTGAAACGCTACCTGGCGAATTTCTGCCTGGTGCGGAAGAAGATGAAGGATCTGGAGGAGCGCGACCGCATCCGTAACTTCCAGCCTCCGGTGACGGGCGAACTCATCATGGAGACCTATGGCATCGGCCCGGGCCGCGTGATCGGCGAGATGAAGGAGACGATCAAGAACGCCATTCTCGACGGCGAAATCCCCAACGACTACGATGCGGCCTATACCCTGATGGAGCGCCTGGCGGCCGAGCGGGGGCTGGCGAAAGTCGGGGATTAAGGCTCCGCCTGAATCGAAATCGGTTTTGTCTTCACGGTCAGTTCTTTGCCGTCGTATGCATTTGCCTTGATGGTAAAGGTATAGCTGCCGCTTCGGTCGGGGGCGCTGTTCAACAGCAAATAGTATGGAATGCCCAGCGCTTTTTTCCCTTTCAGGTCGGCTTCGGCAAGAGGCGTTTTATAAAATGCACGGGGTAAGATTTCGGAAGAAAGACTGTAAGCGTCGGACGGAGTCTGATAATTGTTGTGGATTACCTCGTATAGATTTTCGTAAAACATGGTGAACAGCCCCGATGCATCCGCCCCTGCCGGGTAAGCCGCCGAATAATCCTCGTTTACGGTAATACGGATGTTTCCGGTCATTTCCGTAATGGCGTCCGGACGATGCATAAACGTATAAACAGACAATCTCCTATTGAATAGCGTATCGCCGATTTCCCGGCATAATGGTGCGTATTGTTTGGAATGTTCCGATATCCACTCCCCTCCCATATCTAATTCGAATATGATTCGGCTGTGATCCGTTTGATCTTTATTTTCCGTATCATAGGGTGTGATGATCCTGTTCGTTTCGTCCACTGTAAATTCCCGGGCTTCCCAAACGGATAAATTATCGACATAGCAAAATTCCCGGATATAAGATTCTGTAAATATCCCCTCTGTTCCGGTTGTTTCTATCGTACAGGCACCGCACTGCAACACTCCTGCCAGCGCAATTATCATGTTTTTCATGCCTCTGCAGTTTATTTGTGGATATTGTACCGTAATTTTATCTTATAACGGTAATAATTGTCTGTTCCCCTTGTCGCATTACCGTTGGACTCCTGAACCGAATTGTTGGAATCGAATTACCGGTATATCTTATGATACTGTCCCAGTCCATCAAGACACCTCCCACCGATGCGGGATGCTTCCAGTAGGCCATCAACTGTGCTGCGCCGTAGCGACACATCCCGTTACGGCCTTGTTGCACCTCCTTTTGGATTCAACCAGTTTGTTGAACGGTTCCCCCTGATCCCATTCCACAGTTACAAACGGTTCAACCCGGTTCATGTCCATCCAATCGATCAGGACGGCTGTTTTCTTTGCCCTAAAAGTAATAGCTGTTTGTAAATATACGAATTTATTCGACAAAGGGGAGGTAAAAGACAGATCGAATTTATAATATAGGGGTTGAATCTTATTAATATTCATCATAGGAATGTTCATTTCCTGATGTTTTTCTCTTGCGGCGTTCGGTCTCCGACTGGGACCGGGATTCGGAATTCGACCCGACCGCCCTCCGGCAAAGCCCCCCCCACTCGATTGGTAATGCCGAAGGTGCCGCGTACGAGTGCTACCTGAAAATCACGGCTGCATGTCCTCTCGGTTTTCCGTGACCCCTTTCCCGGCCTTTGTCCGACGCGGCAAAGGTAGCTTTTTTTCTGGTGTGGAAATTGCCCTGTTCCTGTTTTCGCGCGAATATGAGCAGAATGCACTATCATACCGACCTGATCTTCGCCAACGTCCTTTTCGGGGCGAACTTCTCGTTTTACGTCTCGCTCACACGCGGTTTCCTCGACTTCCAGCAGATCTTCATGCTCCAGGTGCTCTCCGGAGCGCTGTTTTTCATTCCCTTCGCCCTTTTTTCGAAATACTCCTACCGCATTCGCTGGCGCGATTTCGGCAATATTCTGATCGTGACGCTGCTGATCGTCTACGGATGGATGTACATGCTGCTGTGGGGTTCGTCGCACACCACGCCCGTCTCGGCGGCGACGCTCTCGACGCTCGGGCCGGCCTTCACGCTGATTACGGAGCATATCATGCGCCCCCGGAAGTACGTCGTCCTGCGGGTCGTCGGCGTGGTCTGCTCGCTCATCGGCGCGGGCATGCTCATCTTCGACAAGGGGTTTTCGCTGACCCACGGCAGCCAGGCTTTCGGCAACCTGCTGGTGCTGGCTGCAGTGATCGCCATTGCCGTGAATACGGTGATCATCAAGCCCCAGCTCGAACGCCTGGGCACGCTGGTCGTCATGGGGTGGTACTATATAATCGGTCTGGCGATCACGGCTCCCTTTTTCTGGAAATACATCGATCATACCCGCCTGCTGCGCCTGCCGCTCTTCGCGCAGGCCGAACTGGCCTATATCCTGATCCTGGGCACCGTGCTGCCGATGTATCTGCTCTACCGGGGCACGGAAAAACTGACTTCGGTGCATACGGCCCTTTACCGGTATATTCAGCCCGTGATTGCCGCCATTCTCGCTTTCATGCGCGGCCAGGAGCATTTCAACGACCTGAACATCACCGCTACGGTCTTCATTTTTGCGGGTATCATCCTGGTGGTGCTGGGCTACGAAATCCATCTTCGGCGCAAGCCGGGACTCAAAAACAAAGCCGCTCCCTGAGAGCGGCTCTTATCTTCCGGATCGGTATTCCCGATCAGTCGGCCAGCAGCCGTTCGCGCCAGAGATCGGGCACGCGCACGCCCTGCTGCGCGTCGAAGTCGAAGGCCACCATCACCGAGCGGCTTTCGCTGCGCACCTCCCCGCCGGCGAGCAGTTGCTGGAACAGCGTGATGCTCTTGTCGCCGATGCGTTCGCAGACGGTCGTCACCCGCACGTCGTCCTCCATGCGGATCTGCCCGAGGTAGGAGGTCGTGGTCGAGACCGTCACGATGCGCAGTCCGCCCAGCAAAACCTCTTGGCCCAGCACCTGTCGGTAGTAGTCCACCTTGCCCACGTCGAAATACATCTGCTGCGCCACGTTGTTCACGTGGTGAAAGGGATCGACGTCCGAAAAACGTTTCTGGACGGGAGTTGTCAGCGTGCGGGCCATCGTTATTCGCGGATGATTTTGACCTCTCCGCTCTCCGAGAAAGCGATGATCGACGAGGCTTTGCCCGTCGGGTGCCCCTGAAAGGCGGGGTTCACGACGAAGTCCACGCCTTCGACCACATTCTTCGACACGTCGGCCAGTCCGACGGGGGTCTCCTCGCCCGAAATGTTGGCCGACGTCGATACCACCGGCCGGCCGAAGGCGCGGAGCATTCGCTGGCAGAATTCGTGGTCGGGAACCCGCACGCCGAGGGTTTTCTCGTCGGGAATGAGGTTTTCGGCCAGCCCCGCCGCCCCCGGAAGGATCAGTGTCAGGGGTTTGGTCGCCAGTTCCATCACTTCGAAGGCGATGCCCGGGGCCTTGTTCACGTAGCGGACGATCATGTCGGCCGAGGCGCAGAGCACCAGCATCGATTTCTTGTTCACGCTGCGCTTGAGCTTGTAAATTCTGTCCACCGCTTCGGCGTTGGTCGCGTCGCAGCCGATGCCCCAGACCGTGTCGGTGGGGTAGAGGATCAGTCCGCCTGCGCGCAGCACGCGCACGGCTTCATCGACCTCCTGCTGCAATTTTTCGTTTTTCTGCATGGTATGACCCGGCCGGGCCGGGAGTTGAGGGACTGCGACGGCAGTCCCGGTTGTCGTTTAGCGGAGGGGAAGCACCTCGATCCAGTAATCGTCGGGATCGTTGATGAAGTAAAGCCCCATGTCGTGATTCTCGTAGCAGACCCAGCCGTTTGCGCGGTGGTATTCGCGGATCGTGTCGTAGTCGCCCGCCACGCGGATGCAGAGATGGCTCTCGTTTTCGCCCAGCTCGTAGGGCTGGCCGGCATGGTCGCGCAGCCACGTGAGTTCGAGCCGGAACGGGCTTTCCCCGTCGCCCAGGTAGGCGAGCACGAACGATCCGTCGGCGGCCTCCTTGCGTTTGATCTCTCTGAGGCCCAATGCTTTGTCGTAGAACGCAAGGCTCCGCTCCAGATCGGTGACGTTGATATTGAAATGGTCGAATCTGCTTTTGATTTCCATAATCACAAAAGATTTATTCCGCACAAAATTACACAAAGATTGTGAAAATCCTGCGTTGTGTCTGTGCAGAATAATTTTTCATTCTTAATTTTTAATTTTTAATTGTTAAATTTATACCTTTGTGCCACGAAAGAAAATTAAAACAGCATAACCTATGGGAAGAGCTTTTGAGTATCGCAAAGCACGGAAAATGAAACGCTGGGGACACATGGCCCGCGTATTCACCAAGATCGGCAAGGAGATCGAAATCGCCGTCAAGGCAGGAGGTCCCGATCCGTCGGCCAATACCCGCCTGCGCATCCTGATTCAGAACGCAAAAGCGGAAAACATGCCGAAGGAAAACGTCGAGCGCGCCATCAAGCGTGCCACCGAGAAGGACGCGGCGGATTACAAGGAGGTGGTTTACGAAGGATACGGTCCCCACGGTATTGCGTTTTTGGTGGAGACCGCGACCGACAACACCAACCGCACGGTGGCCAACGTGCGCATGCACTTCAACAAATGCGGCGGTACGCTGGGAAACAGCGGTTCGGTGGCTTTCATGTTCGACCACAAGTGCACGTTCAAATTCCATGCTCCGGCTGAGCTGGATCCCGAAGAGTTGGAGTTGGAGATGATCGACCTGGGTGTGGACGAGTTCTACCCCGAGGAGGACGGCGTGACGGTCTATGCCCCCTACGAATCGTTCGGCGCCATCCAGAAGTGGCTCGACGACAAGGGTTTCGAGATTGTGTCGGGCGAGTCGGTCTACCTGCCGACCGACACGAAGGAACTGGACGCCGAAGGCCGCGAGTCGGTCGAGAAGCTGGTGGAGCGTCTGGAGGAGGACGACGACGTGACCAATGTGTATCACAATATGAAGGAGGCCGAAGAGGAGTAAGCCGCCCTTATTCCGCATTCGCATCCCCATGCGTTTTGCAGACGAACGATCCGCCGGAGCCTTGTCGCTTCCGGCGGATTTGTCGTACCTGCGCGGTGCATCGCCTGCGGGCATGAAAAAGCACGGTACATGATGTCATGTACCGTGCTTGTCCGAATCGGTGATTTAGCGATTCTTCGAGTTGTCGGTGTACTGGTTGTGACCCTCGGGATTGTTCACGTGTCCGCGCATGGCTTCGCTGCGTTTTTCACTGCTTTCGCTCGTGTTACCGCGGTTGCTGCCCCGGCTCGTGGACTCCTCGCTGCGGCTCGTTCTGTGATCCGAAGAGCTGCTGCTCCCTCTCGAACCGTTGCGTCCTTCCGGATTGTTTACATGTCCGCGCATGGCTTCGCTGCGTTTTTCACTGCTTTCGCTCGTGTTGCCTCTCTGGCTCTGTCGATTGTTGGACTCTTTCATAACAATAGTAAATTAGTTAATAAATATTGCTTTTACGCGTCGCGGGAAAAACCCCGTTCGGCATTGTTCGTACTCGAAAAGAGTCAAAAAATATGCCATTCGGGTTCCGGAGGCATGCGGATGTTTCGGCGGTTTGAATCGATTCTACCGTATGCATGCCTCCCGATAAGCGGAATTCGCACTGCAAATCCCGGGAGGGTGCGATCCGGATGGTGCGGCGGGGAGGTCTGTCCGGTTAATCGAACCAGACGAAATCCGACTGGCATGTGAGGCAGAACGGACAATAGTGGTCGCAGTAGGTGTTTTCGTACATATTCCCGCAAACCGGACACACCGCATAGCTGACCGAATCCAATTGCCGGGGTTCATGCGCGCACTGTTCCATGAAAAAGATATGCCGCAGGTCGCCCGCGTCGGCCCAGATCAGCACCCGCGCCGCGTAGCGGTTGTTGGCATTCATCGCGCGGTCGATCTGCGCGCCCTGCAGGTCCTTCTGCCGTTGCCATTCGTAGGCGATGCTCCGTGCGAGGTTGTTGGGAGTGGTGCCGTTGAAGACCACCACTTTCGTCGGAGGCGTGTAGGTGCCGCCCAGGCGGTTGAGGGCCTTGACGCAGTTATGTTCCTGAATCCCTGCCGAGAGCGCCATTGCCCGGAACAGGCGGGCTGCCGGCCATTCGCTTTCCTGATCGGCGATCGTGGCGAAGTGGTTGTATTGGGCCGATTTCACGTGCTTGGCGCGGCTGCATTCGTTCAAGTCGGCGATCGTCTCGCGCCAGGGCGAAGCCTTCTCCTTGTGTTTGCTGTGCGTGGTGGCATAGAAAAGCCATGCGAGGATGACGATCGACGCAGCAAAGAGCATAAGGATGATGATCGGACGCGCTTTCATGGTTGCGGTGTAAAGTGGCAGTCGGGAAGGTGCATTTTTTATGCCAGTGAACGGAGATGCCGAGCGTGACGCCGAATTAATCTTCGGTGAGGGCTGCACGGGGTAAAACGAAGCGCCGGTTCCCGGGGGAGCCGACGCTTGGTCTTTAAGGCGGAAGGAGCGGTTAAAGCCGTGCCTTGATGGCTTTGGTGGCCTCTTCGTAGCCCGGCTTTTCAAGCAGGGCGAACATGTTTTTCTTGTAGGCTTCGACGCCCGGCTGGTCGAACGGATTGACGCCCAGCAGATAGCCGCTGATGCCGCACGCCTTCTCGAAGAAATAGAGCAGCGCGCCGATTGTATAAGCGTCGATCTGGGGGATTTCGATGCGGATGTTGGGTACTCCGCCATCCACGTGGGCCAGTTGCACGCCCAGTTCGGCCATGCGGTTCACCTCCGAAATGCGTTTTCCGGCCAGGAAGTTCAGCCCGTCGAGGTTCTCCCTGTCGGCTTCGATCACCACCTCGCGGGCGGGTTTCGCCACCGAAATGATCGTCTCGAACAGCGTGCGCTCGCCGTCCTGAATGTATTGTCCCATCGAGTGCAGGTCGGCGGTGAGCGTCACGCTCGCGGGGAAGATGCCCTTGCCGTCCTTGCCTTCGCTCTCGCCGTAAAGCTGCTTCCACCACTCGTTGACGTATTGCAGACGGGGTTCGTAAGAACCCAGAATTTCGATTCGTTTTCCGCTTTCATAGAGCAGGTTGCGCACGGCGGCATACACAGCAGCCGGATTTTCGGCGAAGGGAACTCCTTCGGCTGTTGCGCGCTCCATGTCCTGTGCGCCGCGCACCAGCGAGGCGATGTCGATGCCGGCGGCGGCCAGCGGCAGCAGTCCCACGGGGGTCAGCACCGAGAAGCGTCCGCCCACGTCGTCGGGAATGACGAAAGTGGGGTAGCCCTCCTGCGTCGAGAGCGTTTTCAGGGCACCGCGCGCCTTGTCCGTGACCGCCGCGATCCGCTCGGCGGCCTCCTGCTTGCCGTAGCGCTTTTCGAGTTCGGCCTTGATCAGGCGGAACGCGATGGCCGGTTCAGTCGTGGTGCCCGATTTCGAGATGACGATGGCGGCGAAATCGTACTCCTTCAGCGCGTCGAGCAGTTCGGCGGTGTAGTCCTCCGAAATATTCTGTCCGGCGAACAGGACGACCGGCTCCGTCTGTTTTTTGTGCAGCAGCTTGAACGAGTCGTTCAGGGCCTCCAGCACCGCTTTGGCTCCGAGGTAGGAGCCGCCGATGCCGATGCAGACGATCACTTCGGCCTTTTCCCGGAGTTTCGCGGCTGCGGCGTCGATGGCTTCGATGTCGGCCCGAGAGATCGACGAGGGGAGGTTGACCCAGCCCAGGAAGTCGTTTCCGGCGCCCTTGCCCGAGTGAAGCAGGGCGTTGGCGGCAAGCGCCTTTTCCTGCATCGAGGAGGGTACTTCGATGCCTGTTTTGGAAATGTCTAATTTCAGTGCGTTCATGGTTTTATGGTTTTTCAGATTAATTTTCCGGTCAGCGCGGCCATCGCTTTGCGGGCCGAAGCACCCGTATAAAGCACTTCGTAAACCATCTGTGCAATGGGCATTTCGATGTGGTGCCGCAGGTTGAGGTGGCGGATGCAGTCGGCGGCGAAGTACCCTTCGGCCACCATCGTCATTTCGTTCAGGGCGCTTTTCACCGTGCATCCGTGCCCGATCAAAAGGCCCAGCCTCCGGTTGCGGCTGTACACCGAGTAGCAGGTCACCAGCAGGTCGCCCAGGTAGGCCGAGGCGCTCGTGTCGCGCTCATCGGGATAACTCTCTTCCAGGAAGCGGGTCATTTCCCGCGCGCCGTTCGAGATCAGCACGGCCAGGAAGTTGTCCCCGTAGCCCAGCCCGACGGCCATGCCCACCGCCAGGGCGTAGATGTTTTTGAGGATCGAGGCGTATTCCACGCCGTAGAGGTCGGCCGAAAGCGTGCGCCGGATGTAAGATGCGGCGATCTTGCCGCTCAGGATCGCGGCGTTTTCCGGGTCGGTGCATACGACCGTCAGGTAGGAGAGTTTTCCGCGCGAAACCTCTTCGGCGTGCGACGGACCGGTAATGATGCCGATCTGTTTGTACGACAGGTCGTAATGGTCGTGCATATACTCCACGACGGTCTGATAGTCGCCCGGCACGATGCCCTTGATGGCCGAGACGATGAATTTGTCCTGAAGCGTAACGGTGAGCGGTGCCAGGAACTCCTTGAGGTAGGCCGAAGGGGTCGCCAGGATGAGAATGTCGGCCCGGCGCACGACCTCGTCCAGATCGTCGGACGGTGCGATCCGCGAACGGTCGAACTCTGTGTCGCTCAGGTAGCGGGGGTTGCGGCCTTCGGTGCGGAGGCATTCCAGCACCTCCGGGTTGCGGACGTACCAGCCCACCCGCGTTTCGTTTTCGGTGAGGACTTTGACCAGCGCCGTGGCCCAACTGCCGTGACCGATGACTGCGCAGCGCGCCTCTTTGCCGATTTTATATTCCATAAATCTGTTTCCTGACTTGTTTTCCGCCTTTGCCCGGAAGCAAGGCCTTTTGTTCGTAAGACAAAAGTATGAAAAAAATCAGGAAAGATTGCAAATTTATCCCGGCCTTTTTGCTACCTTTGCAAAAGAACTTCCGCCTGTGTGGGCGGCGTCCCGGCCCCGCCGGGATTTTTGGTGCATAATACCAAGATTGTAAGTAAGTTGGAATACGATATAGTTAGGTGATATTATGGGACTGTTTTCTTTGACACAGGAGTTGGCCATCGACCTGGGAACGGCCAATACGCTGATACTTTATAACGGAAAGGTGGTCGTCGACGAGCCTTCGATCGTGGCGCTCGACGTGCATTCGGGCAAGCTGGTGGCCATCGGCCACAAGGCGCGGCAGATGCACGAAAAGACCAATCCGAACATTAAGACCATCCGTCCGCTGAAAGACGGCGTAATCGCCGATTTCAACGCCACGGAACTGATGCTGCGCGGCATGATCAAGAAGGTCAAGACCTCGGGCAGCCTCTTCGCCCCGTCGCTGAGGATGGTGATCTGCATCCCGTCCGGCTCGACCAACGTGGAGATCCGTGCCGTGCGCGACTCTGCGGAGCACGCCGGGGGCCGCGAGGTGTATATGATCTACGAACCGATGGCTGCGGCGCTCGGCGCCGGTCTCGACGTGGAGGCTCCCGAAGGCAACATGGTGATCGACATCGGCGGCGGTACGTCGGAGATCGCCTGCATCTCGCTGGGCGGCATCGTCTGCTCGGAGTCGATCAATATCGCGGGCGACGTCTTCACGAACGACATTCAGAGCTATGTGCGCCAGCAGCATAACATCCGTATCGGCGAACGTACGGCCGAGGCGATCAAATGTTCGGTCGGCGCCGCCGTGCCCGACCTGGAGCAGGAACCCGAGAATTTCGTGGTGACGGGTCCCAACATGCTGACGGCACTTCCGCAGACCGTGTCGCTGTCGTACAGCGAGATCGCCTATGCACTCGAAAAATCGCTCACCAAGATCGATGCGGCACTGATGAAGGTACTCGAATCGATGCCTCCCGAGTTGTATGCCGACATCGTGAAGAACGGCATTTACCTTGCGGGCGGCGGCGCCCTGATCAAGGGCCTCGACCGACGTTTGAACGAAAAGACCGGAATTCCGTTCCACATTGCCGAAGACCCTTTGCGCGCCATTGCACGCGGCACGGGCATCGCGCTGAAAAACATCGACAACTTCTCGTTCCTGATGAAATAACGGGGTGCGGTAGCTGCGGTCGGATGAAGGCCGCACCGGTGTAGCCGGCCGTCTTCGGCCGGAAGAAGGGGATTGAACGGTAAAATTTGGAAGGTCTAAATCAAGGGATAATGGGCGGGGGATACTATCTCATTGCTCATTTCTCGTTTAATCGTGAAGCGGTTTGTATAAATTATTCGAATTCATACGCAGTATCTATGTCGTCCTGCTCTTCGTACTGATCGAAGCGGTGGCGGTGCATTACTATGCGCATTCGACCTATTATACGCAGGCCCGGCTGCTGACCCGATCCAACGAGGTGGTTGGCGGCGTGTACGGCTTTTTCTCCGGTGTGCGGCGCTATTTTACGCTGGGCCGCGAGAACGAGGTGCTGCTGAACCGTGTCGTCGAACTCGAAACACGCCTGGCGGAATACCGCTCTGCCGCCGATTCCGTGCGTTTTGCCGCCTATATGCAGGGCGCGGACAAGTCTCCGTACCGGTTGCTGACGGCCCGCGTGATCTCCAACTCGGTGAACCGCGACCAGAATTTCCTGACGCTCGACAAAGGCCGCCGGGAGGGTGTAAAACCCGATATGGCCGTGCTTTCCCCCGACGGTGCGATGGTGGGATACGTGGTCGACTGTTCGGATCGCTATGCCGTAGCGATGTCGGCGCTCAACACATCGTTCCGGGCCAGTGGAAAACTCTCCGGAAGCGACTATTTCGGTTCGATCCACTGGGACGGACTCGACCGGCGGCATGTGGTGATGACCGAATTGTCCAAATATGCCGAACCCCGGCCCGGCGACGAAGTGATCTCGACGGGCTTTTCGCTCTACTTCCCCGCCGACATCCCCATCGGCGAGGTGGAGAGCAGCGAGCTGAACGAGAACAAAACCTCCTATACGGTGCGTGTGCGTCTGGCTGTCGACCTCACGGCGCTGGGGGATGTGATCCTGGTCGAAAATGCCGGACTCGGAGAGATCCGGACGCTGCAGGCAAGCGAAAAAGTGAAACAAACCCGACAATAACCCGCCCGAAGATGTACCGCATGCTCCCCTACTTATTGCTGTTCGCCGCAACGGTGTTGTTGCAGGTTTTCTTTTTCGACAACCTGTCGGCGAGTATCTACCTCGCTCCGTTGGTGTATATCGCTTTCGTGGCGCTGCTGCCCCTCGATACGCCTCCTGCCGGGGTGTTGCTGGGCGGGCTGGTGCTGGGGGTCGTGATGGACTGGGCGATGGGTACCGCCGGGATCAACACGATCGCTACGGTGCTCGCGGCGTTTTTGCGGCCTTACCTGCTGCGGCTGATCTGCCGCCGCGACGATACCCGCGAGGAGGGCGTTCCCTCTGCGGAACGGCTGGGCAAGGGCGTTTTCCTGAATTACCTGATCGTGCTCGTGCTGATCCATCACCTGACCTTTTTCTCGCTGAGCGCCCTTTCCTGGATGCATGTCCTGCATACGCTGCTGCGCCTTGCGGTGAGCAGCGCCGTGACGGTCGGGTTTATCTGGCTGATCGCCCGGTTGTTCACCTCTAAAGTTTCGGTGCGCGTATGATAGGGAGCCGGGAAGGTTTTGTGCGGATGCGGGTGCTGCAATGCGTGGTGCTCGCCGTTTTCGGGATGATTGCCCTGCGTCTGGGCTATCTCCAGCTTGTCGATTCGCGCTACGAGGAGCTGGCGAAGGCCAATGCGCTGCGGCATGTGGTGCAGTTCCCGCCCCGGGGCGAGGTGTTCGACCGCAACGGCGAATACCTTGTGCAGAGCCGCGAATGTTACGACCTGATGGTAATCTACCGCGAGATCGGCAAGGAAGGGTTCGATACGGCGCGTATGTGCAGCGTGCTGGGGCTGACACCCGAAAAAATCCGCCGGGAACTGGCCAACGCACGGACGCGTCCCCGGGCGCCTTACATGATCGCCAATTTCATTTCCAAAGAGAACAAACTCCTGTTCGACGAATGCAACTTCCGTGGATTCTATACCGTCTACCGTACCGTGCGGCAGTATCCCCGCAAGGTGGGCGGCAACCTGCTGGGCTATGTGGGTGAGGTCAATGCCGACATGCTGAAGCGTTATCCCGAATACAAGGCCGGCGACTATGTGGGCATGAGCGGCGTGGAGTCGGCCTACGAACCTCTGCTGAAAGGCCGCAAGGGCGTCAAAATCCAGGAAGTCGATACCTACGGAGCGGTCAAAGGCTCCTACATGAACGGACTCTACGATTCGCTGGCCGAGCCGGGGAACTACCTGGTCAGCACCATCGACGCGAAACTGCAGCTCTTTGCCGAGGAGCTGATGCGCGGAAAGGTCGGCGCGGCGGTGGCGATCGAACCCTCGACCGGCGAAATTCTGATGATGGTCTCCTCGCCCACCTACGACCCGGACGAGCTGGTCGGACGCGAGCGCGGCAATCACTATATGGAGATGCTGCGCAACAAGCGGCGCCCGCTCTTCAACCGGGCCGTCAGCGCGCGCTATCCGCCGGGATCGACCTTCAAACTGGTGCAGGGGCTGATCGGCCTGCAGGAGGGAGTGCTCCGGCCTTCGGATCTCCATCCCTGCCACAACGGCTACCAGGTGGGCCGTCTGAGTATGAAATGCCATGCCCACGCTTCGCCCGCTGACCTGCGGTTCGCGGTGGCGACCTCGTGCAACGCCTACTTCTGCTACGTGTTCCGCGATATTCTCGACAACCCGAAGTACGGCAGCGTGAAAAAGGGTTTCGATGTATGGAAGGAGTATGTCGAGAGCTTCGGATTCGGACGCAAGCTGGACTCCGACTTCCTGAGCGAAGGCAACGGGTATGTGCCCGACCGTTCGTTCTACGACCGCCGCTACCGGGGTTCCTGGAATTCGCTGACGGTGCTGTCGCTTTCGATCGGTCAGGGCGAGTTGGGCTGTACGCCCCTGCAGATGGCCAACCTCGCGGCGATCGTCGCCAACAGGGGCTACTACTACATTCCGCATATCGTCAAGCAGGTCGAAGGGCGGGATTCGCTCGACCGGCGATTCTATGAGAAGCACTACACGAAGGTCGATCCGAAACATTTCGAACCGATCGTCGAGGGCATGTGGCGGGGTGTGAACGTGGGCGGCACTTCGACAACTGCCCGCCTGGAGGGGCTGGATGTCTGCGGCAAGACCGGTACGGCCCAGAATCCGCACGGCCGCGACCACTCGACCTTCCTGTCGTTCGCCCCGAAGGACAACCCGAAGATCGCCATCTCGGTCTATGTCGAAAACGGCGGATTCGGCGCTTCGGCCGCATTGCCCATCGCCAGCCTGATCGAGGAGTATTACCTGACCGATACGATCAGGCGGCCCTATATGCTCGACTACGTGAAAAACATGAATATCTACTATCCCGCTTATGACCGCTAACCGATCGAACGGCATTTTCTCAGGTATCGACCGGGTTGCCGTGCTGTTGTACGTGCTGATCGTGCTGGCGGGGTGCGTGTCGATCTTTTCGGCATCGTACGACGATACGGCCGCAGATGTTTTCTCCTTCTCGCACTTTTACATGAAGCAGTTGGTGTGGGTCGGGGTGGCATGGGTTACGGCACTGGTGGTCGTGCTGCTCGACGAGCGCTTTTACCACATGTTTGCCTATCCGGCCTACATCCTGGGCCTGCTGATGCTTCTTGCGGCGCTGCTGTTCGGGCGGGAGGTCAACGGTGCGAAGGCGTGGTTCGAGTTCGGGTCGTTCCGCCTGCAGCCCGTCGAATTCGTGAAGATTGCCACGGCGCTGGCCGTTGCGCGCGCGATGAGCAACTACTCTTTTTCGATTTCGAGGCCCCGCGACCTGTTCAAAGTGGGGCTGATTATCCTGATCCCGCTGATGATCATCGTGCTGCAGAACGACACCGGTTCGGGCGTGGTGCTCTGCTCGTTTCTGTTCGTGCTCTACCGCGAAGGATTGAACAAATGGCTCTGTATCCCGGTGCTGCTCATAGCGGCGCTGTTCATCACCTCGTTCCTGCTTACGCCGATGACGCTGCTGGTGCTCCTGATTCTGGTCTGCACCTTTTCCGAAGCGATGATGAACGGGCAGTGGCGCTCCCGCATCGTCTACCTCGCGTCGCTGGCACTGGCAAGCACCGTGCTTTGCGCCCTTATGGGGCTGATTGCCCCGGGAGCGATGTCACTCTACCATTGTCTGTTGGTTGTGACGTTTGCTTCGCTGGTAATCGTGGCGGTTTACGCTTACCGGAGCAACCTGATGAATATTTTCGTGACGATCGGCCTGTTCGTCTGCTCGATGATTTTCCTGCCGACGACGGACTACATTTTCAATTCGATTCTCAAGCAGCATCAGCGTGACCGGATCCTCAGTTTTCTGGGCATCATCAGCGACCCGCTGGGCACCGACTACAACGTCAACCAGTCGAAAATCGCCATCGGCTCGGGCGGAATCGTCGGGAAAGGGCTGCTGCAGGGCACGCAGATCAAGTACGGGTTCGTGCCCGAAAACCATACCGACTTCATCTTCTGCACCGTGGGCGAGGAGTGGGGTTTCCTGGGGTCGTTGTTCGTCCTCGGGCTGCTGTGCTGCCTGATCCTGCGCCTGATGCGCATGGGCGAGCGGCAGGAGGAGCCGTTCGGACGCATCTACTGCTACTGCGTGGCCGCCATCCTGCTGTTTCATGTGCTGGTCAACGTCGGAATGACCATCGGGCTGATGCCGGTGATGGGTATTCCGCTTCCGTTCATGAGCTACGGCGGTTCGTCGCTCATCGCCTTCACGATGCTGCTCTTTATCGCCGTGCGCCTCGATGCCTCGACACGGCAGTTTTCACTCAATAAATTCTGACGCTTATGATCCGTTACAATCCGGAGGGTTTGTCCGCGCAGGAGGTCGTCCAGAGCAGGCGGCTTCACGGCGACAACGTTATCACTCCGCCCAAAGACGATTCCGCGTGGAAACTCTTCGCGGAGAAGTTCCGCGACCCGATCATCCGGGTGCTGCTCGTCGCGGCCGCCCTGTCGCTTGTAATCGCCGTTATCGAAGGCAACTTCACGGAGCCAGTGGGCATTATCTGCGCCATTATCCTGGCCACCTGTGTGGGCTTCTGGTTCGAGTGGGACGCCATGCGGCGTTTCCGACGCCTGAACCGGGTCAACGACGACGTGCCGGTGAAGGTGCTGCGCGGGGGGTCGGTGCGCGAAATCCCCCGGCGGGAGGTGGTCGTGGGCGACGTGGTTTACATCGAAAGCGGCGAGACCGTGCCGGCCGACGGCGAACTGACCGAGGCGGTGTCGCTGCGGATCAACGAATCGACCCTGACGGGAGAGCCGGAAGTGGGGAAGACGATCGTGGAGGCCGATTTCGATGCGGACGCTACCTATCCTTCGAATGCCGTGATGCGCGGCACGACCGTGACGGACGGTTACGGCGTTTTCGTCGTCACGGCCGTGGGCGACGCGTCCGAGGCGGGCCGCGTGACGGAGCAGGCTACCGTCGAGAGCGACGAACAGACGCCGCTCAACCGTCAGCTCACGCGCCTTTCGCACCTGATCGGTAAGGCCGGCATCGTGCTTTCGGTGCTGATCTTCGTGGTGATGGTGCTCAAATCCTACCTTTCGGGAGCATTGCTCGCGGGCGACTGGCTGCAAACCTCGCAGCAGGTGCTGCACATCTTCATGGTTTCGGTGGCCATCATCGTGATGGCCGTGCCGGAGGGACTGCCGATGTCGATCACCCTTTCGCTGGCCATGTCGATGCGGCGGATGCTCAAGACGCACAACCTCGTGCGCCGGATGCACGCCTGCGAGACGATGGGGGCCGTGACGGTGATCTGCACCGACAAAACGGGGACGCTCACACAGAACCGGATGTCGGTCGCCGAAATGAAACGTTACGACAATCTGCCTTTGCATGAACTGGCGGAGGTGATTGCCGCGAACACGACGGCATTTCTCGACGCCGAAGGGCATATCATCGGTAATCCCACCGAGGGGGCGCTGCTCGACTGGCTGCGCCGCGAGGGGGAAGCGTATACCTCTCTGCGCGAAGGGGCGAAGATCGTCGACCGGCTGACCTTCACCACCGAACGCAAATACATGGCCACGATCATCGAAAGCGGTGTTTCGGGCCGCCGGCTGCTTTGCGTGAAAGGCGCTCCCGAGATCGTGCGGGCGATGTGCCTGCCCGACGGACGCGGCGGGGAGATTCAGGAACAGCTGCTCGCGTTCCAGAACCGGGCGATGCGCACGCTGGGGATTGCCTGGACGGAGACGACCGAGACGGAATGCGAAAAGGCCATCGAGGCGAAGAATCTGCATTTTGCGGCGGTGGCGGCCATCAGCGACCCGGTGCGCGAGGATGTACCGGCTGCGGTGGAGCGATGTCTCGCTGCGGGTATCGCGATCAAGGTCGTCACGGGCGACACGCCTGCCACGGCGCGCGAAATTGCCCGGCAGATCGGACTGTGGAACGACGCTGTGGACGGCGACCGCAACCACATGACCGGCACGGAGTTCGCCGCCATGAGCGACGAGGAGCTGCTGGAGCGCGTGCAGGAGCTGAAGATCATGTCCCGGGCGCGTCCGCTCGACAAGCAGCGACTGGTGCGCCTGCTGCAACAGAAGGGCGAGGTGGTCGCCGTGACGGGCGACGGCACGAACGACGCTCCGGCGCTCAACTTCGCCAACGTGGGTCTCTCGATGGGTACGGGCACCTCCGTGGCCAAAGACGCTTCGGACATCACGCTGCTCGACGACTCGTTCGCCTCGATCGCCACGGCCGTGATGTGGGGCCGCTCGCTCTACCGCAATATTCAGCGGTTCGTGCTTTTCCAGTTGACGATCAACTTCGCCGCCATCGTGGTGTGCTTCGTGGGGGCGGTCTTCGGCACCGACCTGCCGCTCACGGTGGTGCAAATCCTGTGGGTGAATATCATTATGGATACCTTCGCCGCTATGGCGATGGCTTCGCTGCCGCCCAATCCCGAGGTGATGCGCGAAAAGCCGCGCCTGCGCGACGAGTTCATCATCACGCCCGCTATGGCGCGCACGATTTTCACCTGCGGCACGATCATCGTCGCCGTGCTGCTGGGCATGATGTTCTACTGGACGGTCACTACGGGAGGTATGAACGTGCGGCAACTGACGCTTTTCTTCTCGACATTCGTTTTTCTGCAGTTCTGGAACATGTTCAACGCCAAAGGGTTCGAAACACGCCATTCGGTGTTTACCTGCCTTCGGGGCTGCCGCGAATTCTTCCTGATTCTGGTGGCGATCGCCGCCGGGCAGGTGCTGATCGTGGAGCTTGGCGGCGAGGTGTTCCGCACCGAACCGCTTCCCGCCCGCGAGTGGGCCGAGGTGATCGGCCTGACGTCGCTGCTGGCCGTCGGAGGCGAAATCGTCCGGGCCGTGCGGCGGCGGTGAGATACGTCGACTGATATGATGGCCGGAAGCGGAGCGCATGGTGTGGCCGGTCTTGCACGTCACTAATCCGTTCTATTACCTGAAACTGTGTCTTATGCGCATGTGACGGTCGGTTGCGGTATGATGTTCGTGCTGAATCTGATCCGTGCTTTTTTTAACAGTGCAGCTAAAATACAGAAGAGGCGGAAACCGATGTTTCCGCCTCTTCTCTTATAGATACGATTCGGTTTAGAGGATGCCCTGCTCTACCATCGACTTGGCGACCTTCATGAAGCCGGCGATGTTGGCGCCCTTCATATAGTTGAGGTAGCCGTCCTTCTCGGTGCCGTATTCCACGCAGGCGTTGTGGATCGACGACATGATCTGGTGCAGTTTGGCATCGACCTCCTCGGCCGTCCAGTTGAGTTTCTGCGAGTTCTGCGTCATTTCGAGCCCCGAGGTGGCTACGCCGCCCGCGTTGACGGCTTTGCCCGGCCCGTAGGGAATCTTCGCCGCGATGAAGGCGTCGATGGCCTCCGGGCGGCAGCCCATGTTCGAGACTTCGGCCACGAGTTTCACGCCGTTGGCCAGCAGTTGCCTGGCATCGTCGCCGTTCAACTCGTTCTGCGTGGCGCACGGCATGGCGATGTCGACCTTCACCTCCCACGGCTTTCTGCCGGCATGGAACGTCGAACCCGGGAATTTCTTGGCATAGGGTTCTACCACGTCGTTGTTCGACGCGCGCAGTTCGAGCATGTAGGCGATCTTCTCCTTGTCGAGACCTGCGGGGTCGTGGATGTAGCCGTCGGGACCCGAGATCGTCACGACCTTCGCACCCAGCTCCGTAGCTTTCGTCGCAGCACCCCAAGCCACGTTGCCGAAGCCCGAGATGGCGATGGTCTGGCCCTTGATGTCCATGCCTGCGGTTTCGAGCATCTGACGCAGGAAGTATACGGCACCGAAGCCCGTCGCTTCGGGGCGGATCAGCGAGCCGCCGTAGGTCATGCCCTTGCCCGTCAGCACGCCCGTATTCTCCTGGGCCAATTTGCGGTACATGCCGTAGAGGTAGCCGATTTCGCGGCCGCCGACGCCGATGTCACCTGCCGGAACGTCGGTCTGCGGCCCGATGTGGCGCCACAACTCGACCATGAAGGCCTGGCAGAAACGCATCACTTCGCGGTCGGATTTGCCTTTGGGGTTGAAGTCCGAGCCGCCCTTCGCACCGCCCATCGGCAGCGTGGTCAGCGCATTCTTGAAAATCTGCTCGAAGCCCAGGAATTTCAGGATCGACGGATTCACCGAAGGGTGGAACCGAAGGCCGCCCTTGTAAGGCCCGATGGCGTTGTTGAACTGGAACCGGTAACCGGTATTGACCTGAGGCACGCCCTGATCGTCGACCCAGACTACCTTGAAGGTAAAACTGCGGTCCGGCTCCACGATGCGCTCGGCGATGCGGTTGGCTTCGAATTCCGGATGCTGGTTGTAGGTCTCCTCCACGGTCATCAGCACCTCGCGTACGGCCTGCAGATACTCGCTTTCGCCGGGATGCCTGCGTTCGAGTTCCGCCATTAAATTGTTCACGTTCATGGTATGAAGTTTTAGATGGTTGGTTACTTGTTCTCTACAAATATACTCTTTTTTCTTATGTATTGTAATTATTTCCTTAAAAAATAGACGGGATTATCAGTTTTCGTCCTGGCAGAGTCTATTTCGACGGTAGCCGCCTGTTCTGAGCCGCCCGCTGTCTGTCTGTCGGGAGTTGTCCGGTGGGTCGCATCCCCGGAGAGAAGGATGAACAGAATCCCGACGAACGAGAGCCAGATGCCTAAGGTGTAGAGGGGGAACCAGGGCCAGAATTTGGTTTTGAAATTGATGGCCCTGTCCGGCAGATAGGCGCCCTCCTCATCGAATCCGAGGTATTCGTTACAGTTCCGAACGGTTCTGGCGGCTTCTCTGCGACGTCGTTGGATGTTCAGGAGCATAACGGTGGTGATACTGCAAATGGCGAATTCCATCAGGATGAAACCCACCTCGATTCCGAATGTCGGGGTGATCTGTGTGAGAAAACTACCGAAAGCAAGTTGCAGGGTGAGAAATCCGGAAAAGATTTTCAGGGAGGTTTGAGAAAGATTGTAAAGTAACCGGCATTGGTCCTCATGCCGGTAGCGGATCAGTTCCACCTTTTGTTTTTCATCTAATTCGATCATCTATTTTTGCTGTTCGGGGTTCGTATACGATTCCTTTGCCCGATCGTCCGTCGATGCAGACGAACAGCGGTTTGGCGAACCGCACCTGCCGCAGATAGGTGCCTTCCCACGCTGCGGGCATCGAGTCCAGCCGGTCGGAGCGGAAGATGCCGTCGCCCCGGAAGGGGTTGATCGTCAGATAGCCCACGCCCAGCGATGTGACGTTCTGGAAGAAATGGGTGCCCTGCGAGGGTTCGACCTCGAATCCCGGAATGCCGCATTCGACGATCACCTTCGCTTCCGAGATGTGCGTCCACTTCACGGGAACGCCCAGAAAGGGGTCGGACGAACCCCAACGGCCCGGCCCCACGAGGATATACGGGCGGTTTGCAGCGCTCATCCTGGCGTTGAGGGCGAGCAGTTCGTCTGCGATTTTTTCGGTCGAAAGCGTATCGAAAGCTCCCGTCTTCACGTAAACGATGTCCGCGATGTCGCTCATCGTACCTACACCCAGTGCGTTTTCGGCATAAATGAGCGCGTCGTCGGTTCGGACATTCGTCCAGTCCAGCGGGCGGTTGTCCTGATTGTCGATGATCGGACGGATTTGCAGCAGGTTGAAAATCTGCTGCTGGCCCGGCTGAACATCCATGTTGGCGGCGAATTCCACCTCCACGGGACAGCGCATCTCTTCGGTGCCGATCCCGAGCATGTCGGTGACGATCTCCGCCAGAGGGAACGTGTTGTATTTCAGGATGTTGTTGAACGTAATCACTTTGCTTCCCCGATCGAAAGGGCTGTCGGAGATGCGTTCGTTTTCCCGATCCCAGACCGAGCAGACGTAGCGTGCGTTGCGCATCGGGGCGATGTCCGTCAGCGAGAGGCGGCGCAGGTTCACCGCGTCGTCGATCGAAGTGTGGAACGCCTCCGGCTGCAGGTCGAGCGCCAGCACTTCGTTCTGCGTGTCGCGCAGCGCCAGTTCGGGCGTCGAGGTTTGCAGTACCTTCTGCGGATATTTGGGCGAGAAGCGCAGTGTCCGCCCGCCGTCGACGACCAGTTTACCCAGCCCCATCGCCACGTTGCAAACCCCGTCTTCCGGTTTCTCGTCGCCGATGGGGTAGTAGTTGATCGACCGCGCCACGCCCGAAAAGGTCGGGAAAAAGAGCCTGTCCTGCTCCGTGCCGCACACCTCCTGGATGATGACGGCCATCTTCTCCTCCGAGATAAGGTTCTGTGACGAGGAGATGTAGGCGCGCGACTCGGCGAAGTAGACCGAAGCGTAGACGCTCTTCACGGCTTTGAGCAGCAGGCGCAGCATCTGATCTTCGTTGTCCGTGTGCGGGATCATGTAGGTGGAGTAGATGCCTGCGAAGGGCTGGTAGTGCGAGTCCTCCAGTTTCGAGGAGGAGCGCACCGCCAGCGGGGTGCCGACCGTGCGGATGTAGGCCTTCAGCTCCTCCTGCAGCTTGGCGGGAACGGTCGAACTGGCGAATTCGGAAAGAATCTCTTCGTCCGAAAATTCCTGTTGAACGACATATTTCAGGCCGTTGAGGCGGATGAATTCGTCGAAGTACTCCGTAGCGATCACCACCGTACGGGGAATCATCACCCGGACTCCGGGATAGCGGTCGTAAAGGCGGTATTTGTTGAGCATCGAATTCATGAATGCCAGGCCGCGTGCCTTGCCGCCCAGCGACCCTTCGCCCAGGCGTGCGAAGGCCACCGCATCGGAGTAGGTTTCGGGGTCGAAGCGGGCCACGACACCCTGTCCCAACAGCGTGCGGTAGTCCTTGATGAGGTTCACCAGCGTGTGGCGATGCTCCGCGATGCTCGTGAAGTGGCTTTTGTTGTGCCGCCGAATTGCGGCGGCGAGGGGAAACAGACCTCGGGAATAGAGCCACTTGGAGAGGTGATTCTGCGAAGTGTGGTATTCGAAAGCGGCATCGGAAATGCAGGCGATCATCCGCTGCATCTGCGCCAGGTCTTTGGCCCGTCCGATGACGGCGCCGGTCGACGGCTCCTTGAAGACGAATTCGCCGAATGCGAACTCGTTGGCGATGTAGTCCTGCAGTTGCAAGAGCAGGGTTTTCGAATTCTTGGCGATGAATCCCGCGCCCAATTCCCGTGCCTGCGCTTCGAACGCCGTCTGCGACGATTGCAGCAAAACGGGCATCAGCGGGTTGTCCTGCTTCACCAGGCGGCAGAAGTCGATGCCTGCGTCGCGTTTCTCCGAAGTCGGGGGATCGTTCTTGTGCAGCACGAAGCCCACGTCGGAGATCACGCCCAGCAGGTTTTTCTTGTAGCGTCCGTAGAGTTCGGTCGCTTCGTCATAATTGGTCGCCAGCAGGATTTTGGGTCGCGCCCGCTTGCGCAGCACCTGCTGCTGCTCGTTGAAAGCGTCCTTCAGGAATTCGGTGTTCTGCTGCAGGATCATCCGGTAGAGTTCGGGCAGGTAGGTGGAGTAGAACCGGATCGAGTCCTCGACCAACAGAATGGCCTGCACGCCCCCTTCCGTGATGTCCTCCCCGGCGTTCATCTTGTCTTCGATGAGCTTGATGATGGCGATGATCAGGTCGGTGTTGCCGTGCCAGCAGAAGATGTGGTCGATCCCCGAGCGATCCTGCTCCTCCAGGCGGCGGTAGATGTCCTTCGAAAAACTGGTGAGCAATGCCACGGGAATCTGCGGATGACGCTCCTTGACGATTTTGGCAAAGGTGAAAACATCGGGTTCCCCGACGTTGTACATCGTGAGGATGAAGTCGAACGAGTCGTCCTCCGCCAGCCGTTCGAGCGCTTCGGCCGTCGAGCTGACGCGCGTGAACGAGGGCGGATTCGAGAGGTTCAGGTCGAGGTATTCCTGATTGATCTGCTGCTCGATGTGGCCGTCCTCTTCGAGAATGTACCCGTCGTAGCTGCAGCAGACCAGCAGGATTTTATGGATTCGGTATTTCATGAACCGATACGGGGCCTTCCCTTCGTCCGCCGTGCCGGGTTCGGGATTTTTGTTCATCGTGCGTGTTTTTCGTTTTCCTGACAAGGATGGTGCAAACCGGGCCGCCGCCTGTCCCGGCGACGGTTCGTCTTACGCAAAAATAGGGAAATATTCGGTTTTTCCGACCCGATCGCCGAAAATTATTGACTTTCCGTGTGCGCGAAATATGCTTGAGGGCGGACGTGCAGGCGTCGCTCCGGTGCGATTATTCGGAGAATCCTTTTGGCTGCGCGGGAATTTTTGCTAACTTTGTTTGCCGATATGCGCTTCACCGGCGGCCGGTAAGGGTTCGTGGCGGCAAAACCCGCCTTGCGGGCATCAGCCGGGCGGGTTTCGGACGTGAAAATTAAAATGTGTATGGAATCGGATAAATACTTTTTGCAGGAGGTCATGACGCCCGCCCTGGTGCGCGAATGGCTCGACCTGCCCAAAAAGATATACAAAGGTAACCGCAACTGGGTCTGCCCGCTCGATACGGATATCGAGGAGGCGTTCGACCCTGCGCGCAACGAACTTTTTGCCGACGGCGAAGCGGTGCGCTGGATGGTGCGCAATACCGGCGGGGAGGTCGTAGGACGCATTGCTGCGTTCTACAACCGGGAGAAGGCGGCCATCGAGGAGCAGCCGACGGGCGGCTGCGGCTTTTTTGAGGCGATCGACGACCAGCAGGTCGCCGACATGCTGTTCGATGCTGCGCGCATGTGGCTGGCAAGCCGGGGTATGGAGGCGATGGACGGCCCGATCAACTTCGGGCAGCGGCGCGATTGGTGGGGGTTGCTGATCGAAGGCTACGAGTTTCAGCCTTTGTACAAGAATCCTTACAATCCTCCTTATTATAAGGAGCTTTTCGAGAATTACGGTTTTAAAAACTATTTCAACCAGCACAGTTTTATCTGGCGTGTGAATGCTTCGGAAGCGAACAACCAGATTTTCGCACGGGCCGAGCGGCTTTATTCCACGCCGGGTTATCGCGTCGAGAACATCGACATGAAGAATCTGGAAGAAGCTGCCGAGAATTTCCGCGTCATCTACAACAAGGCGTGGGCCTTGTTTTCGGGTGTGAAACCCATGACCCAGGAGGAGGCGATGCACATGATGCGCACGATCAAACCGATCATCGATCCCAACATCATCTTCTTCGCCTACTTCAACGAGGAGCCGATCGGTTTCTTCGTGACCGTACCCGACCTGAACCGCCTGATCGGCAAGTTCAACGGCAGGTTCGGCCTGTGGCAGAAGCTGCGCCTGATGTGGGATCTGAAAGTGAGCAAGTCGTGCGACCGTGTTTTCGGCATCATCTTCGGGATTGCTCCGGAGTTCCACGGCAAAGGCGTCGAGTCGGCGATCATGGTCAAATACTGGCAGTTTCTCGAACGGACGAAGAATCCCTACAAGTCGATGGAGCTGGCCTGGATCGGCGACTTCAATCCCGTGATGAACCGCATGATCGAGAATTACGTCTGCGCCACGCGCCACAAGGTGCATACAACCTACCGCTATCTTTTCGACCGCGAAAAGGAGTTCCGCCGCTGCCCGCGACTGGGCGTGAAACGCCGTGAATAGGAATTGCAAAAACCGATAACCTCTTATGAAAACCACTGCTTTTACCAAGTATCACATTGCCTCGGGGGCCAAAATGGCCGAGTTCGCGGGGTATAACATGCCCATCGAATTTACGGGTATCAACGACGAGCATAGGGCCGTGCGCGAGCGGGCCGGCGTGTTCGACGTGAGCCACATGGGCGAAATCTGGGTCAAAGGGCCGAAGGCGCTCGCCTTGCTGCAACGCGTCACGACCAACGACGTGTCGAAACTCTTCGACGGCAAGGTGCAGTACTCCTGTATGCCCAACGGCCGGGGAGGGATCGTCGATGACATTCTGGTGTATCGTGTCGATGCCGGGACATACATGCTCTGCGTGAATGCCTCCAATATAGAAAAGGATTGGAACCACATCTGCGCGGAAGGGGCGAAGATGGGCATGGAGGCCGGACACGGCAAGGAGCTTTACAACGCTTCGGACGAGATTTGCCAACTGGCGGTACAAGGTCCTCTGGCGATGAAGATCGTGCAGAAGATGTGCGCGGAACCGGTCGAGCAGATGGAGTATTATACCTTTCGGAAGATGCAGGTCGCGGGGTGCGACGCGATTCTCTCGATCACGGGCTACACCGGTTCGGGCGGCTGCGAGATTTATGCGGCCAATGCGGACAGCGACAAACTCTGGAAGGCGCTCTGGGAGGCCGGCGAAGAGTTCGGCCTGCAGAATATCGGCCTGGGTGCCCGCGATACGCTGCGCCTTGAAAAAGGGTTCTGCCTCTATGGCAACGACATCGACGACACGACCTCGCCTCTGGAGGCCGGGCTGGGGTGGATCACCAAGTTCGCCGAAGGGAAGGATTTCATCGACCGGGCTTTTCTGGAGAAGCAGAAGGCGGAGGGCGTGCAGCGCAAACTCGTCGGCTTCCGGATGGTCGAACGCGGTATTCCGCGTCACGAGTATAAGATCGCCGCTCCCGATGGCACTGAAATCGGCCACGTCACATCGGGTACCATGTCTCCCTGCTTGAAGGTGGGGTTCGGCCTGGGTTACGTGAAGGCCGAATACGCCAATCTGGGCACCGAAATTGCCGTGGTTATCCGGGAAAAACCCGTGAAGGCCGAAGTGATCCGGATGCCGTTGGTATAACAGGTTTTTTATCGATACGAAAAATATGAAGACAAACTATCTCGGTCTGGAACTTTCCAGTCCCGTTGTGGTCAGCAGTTCGCCGTATACGGCCAGCCTGCCTCATATCGAACAATGCGTTCGTAACGGTGCCGGTGCTGTGGTGCTCAAATCCATCTTCGAGGAGCAGATCGTGCATCAGGCCGCTTCGCTCGATTATACCGCACAGGGAACGGGCGACGCGGGCGAGTATTTGGAGCGTTATCTGGGCGCTCATTACAAAGGCGAATTTCTCAAGCTGGTCGCCGATGCCCGCACGACGGGTGTGCCGGTTATTGCCAGCATCAACTGTATCGCCTGCTCTTCGGAGTGGACGGATTATGCCGTTTCGATGGCCGAAGCCGGTGCTTCGGCGCTCGAACTGAACATCTTTCTGCAACCGACCGACCGGCACAGTACGGCCCAGGAACTCGAACAGGGTTATGCCGATGTGTTGCGCAGCGTGACTGAAGCAGTGAAAATTCCCGTTTCGGTGAAGCTGCCGATGCGTCTTACGAACGTGCTTTCGGTGGCTGATGCCCTGTTGGGCCGGGGCGCCCGGGGAGTGGTGATGTTCAACCGCTTTTTCGAACCCGACATCGATGTAGAGAAACTCGCGTTCGTCAACGGCAATCCTTTCAGCGAGCCTTCGGAACTGCGCAACGTGCTGCGCAGCGTGGCACTTTGCTCCGCGGCATTGCCGCAGTTGGACGTGGCGGTTTCCACGGGAGTCCATGACGGGGCGGCTGCGGTGAAAGCGTTGCTGTGCGGTGCAAGCGCCGTGCAGGTTTGTTCGGCGATTCACGAAAAAGGATATGGCGCGATCCGCGAAATGGGAGACTTCATCGATGACTGGGCTGAACGGCACGGATTTGCGTCGTTGTCCGAATTCCGGGGCCGGATGGATTACGGCAGTGCGGAGGGTGCGGTTTATCAGCGCGTGCAGTACATGAAGTATTTCCCGCACGATGTGGAATAGAGGTGCTGCCGCTGATGCCGGTTTGAAGCCGGCCCGGCAGGTTGGCTCCTCCTGAATTGAAAAAGTCCGGAACTGGAAAGTTCCGGACTTTTTCAGTCGAATTCGGGACTCGGCCCGTTGCAATCAGCCGGGTTGCCGGGGGCCGGGTAATTTTCTGAGCGTGCATGCATGGGCGTTATTCCATGCGCGGTACTCCCCGGAGCGGATGCGTCTGGCGCCATGTCGTCATCCTGCGGGAATCGGAAGCCGACGTTTCGGCGAAAGCCGGCGAAATGCGGTGTGCCCGGGCCGGTGCGGCCTGCGGCTGCGCGTTTGCCCCACGCAGCGGGATGCGCACTTCTGTCCCCGGGGAGTACCAACGGGAAACGAAGCTCCGGGTGCCGCCGATCCCTGTCATACGGGGCTGTACGGCCGCAGCGTTTTCTGTGGATCTGGTGACGCTGAAATACACCGGGTTGTATTCGTCGCCCGTAAACGCGTGGAACTGACCGTTTGCAGCCCGGCCCGCGTAACCGAGCGATTTGAATTCGTAGGTCGATCCGTCGTATTGGAACAATTCGTTGGTGAATCCCATCCGGTTGCCGTTGATCTGACCGGTATAGGCCGTGTAGGTCGGAGCGATGTAGATCGACAGGTTGTCGGTGAATCCATAGATGAACAAACCTGCAAAAACCACTTCCAATTCGGTTCCGTCCTGCGTGTAGGTGCCGAGTATCTGAGGCGCCTTGACGAAATGTTTCTTGGTGGCCGGATCGTAGTTCATTACAAACGGGAAGTCTCTGCCGATATTCGATTTCGACCAGCCCGAAACCTTGAACGAACGGTTGGGGGTGAGTTGCTCGACAGTGATGTCGTACGTGAGGGGCGAAGACCAGTCCCGGGTGGATTGACCGCTCAGTTTCCACGAACCCAGGTACGCGAGGTATTCGGGATCGGGGTTGGAAATGTCCGGTTTGACAGCGGTTGTCGCCGTGGCATAGCGTACCATAGTCTGTCCTTCGTTCTTGGGATCCGGTACGGCCACGATGAAGTAATATTCGGTTTGGGGATCGAGATCGTTGAAATATTCCGTGAACGATCCTGTTTCGGCCATCGACACGGCCCACTCTTCGGCTATCGGATAGGTCATGAGATAACCTTCTGCGACGCACTCTTCGAGCGTGGCGCCCCCGGCCATTTCGAGCGCGGCGTCGACCACTTCCTTCGAGGTAAATGTCCACATCATCTGATCGGCGGGTGCGTCCCCGAAATAGGAGGGCGCCACCGAAACCTCGACGCTTTGGTAATCGTAATATCCCTTCAGCTCGTTTTCGTAGGGCTGCATGGAGATCAGGATGTCCGGCTGGTATTCCGGTGCGTCGATCACTTTCTCCGCATACACCGTATCGCCGTTCCGGTCGATGCCCAGCACAGCCAGCAGGTAGACGGCACTGGGTTCGCTGAAATTCCAACGGTCGGTGTAGGCATATTCCGCGAAATACCCGTTTTCATAGATATAATTTTCGAATGCCTTCTGGCCGAATTGTTCCCGGAAGGCGTCGACTACCGGTTTTTGGAAAAGATGGTAAAAGTAGAAGCGGATCGAATTGTCCGGTTCGATGCGAGAGAGCAATTGTTCGGGAGTCAGTTCATCGATAAGGATATCGATGGTCGCCGAAGACTCTCCCGGATCTTCCATTTTGAACGCGACCTGTTCCGGTTTGCCCCATTCCAGAGCCTCCGTATCGAACGTGCAGGCGATTCCGTAATATTCCTGCCCGCCGATGATTGCGGCGATGCTTTCACGCGGAGGATTTTCGTCGCCTGCGTTCCAGGTGATCGTCTGCGGCCCGGTGGCTTCGAATCCGTAATCGGCGAGGATGTCCGTCAGCATCAGGTCGAGGTCGAATTCTTCGCCGTAACCCTCCTTATACTGTGCGTAGAAATCGTCGTAAGCCCATTTTTCGAGGTAAATGTGGAAGAAAAGCTGATCGGCGCCGATGTTGGTGATCCGGTAGCTGAAACTCGTTTTGGTCGAGGACTCGAAGTAGATCAGGCGGGGGATTTCACGGGTGCCCAGCGTCAGCGACTGCGGTTCGCTGTAACGTTTTTTTGACCGGGCTGCGGCCTGGACGAGGTATTCGACGCCCGGCTCCAGTTCGTCTTTGGTGACAGGGACGGGATCGGCGGACGCATTGAGAATAATGCCGTTTTCGAAAATATCTTCGGCGGTGGCGGGAACGGTCTCTTCGCTGTTTTCCTGAATCAGGTAAGCCATCTGCTCGGCGTCCCTGGCGGCGATGAGCACGGTGATCGATGTCTGCGTTGCGGTTCCGGCCTCTAACCGAACGACGGGATCGGACACGGGCGGCTTGTCGTCAGCGGTTTTATCATCGCTGCACCCCCCCCCGCAAAAAATAATGGGATTGTGATTAAAGTCCAGAATAGTAATGTCTTCACTCTCATAATTTAAGGTTTTTAGATGAATAATTGATGATGGAAAATGGAATTACTACTGCAATTTCAGGAATCGCGGCTTTATCTTTTACATAACTTTACCCTTTTAGCAAAGATAATGAAACAATCGGAAAAACCAAGTCTTTTCAGTGTGTTTTTCCGAGTCGAACCTCTTGTCGCTCTGTAATTTCCGAAGGAATGTCGTAGCAGGAGGGAGTATGTGAGGCTGTTTTGCCGGGCCGGCTCAATCGAGAAGCGGCGTGTCGAGGTCGTTAATCATCCGGAACAGGCTGCACGGATAGATTTTATAATCTTCGCGGTCGATGATCCATTCTCCGTTTACCAAAAACCCTTGAACCGAGGGTTCGACCGAATTATCGGGATAGCGGAATGCGATGACGGTGCGCAGCGTTTCGACTTCGGCGCCCTGCGTTTGAAGGAAGTGCCTGGCGCACGCTTCCCGCCGGGGATCGGTTTCCTGTGCGTAAATCTCGTCGAACCATCTCGCGAGTCGTTCCTTGTCGCGGATCAGCGTGCGCAGTTCGGCAAGGCGTTGCGCGTTCTCCGATTCGGGAATCCACAATCTCAGATAGCCTCCGTCGGCATATTTGCGACCGAGGTGTTCCCGGCAGCGCAGATACTGGCCTGGCCGGTCGAGCTGGGGATAATGGGCCAGCCCGTATTGTATCGTGCGGCGAATAATGGTTTCGGTGTCGATACAACGGTCGGCTTCGGCGACGATACGCCCGTAAATACTGCGGGGTTCGTGATCCGATGAGGCGCGGTGATCCTCGACCGCATCGCGCATCACGGCGATTTGTTCGTGCGAAAACCAGCGCCGAAGTGCCGTGTCCGCTACAAGGATCTCACCCGAGACCAGGTGGTGATGTTCGCGGCCTGCCGTAAGTCCCGTGTCGTGGTAAGCCGCGATCGTGTGGACCATATTCGGTTCAACCGGATAGTGTGCCGCAAGGCTGAGGCTTTGCCGGATGACCGTGCGGACATGGTCGATGCGGTGTGCTCTGTCGAAGCGGGCGTAACGTGGAATAATTTCAACCTCGATATGGGCTGTGAGTTCCGGGATGAGTTTCATGGGTGCGAAGATAGCGGTTTTTCCCTCCGCTTTTCTTCGCGGCACGGTATGAATCGGAAAAAACGTTGCATTTCTTTCTTCGTTTTCTACGCTCGGCATAGCCTGAACTTCGTTCCGCCTCTTCGCTCGCTTACCGAAAACGTTATTTTTGAAACAGAATGATATTAAAAAATTTTATTTAATGGCGGATTTGGTTATCTTTGCGCCGTTAAAATTTCGTATGGACAGGCGGCGGTTCGGCAAATTGCAGGCGGGCTTGCTTTTACACTTATCCTGCACTATCCTTACGGGCGAATGCGGCGGAAATGAAAACAGCGGAGGAGTTGAAGGCCATTACGGAGTTGATTGCGGAGTATGCCGCCCGGCTGATGGGCTCCGGGGTGCATACCTCGCGTGTGGTGAGGAATTCCAAAAGGCTCGGAGGGGCGCTCGGCGTGCGGGTGATCGTGTCGGCTTTTCCCCGCGTGGTGACCTTCTCGGTCTACGACGACGAGAGCGGGAAGGTGTACAGCGAAGTGGTGGATATTCCGCCCCTGCCGATCAGCTTCGAACTCAATTCGGAACTCAGCGCCCTGAGCTGGGAGGCCTGCGACCGGCGGTTATCGCTGGCCGAGGTGCGTGAAAAATACGATGCAATTATCTCGCGCCCGCGTCTCGACCCGCTTTTTACCCTTATTCTTGTCGGGTTGGCCAATGCGTCGTTCTGCCGTTTGTTCGGCGGCGACTGGTGTGCGGTCAGCATCGTTTTCTCCGCTACGCTGATCGGTTTCTTCCTCAAACAGCGCATGCAGGCCAAAGGCTTCAACCACTACGTGATTTTTATCGTCTCGGCATTTGCCGCATCGATGTACGCTTCGCTGTCGCAGATTTTCGACACCACGTCGGAGGTTGCAATGGCCACCAGCGTGCTGTATCTGATCCCGGGTGTTCCGTTGATAAACGGAGTTATCGATATTGTCGAAGGACATATCCTGAACGGTATCGCCCGCTTCACATCGGCCCTGCTGCTGGTAGTGTGCATTGCCATCGGGCTTTCATGTACGTTGATGATCGTTAAGAACGGGTTGTTATGATGGTTCTGGACCTTCTCAGCGACGGATTTTTTGCGGCTGTCGCCGCCGTCGGTTTCGGTGCTGTTTCCGATCCGCCGATGCGGGCCTTTCCGGCAATCGCCCTGTTGTCGGCCGTCGGGCATGCCCTGCGTTTTGGTTTGATGCAGGGAGGTATGGACATCGCAACGGCTTCGCTTTGTGCTTCGGTCGTGATCGGTGTCTTTAGTCTTTTGCTGGGCGGACGCATCCATTGCCCGATGACTGTGCTTTTTATTCCCGCTCTGCTGCCGATGGTACCGGGCATGTATGCTTATAAAACCGTTTTTTCCATGATGATGTTCATGCAGAATCTCAACGATCCCGAAATGACGGGAGGTTACCTGCACGACCTTGTGTTCAACGGTTTTGTCACCTTCAGCGTCATCTTCATGCTGGCGGCAGGGGCTGCGGCACCCATTTTTTTGTTCAATAAGCGCGCGCATTCGCTCACGCGGCGAAAAAAATACGATTAGGGTACGATGGAACTTTTCTGGCAAACCATTGCGCGATACAATCTGGCGACCTGGCCGGCACAGCTGGTCATCGTCACGGCGGGTATCGTGCTGACCGTCCTGCTTTACCGGCGGCCGGGGCGGGCCGTGCGGCGGACGATGAAGTGTTATCTGATCCTGCTGAATCTCTGGATAGCGGGGACTTACTACCTGCTGTTCTGCGGTCAGCGAGCTTACAGTGGAGTCATGGCTCTCTTTTGGGGCGTAATGGCTGCGGTGTGGGTGTACGACCTGGTTGTTGATTACACTACATTCGATCGCACGCACCGGCACGATAAATTCGCTTTCGCACTCTATCTGATTCCGTTTGTCTATCCTGTGTACTCCCTGGCCCGGGGCATGTCGTTCCCGATGCTGACCTCCCCGGTGATGCCCTGTACCGTAGCGATCTACACCATCGGTCTGCTGCTTTCCTTTTCGGGGAAGGTCAATCTTTTCATCGTGCTTTTCCTTTGCCACTGGGCGTTGGTGGGGTTCTCGAAAATTTATTTTTTCGGCATCCCCGAGGACATCCTGCTGGTCTTTTCGCTTTTCCCTGCCTTGTATCTTTTTTTCAAAGAGTATGTCGACCGGCATTTGCGCACGGATTCGAAACCCGGCTTGCGGACCATGCACCTGCTGCTGATGATGATGTGCGGGGTCTTGGGCGTATTCTTTACCCTGACGGTGTGGCAGCAGATCGCAGGTCTCGGCTGAGCCGGCGGCAACCGGATAATAATACCCCGCCTTTGATCAAAGGCGGGGTATTATTGTAAGTGCCGGGTGTCCCGGCGAGGGGGTATGGAAAATCCCTCCCGGCTGGGAGGGATTTTGAAATCGAAGTCCGATGACCGGAAACGATCCGCCTTCCGTACCTTATTTCGCGTAGGATACGGCGCGTGTTTCGCGGATGACGGTGATTTTGACCTGACCCGGATACGTCATTTCGTCCTGGATCTTTTTGGCAATATCGTGTGACAGGCTCTCCGATTCGGCGTCCGAGAGTTTGTCCGATCCGACGATCACGCGCAGTTCGCGTCCCGCCTGGATGGCGTAGGTCTTCTGAACGCCGGGGTAGGAGAGCGCAATGTCCTCCATCTCCTTCAGGCGCTTGATGTAGCTCTCGACCACCTCGCGGCGTGCGCCGGGACGGGCGCCCGAGATGGCGTCGCAGACCTGAATGATCGGGGCGATGAGCGAAGTCATCTCCACCTCGTCGTGGTGGGCGCCGATGGCGTTGCACACTTCGGGTTTCTCCTTGAACTTCTCGGCCAGCTTCATGCCGATGATTGCGTGCGGCAGTTCCGGTTCGTCGTCGGGCACCTTGCCGATGTCGTGCAGCAAACCCGCGCGGCGGGCGATTTTGGGATTCAGACCCAGTTCGGAGGCCATGATACCTGCGAGGTTGGCTGTTTCGCGGGCGTGCTGCAGCAGGTTCTGCCCGTAAGAGGAACGGTACTTCATCTTGCCGATCATGCGGATCAGCTCGGGATGCAGGCCGTGGATACCCAGGTCGATCGTGGTGCGTTTGCCGACTTCGACGATCTCCTCTTCGATCTGCTTCTGTACTTTGGCTACCACCTCCTCGATGCGTGCCGGATGGATGCGCCCGTCGGTGACGAGCTGGTGCAGGGCCAGGCGGGCGATTTCGCGCCGTACGGGGTCGAAGCCGCTCAGGATGATGGCTTCGGGCGTGTCGTCGACGATGATTTCGATGCCCGTCGCGGCTTCCAGGGCGCGGATGTTACGGCCTTCGCGGCCGATGATGCGGCCTTTGACCTCGTCGCTCTCGATGTTGAAGACCGTCACGGCATTCTCGATGGCCGTTTCGGTCGCCACGCGCTGGATCGATGCGACGATGATGCGTTTCGCCTCCTTCGTGGCGGTCATCTTGGCCTCTTCGACGGTCTCGTTGATGTAGGCGGCGGCTTCGGTCTTGGCCTCGGCCTTCATGTTCTCCACGAGGATGTTCTTCGCATCCTCCGAACTCAGGCCCGAAATCTGTTCCAGACGCACGTTCTGCTCGCGTTTCATCTGGTCGATTTCCTCCTTCTTGTGCTCGAGCAGCTGCAGTTGATTCTGCATCTGCTCTTTCAGGCGGTCGTTCTCCTTGAGTTTGTTCTCGAGGTCGCGCTGCTGGTTCTGCAGGTTGTTTTCGATCTGCTTGGCGCGCTGTTCGCTCTGGGCAACCTTCTGGTTGCGCTCGTTGACCTGACGGTCGTGTTCGCTTTTGAGTTGTATGAACTTCTCTTTCGCCTGGAGGATCTTCTCCTTTTTGATCATCTCGCCTTCGGCTTCGGCCTCCTTGAGAGTCGCTTCGCATCGTTTCTTCATGCTGTTCCGGGTCACGAAATTCGTAACCAGCGCATAAACGACGATGCCGAGGACGGCAGAGATGCAGGCAGTCAAAATGATGATACCCATTTCTCAGTTGTTGTTATTTAGGTTAATTAATGTATGTACATAAAAAACCGCATAGGATTCCTTAGTCTTGTTTGACGAATCTGCAGATAAGTCAATGGTGGGGGCTCCGGTAATCGCAACCTTCCAACGGTACGCACGCGTGCGGACACCCCGAAGGGTCAAGGCCTGGTTTTGAAGCACCCTGAGTTGCCCCAATGTAATAAGTGTTCAGTTTCGCAAAGCTGTAAGGAATCTATGCGGGTAGATTTTCCTGTGGTATGTAAAAGAACGTGCAGGATCGTGCTCCTGATTTCTGCGGATCGTTCCGCTTGTGAGAAGCGGCTTCACTTCCTGTTCCCCGAGCAAATTCCGGGCAAATCGGACTGCCGATCCGTTTTTATTTCGGATGAGGAACCGTTTCCCTCGTTCCGGACGATTGTTTTTTCGGGTGACGGGTTGCGCCTGCCTTTGGGCCATCTGCCGGCCGTTGCCTGCCGACGATCCGGGTCGGCTTACGCCTCGGGCCGGGAGAGGTATTCGTCGATTTCCGCCGTGAGCCGTTCGATGCTTTTCAACTCGTCGCTGCCCACCTCGCGGCTCTGCCGCAGTTCGGCATTCGCGATTGCGAATTTCAATACGGCCATTCCCAGATAGTCCACATCGCTCCATCCCTGGAAATTGTTCTTCTTGATCGAAGCCACGTAGGCGTTTACTTCCCGTTCTGCCAGCCGGTAAAGCTCCTCCTTTTCGCTCTCGATCGAGAACGAATAGGGCTTATTCGCAATTTTGAGCTTGATCGACTGTTTCGCCATGTTTCGTTACGTTATCTGTCTTGTTTTCAAACATCCTTCCCGGCGCCTTCCGGTTTGCCGAGCAACGCGATGCACTTGTCTACCTCCCGCATTAAACGGTTGACACGCGCAGTCGCTTTTTTGTCGGGGCTTTTACCCGTCAGACCTTCGGCCAGCTGCTTGAGCGACAATTCGTTTTCGAGGCTCCGGATTCGTTCCTGCTGCGTGCGCTCCCGTACTTTGAGCGCATCCCGCTCGGCAGCCAGCAGACGGCACTGTTCGCTCAGTTGCCGGTGTTCGCCGATCAGCTGCCGGATACGTGCCTCGAGATTCGTTATCACACTTTTGTCGGCCATCGTCTTGAAGTGAACTCCATATATTCACTCCAAAGGTACGTAAAAGAACGTAAAAAAGCAAATTTTATTTTCCCGTCACCTCGCCGTAAAGGTCGTATTCGGCGGCCGACGTGATCCGGACAGGGTAGAAATGCCCGCGCAGCAGTCTTCGTCCGGCGGCCGGGATCAGAATCTCCTGATCCACCTCGGGCGAGTCGTACTGCGTGCGTCCGACGTAAAAATCCCCCTGCCGCGAGTCGATCACCACGCGCTGCGTGCTGCCGACGCGACGCAGGTTGTTGTCCAGCGAAATGCCTCTTTGCAGCGCCATGATCCGCTCCACGCGTTCCTGCTTGACCGTTTCGGGCACGTCGTCCCGGAACGTTTCGGCCGAATAGGTGCCCTCCTCCTCCGAGTAGGCGAACACGCCCAGCCGGTCGAAGCGCACGTCGCGCACGAACTGTTCCAGCTCGGCGAAATCCGCCGCCGTCTCGCCGGGGTATCCCACCAGCAGGGTGGTGCGCAGCGCCAGGTCGGGAATTGCCGCGCGCAGGCGGCGGATCAGTTCGTAGGCTTCGGCTTTGGTATGACGGCGGTGCATGGCCGAGAGCTGGGCGTCGGAGATGTGCTGGAACGGGATGTCCAGGTATTTGCAAATCTTCCGCTCGCGGGCCATGACTTCGATCACCTCTTGCGGAAAAGCCGTGGGGTAGGCGTAGTGCAGGCGGATCCACTCGATGCCTTCGATGCGGCAGAGCCGTTCGAGCAACTCCGCCAGCCGCCGTCGGCCGTAGAGGTCGATGCCGTAATAGGTCGTGTCCTGCGCGATGACGATCAACTCCTTCACACCGGCCGCCGCGAGTTTGCGCGCCTCCTTTTCGAGCGTCTCCATCGGCACCGAGACGTGTGCTCCCCGAATCAGCGGAATGGCGCAGTAACCGCACTTCCAGTTGCACCCTTCCGAAATCTTCAGGTAGGCGTAATGTTTCGGGGTTGTCAGGCAGCGTTCGGTTTCCAGCTCCGAGCGGTGTTCGGCGCCCAGGGCGCGGGCGATCCCGGCCCAGTCCTTCACGCCGAAGAATTCGTCCACTTCCGGCAGTTCGGCCCGCAGCTCGTCGGCATAACGCTCCGAAAGACAGCCCACGACGAACAGCCGGGCGATTTTGCCGGCTTTTTTCGCCGCCGCCGCGCGCAGGATCATATCGATGGATTCCTGCTTGGCGTCGCCGATGAAGCCGCAGGTATTGATGACGACCGCTTCGGCGTCGGTGCGGTCGCTGTCGAATACGACTTCGTAACCCGCCGCCGCGAGCTGTGCCATGAGGTGCTCCGAGTCGACCGTGTTTTTCGAACAGCCGAGGGTGATGACGTTAATTTTCTTCATTCGTTTTGATACGGGGTTTCCAGGGGCTGAACCGGGTGCCGTGCCGGGCATCGAAATACCCCAGGGGGTAGGTGACGTTGAACCAGACGGTGTCGCGCCGGCAGAGCGGCGTGGGCGTGTCGATCCGCACCGCCTGAAGGGGTGTCCACATGCCGTCGATTTCCCGGTAGAGGGCTTCGTCGGCCGGTGTTTTGTCCGTTACGGCGAACAGAGAGGTCAGCACGATGTCCTGATCGGCAAAGTCGGTAATGATATAGGGGTAGTCGGGTGAGCCGTTCGCGCAGGTGACGATCAGGTTGGCCAGAATCCCGATTTGCGTTTTGTGCTTTTGTTGTATCTCCGGAGATAATCCGAGTTGCTGTGCGAGCGACCGGGCCAGGCTGAGCACCCGGAGGCTTACCGGATTTTCCTGCTTCAGGTAGGTGATGCAGCGTTCGTAAGCCTTTTCCGGCAGTCCGCACCAGGCGAGCGTCGAGACTTCGGCTTCCAATTCGGCGTCGCGTGCCCCGGCATCGTAGCCGTCGCGGTAGGCCGAACCGTAGTAGAGGATTGCCCGTTCCTCGAAATTGAGCGTCGTATCGGCCTTTGCGAGGCGGTCTGCGAGCAGGCGGTAAAGACCCTCCCTGCGGGCCAGCTCTCCCGCGCGCGGAATGCTGAATCCGCCTGCGGACAGGACGCCGTACCCGCTGTTTTTCCACCAGTTGCGGACGGCGGCGGAATCCGGCTTCTGCGCGTTTGTGCAGAATGGGAACGCGAGCATGAAAAGCAGGACAACGACGCGGTTCATAAGGACATGTGCTATTTCGCTTCGCCGCCGAACAGGGCGTCGACGAACTCCCGGCGGTCGAAAATGCGCAGTTGATCGATGCCCTCGCCGATGCCGATGTAGCGCACCGGAATGTGGAACTGGTCGCTGATGCCGATCACCACGCCGCCTTTGGCCGTGCCGTCGAGTTTGGTGATCGCCAGCGACGTGACGCGGGTGGCCTGCGTGAACTGGCGCGCCTGCTCGAAGGCGTTCTGCCCGGTCGAACCGTCCAGCACGAGCATTACTTCGTGGGGTGCGTCGGGAATTACTTTAGCCATGACGTTGCGGATTTTGGTCAACTCGTTCATCAGGCCGATCTTGTTGTGCAGACGGCCCGCCGTGTCGATCAGCACCACATCGGCGCCGTTGGCTTTGGCCGACATCAGCGTGTCGTAGGCCACCGACGCGGGGTCGGAGCCCATCTCCTGCCGGATCATCGTCGCTCCCGCCCGCTCGGCCCAGACGGCCAGCTGGTCGATGGCTGCCGCGCGGAACGTGTCGGCCGCGCCGATCCAGACTTTGCGGCCCGCTTTGGTGAGTTGTGCCGCGAGTTTGCCGATGGTGGTGGTCTTGCCCGCGCCGTTGACGCCCACGACCATCACCACATAAGGCTCGCCTTCCTTCACGTCCAGCCCGAAAGCCTCTTCCGAGCCGTGCGAATCCTCCAGCAGTGCGGTGATCTCCTCGCGCAGAATCGACTGAAGCTCCGAGGCGTTCATGTATTTGTCACGCGCCACGCGCGCTTCGATGCGTTCGATGATCTTCACCGTGGTCTCCACGCCGACGTCGGAGGTGATGAGCACCTCTTCCAAGTCGTCGAGCACCGTCGCATCGACCGTGGAGCGGCCTGCCACGGCACGCGCCAGTTTCGAGAAAAGCCCCGTCTTGGTTTTCTCCAGTCCGGCGTTGAGTTGCTCCTGCTTCTGAGCCGCTTCCGCCTCTGTCACGGCAGGGACCTGGGTTGCGTTATCGGATTTCTTTTTGAAAAGATCGAAAAAAGCCATGTCTGAAATAATGTTATCGGCAAAAGACCGTGCAAACCGGTTCTTTGCGAAAGTTATCTTCGGCAAAGATAGTAAGAAACTTCGGGAAAAAGCGTTATATTTGTCACTATCTAAGATTGAGACTTGCCATGAAAAAAACGCTTATTCTGTTCCTTGCGATGTCGTGCGGCCTTTTGTCCGCAGCCGCACAGGATCTTATCATCAAGACGGACGCTTCGCGGATCGAGGCCAAAGTGACGGAGATCACCCCTGCGGAGGTGCGTTACAAACGTTTCTCGAATCCCGACGGGCCGACCTATGTGCTGCCGGTGAAGGACATCCGTTATATTCAGTACCCCAATGGGGAAAAGGAGGTTTTCACGACGCCCGAATCGATTCCCGCGACTCCGCTGACACCTGCAACTCCCGTAGCCCAGGCGCCTGCGGTTGCGACGCCGCAGGCGGAGAAAACCTACGAGATCGGGGATTTTTACCAGGAGGACGGGCTGACGGGCGTCGTCTGTCAGTTGTCGGAAGACCGCAAACATGGGTTGATCATTTCGATGGAAGAGATTTATCTGCCGTGGAGCACGTTCAAAAAGGAGGATTTTCGCTCAGTCGGAGCCGTGGATCGCCGGGATGGCGCTCAAAATATGAAAACCGTCGAAAAGTATGTGGCCGACAACAACCTTTCGTGGGCGGATTTCCCTGCTTTCGACTGGTGCCGCAGGCAGGGCGAAGGCTGGTATCTGCCGGCGATCGACGAACTGCTGGTGATCGGCCATCTTTACAACGGCGGTACGCGCATGGCCAGTGACCGGCATGCCCGCAACCGGTTTAACGACGCGCTCAAGGAAAACGGAGGCAAACGGATGGACCGGATGGTTTACTATTTCTCCTCGACGGAGCAGGATGGGAGGAACGCGTATACGTCTCACATGGCGATCGATCCTCCCTATGTGGTGGAAATTCCGAAGCACAATAAATTTCTGGTGCGAGCCGTGCATAAGTTTTGACGGAAAGCCGTTTTTACTCCACATCCACCGGCAAGGTAAAAGCAATATCGCGCGACGAGGTACCGATCATCAGGTAGAAACGTCCCGGATCGACTTTCCATCGGTGCCCGGTGTCCGACCAATAGGCAAACGCCCGGTAAGGAATTTCGAACGTAACCACACCGCTCTCGCCGGGTATGAGGCGCAACTTGCGAAAATCACGGAGTTCCTTCACCGGACGCACCACCTGCGGCGACTGTTCGCCCACATAAAGCTGCACGACCTCGGCACCGTAACGGTCGCCCGTATTTTTCAGCGTCAGTGTCAGCGTGAGCGTTCCGTCCTTCGCGCACCTTTTTGCCGAAAGTTTCGGTTTGCCCAACTCGAAACGGGTGTAGCTCAACCCGTGACCGAACGGGAAAAGCGGCTCGATACCCTTCGTATCGTACCAACGGTAACCGACCAGCACACCCTCCTTGTAATTCACGTCATAAAGTTGGATCAGATACTCGTTGCTGCATTTGTCATAGAGCCGGCCCTGGCGGGGAACAACGCCGCATGCGGGCGAGTCGGAAAACTCCTTCTCGATGGTCATCGGCAGTTTGCCCGAAGGGTTAATTTCTCCCGCAAGGATTCGCGCCACGGCTCCGAAACCGTTCTGCCCGGGATACCAACCGTAAATCAGGGCGGCAGCCTTGTCGGCCCAGTCCGTCATCCGAATCCCGGAACCGGAATTGACCAGCACGACGGTACGGGGATTCAACGTCACGGCCTTGCAAACCGCCTTTTCCTCGGACGACGGCAATGCGAAGGGCCGTTCGATCGCCTCGGCATCGACCGTCCCGACACTCACCAACACCACATCGGCGCCCTTCAACTGCTCTTCGGTCGGTTGCGCGGCAAACACCACCGACGGGCCGAAGGTCTGGGTAAGCGCCTGCCGCAGTGAAATGTTATGGTACCCCTTGACCGCCGCCGAACCGCGCCCACGGGGGATTTCGTCCAGGAAACGGCCCGTGACGAGAATCGTGCGTCGCACCTCCTTGTCGAGCGGCAGCAGACCGTCATTCTTCAGCAGCACGATGCCTTCCGATGCGACCTCGTAGGCGTCGGCTTCGTGCATCCGCATCCGTCGCAGCAGTTCGGGCCGGTACTTCCCGGCACCCGTACGTTCGTATAGTCCGAAGCGGATGCAGGTCGCCAGCAACGGGCGGATCATCCGCTCGATGTCGGCCTCGGTAAGTTTTCCTTCCCGGATCAGTTCCGGAATCTGCTTGTCGTAATAGGCCCAGTCGCCCGGCATCACCACGTTTTGACCCGACTTCACGACCTTCTCCAGATCGTAGACCGAGTTCCAGTCGGTCATAACCAATCCCTTGAAGCCTAAATGACGGCGCAGCAGCGTATCGATCACGAAGGCGCTCTGTCCGGCCCACTCGCCGTTGACCCGGTTGTAGGAGGTCATCACGCAGGCCGCATCGGCATCGATACCGGCTTTGAAGGCGGGCATGTAAATCTCGTTCAGCGCCCGTTCGTCCACCACCGAATTCGAACGGCGGCGGTAGAACTCCGTGTTGTTGGCCACGAAGTGCTTCAGACAGGCCGCCGTGCCCGTAGACTGCATTCCTTCCACATACCGGGCGGCCATCTGCGACGCCAGGCAGGGGTCTTCGCCGAAATACTCGAAGTTGCGGCCGCACTGCGAATTGCGGTAGATATTGACTCCCGGTCCCAGCATCACCTCCACACCTCCGGCACGGGCCTCCTCGCCGATGCACCGGGCGTAACGGTACGCCATCTGCGGATCGAACGTAGCCGCCAGCAGGATCGGCGCCGGGAAAGCGGTCGACTTCTCCAATTGCTTCACCATCGTCGGATCGGGCAGGTTGTTGCGCATGTTGACGCCCTGCGTGGCATCCGACAAATAAATATAAGGTATACCGACGCGTTCCACGCCGTTGAAAAAGAAACGGCTGTAACCGTGCGTCATCGAAATCTTCTCTTCGAGCGTCATTCGGCGCAGCAACTCGTCCGCCCGCCGGTCGGCCTCTTCGCAGCTCATCTGCGACTGGGCCTGCACGCCTGCCGCCGTCAGCAGCCAGACGCATAAAACGACTTTTTTCATCATAGCTTCTCTATTATTCGATATCTTTGAAAAAATAGGGTGCGTAACGGTACCCCGCCTGCTCGTAAACCTCGCGCAGGGTCTCCATGCGTTCCACGAAATCGCCGTAGTCTTTCCGATCATAGGCCCAGCCCGTTTCGGCAATGGCCGCCAGACGGGGCAGGATCATGTGCTGTACATGACCCATGTCGCCGACGTACTCCGTCCAGAGGTTCGCCTGCACGCCCAGGATATAGGACTGCTGTTCGGGAGTCAGTTGATCATAGGGTTCGAGGCGGTAGGCCTGACGTACGGGTACATAGCCTCCGATGCCGAACGGTTCGCCGAACTTCGCGGGATCGGAGGTCTGATAGTAGTCGAGGTAGCAGTTGACATTGGGCGCCATGATGACGTGGTTGCCCTGCCGGGCGGCCCTGATGCCGCCTTTCGCTCCGCGCCAGGACATGATCGTGGCGGTCTTCGACACGCCGCCTTCCAGAATCTCGTCCCAGCCGATGATGTTGCGGCCCCGTTTCTGCACCAATTGTTCGATACGCCGCACGAAATAGCTCTGCAACTCGTGTTCGTCCTTCAGATTCTCGTCGCGCATCCGCTTCCGGCAAGCCTCGCACGCTTTCCAGGGTCCCTTCGGGCATTCGTCGCCGCCGATGTGGATAAACTTCGACGGAAAGAGCGCGAGCACCTCGTCGAGCACGCCCTCCATAAACTCGAATGTCGAATCCTTGCCGGCACAGTAGACCCCTTCGCTCACGCCCCAACGGGTCCAAACCTCATAAGGGCCTCCGGAGCAACCCAGCCGGGGATAGGAGGCCAGTGCGGCGAAGCCGTGGCCGGGCATCTCGATCTCGGGGATCACGTCGATATACCGTTCGGCAGCGTAAGCCACGACCTCGCGGATTTGATCCTGCGTGTAGTAACCTCCGTAGGTCTTGCAGTCAAATTCGTTCGACGTGGCACCGTGCCCGACGAGCGTTTCCCGCCGCACGGAACCCACTTCCGTCAGACGGGGATATTTCCTGATCTCGACGCGCCAGCCCTGATCGTCGGTCAGATGCCAGTGAAACGTGTTGATCTTGTGGAGCGAAAGGATGTCGATAAAGCACTTCACGTCCTCCACCGGGAAGAAGTGGCGGCACACGTCGAGCATCGCACCCCGGTAGGCGAACGTGGGTTTGTCACGGATCGTCACCGCAGGCACCTCCCCGCCGGCGAGCAACTGGCGCAGGGTCTGCAATCCGTACAGCACCGCTTTGGGCGAGCCGCCCGTAATGTCCACCCCCTTTTTACCCGCAACCAGCATGTATTCCTCGTCGGCGAGCGTTCCGGGATTCAGTACGAGGGTAATCGCCCGTTTGACCGGCATATCCCGGATTTCGAATTTGCAACCCAGCACAGGCTCCACGGTCTGTGCGAAAATTTCGGCCGGCCGGCGCAGCGATTCGTCGCCGACGACGATCGCACACCGGTCGCCCGGGCGGAATGTTCCTTTTTCCTCTGCCACGTAAAGGGGTTTGGGAACGACTTGGATCCCGGCCGCGCGGGCGTGGAAAGCTGCCGGAGCGAGTGTGGCAGCCGCAGCAACAAGGGTTGCAAAAAGTTGTGTTTTCATATTGGCGGTAGTTTTTGGTCTTTTCGAATGTAAATCTACGAAAATTTCCGCAATAACAAGGTCATTTTACGCAGGAAATCGATCATCGATGGGATTGGAAAAGTAAATAAAATGATTTATCTTTGACCTGAAAGGAAATCAAAAACAACCAAAAACGAAATACTAACACCAATGAACCGATGAAAAAAGCCTTTTTGTTACTCACTCTGCTGCTGGGTTGGAATTCCGGGGCCTCGGCAGGCGACTTCCGGGTCGTGGAGCCGCGCTGCGAATACCGCGACAACCCGCTCGCCATCCAAACCGCCACGCCGCGTTTCAGTTGGCAAACGTATGCTGTGGATCGCGGATTCGAACAATCGGCCTACGAAGTGATCGTCAGCGACGATCCCGCCGAAATCGCCCGTGAACGCGGCTCGCTGTGGAGCCGGAAATACCGGTCGGGCGAATCGCTGCACATCCCCTATGCCGGCAAACCGCTGGAAGCGGGCAGGACGTATTACTGGCGGGTACGGGTCTTCGACGCGAAGGGCAAGCCCTCGCCCTGGAGCACGACGCAGCGTTTCTCCGTAGGGCTGCTCGACCGCACGGATTGGGACGGGGCCGAGTGGATCGCTCTGGAGGAGCTTCCCGAGTCGCTGCGGATCGTCCCGGGACAGGAGTTCAACAAACTCAAGATCGGCGACCGAAAAACGGCGCTCAACCGCCTGCCGCAGTTCCGCCGCGACGTGTCGCTCCGCAAGCCCGTAAAACAGGCGTTGGTCTACGTCTCGGGCCTGGGCCAGTTCGAGTTGTTCCTCAACGGGGAAAAGGTCGGCGACAACTTCCTCGACCCCGCATGGAGCGACTTCGACAAGCAGGTCTGCTACGTGACGTTCGACGTGACAAAAGCCCTGCGCGACGGTGAAAACACGTTCGGCGTGATGCTGGGCAACGGCATGTACAACACCCCGCGCGAACGCTATTTCAAAGCGCTCATCAGCTACGGCTATCCCAAGATGATCTTCAAGATGGATGTGGAATACGCCGACGGCAGCCGCGAGCGCATCGTCAGCGACCGCAGTTGGAAGGTGACCGAAAGCCCCGTCACGTACAGCAGCATCTTCGGCGGCGAGGATTACGACGCCACACGCGAATGCGCAGGATGGATGGTGCCCGGCTACGACGCTTCGGCCTGGCAGACCCCGCTCGTCGTCTCCCAGCGCGGCGAACTGGTCTCACCGGCGGCCGAACCCGTGAAGATCATGGAGGAATTCCCGGTAGTCTCCATCCGCCGAACGGCGCACGGCAAATGGCTCTACGACATGGGACAGAATTTCGCCGGCACGATTCAGCTCCGGGTCAAAGGCCGCCGGGGCCAGCAAGTGCGCATGAACACCACCGAGCTTTTCAACTTCGAGTGCGACTCGATCACCGAATGCGGCGGCTACCGGGGCGAATACCGGCTGAGCTACACCCTGCGCGGCGACGAGCAGGAGAGCTGGCGGCCGCAGTTCACTTACTTCGGCCAGAGGTATGTATTGGTAGACGGAGCCGTGCCCGCCGGGGAACCGAATCCCGACGGTCTTCCCGAAATCATTACGCTCCGGGGGCTGCATATCCGCAACGCCACGCGGCAGACCGGCACGTTCCGGTGCTCGAACGACCTGTTCAACAAAACCGAACGACTGATCGAATGGGGTATCAAAGGCAATATGGTAAGCTACCTCAGCGACTGTCCCCACCGGGAAAAGCTGCCGTGGATCGAACAGTTGCACCTGATGTTCGGTTCGCTCCAGTCGAAATTCGACGTGTACAACCTCTACGTCAAGATGCTGGACGCAATGGAGCAGGCTCAGACCCCGGAGGGACTCATTCCCGACATCTGCCCGGAATACGTCGCCTTCCTGGGAGGTTTCCGCGACTCGCCCGAATGGGGCAGCGCCTTCGTGCTGGCACCGTGGCTCGTGTACGAATATTACGGCGACTTCAGTCTCGTGGAGAAGCACTACGACGCGATGAAACGCTACGTGGACTACCTCTCGGCCAAAGCCGACGGTCACATCCTCTCGCACGGTCTGGGCGACTGGTGCGACATCGGGCCAAAGATTCCCGGACGGGCGCAGATGACCTCGCTGGCGGGAACGGCCACTCCTATTTATTATATGGACGCCGAGACGATCCGCAAAGCGGCCGAGAAGATGGGACGCAGGGAGGATGCCGAGAAATACGGCGCACTGGCCCGCGACATCCGCAAGGCATACAACGCGCAGTATTACCATCCCGACAAAGGCTGCTACGACAAGAACAGCCAGGCGGGCAACGCCCTGGCCCTCTATTCGGGCATCTGCGAACCACAAAACCGCGAGGCCGTGCTGCGGAATCTGGTGAAGGACATCCGCGACCGGGGCAATGCCCTGACGGCCGGAGACGTGGGCTACAACTACGTGCTGCGCGCGCTGGAGCAGAACGGACAGTCGGAGGTGATCTTCGACATGAACTCCCGCTACGACGTCTACGGCTATGGTTACATGCTGGCACAGGGTGCCACGGCGCTACCCGAATCGTGGCAGGCATTGGCCAAAAAGTCGCACAACCACCTGATGCTCGGACACCTCATGGAATGGTTCTACACCTACGTCGGCGGCATCCGGCGCGACGAGTCGGCACTGGCCTACCGCAAATTCATCGTCAAGCCCGAGCGGGTCGGCGACCTGCGCAGCGCAGAGGCATCGTTCCGCTCGCCTTACGGACTGATCCGCAGCGAATGGACGACCCTGCGCGGCGGTTTCGACCTGCTGGTGGAGGTTCCGGCCAACACCACGGCGGAGGTCTGGGTCCCGGCAGCCGAAGGCGCCACGCTCTGCGAGAGCGGCATCGAGGCGGCGCAGTCGCCCGGCGTCGAGGTGCTGGAAGCGCGCGACGGCTATCGTCGCTGCCGCGTGGGTTCGGGTATTTACCGCTTCAGCGCACGCTGAACCGGCCTGCATAGAAAAGAGGGTTGCCTGTTGAGGCAGGGCTTTTGTTGAATGTGACTTTTTTTGACGGCAGAATAAAGGACTGTTTGTTGAAAAATTACTACCTTTGCATCCGAACAAATTGTATTAAATCTATGGAATTCGAAGGAACCGTTTACAAAATACTGCCTCTGACGAAGGGAACTTCGGCTCGTGGCGAGTGGCAGCGTCAGGATGTCGTGTTCGACATGCCCGACGGGAATTTCTCGCGGAAGATCTGCGTGACGTTCTTCAACCGTCCGGACGATACGGCAAGGCTGCGTGAAGGTGCCGCCTATACCGTTTCGGTCAATATCGAGTCGCGCGAATACAATGGGCGGTGGTACACCGACATCCGTGCCTGGCGTCTGCAGCCCAAACAGACCGAAGCACCGGCTGCCGTGACGGTGGGGGAGATGCCTCCCCTTGTCGAGGAACCGACCTATGCTTCGGCGCCGGCTTCCGAGGTGGACGATCTGCCGTTCTAAGCCGGAATTGGAGATAAAAAGCCCTCCGACCGCCGGTCGGAGGGCTTTTCTTTGTGTTCATACGGCACGGTGATTTTTGTCGGCCGCCTGTCACGTATTTTCCCCAGTAACAAAAAAGGCCGCCCGAAAAGGCGGCCTTCGTAAATCCGGGAACCGGATTATTCCTGCGCGGGGGCGACCTCCACCTTAAGCGAGTCGGGCTGTGCCGGCTCTACGTAAGGTTTCACGTCGATCACCTCCACCTCGAACTGGAGTGCTTCGTTGGCACCGATGTCACGGCCTGCGCCGCGCTGTCCGTAAGCCAGATCCGAGGGTATCCAGAGCGTAATGGCGCCGCCCTTGCCCACGAGCTGGAGGCCTTCCGTCCAACCTGCGATCACGCGGTTCAGAGGGAATTCGGCGGGTTCGCCCCGGTCATACGACGAATCGAACTGCTTGCCGTCGCGGGTCGTACCTTTATAATTCACGACAACCACGTCGCGCGAGTCGCGGGCAATCGTGTCGGCGTCGCCTTTGCGGGTGACTTTGTAGAGCAGACCCGACTCGGTCTTTTTCACTCCCGATTTTTTCTCGATCTTTTCCAGCCATTTCTTCGAAGCCTCTGCGTTCTCGGCCGGACGTTTCACCATAAAGTAATATTGGAGATACTGATTTACGGCGTCCTCCTCCATTTTTGCCTTGCCGTCGCGCACGTTTTGCATGGCTTCGGTGATCCATACGATCTGTACGGGGATGTTGCTCTCCTTGATGTTGTAACCGATGTCGTTACCGAATGCGTAGGAGATGCTGTCGCGCTCGGCCTCGCTGGCGAACATTTCCGAATCGGCTGCGGGATATTCCACCTTCGTCGTGTCGCCGCCAGCCAGACGGATGCTGTCCGCCTCGGCACGTTTGGCCGCAATGGCGCGGGCACGCTCGCCGCGTTTGTTCATGAAATAGTCGCGCAGCATGTCCAGCGACTGCTCGTGCGTCTGCGAAGCCTTGTCCATAGCGCCTTCCTTGATCGCTTTGTCAATGGCGTCGTAGTTGAAGGGGATGTCCTTCATCTCGTAGCTCATGCCGTAACCGATGTTCGAACCCAGCGCATATGACAGCGAGTCGAACTCCGAGAGGCTGCCCATTTGCACCGTGCCCTTTTTGCCGCCGCAGGAGGCGAGGGTCGCAGCACAGATGAGTGCCGCTCCGAAAAGAATTTTTTTCATTGTTTTACGTTAATTTATTGTTTGTAATTCGTTTGCGGTTTGCATCGACGCACAAAGATATAAAATAATTGCATATTCCGCCGAAAAAAAACTGCTAATTGCGTGGACGGAACCGATTTGCGTATTTCTTAACCTCGATTAGCTCGATCCGGTAGTTGAGCGTGGCGTTGGGCGTGATTCCGAGCCTCTCGTCGCCGTCCGCTCCGTAGGCTGTGGCTGCGGGCAGCCAGGCGTCGATCTTGCCGCCCGGGCCGATGAGCCTCAAGCTCTCCTGCACCCCCTTGCGCAGATCGCCCAAAGCCGAGCGCAGCGTGTCGCCCTGTTCGTAGGAGGAAAAGACTTGGGTGCCGTCGGAGGTCGTGATCACATAGCGGATCGCCACCGTGTCGCGGTCGTTGGACGGAGCTTTCTGCTCGTCGCCGAGTTCTTCCACCGTATAGGTCACGCCCGAGGCGGTACGTGCGTAGGACCGGTTCGACTGACGGATGTCTTCGAGAAACCGCTCTTCGTAACGACGGATTTTTTCGGGCTGTTCGTAGTTCACCCACCGCAGGTAGAAAGCCTTTGCTTCGGCCTGCGTGAATTTCGCTTTTCGGGCGAATGCGTCGCGCAGTCCGTCGCACACGGCGTTCACGTGGAGCGTCGAGTCCATCTTCAGCAGGTTCATCCCCACGTTCATTCCGATGACGTAGGCGGCCGAATCGAGGTCGTTCTTCAGCTTCGTGCCGCCGCTTTTCTGTTTCGAACAGGCGGCGATCAGTGCGACGGCCGCAGCCAGGAGAATAGCTGTTTTTTTCATTTCAGTCTCGTTGTTTTTTCGAAAATAACAGAATCAGTGCCGAACCGACGATTGCCGCCGCCGTCGATCCCATCAGGATGGCGATCTTACCCCGGTCGATCAGATCGATCTCGGTGTAAGCCAGGGCGTCCACGAATATGGACATCGTGAATCCGATACCACCCAGGCAGGCCACGCCCAGCAGCATCCGCCAGGTGGCGCCTTCGGGCATCACGGCCAGACGGCTTTTGACGGCGATCCAGCTGGCCAGGAAGATGCCTGCCGGTTTGCCGACGAGCAGGCCGAAGAAAATCCCCATGCCTATGGCTCCCGTGCCGGGTGACGCATGGAAGATATTAAGATATTCGGCCGACGAGACCGGAACCCCGGCGTTGGCCAGGGCGAAGATGGGCATGATCAGGAACGTTACGTAGGGTGCCAGCGAGTGTTCCAGCCGGTAGCTCATGCCGACCGACTGGGACGAAAGCCGGTTCATTTGGCGCAAATAGTAGCGGTGCTCCTCGTTGGGAAACGCCTCGTCGGGTGTGTCCTCAGTCCGGAGCAAGGCGTCGCTCAAAAGACGTATCTTGTGCTGGAAGTACTCTTTGCCGTAGCGGGGCCGCATCGGAATGAGCATGGCGATCACCACGCCCGAAATGGTCGAATGCACGCCCGAATAGTAGAACAGCCCCCATACCACTATTGCCGGCACGATGTAGTAGATGATCCGGGTCTCCCCCAGCCGCTTGATGAGGTAGATGCCGAGGATGAGTGCCACGGCGATAAGCAGACAGCCGATTTCGACGTGTCCTCCGTAGAAGAAGGCGATGACCAGAATGGCTCCCAGGTCGTCGGCGATTGCCAGTGCCGTCAGAAATACCTTCAGCGAAACGGGCACCCGGTCGCCCAGCATCGAAAGAATGCCGATGGCGAAGGCGATGTCCGTAGCCGTAGGGATTCCCCAGCCGTTGGCCGCAGGAGTGCCGGCATTGAAAGCGGTGAAAATCACTGCCGGTACGAGCATGCCGCCTGCTGCCGCCAGCACCGGAAGAATGGCGCGCCGCACGCTCGACAGTTGTCCGCAGACAATCTCGCGTTTGATCTCCAGACCGATAGCGAAGAAGAAAATCACCATCAGACCGTCGTTGATCAGCTTTTCGACCGTCATGTCTTTGGGAAAAATCCAGTTGATGACCCCGTCGGGGCTGGTGATCTTGAGCGACAGGTCGGTTTCCAGCAGGTGTTTGTAGTAGAGCGACGTGCACGGCAGGTTGGCCAGCAGCATGGCGATGACCACGCAGACGAGCAGCACTACGCCGCCCGCCCAGGGTTCGGAGGTGAAGCTGCGGCCCTTCATGCCCAACAGGTGCCGCTTACGGATCCAGCCGTACATCGAAAACAATCTCGCCATGCCTCTATTCGTTTGATTTGAGTGTCAGGGAACACAGTTTCCACAAGATGCGGGCGCCGCTCACGGCGTCGATCTTTTCCTCCGCCGAGGGCACGACCTCCACCACGTCGAAACCGATGATCCGCCTCCCGCTGCGTACCACGCAGTCGATCAGGTAAACCGCCTGGTTGAACGTGATGCCGCCGTTGACCGGAGTACCCGTGTGGGGGCAGTTTTCGAGGGTCAGGCCGTCGATGTCGAAACTGATGTACACCTGGTGCGGCAGCCGCTCCGCAATACGGCGGCACTGCTCGCTCCAGGGAGTGCCTTCGAATGCGGCCGACGCGAGAGCGTGGTCGCAGAACTGCTCGACGCGACCGCCGGATGCGGCGGCCAGCGACGCTTCCGTCTGCGAGAAGTCGCGCACGGCGACCTGTACGAGCTTTGTGACCTGCTTTACGTCGCGCAGAACATTGAACATTACCGAAGCGTGCGAGTATTCGAAGCCTTCGTAAGCGTCGCGCAGGTCGCAGTGGGCGTCGATATGCAGGATGCCGAACTCCGCGTGCCGCTCACCCAGCGCGCGGATCAGTCCGTAAGGTGTCGAGTGGTCGCCGCCGACCAGCCCGACGATTTTCCCGGCGTCGAGCCAGCGTGCCGCCTGTTTGCGGATATTTTCGTTCATCGCGGCACAGCCTTCGTTCACACGACGGATTTTGCGGACGACATACTCGTCGTCCGGACAGCCGCCGCCTTCCAGATGGTCGATGACCTTTTCGGCATCGGCCCGCAGCCGCTGCGAGCACTCCTGCAGGTCGTAGTCGATGTCCGCCGTGGCGATGCCCCGGCGCCACCGGCCGGGGGCGAGCGGATCGTGGAAGTCGAGTTGCGTGGAGGCTTCGATCAGCGCGTCGGGAGCATAGGCCGTCCCTGCGCCGTAGGACACGGTCACATCCCAGGGTGCGGAGATGAGCACCAGTTCCGCCTGCTGCGCCTCGAAGGGAAAGCCGAAATAGGTGCCCGTGTCGACACCCACTCCGTCGGGATTGAAATCCTTTAATTCCATAGATACTACTATTTGATATGCCCGGAGTTTCTTTTCCGGCAAAGGTACTAAAAAATTAAAAAATCCCTATCTTTGCTCACTCGAAACAAGTCGATCCACCATGAAAATCGTTGCAGACAGCGCCATCCCCTTTCTGCGGGGAGTACTGGAACCTTATGCCGAAGTCGAATACCTGCCGGGAAGTGCAATTGCCTGCTGCGACGTGCGGGATGCCGACGCGCTCGTCGTGCGTACCCGAACCCGTTGCGACGAGGCGCTGCTTGCGGGATCGCGCGTGCGTTTTATTGCTACGGCGACCATCGGATTCGATCATGTCGACCTGGATTTTTGCCGCCGCCGGGGTATTCGTGTCGTGACGGCTGCGGGGTGCAATGCCCGCGGCGTGTTGCAGTGGATCGGTGCGGTGCTGGTCTTTCTGAGCCGCACGCAGGGATGGCAGCCCGAGCGGAAGACGTTGGGGATCGTCGGTGCGGGGCACGTAGGGTCGCTGGTAAAAACGTATGCAGAGGCCTGGGGGTTTCGTGTGCTCTGCTGCGATCCGCCGCGCGAGGAGCGTGAGCGGTGCGGGTTTCTGCCTCTGGAGACCGTGGCGGCCGAAGCCGACCTGCTGACACTTCATACGCCGCTCGATGCGACGACGCGGGGGATGGTTTCCGATGAACTGCTTTCCCGGATGAAACCCGGTGCCGTTGTCATCAACTCTTCGCGCGGGGAGGTGGTCGATGGCGCGGCACTGTTGCGTAGCGGACATCCTTGCGTATTGGACGTTTGGGAGCACGAACCGCTGATCGATCCGTCGCTTTTGGACCGGGCATTGCTCGCTACGCCCCATATCGCGGGTTATTCGGCGCAGGGTAAGGCCAACGCCACGGCCATGTCGGTGCGTGCGCTGGCAGGATATTTCGGCCTTCCGCTCGCGGAGTGGTATCCTCCCCAGGTGAACCCCGGCATATCGCGTCCGATTGCGTGGCGGGAGCTTTGCGATACGATCCGCCGGGCGTTCGACATCCGGGCCGAAAGCCTTGATCTGAAAACGAATCCGGGGGATTTCGAACGTATGCGCGATGAGTACCGCTACCGCGAAGAATACTTTTAACCCGAAGCAAAATTCATGCTTGGTTAATGCCTTTACGAACTGGAAAGTTAATTCCTGTCCGGACAGGGACGGTTCGGCGATGTCGAATCAATTCGATGGTTCTTTCACGTTGCACTATCTTTGACTTAGTCTTAGACAGGCTGCGCCTCGGCAGAATCCAAATAAATTTGGTTCTGCGCTCGGCTTGCACTATCTTTGCCGCACTGTCCCGGAAAAATATGCTGTACAGACGGATCATAAAACCGATTCTTTTTTCACTCACGATCGAACGTGCGCACCGTGTGGTGATGCTCCTGCTGCGTATCGTGGGGTTGATCCCCGGTGGGCGGGCGGTGTTGCGCTGGTGTTATGCCGTTCGGCATCCGGCTCTCGAACGCGAAGTCTTCGGGCTGAAGTTCTGCAATCCCGTGGGACTTGCCGCCGGTTTCGACCGCAACGGCGAGGCTTTCCGCGAACTTTCCGCACTCGGTTTCGGGTTCGTCGAAGTCGGAACCGTTACGCCGCGTCCCCAGGCCGGCAATCCCCGGCCCCGGGTATTCCGGCTTCCGAAAGACCGTGCCGTAATCAACCGCATCGGCCTTTGCAACAAGGGGCTGGAAAAGACGATTTCCCATCTGCGCCGTGCGCACGAAGGCATCATCGTGGGATGTAATATCGGCAAAAACACCGTAACGCCTCCCGAGGAGGCCGTGTCCGACTACCTGCGCCTGTTCCGCAACCTCTACCAGTACGCCGATTATTTTACGGTCAATATCAGTTGCGACAACGCCTGTAACGAAGGTGTAAACCATACCCGCGAGCATATCCTGCGTATTCTGGAGCCGCTTTTCGACTTTCGTCGGGGCCAGAATCAATACCGTCCCGTGATGCTGAAAATCTCGCCCGACATGTCCGACGCGGTGATCGACGAAATTACCGACATCCTGCTTTCGACCTCGCTCGACGGAATTGTCGCGGTCAACGGCACGCATCGGCGCGATGGACTGAAAACCAGCCGAGCGGCCCTTGAAAAAATCGGCAGCGGCCGACTGAGCGGTGCGCCGCTTACCCAGCGTGCCGTGGAGATCGTCAGGCGCATCCATCAGAGGTCGGGAGGAACCTACCCGATCATTGGTGTCGGTGGGCTGATGAGCGCCGCCGACGTGAAGGCGATGCTCGATGCGGGCGCCGACCTGGTGCAACTTTACACGGGCTATGTCTACGAGGGGCCACGGCTGATCCGCGAGGTGTGCCGCTCGCTGATAGCCGACGCTGCGGCACATGCGAATGCCGCCGAATAATCCGATTATGAAAGCTACTGTCATAACCATCGGCGATGAAATCCTCATCGGCCAGATCGTCGATACCAATTCGGTGTCGATTGCCAGACATCTCGATTCGGCGGGTATCGTCGTCCGGGAAAAAATCGCGGTCGGCGATGACGGTCTGCGGATCGTCGAAACCGTCGAGCGGGCACTCGCCGGCTCCGATGTCGTGATCCTGACGGGCGGTCTCGGCCCCACGAAGGACGACATCACCAAAAAAACGCTGGCCGGGATGTTCGGCTGCGGGCTGGTCTGCGACCCGGCGGTGGAGACCCACGTCCGCCGGATGCTGGAAGAGCGGGGCATTGCGTTCAATGCACTCAACCGGGGACAAGCGATGGTGCCTGCCTGTTGCACGGTGCTGTTCAATGCGCACGGCACGGCGCCGGGCATGTGGTTCGAACGAGACGGCAAAGTCATTGTTTCGCTGCCGGGCGTTCCGTTCGAAATGGAGCACCTGATGCAGGACGAGGTGATGCCCCGCCTGAAAGCGCGGTTTTCGCTGCGGCAGATCGTCCACCGCACGATGATTACCGCCGGACTGGCCGAGTCGATGCTCGCCGAGCGTATTGCGGCGTGGGAAGAGGCGCTGCCGCCCTATCTGCACCTGGCTTATCTGCCCAATCCCGGGGCCGTGCGGCTTCGGCTGTCGGCCTACGAGGTGGAGGGAGAAAGCGTTTCGAAGGAGATCGAACGACGCTTCGAAGAGTTGAGCAAACTGATCCCTCATTATGTGATGGGATATGAAACGGCCACGATGCAGGAACTGGTGCATAAAATTCTGACTGAACGCGGGTTGACGCTGGCTGCGGCGGAAAGTTGTACGGGCGGCGCGATTGCATCGCGTTTCACGGCGATGCCGGGTGCCTCGGCTTATTTCTTGTGCGGCGTGGTATCGTACAGCAATGCCTCGAAAGAGCACGTGTTGGGCGTCGATTCGCAGACATTGGCCCGTTACGGCGCTGTCAGCGAGCAGGTAGCCCGGCAGATGGCCGAGGGCGTCCGCCGCATTTCGGGCGCCGATTACGCCGTGGCGACTACGGGCATCGCCGGCCCCACGGGCGGTTCGGCCGAAAAACCTGTCGGTACGGTCTGGATCGCGGTGGCAACGCCCACACAGACCCGGGCCTTCCTGAAGCACTGCGGCACCGACCGGGGACAGATCGTCGACCGGGCGAGTGCTTTCGCCGTGAGCCTGCTGCGCGATGCGTTGAACGGTAATTAAACTAAGGAAAAATGAACTATTTCAATCTTTCGGTTTTTGTGTCATCGGTTCTGCTGTTTTGTTCGACGGCGTGTCACCGGACGACACCTCAGGAACAGGTGCACCGGATCATGATCGACCGGTCGGTCACGCTGGCTACGGCGGAGAGTTGCACGGGCGGTATAATCGCATCGCGTTTCACGGCACTGCCCGGCGCTTCGGCCTATTATAAATACGGAATCGTGGCTTACAGCAACGACGCCAAGCGCAATATTCTGGGCGTCGAGGCCGATTCGATCGGCCGTTACGGTGTCGTGAGCGAGAAGATTGCCCGCCAGATGGCCGAAGGCGCCCGCCGCATTTCGCATGCGGACTATGCGGTGGCGACTACCGGTATCGCCGGCCCTACGGGCGGTACACCCGAGCATCCGGTAGGAACAGTCTACATCGCCGTGGCAAGCCCCTTGCGAACGGTATCGAAAAGAATCCATGCGGGAAAGACCCGGGCAGAGGTGGTCGATCGTGCAAGCCGAATGGCAATCGAGTTGCTTTTGGACGAATTGCAGCAAGAATAAATAGGAAAATGGGCCGCCAGCTCGATTCTTTGCGGGCATGGTTGCCCCGAACCGAATGGTTCGCGCGAGAAAATCGACGCATTCCACCCCGGGATCGGGCTGGGGCTTCCGGTTTGCCGCCTGATTGCCGGACGGCTGGGCGGCAAAATATACCTTGACAGCAGTTACGCCGCCGGTGCGAAATTCGTCGTCGTGTTGCCGTACAGGTGATTTTTCGATCGTGTCCGGCTCGTTGTATGTCAGCGGGTTGTGGGGCGTGCCGGAAAATAATTACGGTTGCTTGACGTTTAATTCTCAATTTTTGACTATATTTGCACTCCCTTAAGGGAAAAAAGTAAAATTTTACCAGAATGAAAGTTTGCGAAATCACAGGCAAGGTGGCGATCGCGGGCAACAACGTCTCGCACTCGCACCACAAGACTAAGCGCAAATTCAGTCCCAATCTGAAAACCAAGCGCTTCTGGTCTGAACAGGAGGGCCGCTGGATCACGCTCAAAGTGTCGGCAGCCGGAATGAAAACAATTAACAAGAAGGGTCTTGCAGCAGCTCTGCGCAGCGCGGCGGCTCCCAAGTCGGTCTACTAAAAACCACGAGTAACCAATGGCAAAGAAAGGCAACAGAGTTCAGGTCATCCTCGAGTGTACCGAACAAAAAGAGAGCGGTGTTGCGGGAATGTCTCGCTACATCACTACCAAAAACAAGAAGAACACCCCCGACCGTCTGGAACGTAAAAAGTACAATCCTTACCTGAAGCGGGTTACTGTTCACCGTGAAATCAAATAGTTTTAGCGCTTTATGGCAAAGAAAGTAGTTGCAACACTGAAAACCGGCACGGGTAAGAACTTTACGAAGTGCATTAAAATGGTCAAGTCGGAAAAAACCGGAGCTTACATGTTTAAGGAAGGTATCATCGCCAACGACCAGGTGAAAGATTTCTTCGAAGGGAAGAAATAAGTATTTTAAGAGCAATCTTAAATACAAAGGGTGTCCTAAAAAGGACGCCCTTTGTGTTTTTTAGGCGGATGAAACGCGGTAGTCCGGAATATTTTGCATATATTTGGACAAAAGGCAAGCCGAAAAAACCGCCGTCATGAAGAAAACACTCACATTCAACCCGTCGATCCTTCCTTCCACGGCCAGCCGCATGGATGTCGACGCCTTCGACCGCAGCATCGAGGCTTTCGACCGAAAGGAATATCTTTCGGCTTTTCATACCCTGCTCGATTTTATCAACCCCGAACTGCGGCCCAAATACGGCAATCCCGCAGGTACGGAATTCGAGATTCCGCACGGATCGATCGTGGTGCATATCCGCATCGTCGACAACCGGCTGCGGATCGAGGCGCCGTTCCTGGCCCTTCCGGAAAAAGGACGGATTCCCCTGATGCGCCAGACGGCGGTGCTTAACATCTGCTATATGGATCTGGCCCGTATTACGCTGCGGGATGAAAAGCTCTATTTCGAATACGATTGTCCGTTGGCGCTGGCCCAGCCCGCGAAAATCTATTACGTGCTGCGCGACATCTGCCGTACGGGCGACCGCTACGACGATGAATTCGTCACGAAGTTCCATGCGGTGCGTATCTGCGAACCCCGGATCACTCCTTACGATGCACAGACCGTCGCGCGGGTTTACGACGTGGTTCAGCTCAGTTGCCGGGAGTGCCTGGAGGCGGTTGCGGGATTCGAAAGCGAACGGAATTTCGGCTATGCCTGGAACATCATCGCCACCACGCTGCTCAAAATCTGTTATTGCGCCCGTCCGCAGGGGCAGTTGCTCAACGACCTGGACAAAGCGATCCGGGAGCATGACCGCGAGGACATTCCGCTGACGGAAGTGGTTGCCCGCAGCAAGCAGGTCGTGCAAAAGTTGCGGGCGATGCCGTGCGCCGAGTTGGCCGCAAATCTCTATTTCGTCGAAACGTTCGTGCCCGACAAGATGCGCTCGTCGCTCAAAAACATTCAGGAGAATTTCTGCGATTCGTTCAAACGGGCATCGGCTGCGCTCGAACGCAAAGATTATCTGGTAAGCTGTCTGTCGGTGGTCTATAAGTTTTACGAGATGTATTACTACAACAACCTGCAGGACGATGTGAATGCCGTGGCTTTGCGTGCCCTGACACGAACTTCCGCAATGCCGCTCGAAGAGGCTGCGCCGGTTCTGGTCGAAGCGATGGAGGCGATCATGGACGGCGATCTCGATACCGACGGGGAGGAGGATACCGGCGAGACGGTGGATATGGGGCAGATTGAGCAGGCGCTGCAGAGCGACGATATGTCCGAATACCTGAAACAGGCGCAGGCGATACAGACGCAGGCGATGGCCGGTTTGCAGCAGATGATGCAGGACGGCGATATGTCCGAATACCTGAAACGGGTACAGGAGATGCAGCAGAAGATGGCCGCGATGTACAGCGGTCAGGATCAGGAAAACAAATAAGAAGGGGATATGGATCGGAATGAATTATACGGCATCGTCTACAAAGTCAACCACGCCGGCGGCTCGGGCAGTTGCTTCTATCTGAAAAGCCGCGATCTTTTTGTCACCAATTATCATGTGGTCGAGGGTTTCCGTAATGTAGCTTTGCAGGACAGCGCGCGTAACGCCTTTCTCGCCAGAGTGGTTGTGGTGAACCCGTCGCTCGACATCGCGCTTCTGGCGGCCGAGGGTGATTTCTCGCACCTGCCGGAGTTGGCGTTGGGCGGGGAGGTGGCTATCGGCGAGAAAATCCATGTGGCGGGCTATCCGTTCGGAATGCCTTTCACGGTCACGGAGGGGACGGTCTCTTCGCCCGACCAGTTGATGGACGGCAGCCACTATATCCAGACCGATGCTGCGGTGAATCCCGGCAACAGCGGAGGTGCCATGTTCAACGACCGGGGCGAGGTGATCGCCATCACGGTCAGCAAATTCACCGAGGCCGACAACATGGGGTTCGGAATCCCGGTCGCGGGGTTGAAAAACCTGCTTGAAACGATCGGAGAACCCGACCGCTCCGCATTCAGCGTGCAATGCAGCAGTTGCGACGAACTGATTGCGGAAGAGGAGGAGTATTGTCCGTCGTGCGGCAACCAGTTGCCTGAGAGCATCTTCCGGGAGCGAAGCCTTACGGAGCTGGCCGTGTTCTGCGAGCAGGCGATTGCCGACATGGGGGTAAATCCCGTGCTGGCGCGTGTGGGCGAGGAGTCGTGGAAATTCCATAAGGGCAGTTCCGAAATCCGGATGTTCGTCTACCAGGGAATCTATCTTTTCTGCACCTCACCGATCAACCTGCTGCCCAAGAAGAATCTGGAGCCGGTGCTCACGTTCCTGCTGGCCGAGGATCTGAAACCCTACAAATTGGGGCTGGAGGACAATCAGATCTATATCGCTTACCGGGTGCATATCACCGATATTTTCTCCGACGAGGCCGATCGGGTGCGCCGGGAGCTGACGAATCTGGCCGTGAAGGCCGATGAACTGGACAATTACATGATTGACACCTTCGGCTGCGAATGGTCGGAGTACGCCCGAAAAGAGGCGTGACAGATGGCCGGCCGGCCGTATGCGCACGGCAACAAAATCCCCGCAGTAACGACGCTGCGGGGATTTTTGCGACCGGTTTCGGTTTATAACGGCTGCCGGGGTATCTCCATGCGGAATTTCGGATTTGCCGGTTCGGTGTGCGAATCAGAGACAAAATTCCACATCCGTTCGATGATTTCGGGATGTTGAGCCGCCACGTCGTGCTCTTCGCGCGGGTCGGAGCGGAGGTTGTAAAGCTCGAACCGCTCGTTACCGGTTTTGACTTTCCGCAGCAGCCCTTTCCACTCGCCCCACCGCACGGCGATCCAGCCTTTGCTGCCGGGAAATTCCCAATAGAGATATTCGTGTTCCGGCTGCTGCTGTTCGCGGTCTTCGAGGATCGGCAGCAGCGAAATACCGTCCGTCTCGGGAGTATCGGCGCCCGCAAGGTCGCACAGCGTGGGCATGATATCGGGGAAGAATCCCACGTGCCCGCACACCCGGGGGCGGAGTTTGTCGCCCCATGCGACGATGAAGGGCATGCGGATGCCGCCCTCGCGCAGCGACGATTTGCCCCATCCCTTGCCGCTGCGGAACGGGCGGGCGCTGTCGAACCACTCCGATGAGGAGCACGAGTTCGCGGCGGGGCCGTTGTCGCTCGTCACGACGATCAGCGTATTTTCCCAGATACCGAGGCGCTTAAGCTCCGCCACCAATCCGCCGATCTGACGGTCGAAGTGGGTAATCATCGCCGCATAGGTGGCCCGGGGCCAGCGCGACGGGAAATACCCCTTTCCTTCGATCGGGGCTTCGTCGCCGAATTTTCGCACGTAGTACTGTACGTCAGCTTCGGGCGCCTGCATCGGGCTGTGGGGTATGGGTGTCGTCCACATCAGGAAGAAGGGTTCGTCCTTGTGCGCGTTCACGAAGTCCAGCACCTCGCCGTACATGGCGTCGGGACTGTACGTGTTCTGCGTGTATTTGTCGTAGCTGTGCGGATCCTGGGGATCGGCCCCCTCGTCGAGCGGCGTGCCGGGCGGAAGGAGCCGGTTGTCGAGGTATTCCCGGCGGTCGTTCCGCCACAGGAACGGCGGATAGTAGGTGTGCGCCTGTCGCTGGCAGATGCATCCGTAGTAGGTGTCGAAGCCCATCTTGTTGGGCGTACTTTCGGTGGCGGGACCTCCTACGCCCCATTTACCCACCATCCCCGTGACATAACCCGCCCGTTTCATCACCGAACCGAGCGTGGGCGTTCCGGCAGCCATCGGGGCCTGCCCTTCGAGGGTCGAGTCGCGCAGCATGGCCTCGTGGTTCCAGACGTCGCCGCGCTCCTCCATTTCGTCATTGGCCCGTATCTGGGCGTGTCCCGCATGGCGTCCCGTCAGCAGCCCGCAGCGCGAGGGCGACGAGAGGGGCGCCGAGGCGTACATATCGGTAAAACGGATGCCCTGCGCACTGAGCGCGTCGATATTGGGGGTTTCGATCTTTTGCTGCCCGTAACAGCCGAAGTCGCCGTAGCCCGCGTCGTCCATCAGGATGAAAATCACGTTGGGGCGCGCAGGCTCAGCGTCGGCGCAGGAGACGGCCGCCAGGGCGGGAGCGGCCGTGAGACCCGCAAGAAAGGTTTTGCCGATTGTTCCGTTCATCGTCTGTTTTGTTTGGTGTTGTAGCAAAAATAATAAAAAGAGACAAAAAAGGATGCAAAAAGCAAATAAAAAAGACGACTGTTTTTTCTTCAGCCGTCTTTCGTAAAACCGATCCCGTCCTAATCCGTCGTCACGACGATCTTGCCGCGTACTTTGCCGTGTTCTAACTGTTCGTGCGCCCGTGGAATCTGTTCGAAGGGGTAGGTGCGTCCAACGTGTACTTTCAGCGTCCCCTCGGCCAGCATGGCGGCGATCCGCCGCATGTCCTCTCCGCAGGAGCGCATCAGGATGTGGCGGTAGTTCGCAACGCCGCGTTCGGCGGCGGCCTTGTCGGCTTCGGCTTTTTGGGAGGAGGGTAACAGGACGATCATACCGCCGGGGCGGAGCACGTTGAGCGAACGCACGAAGTTTTCGCCTCCGACCGTGTCGAGGATGAAATCCGCCTCGCCCGTAAGCGTTTCGAAACGCTGCGTCCGGTAGTCGATCACCACGTCCGCACCCAGCCCTTTGACAAACGCCGCGTCGTCGCCCGAAGCGGTGGCGATCACGTAACATCCTGTGTGCCGCGCGATCTGCACGGCGAAGCTGCCCACGCCTCCGGCACCGCCGTGGATCAGCACGCGCTGCCCTTTGCGGATGTTTCCGTTCTTGACGAGTGCCTGCCATGCCGTGAGGGGCGACTGGGTCGCTGCGGCCGCTTCGACATGCGAAATGCCGGCGGGTTTGCGTGCGAGCTGATTCGCCGGTGCCGAAGCGAATTCGGCATAGGTACTCCCCGGGCCGGGGAACCGGATCGTGCCGAACACCTCGTCGCCGAGTTTCAGATCGACCACGTCGGCCGCCACCCGCACCACTTCGCCCGAAAGATCCCAACCCAGGATCATCGGCTGTTCGCTGCGAACACAGTCGGCCATGCCGCCGCCGAGGCGCGTTTTGTAGTCGATCGGATCGATACCGATCGCCCGGATGCGGACGAGCACTTCGCCCGCCCGTACAAGGGGTTGGGAAATACGTTCCACGGCGAAATTTTCCACGCCGCCGAATTGTTTCAATACCATTGCTTTCATCGTTTCGTATTTTTATGCCGACAATTCACTCCCTTTCGGGATACAAGTATGGTGCCCTCGATTGCGCAAGGTCGTGCCCGCCTGGCCGTGGCATATTTTTTGGGCGGCAAGCGGGTATGCGGAACGAAAAAAACGTAAGCGGAAAAACCGTCGATATGGATACGATGCCTCTGCGCTGGGGGCATTTCCGGGTGTTGATCGTCGCCTCGCTGGGACAGGTCGCAGGCGCCGGGCTGGCCACACTGGTGGGTATCATCCTGCCGATGATCCAGATTTTCCGGCATCCGGAACTCACCTCCTTCCAGCAGGGCGGTATCGCCTGCACGAGCCTTGTGGGCATCATGATCGGGTCGATGCTTTTCGGCGAGTGGAGCGACAAAAAGGGATACCTCTTCTTCTTCCGCCTGTGTCCGCTCATCATCCTGGCCGCTTCGCTGTTCGCCTTTTTCGGGAACGACCTGGTAAGCCTGGTCATCGGACTGTTTTTCATGGGGCTGGGTATCGGCGGGGGTTACAGCCTCGATTCGGACTATATTTCGGAGATCATGCCCCGGCGTTGGCGCCTGTTTATGGTGGGCGTGGCCAAAGCCTCCTCCTCGGTGGGCAATATCGTCGTGGCGGGCATCTGCTTCTTCCTGCTCCGGGCCTGGGACGATCCCCACATGTGGAACCGCCTGCTGCTGCTGATCGCTGCGCTTGCCCTTGTGATGTTCCTGTGCTCCCTGCGTTTCGAGCAAAGCCCCGGATGGCTGATCGCCCACGACCGCGTGGCGCAGGCCGAGCAGGCCGTGCGCTATTTTCTGGGCAAAGACGTGGTGATCGGTGAAATCCGCAACAAGCCGAAGAAAAAAGATACGCCGCAGGTATCCTGGAGCGACCTGTTCCGTCACGGACATGTCCGAAAGGTCGTGTTCAGCGGTATCCCCTGGGCCTGCGAGGGGGTAGGAGTATACGGGATCGGGGTGTTCCTGCCCGTGCTGATCATGGCACTGGGGCTGGAATCCGCTTCGGAAAGCCCTTTTCAACGGATTATCGGTTCGGTGGAAATGACCACCTGGATCAACCTCTGTATCCTGCCGGGCTTCGTGATGGGGTTGCTGCTCGTGAACCGCTGGTATCATGTCCGCACGCAAACCTGGGGTTTTATCCTGTGTGCCGTGGGGCTTGCGATTCTGCTTGCGGCCTATGAACTGCATCTTCCGGTATGGCTTGCCGTTTCGGGGTTCATGCTGTTCGAGGTGTTTCTCAACGCCGGGCCTCACCTGATGACCTTCATCATTCCGCCCCAGATTTATCCCGTTGCCGAACGCGGCGCGGGAACGGGCCTTGCGGCGGCATTCGGCAAGCTCGGAGCCGTCGTCGGCGTGCTGTTCATCCCGATGCTGCTCAAATGGGGCGGGGCGACGCTGGTACTGAGCGTGACGATTGCCGTACACCTCATCGGGGCGCTGGTGACGTGGGTGGTCGGACGGGAGGTACTGCCGTACAGGGGACCTTCCTACCGTCCCGAACTGCGGCACGACCGGTAAGGCTGTTCCAGCCCGCAGGCTTCGAGCAGCGCGAGATCGTTGAAAATCGACTCCGTGCTTCCATCGGCAACGATCCGTCCGTCTTTCATCACGATGGTCCGGGGGCAAAGATCGAGCACCATCTCCATGTCGTGCGTGGCAATGAGCGACGTGTGGCGGAAGCGGCGGATCAGGTCGATGATCTGCCGGCGGGCACGCGGGTCGAGGTTCGACGTGGGTTCGTCCATGATCAGAACCGAAGGCTCCATCGAGAGCACCGTGGCGATCGAGACGCTTCGTTTCTGCCCGCCCGACAGATGATAGGGCGCTGCGGAGCGGAGCGCTTCCGCCCCGACAGCCTCCAGAGCCGTTGTAACCCGGCGTTCGATCTCTTCCGGAGTGAGGCGCATGTTCGCCGGGCCGAAGGCCACGTCCTCCTCGACGGTGGGCATGAAGAGCTGGTTGTCGGGATCCTGGAATACCAGCCCGACCGACTGACGGATCAGGGAGAGCGTTTTACGCGTGAGGGTGATTCCTCCCATGACGACTTTTCCCTGCGAGGGCATCAGCAACCCGTTGGTATGCAGCAGCAGGGTCGATTTCCCGGCGCCGTTGGCACCCACCAGAGCGACTTTTTCCCCGTGCGTGATTTGGAACGATACGCCTTTCAGGGCTTCGTAACCGTTGGGGTAGGTGTAATGTACGTCCTCGAACCGAAGGTAGTGGTGACTCATAAGACAAGGGGTTTAGCGGATCATGGCCGATAAGGTTTCGGCCGGATAACAGACGCGGATCAGGATCAGAACGGCGCTCCATACGACCAGAAACAGGGTGTCGCGCCCTTTCCATTTCGTGCGGGCGTAGATGTCCGCCGGAATGGTGCCCGTGAAACCGCGTGCGAGCATGGCCCGGCTGATCAGCTCCGCCCGGTCGAAGGTGCGGATCAGCAGTTGGCCGATCAGCGTGCCCCAGACTTTCAGCGGATAGGACTTCCTGCCGAAGCTACGGGCATCGCGTGCGCGCGACATGGCCAGGCTCTCTTCGACCAGCACGTAAATATAACGGTAGACGAATAACAGCTGCGTGGTGAAGATGGAAGGCACGCCCAATCGCTGCATGCTGCGGCAGATCCGGTAATAGCCGGTGCTGTACACGAGGATCAGCAGTGCCTGCACCGACAGCAGGCCGCGCAGAATGATCGAGAGAAAGGTGATCCAACCCATTGTAACTGTCAGCATCCCGATGCGGAAGACCGGTTCGCGGTCGTAGAAAAGGTTGAATACGCCGATCAGGGCGACGAAGGGCAGCACGATCAGCGAACGCCGGAAGAGCTGCAGGTAGTTCAGCCCGCCGCGTGCGGCGGTGACCAGCGGAAAGACGAAAAAGAGCAGCAACTCCGATAGATGCGTGAGCGGCACGGAGAGCATCGTCACCAGAAAAACCACCGTCACGATCAGCTTGGCCCGGGCATCGAGGCAGTGGAGCGGACTTCGCATGCGCGCCGTCCGCTCCATTGCGTCCAATTCGCAGAGCACCTGTTGCAACCTGTTTTTCACGATTGCTTTTGTCCGGCCCGGAACAGATACGAGGCGCCGAAGGCAGCCAGCAAAATGGCTCCGCTGCCCACGATCCCCGCCAGCGAGGTGTCGTAATCGGGCATGAGGGCCGTCGACTCCTGAATTGCGGCCGAGGTCCGGTGCAGGCCGTCGGGCGCAGCTTCGAGGTCGGTGGTGCCGGTCGTTCGGGCGATCGACCACTCCAGTCCGTCGGGATCGGAGGAGGCGACCCAGGAGAACGATCCGCCGATGAGCAGGGCAGCCAGCGCAACGACAGCCAGCGCCTTGCCCAATTTCCGTTTTGTGCTCGATTCGTGCGCACGTACGCTGACCAGCAATTCGGGTTTATATTTCTGTACGACGTAAATTACCGCCGCCGTGGCCAGTCCCTCGCCGATGCCGATCAGCAGATGGATCGGAAGCATGAACAGCAGGAATTGTCCCGTCGGAAGGGCCGTGATGCCCGATGCCTCGGTTTCGAGCGTGACAGCCACAGCCCCCAGTGCCAGAGCGATGACCGAGGCCAGCACCGAGGCCGCGAGAATGCGTCCGGGCGAGGCATTGCCTCTCATCAACGGTTTGAAGATGAGCGGGTAAGCCACCAGACAGGAGAGTGCGGCCATGTTGAAGATGTTGCATCCCAGGGCCATGAATCCTCCGTCGGCGAACGCGAGGCACTGGATCACGAGCACCGAGGCCAGGGTGATGAGCGCGGCCCAGGGACCCAGAATTGCCGATAGCAGGATTCCCCCGACCAGGTGACCGCTCGAACCCGTGCCGGGAATGGAGAAGTTGATCATCTGGGCGGCAAAGATAAATGCGCCCATGACCCCCATCAACGGAACGATATGTTCGTTGCGGCCGCTTCCCCCGCTCTTTTTTTCGGACGGGTGTTTCACTTTCCAAATAGCCACCCCCAGCAGGGTCAGCGAAACGACCCCCGCAACCGCGAATACCGGCGGTGAGACAAGCGCGTCGGACATGTGCATAACAACTTATTTTTTAGAGGGTTCTTTCGTTTCCACGTCTTCCGCCGAGGTGATTACGATCGTATCTACTGCCGGTTTTTCCGATTTCGCATCGGTCTGTCTCCGTGTCTGTGCACCGTCGCTGCTTGCGGATTGTTTTTGCTGCATGGTACGATCCGTGTCCTTGACGGAGCCGTTCGCCGGCGAGGCGGGCGTGCCCATGCTCAAAAGCGGCTGCTGGTCGGCCAGGTGCGTCTTGTTTTCGGGATACCAGTTCGAGTGGTCGGGTTTTTCCACCTCATCGAACTGGATGCGCGGCAGCAGGAACAGCCAGGTGGCGATGCAGAACGGTCCGGTCAGCGTGGCGATGCCCACGGGAGCCATCAGCATGTACATGCCTGCCTGGATGAACACGGTCACCAGAATACCGAGGATCGCCCAGAGCGCGGAACGCTTGTTGGGCTTGTAAAATACCGTGGCCAGTGCGATGGCTGTCAGGACGGGACTGTATCCGTACAGACCTTCGGCGATGTCCGCACCCGAAGCCTTGAAAATCAGCACGACGAACAGCGCAAGGGCCGATCCGATCGCCGCCCAGAGCGCCGCCCAGCGGCTGCACAGGAACAGACCGACCAGGAAAAAGAGGCCCGTCACCCAGGAGTTGATCAGAAAGACCTGCGCGATGCCCTTGAGCCAGTAGACGATGAGGTGGCCGAAGCCGATGTTTTCGATCGAGGAGAAAGCCGCCGGCAGCGCCGGTTCCGCCATGTGCGTGGTGGGCATGCCGTGCATGGCGCGGGCGGCCAGCAGGAACATCCAGGTGCAGAAGACGAACGGGAAGGTGAACGAATTGACCTTCCAGGGGGCCATCACGTTGTTGAAGCCCGTGCGCACCCAGGTAGTGAGCGCCGAACAGAGAATCAGCGCCAGCCACATCCAGATGGTGCTGCCCAGGAATGTGGGGAAGGCGCAGCCGACCAGTACGCCGTTGAAGCCCCAGAGGCCCTGCGCGCCGTCCTTTTCGGGGAACCCGATCAGGTAGCCCGTGATGGTGGAGACCGTGACGCCGACCAGTGCGCCCCAGGCCACCAGTCCCTGTCCTTCTCCGTAAGCGCCCCAGAAGATGCCTATCATAAACAGGAGGCCCGTCCAGGCGCTGTTCTGAAACATCACCTGGCCCGTACCGCGAAATAGAATTTTGATGAAATCGAACGAAAAGAAGTTCATTCGTTCCGAATTAGCGATCGTGTTTGCCATACTCAGAATTGTTTGTTAATATAAATGCCCCTACCGCCACGGGAACTCTTCGGGCAGAATTTTGCCCTTGACTTCGTACCGCACCGTAGAGCAGAATTCGCGGATGATTTTCTTTACCGGGCCGGTCTCGTCGCCGAGCACCTTGTAAAGCAGTCCGCAGTTATTGGGAAGGCGCGTGATTCCGGCCGCCAGACGGCGCTCGGGGTCGGTGAAAGCCTCCGTTTTTTCATAAATGTGGTCGGCATGCTCCGCAGGCGTCAGTACGATCACGTTCGCAAAGACGTCGTAATCGTTCATGGCACCCAGCGTCGCGGGGGAGTACAGTTCCGGACGAATGATGAATTTTTCGCGGAAAAGCTGCCTCCCGTCGGGCCGTTCGGCATGGGAACACACCGAGAGAATGTCGTACTGGAATTTCTCACCCCGGTCGAAATACTTGCGCCCGCTCATGTACACTTCCGAATAGAAGAGCGTGGCCGTGGGGGCGATGCGGATCGCCGTGTCGGCGATGAAGCGCGTGTGCCGGCAGGGGATCGTCGGCTCGGGCAGGTATTCCAGGTAGGCGTTCTCTTCGAGGTCGAAGCGCTGCGTCAGCCCCGAATAGTTGTAGCGCATTTCGGCCAGTTTAGTCGCCGCACCGGTGGAAATGTGGGCGTAGGCGTCCTTGCGAACGACGAAATTCTGTTCGTAGCGGTCGCCGTCGACATTCGGCCCTCCCGAGGAGAGGATGTAGACGCACGGCATTTCGGGCATTCCTTCGTCGAAGTAGAGTTCCTGCTGCACGATCAGCGGCGCGTGGCGGTCGAGATCGCGCATGATGGATTTCCCGTCCGCGTCGAGTTCGAATCCCAGATACAGGTAGCCCACCTTCCCCGGAGTGCCGACCGGCATGGCCTGCGGCTCTTCGAGATAGGGGCTCATCTCTTTGGCGGAAGCGAAATTCATTGCACGGGGACTGAAACGGGTTCGGAAACTTCCTGCCGGCTGTTGTCGAGGTCGAACAGGGCCATCTTGCGGATCAGGCCGACCAGCTCCTCGATGCCCTCGCCGGTCATGCAGTTGGTGAAGACGAACGGTTTGCCCGGGCGCATCAGCTCCGAATCGCGCCGCATCACTTCGAGGTCGGCATGAACGTAGGGTGCCAGGTCGGTTTTGTTGATCACCAGGATGTCCGACTGCGAGATGCCGGGGCCGTCCTTGCGGGGAATCTTGTCGCCTGCGGCCACGTCGATCACGTAGATGAAGAAGTCGACCAGCGCCGGGCTGAATGTGAGCGTCAGATTGTCGCCTCCCGATTCGATCAGCACCACGTCGCCGTCGGGGAATTTGGCCTCCATCTCTTCGACCGCCGCGATGTTCATCGAAGGGTCTTCGCGCACGGCGGTGTGGGGGCACGCGCCCGTTTCCACGCCGATGATACGCTCCTCGACCAGCACGCCTTTCAGCATCTTGCGCACATGCTTGGCGTCTTCGGTGGTCACCACGTCGTTGGTGATGACCAGTACTTTGTAGCCCATGTCCAGTAGACGCGGGGTGATCGCTTCGATCAGCGCTGTTTTGCCGGAACCTACGGGGCCGCCGATTCCGATTCTGCAGGTTGTACTCATAATCCAATCTTTCTGTTTGCGTATCGGCCGCTTCGCACACCGGAGCGGCAGATACCTGTTTTTTAATTCATAAACATTCGTTTGATTCCCTTTTCGTGCAGCGAGGCGAGGATGTCGACCTGCGGCACGAAGGTGTACATGTCTTCGAACTCCATTCCCTTCACCCGGTCGTATAGGGCGTCCATGTTGTCGCCCAGGCGGAACAGGATGCGCTGCGTGTCGTAATGCGAGACGCGCACGCAGCGCAGGGCGGCGCTGAGCACCATGTTTGCGACGCCGTACTGGTGGGAGCAAAAGAGTCCCTTTTCGGAGATGCCGGCTGCGGCGAAGACGATTCCCTGCGCTACGGGATAGGTGCCCGGCGTGTGTTCGTCGTTGATTTCGTCGAGCCAGAAGGAGATCGTTTCGTCGGGGAAGATGTGTTTCGACAGCTCCGCCAGTTTCTTGCCCATGCGCTGCGTCATCTGACGGGCCTCGGCGTTCATCTTACAGAGGATCACCTGCCGGTCGGCGTTGAGGATGCCTTCGTAGTCGCCCTCGTGGTAACTCCGGTAGGCGTGCAGGGCGGCGATACCGTCGGTGAATACCGCTTGCCGGGCGATGTCCCGCGTGTATTTTTCGAGCGTTGCCGCGTCGTGGACGAGTCCCTCCTCGGCGGCCGTTTCCAGGCCGTTGGAGAAGGAGAAGGTACCGACCGGGAACGCCGAGTCGGTGAATTCGAGCAGCCGCATGACGGTGGTTGCGTTGTCAGACATAGGATGTCGGTTTAATGAGCGTGGGCGTGGGTGTGTTCGTGCCCGTCGGTTCGGCCGTTTTCATGTTCATGTTGATGCGCGTGCTCGTAAGTGTGTTCGTGCATGTGCGTGTGGGCGCTTTCGTGATGATGGTGTACATCGCTGTCTGGCCCCGTGCCGCCGAACAGCCGCCGGATTTCGTGAGGCGCCAGGTAGGGGATGATCTCCGAACCGGGCTGGAACGAGTAGGTGATGTCTTCGATGTGGTGCGTGCGCATCACGCTGTCCATGACTTTTTTGTCCACCGTGAGGGGGACGTAGACTTTGGTGCCTTTCACCACGGCGGGCCAGTGCTGATTCCCGATGGCATGGCCTAACTCCACCGAGATATGGATGATGGTTTCGGGTTTCTCGCGGGCCAGACCGGAGAGGTCTATGACCAGTACGTCGCTGAGCTGGATGCGGATGGCCACGATTTTGTTTTCTTCGGGCAGGTATTCGATGATGTCGCCGTTGAGCAGTTGCGAATGGCGTTTGAGCGCTACGGCATATTCGTTCGACTGGTCGCTCTTTATGACGAAACGGCTTTTCTGAGCCGTCCACTGATCCAGGTCGATGTACTCTTTGCGGGCCTTTTTGGCTGCTTCCGACCATTCGGGAGCGTAGAGGTTACCGAGGATTTCCGTGTAGATTTTCATTGGATGTGCGGTTTGGAATAATGATTTTTAATTTCCGGGAGTATGCTTCGCGGCATACTCCCGGAAATCGGGAAAGGAGATTAGCTGAACCAGTAAAGCTGGCTCAACGGGAACTTCGATGCCGGTTTTACGTAGGCGCGTACTCCGTTCACCAATACGTCGAAGGTCTCGGGATTGACGTCGATCTGCGGCATGCCGCCGTTGCGAACCATGTCGAATTTGGTGAGCTGACGGGTGCGGCGCACGGGTTTTACCATACGTTGCAGGCACAGACGCTCCTTGATGCCGCTCTGGAAGGCTGCGTTCGACACGAAGGACATGCAGGTTTCGGGCAGGGCACGGCCGAAAGCGCCGTACATCGGCCGGTAGTAGCACGGCTGCGGCGTCGGGAGCGATGCGTTGGGGTCGCCCATGTTCGCCCAGTTGATCATGCCGGCCTTGATGACCATCTTCGGTTTGGCACCGAAGAACTGCGGTTCCCACAGCACCAGGTCGGCGCACTTGCCCTTCTCGATCGATCCGAGGTAGTCGGAAACACCGAACGTGATGGCGGGGTTGATCGTGATCTTCGCCAGGTAGCGAAGTACGCGGAAGTTGTCGTTCTGGTCGGAATCCTCGGCGAGTTTGCCGCAGGCGTCCTTCATGAACGACGCCATCTGGAACGAACGCATGAACGATTCGCCGATACGTCCCATCGCCTGCGAGTCGGACGATACCATCGACAGTACGCCCAGGTCGTGCAGCACGTTCTCGGCAGCCTGCGTCTCGGGACGCACGCGGCTCTCGGCGAAGGCCACGTCCGAAGGAATCTTCGGATTGAGGTTGTGGCAGACCATGATCATGTCGAACAGCTCGGCCTGCGAGTTGATACCGAACGGCAGGGTCGGGTTGGTCGACGACGGAAGTACATAGGGCATGGAAGCCACCTTCAGCAGGTCGGGCGCATGGCCGCCGCCGGCGCCTTCGGTGTGGTAGGTGTGGATGGTGCGACCGTCCATGGCGGCGATCGTATCCTCGACGTAACCGCCTTCGTTCAGCGTGTCGGTGTGAATCGCTACCTGTACGTCGAACCGGTCGGCGACACCCAGGGCCGTACGTACGGCCTGAGGGGTCGAACCCCAGTCCTCGTGGATCTTCAGGCCGCAGGCGCCCGCCGCGATCTGCTCTTCGAGCGGTTCGTTGGTCGAGCAGTTGCCCTTGCCCAGCAGGCCGACGTTGACGGGAAGTCCTTCGAGCGATTCCAGGATGTGTTCGATGTTCCAGCGCCCCGAGGTGATGGTGGTACCGTTGCTGCCGTCGGTGGGACCTACGCCGCCGCCGAACAGGGCGGTGATGCCGTTCGAGAGACAGGCGTAAGCCTGCTGCGGGGAGATCATGTGTACATGGCCGTCGATACCGGCCGCCGTCAGGATCAGGTGCTCGCCGGAGATGGCGTCCGTCGCGGCACTGGTCACCAGATCGGGATGCACGCCGTGCATGATGTTGGGATTACCCGATTTGCCGACGCCGGCGATTTTGCCGTCCTTGATACCCACGTCCGCCTTGACCACGCCCAGGATGGGGTCGAGGACGGTGACGTTGGTGATTACCAGATCGAGTGATCCCTCTTTCGAGGTCATCGTGTTGGCCAGCCCCATGCCGTCGCGCAGGGTTTTGCCGCCGCCGTAAACGACCTCGTCGCCGTATTCGCGCAGGTCTTTTTCGATTTCGACATACAGGTCTGTGTCGCCCAGGCGGATTTTATCGCCGACGGTCGGGCCGAACAGGTTGTTGTATTCTTGACGTGAAATAGTTGCCATTATCCTCTGTTTTTTGTGTTGTTAGTCTGTTGCATGGCGGCTTCGGCATCGCTTTCCGACATACTTTTGAAGCCTCTGTTCCGGGCCTTGCGCAGGGCCTTGATGCGTGCCGGAAAATAGGTCGGAGCATCCTCCTCGCCCGTGTAACCCATCACCAGGCCGTTGAAGCCGATCACGCGGCGCTTGCCGGAGTAAGTGACCACTTCGACCTCCTTCTGGTCACCCGGTTCGAAGCGGATGGCCGTCGTCGAGGGAATGTTCAGGTGACAGCCGAAAGCCAGGTCGCGTTCGAATTCCAGATAACGGTTGACTTCGAAGAAGTGGAAGTGCGAGCCTACCTGGATCGGACGGTCGCCGGTGTTGCGAACCACCAGTTTCGCGGTTTTGCGTCCGACGTTGTATTCGATCGGATCGCTTTTGAGAATCTCCCCGCCGACGATTACGGGCTGCGCGGGTTTGAATCCCGGCTTATTCGGATAGAGACTCGCCGCCTGCGGCTGTGCAGCCGGGGCGGTTGTGTTCGTTGTACTCATAATTTTCGCTTTTAATAATTCAGTTAGAATAATCGTTTTCGGTGCGCGGCATAGTTCAAACTGGGTTTGTTCGCTGCCCTCGCTTGCCGAAAACGTCACTTAATCGGATGGTGGATACTTACCAGGCGGGAACCGTCCGTGAACACGGCTTCAACCTGCAGCAGGTCGATCATGTCGGCAACGCCTTCCATGACGTCGCTTTTTTTCAGTACGCTGGCCGCACCCTTCATTACTTCCTCCACGGTTTTCCCTTCCCGTGCTCCTTCCAAAGCGGTAGACGTGATATAGGCTACGGCCTCGGGATAGTTCAGTTTCAGTCCTTTCTTCATGCGTCTTTCGGCGATCATGCCGAGTGAAAGCAACATCAACTTGTCAATTTCTTTCGGTGTTAAGTGCATAATATGATTTTTTATGGTTCCGAGCTTACAACCGTCGCAGTTCGTCCCGGCGTCTTGCGGTAACGGCCGTACGTTCATTCACATTCGGACAAAGAATATGCCATGCGGGAGAAGATCGGAAAGGTATTTGCCGGGCGGATGGCATCATATTTGGAAAAGAGAATCCTGTTCTCACTATCTATTAAATTGTTTTTCTTATGTTTAAAGCGATGATTATTGCTGGTCTCGGTGGATTCATCGGTACCTGCCTGCGTTTTTTGACGGGAAAATTCGCCCATTTCGTGTGTGCTTCGGCCTTTCCCTGGGGTACGTTCGCCGTGAACATCATAGGCAGCTTCGTGATCGGCATCTTTTTCGGGCTGGCGGAGAAGACCCATGCCATTTCCCCCTCGATGAACGTCTTCCTGATCACGGGCTTTTGCGGCGGCTTCACTACCTTCTCGTCATTTGCCGACGACATGTACCTGCTGTTGCAGGAGCGCCATTTCCTCTATTTCGGCTTTTATGTGGCGCTGAGTTTCCTGCTCGGCCTGCTGCTGGTTTGGCTGGGCAGGTCGCTTATCAAAGGGGTGTAACGCCTGTACGAATTGAAAAGCGGCCCGGACGATGCGTCACGGGCCGCTTATTTTGTCGGGGATCCTTAGGGCAGCATGGTGCCGCAGACGTGGGAAAGTATTTTTTGACGCCCGGATAAAAAGAAAGAGACGATCCGCATCGGATCGTCTCTTCTGAACGTATGAACCGGGATGTAACGGTCTTATTTTCCGATCGTTTTGGTTTTTCGGGCACCGGTCTGAGGCGACACCGCCTGCCGGGCCGTTGCGTCCGGTAAAAACAGATTTGTCCGGAGGTCATGCGCGGGAGCTGCCGAAACGGACGATCCCGTTTTGGTCATCGTGTATGGCCCTACGGTGTAGTCGCTGACGGTGAAGCCGGGTTTGAAGAAGTCGGCGTGTTCGTACCAGGAACCGTTCTGGTAAAGGCAATAATCCATACCGCTGACGGTATGGGTTTTCGAAGTGTTGGGGTCGGTAAACTCCCTGCCTTCGATCGCAACCGTGCCGTCGGCATTGTAGCGGCCCGCAGCCAGTATGTCGTTCGAACTCCAAAGCAGGTATTGTCCGGTCTCCGGGTTGAAGAACCGGTACTTCAGATATACATAGTATCCACCGACCATTCCCTGATAGTTCGAGGTCGGGATCGAGACCGTGCCGTCCGCTTCGTAGTTCATCGTAAAGGGATAGTCGTCGCCCCAGGTCGTGATGCCCCAGCTCGATACCGTGTAGCTTTCGTTGACGCGGTACGGTTTGACCTCGATGCTGAAGGTCAGGGGCTGTTTGGATTTTTCCGAGGAGGCGGAGGTCACCGTCCAGGTGCCGATATACCGTTCGTAGTTCGCATCGCCTGCGGGGAAGTCGGCGGTTCGGGCCTCCGCCATTGCGACGGTCGTGCCGTGGACGTTGGTGCCCGAGACGAGCAGCACGTAGTCCGTGCCGGCTTCGAGCGTGCTGGACGAACTTGTGAATCCGGTTTCCGAATTGACGTCATTCAGCCAGGCGGTCGTGAATTTTACACAGTTGCGGTTGCAGACTTTTTCGTAGGAACCGCCCATTTCTTCGAGGAACTGGTCGAGCCGTTCTTTGGTGAAAAGCCCGAAGCGTCCCGACTTTAGCTCCGTGCCCTTGATGTTGACGGCTATCGAGTAGTATTCGGCGCCTTCGACCGCGTTCATGCTCAGCGTAAAGGTTGGTTTGGCTTTGGTGCCGTCGTTGAGGCCGCCCCAGGCGATCGGGATAAGCGTGCGGTCGGCAATTTTTTCGCAGTTTTTGAAGCAGTCCGTAAAGTTCTTCGATATGGCCGTGAAACCATTGTCGGGGGAGCGGTCGTAGAGGTGTATTTTCTCTTCCCCGACCATCGTGTAAGGCGATTCTCCGGTAAAATTGATGCAGCCGTTGAACGCCTTGTTGACATTGTTGATCTTGGTCATGTTGTCGAACAGGCCCGCCGGGAGCGATTCGAGCGAGGTGCAGTTTTCGAATGCCTGCGAAATAATCGTGACGCCTTCCATATTGGCGAACAGGTCGGCCGGTACGGTTTTCAGGGCTTTGCAGTTCTGGAACATGTAGGCGATCGTTGTGCCGGTTTTTAGGGCCTCGCTGTCCGGAAAAATGTCTGACGGTGCGTTTACCAGCGTCGAACAGTCCTTCCACATGGCGTTGACCGTCTTGAGCGAGGTGCATCCTTTCAGCGATGGGAATTCGCTCATCCCCACGCAGCCTTCGTACAGGTAATTCGCGGTCGTTACGGCACTCATGTTCTTAAACAGATCCTGCGGCAGATTTCCCAGCGACGTGCAGCCACTGAACAGGCTGGCCATGTTGGTGGCTTTCGAGAATGCATCCAGCAGACCCGCCGGAATGCTTTCGAGGGACTTGCAGCCCTTGAACATCAGGGCCACGGACGCTGCTTCCGTCTGGTTTGCGAACAGGTTCTCGGGCAAAGTACGAAGCGCCGTGCACCCCTGGAACAGGGCACTTATTCCCGTTACCTTCGGCACGTTTTTGAACAGGTTCGCAGGGACTCCAACCAGTGAAGTACAATTCTTGAATGCACTTCCCAGATCCTCCAGATCGGGCATGTCGGCGAACAGGGTTTCGGGAACGTTCTTCAGTGTTTTGCATCCGGAGAACAGGCTGCCGGCGTCGAGGATTTTCGTATTGCCGGCAAAAAGTCCGTCCGGTACGCCTTCGAGCGAACTGCAATTGTAGAACATCGATTCGATGACGGAGAGTTCAGGTGCTCCCGAAAACAAACCGGCGGGCAGGGAGGTCAGCGCCGTACAGTTGTAGAACATGCTTGCCGCCGACGTCACATCCGCGAATGCTCCTTCTGCGGGTTCGGGTAAAGATGTCAGCACCGTATTGCCGGCAAATGCCTTCTCCAGCGATTGAAAATTCAATGTGCCCCACTGAAGGACTTCAAGGATGTCCGACTGGTTGGCTTTGGTCGTCAGATTGGCATTGAGTTTTTCCGCGCTGCCCTTGACCGTCACGTAATAGGTGCCGGCCTGTGCGTAGGTATGGCTCTTCATGGCCGCTTTGGTTGCTATGGTTTCCACAACCTGTTCGGTTTGTCCGTCGCCCCAGTCGATTGTGGCATCGACGGTTCCGTAGAGGGGCAGAATGACCAGTTTGGAGAGCGATTCCTTCGCCGTGACCTTCACTGTGAAGGCGGCAGGGTCGAAGTAGGGAAGTTGATAGATGAGGACGGTTTCGATGACCGTCCCTCCGCTCACCAGTTCGACGATGGCTTCGCGCGGCTCGGAGAGCGTGTTCGGGGAGACGAGGAAAGTCAGCGTTTCGTGACGGATTTCGCCGCGCGTTTCGGAAAGCGAGATCCAGCTTTTCGCCGCTTCGGGAATGGATGCTTCGTATTCCAGGTCGGTCTCGACGTCCACCGTAACGGGGCCTCCTGCTGCGGTTGCTTCGCGCGACGAGGTCGAAATGTTCAGCACGCCCGCCACAAAGGTCAGCGTCCGCATCAGGGTCTTGTCGCCGCCGTCGTTGACCAGCACGATGACCTTACCCGTTGAGCTGCCGGCGGGAGCCGTCACGTCGATCGTACCGCTGCCCCCCCCCTCGGCAAGTTTCACTTCGGCTTTCCAGCCTTCGGCGGGCAGGGTTTCGATGAGTGTTTTTTCGTCGGCGCCCGTCAAGGTGAAGGGAACGGAAAGCGTTTCGCCCACGCGCAGGGTTGCGGACGTGGTGTCGAAAGCGATGCCGAACTGCATGTACAGCTCGAACGCCAGCACGGTGTCTTTTCCGTCGTTGAGGGTGATGAAGACCGTTTTGCCGTCCTCGCTCAGCGATACGGACTTGAAGATGCCTGCGGCATCGCCGCCCGTGGCCGGGCCGCATTCGTCCCAGGTCGCTCCCTTGTCGTAGGAGACGTACCACACGCCGCCGTCGATCTTGAATTCGGGGGTTACGCCGTTTTCACCCGAGACGGGAAGTTTTTTGCCGCCGGCGAGGATGAATTCGCCGTTGAGCGTCCAGTAATATTTACCGTCCGAGTCCAGTTTCACGCCGATCACGGGCGTGGTGCCGTTCTGTCCGTTCCGGATGGTGATGGTCGAAGATTCGCCGGCCGGGGTGACCAGCGTGAGGGTATAGCTGCCGTCTTCGTTCGTGGTCACATTCGAAATGAAACGTTTGCCGGAGATCAGTTGCTCCAGAGTGGTAACGTCCGTGTTGAGGGCATCGACCCGGGCTTCGAGTTCGGTGAACTTGTCATCCAGGTCGTCGAGCCGCTTCTTCAGGCCGGTGTCGTCGTACTCACATGCCGTCAGCGCCGGCAGAAGCAGGAACAGGAAGAGAATTTTTTTCATAATGCGATTGAATTAGAGTGGGATATGGAAATGCAGTAGCGTCCCAATATAAGAATTTCCTGTGAAAAATCCTATATTCGGACGCAAATAAATTACAAAAAGGCCGGATGACGATGCTGATAGGAGTTGTGGCGTATGCCTGCAGGATTTGCCGGGGGCCGAGAGGGTCATGAGGCCGCTTACACCCGCCATGGGCATGACCTCTGAATAATATCCATTTAAAGACAAAAAATACGCTATGGACAACTTTCCACAGCGTATTTTGTTATACCATATGCATGCGACATTTTGCCGGCGCGAGGTTTACGGAATTATATCCTTTTCCCTTCCTGCTTTTTATTTGGCAGGTTTGAGATACCATTCCTTGTTCTTATCTCCTTTGCTGGTCACCCATCCGGTGAACCCGGGGTAAAAATCGTCGATCTTGACACTTTCGTCCGGAATCCGGTAATCGGTGATCGGCAGGTCGATGGCGAACGGGTGCTGGTCGGCCGTCACATAGTAATACGGACCGGTCGGATTCCCTTGTTTATCCACGGAACTCTTGTCGTCGTTCCGCCCGAAAAGATACGGATCGGCCTGTGAGGTCGGGGCGTAATTGGTCAGGTGGACCTCCTTGCGGACTGCACCCGCTGCGAAGCCTTCGCTGCTCACGCAAATAAACGGATTGTAAAGGGATTTTCTCGTCGTCTTATCCAGCGAAACGCTTCCGTCCAGTTCCATCTCTACGGTAATCGCCCCCTGTGCCACGGCCTCATGGATGTCGTCGAAGAGCATGACGACGGCTTTGTTTTGATTCGATTCCAGTCCGCCGACCGTCTGTGCCGAGGACGAGAGATTGTCGACCGCCACGTTTTTAACCGCCGCTGTCGGGATGTCGAGCTGGTAGCCGAAGGCGCTTTTGAGCGCACCGCCGCAGTGCAGCGGAGTAAAGACATCTTTGATTGCGATCAGCTTGTTGTTCTTATCCGTCGTGAAAGTCGTGCTGTATTTGACCACTACGTCGTTCATGTCGTAATCGCCCTGACTGGGCCAGAGGTCTTCGAATGCCAGCGTACCTTCGATGGGGTCGCCCGTCACGTCGGGATATTTCTCGTCGTCCGGGGTCGTCGGACGCTCGGGATCGTAAATAGCATCCGCAGGATCGGATTCTACATAGAAAAGTACGTCCTTGTAGTCGTTGTCTCCGCCGTCCTCGAATCCCAGTACGGTCTTACCGCTCGATTTGTCGTACAGGCTGACCATGTAACGGGCATTTCCCTCGTTGCACTCGTTGTTCGAATAGCGGATGTTGTTTACGGCTCCCGTCAGGTCGAGTCTGCCGGTGGAGGATTCGGGCCATATTTTATATCCGTCGGGGATCAGGAACCAGCCAATGGTCGTGCCTGCGGGAAACACATCGGTGGCCTTGCCGTCCTTGAAATATTTCAACTGCAACTGCTCGCCGTACCGCAAGGGTGCAGACCCGTCATAAGACGAGCAGTTGGGGAATGCGACGTATTTGGGCATCCGGTCGAGTTCGTCCATGGACTTGGGCGGATTTTTCGTATCGTAAAAATAGTAACCGATGGAATTGTTCCATGCTGCCAGCTCAGCGGCGAATACCAGCGTCAGACGCGCATCCTTGGTCACGTTGAGGTTGACCACCTCCGTCGGTTTGGCATACGACGAATTGTCCGTGCCCGGCATCAGCACGTTCTGAATACGGTTCATCAGGCCATCGGGGATGTTCGTCCGGATCGGGAAGAAATCCTTGCCAAAAGTCTCTCCGGTGATGTAGAGCGGCAGTCCGTTCCATGTCCACTCGCCGAGTTGCTGGATATTGAACGGATTGTTTGCCGAAGCGGCACGGGTCGACAAAACCTGCGCAACGGCCGATTTACCGGTCTTTGGCTGATCCGACGATGCGTAGATCGCCTGCAGGTCAACCGAAATACCGGACGCTGTAACTTCCGCTTCCACGCAGGAGGGGAGCCCGTAGGATTCGCTGTACAGCCATACCTTATCGGCAGCCGTAGGCAGGTTGACCACGCCGGAGTATTTGCTGTCCCGGTCGGTGTAGGCTTTGAGCAGCGACCTGACCCCTTCTTTGCGGACCGGCAGGCCGTCCTTTTCGGTAACGGGATTTTCTGCGAATACTTCGAACAGGGCTTTGTTCCCCTTCATGGCGTAATCGACGTTTATTTTGACATCGGTTACGGTGGCGTAATCGAATCCGTTTCCGCCTCCCTGCCCGTTGTTATCGGGGCCCGGATAATCCGGATGTTTGACACATCCTGCCATCAGTACCATAAATACCGTCATGCCGGACAACAGCCGAAACAGACTTTTTTTCGCTTTCATAATATATGCATTATTTAGTAAATATCCATGTTCTCAAAACGCTCTATTCCTAAAAGAACAAAACGCTCGGTAAATTCACTTGCAAATATAATAACAGTGCTGATTACTAATGGAATAATGGCAATGATTGCCAGACAATAAGGAAAACGGGTCGAAAAACCGGAGAAAACGGGCATCAGAAAAAGAAACTCTCTCTGTATTTCGAGGGAGTCGTGCCGGTATATCGGCGAAAATAGCGGCTCAGCGTCGCATGGTCGGGGAAATGGGTACGTGCGGCGATAGCCTTGATATCCAAAGACGAATCCCTGAGCAATGATTTTATTTCGAAGATCGTGTAAAAAACGATCCAATCACGGGCGGACTGGCCGCTGATGCTCCGGATCAGGTTCGTCAGCGACTTGGGCGAGAGATCCAGCTTTTGGGCGTAGTACGCCACATCCTTATCGGGCGAATGTTCTTCGATGATATAGTGCATGAACCGGAAGGCCACTTCCTCCTTATGGGTGTACTGGGTTACTTCCGCCATGGGATCGTTGAGATAAGCCGCATAAAGAATCCAGTAATAAGTCCTCAGGAACTGCATGACCGTTTCGCGCCGGCAGTTCGGCGGAGAGTTTTGATTCCAGAAGGACAGCAGGTCGCAGTAATTCAGGAACCGCTGGATATAGCTTTCGTCGGAGGCGGATACGATATGCCGGCTCATGTAGAAAAAGAATCCCGGACGCAATCTCCACAGTCCGCTCAGCGTGTCGATGAACATCGTCCGGGATATCTGGAAAAAGGTCATGCGAAAATCTCCGCTGACGCCCTTGATGAACGCAAACTGCCAGGGAAGCAGGGTAAAAACCATTCCCGGCACAATCCGGAATTTGTTGTCGAGTACCTGAACCGTCATGTGTCCCGACAGGCAAACGCCTCCTACCCCTTTTTTGAGAAAAGCGGGACAATCCGATACGGGAAAGTCCGAAAGCTCCGTGCAAATGCGGAACTCCTCTTTCTCCGACATCCCTTGCCCGGATAAATCCGGTTGTGGTTCTTCGTTCATCGGCATACGTTCTACCGCTGCAAAAATACGCATTTTTCATTCCATAAATCCGACCTCTTTTCCTTATTATCTGGCAATCGTCGCCTCGATTCATTGTAAATGCTGTTTATCGTTTAACTTCGTCCCCATACATAAATAACCCTTCATCAGTAACCTGGATTCGTAAAATCTCACCATATATGTACGCTCCCGAATGCCCGAACGAAAAAATCCCCGGTCATGACGACCGCTGCGGAGTGTGCCGTTGTCCGGGTGCCGGATACTATTCCGACCTGATGCTGGAGGCGATGCAGACCAGCGCGATCTTTTTCAACGACGACGGAACCATCTATCGCTCCAATACGCTGGCCCGCAAAGACCTCCACGTAACCGGGGAACTTGTGGGCCGGAACCTTTCCGACCTGTTGTCCATCGTGAGCCATGAGAACGACATATTGCCCGAAATCATGGCCCGGTTGAACGATGCCGGAACCGTCCAGGTCCAGCTGCCGGCCGGGGCTGTCATCCGGTGCAATTTCACGAACCTGCAGTTTTTCGCCAGCGGCTGCATGACGCGGCTGGAGTGCGGCCGCCACCTCTTTTCGTTCCGCAACATCATGGAAGAGGTAACCCGCGAACAGATACTGAGCATGATTCTCGCGCGGACGAAAATCTTCCCGTGGTTCTACGATATGGACCGCAATAAAATGCTGATCGACGCCCACTGGTTTTCCTATCTGGGCATTCCTGCCGGGGACTGCATGATCACGCAGGAGGAATTTTTCGAACGCGTACATCCCGACGAGCGGACGACGCTCGCCGAGGCGCTCCGTCTTCAGCTCTCCGAGCAGGAGATACAGGATGTATTCAACTACCGGCTGATGCGCGGCGACGGACGCTGGGAATGGTTCTCCGCCCAGTCGATGTACCTCAGCAAGGCCGGCGACGGCTCGCCTTACCGCGTCGTAGGAGTTTGCCAGAGCATTCAGGATCACAAGACCACCGAGGAGAACCTTCGCGCCGCACGCGACAAGGCGCAGGAGAGCGACCGCCTCAAATCGGCTTTCCTGGCTAATATGAGCCACGAGATCCGCACGCCGCTCAATGCCATCGTAGGTTTCTCGAACCTGCTGACCGGGGAGGAGGCGATCGACAGTGCGGAAGCCCGGGAATATGCGGCCCTTATCAGCAAGAACTGCGATTACCTGATCACGCTGGTTACGGACATCCTCGACCTTTCGCGCATCGAGACCGGCGCGATGGAGTTCTGCATGGCGGACCATTCGTTGATACAGATACTGAGAGATATTCACGAGAAATTCGTCGATCGGATGCCCCAGGGGGTAAAACTCAACCTGTTGCTGCCTCCCGACGACATCCGGATCGAGACCGACGCCCTGCGCCTGCGGCAGGTGGTGGAGCATCTGGTAGGCAACGCCGCGAAGTTCACGAAAGAAGGGCATATCGACCTCGGCTGCTCCCAAAGCGGCGACGGCTCGGGCGTGCGGCTTTTCATTGCCGACACCGGGTGCGGCATCCCGGCGGACAGTACCGAAAGGATATTCGACCGGTTTTACAAAATCGACTCTTTCAAACAGGGAGCCGGACTGGGGCTGGCTGTCTGCAAAACCATCATAGAAGGGATCGGCGGCCGGATCGCCGTATCCTCCCAGCCGGGAAAAGGTTCCCGGTTCACCGTAAGAATCCCGATGAAACAATAGAAATGAATAGTTTATGAGTCCTATCAATCATTCCTCCAGCATTTCCGAGCTGTACGGTCCTGTACTCGACGCCATTCCCGATATGTTCGTCCTCTACGATACGGACTGTACGATACTGGACATCGTACACCCCAAACCCGAACTGATGTCGGACCGGCCGGAGGCGTTTGTCGGCAGGCGCATGACGGAGGAGCGTTTGGAACAGATCGTCGGGGCCAACTATCATCGACTGCAGGACGTTATCCGGACCCGGAAGCCCGGCCGGTTCGTCTTCCGGCACGAGGGACTCAAGAGCGGCAGGATTCGTTATTACGAGGTTTTCCTTTCCTGGCTGGAAACGGGCCATGTGCTGGCCGACATCCGCACGATACACGAAGAGTCCGTCGCGCTGATGGAATCCGACCACCTGCATTACTTCTTCAGCGAGGTGCTGGAAAATTTCGCCATTCCCGTCTCGGTCAAGAGCATGGATACCGAACGCTACGTCTTCTGGAGCAAAAAAGCCGAGCTGTTCGGCCGCACGGCCGCCGAAATGACCGGCGCCACGGAAGCGCTCTTCATGCCGGAGGAAAAGGCGCTTCACGCGCAGCGTATCGACCGGGAGCTGGCCGAGGGGCAAAACAAACAATATCAGGGCATCGAGAAATATACGGTACGCGACGGGACGGAGCATACGTTCGTCGTCACCCGCACCCTGTTCGCGTTCGGCGCCGAGAAACTGGTGATGGCCAGCGCCCTCGACATCTCCGAGTTGAAAGAGACCCAATCGTCGCTGGTGCATACCCAGGACGAACTGGCCCGCAAGAACATGTCGCTCTCCTCGGCGCTGAGCCTGGCCAAAGTGATCCCCTGGGGATGCGACCTCGAAAAGAACATTTTCTATTGCGATTACGACGCCTACCACCCCGATAACGCTTCGGGACCGGACGAACACGGACGTTATGTCGTTCCGATGGAGAATTATTTCGCAGGCATCCATTCCGATTACCGGCAGGAAGCCGTGCGGATGATCGCGGAGCTGGCCGCAGGCAAACGGACCGAATTTCACGAAACCTACCTTGTCCATTGGTTCAACGAACAGCAGTGGGAATGGGTGCAGGTGCAGTGCAGCATGGCGCAGACGGGCGCAGACGGGAAACCCTTAACACTGATCGGCTCGGCCCAGCGTATCACCGAACAGAAAGAGACCGAACTGGCCCTGAGCAGGGCCAAAGACGAGCTGCATATCAAAAACGTCACCCTCTCCTCCGTGCTGGGCATCGCCCATGTGATCCCCTGGCGCGGTGACCTGAAAACAGGGCGCTTCTGTTGCGATTACGACGCTTACCATCACGAAGAAGCTGCTGAACCGGACCTGAACGGAGAATACACACTCACGTTTGACGGTTTCTTTTCCCGCATCCATCCCGATTACCGGGAACATGCCATCGAACAGTTCGCCGACCTGCTCGCGGGGCGCACCTCCGAATTCCACGAGATTTATCCGATCCATTGGTACAACGACCGGGAATACGAATGGGTCGAAACCCAGAGCAGCATTCCCACATACGGACACGACGGCGATCCCCTGCAGGTGGTCGGCTCGGCCCGCGTGATTACCGCCCAGAAACAAATGGAAGAGTCCCTGCGCGTGGCTAAGGAACAGGCCGAGCAGAGCAATACGCTCAAAAGCGCGTTCCTGGCCAATATGAGCCACGAGATACGTACGCCCCTGAATGCTATCGTCGGTTTTTCGGAACTGCTGGCCGATGCCGAAGACGAAGAGGAGAAACGGGAGTATCTCGGCATTATCAAAAACAGCAATGCGTTGTTGCTGCAGCTTGTGGGGGACATCCTCGACCTGTCGAAGATCGAGGCAGGGACGTTGGAATTCACCTTTGCCGACCATGACCTGAACCGGATCATGGGAGAACTCGGACAGACCGCCCGCATGAAAATATCCGATCCGGCCGTAGAGATAGCCTGCCGCGACCGCCTGCCCGGCTGCACGATCCATACTGACCGGGGACGGCTGCTGCAGGTGATGCACAACTTCATCAACAATGCGGCGAAATTCACCCAGCAGGGACACATTCACTTCGGCTACCGCCGGCAAACGGACAGACGCTGGTATTTCTATGTCGAGGATACCGGTTGCGGCATATCGTCCGAAAAAATCGGCGATGTGTTCGAACGCTTCGTAAAGCTCGATGCGAAAGCCAAAGGGACCGGACTGGGCCTGGCCATCAGCAAGAGCATCGTCGAGCGGCTGGGCGGTGAGATCGGAGTGACGTCCGTGGAGGGGAAGGGATCGACATTCTGGTTTCTGCTGCCCGCCGGCTGTATCACTGCATCGGCTCCCGTTGTCGAAACCACTCCGGAAGTCCCGAAACGTCCTTGCGAAGAGTCCGGCCAACCGACGCTGCTGATTGCCGAGGATGATCCGGCCAACTACAAACTTTTCGAGTGCATGCTCAAGAAGCATTACACACTCTTGCATGCCTGGAACGGCCGCGAAGCTGTCGAGATGTTTCGGGAACACCGCCCCGATATGATACTGATGGATATCAAAATGCCGGAAATGGACGGCTACGAGGCCACGGCGGCGATCCGTAAATTGTCGTCCGACATTCCCATTCTGGCCGTGACGGCATACGCCTCGCCGGATGATATGCGGTCCATCCTCTCCAGCGGCTTCAACGGATGCCTGCCCAAGCCCGTGAGCGCGGACAATTTGAAAATGAAGATTTCGGAGTTATGCCCCCGGGAAGAAAACTGACGAACTCAAGAGCTGTTCTACGGGTTAGTTATCGGGTCGGCATAAAAGCAAAAATCCATCATTTCTTTGTCGATGGGCAGCAAGAGTCTTTTACTTTGTACAGTTCTGTTAGACGGTGGCCGTTGTCCGTTCTGAAAACGAACGTTCCATTTTTTAGCGTGCATTCATGGAGCGTATCGTCCTGAAGGTCGGTATTCAATATTTTTCTTCGGGTTTGACTGTCGATTACAGTCATCTTTACCCCGTCTATTACCGCGTCGTTACAACACGGAGGAAGGGTAAGCAACTGGTCGATTAATGATTTTCTTTTCATTGCAAACAAAATGCGTGGGACATTGGTCTTATCGCAGTCCGGGAACGGCCGGTCCCCATGCACACAATAAGTAATGCCCACGCAAATCGTGGGCATTTATCTTATATTCTGTGTGCATCAAAGTTTGGCCGTTTTGGACTGCACGAATTTAAGCTAAATGCTATTCTAATATGTAATTATCTTTCGACCGTGTAAAGATAATTACTTTTTCTGTAAAATGTGTGGTTATTAAAGACTTCTTCTTTTAGAGTCTACCGGTAAGATTGTCTGTATGCTATTGGAAAGAGTCAGTTTATATTTTTTCGGGATGGATACAAAACTTTGAATAATGTTTGCAGACGATTGTTTTCATCCAAGGTAAAAACGAATGTGCCGTTTTTCAAAATGCATTCGTGGAAAGTTAAACCTTCTGGGTCCAGTGACAGGAGGTCATCTTTGATGGCCGGTGCGATCATCTCCATACAAATTCCTTGAATGGTTGCTTCCTGACTACACTCAGGTATGGACTGTAGTAATTCGAGTAATGTTTTCTTTTTCATACGGGCAAGAACCGGTCGTTGCTGTCGTCTGTGTCATAAAGAAAAAGCGTGGGACATAGCCTGCTGCACTTCAAAGGCTCTGGTAAGCCATCCCGCAAACAAGAAATGCCCACGCTAAAAGCGTAGGCGTCCATTGTTTGTTCCGCGGGTTTGAATTTACCAGATTCTGAAGTGCAAAACAAAGCATAAACGCTTTCAATATGTTCGTGTCAACGTATTTTGACCCCGTAAAAATATAAAAATAATTTTGTAGGCACGAATTTTTTGTTTGTCATTTGGTTTCTGAACGGTAAATGCCGAAAAACCAGATGTACGGATACGAAAAACCGTCCCGAAAGACGGGACGGTTCGGATCTGTCAAACAGACAAAATTTACTTCGATGCTTCTACGGAGTCTTTGCGGAATTGTTTCATCAATTTTTCGATCTCCAGCGACACCTTTCTGGCGCGGGTCCCGGCTGCTTTGTTGCCTTTTTCCACCTGCAGGGTAGCGTCTGTTTTGAAGGCTTCCATTTTGGTCAGAATTTCATTTACCAATTTTTCCATCGTTTTACAAGATTTATGAAGGTTTATGTAATTGATACAAAGATACGTAATTTTTGTTTGGTCTCGTTTTTTCTTATTAGTTGTCTATGAAATTTGTCAAAAAACGCCGGACATTTGATTCTGCCCGGCGTAGGAATATCTTATCGGATTATATTATCTGCGGTTAAGTCTCTTTCCTGATGCTGATATTTTATGAGAGCATACACCTCATCATTCCCGTAGACAGGGAGGGTATTATTCTTTCGCCTTCGCATTCCATACCGCCAGGGCGCAGACTACGGAAAGCACGGCGGCCCCGATCCAGAACCACGATACGACGGAGAAGTCGTAGGAGGCGGCTCCGGCCCCGACCGTCTTGCCGCTCTGAATCGTGAATCCGCTCACGAGATCCTGCAGGGCCGCACCGGCGTAACTTGCCACTCCGACTACCCCGAGCGCTGCTCCGGAAGCCTTCTTCGAGGCGATATCCACGGCCATCAGTCCGCCCAGAAAGCAGATCAACGCCCCGATCGCCAGTCCGAAGATCACCATGCTGACGGCATCGAGCCAGAAACAGCCGGCGGGACCGAGCAGGAAAAGGCATAGTCCGAGGACGTTCATCACGCCGAATATCAGCGCCGGCACATTGCGCCGTCCGCCGAAAAAACGGTCGGAGACCCAGCCCGAAGCGATTGTGCCGACGATGCCGCAGACCGAGCTGATCGAGATGACCGAGCTGGCCTCCAGGTTGGTATAGCCCTTATCCGCTTCAAGGAAGAAGATACCCCAACTGTTCACGGCATAGCGTGAAATATACATGAAGGCGCTCGACAGGGCCAGCATCCAGATCGCGGGGTTGCGCAGCACCTCTTTCTGGTATTCGGCCACCGATTTGCCCGCTTCGTCCGCCGCTGCGGTTTTCGGCACGTCGCCTTTATAGGCCGCGATGGACGGCAGGCCGCAGCTTTGGGGTGTGTCGCGCATGAACAGGGCAAGAATGAGGAATCCGAGAAGTCCCAACAGACCGGCGCCGCGGAATCCCCACTGCCAGCCCCAGGCTGAGACAATCACGGCCGTGGCGATAAAGGTGATGGCCTCGCCGATGTTGTGGCTCGACGACCAGAGCCCGTAGAACGTTCCGCGCTCCTTGTCGGAGAACCAGCGGGAGAGCGCCACGACGCAGGGAGCCGCGCCCATCGACTGCGTCCAGCCGTTCACGGCCCACAGCACCAGAAAGACCGCGAACGAGGTCGTGAATCCGAGTGCGAGGTTCACCAGCGCCGAGATGAGCAGTCCCGCAGCCAGAAAACGGCGGATGTTGCTGCGGTCGGCCAGGAACCCATTGGTGAATTTCCCGACGGCATAGGTGATGAAGAGCGCCGAACCGATGATGCCCAGCTCCGCTTCGGAGAGCACCCCGGCGTCGACGATCGGCTTCTTGATGACGTTCAGGCTCAGGCGGCAGACGTAGTAGAGTCCGTAGCCGATCGTGGCCGACAGGAAGACCTGCCAGCGCAGGCGCAAGTAACGCCGGTCGATCTCCTGCCGGTCGGTCAGCAGTTCCGATGCCGGAGAGGTTGCGAAGAATTTAAACGGGTTCATGGTTTGCACGGGTTATTGGTGAAGCCCCCTGCCGCGGAGGTATTTCAGCAGATGCTCCGCCCGGTCGGTCTGGATGATGCGTGCGCCGAGCGTGTCGATGAGATAACCGAACGCCGCATCGGGGTCTTCCAGCGACAGATCGTCGTCGTGGCCGCCGCACAGCGTATCCCACAGCGTATTGTACCAGATCAAAGCCTCGCCGCGCAGTTCATCGCGCATCCGCAGCGGCATCGCCGTATCCTCGGTCCGGGCGTAAAGCAGTTCGTAAGCCGCAGGCTTCAGTTCATCGATATAATCCGCCATCAGTTCCGCGGCATTCTCCTTGTTGAGATTGACCACGGGCATGTAGATAATCCCATCGAGGTATTTGCCGTAGAGCGCAAGCACCTCGGAAGCCGGCTTCGGGCCTTTCATGATGATCTGCCGCGCTGTCCCGGTCTTCTCCAGCACAGGCACGACCAAGTCGAAATAACGGTCGGCCTTGTCGAGATTGATGAGCACCCGTCCTTTGGCCGCCAGCAGGGCCTCTTCCAATGTCGGCACGGTGTGTTTGGTACGGATGGCGCAGCCGTTTTTGAGTTTGAGCGTGCGTATCGAATCGAGTGTCCACTCGTCGATACGGCCTTTGCCGGTCGTCGTGCGGTTAAGCGTAGCGTCGTGCATGACGATCAGCACGCTGTCTTTGGTGAGCTGGAGGTCCAGCTCTACGACATCCACGCCGACGGCGATCGAGTGTTCGATGGCCGCCACCGAATTTTCGGGCGCATAGCGCCAGTCGCCGCGGTGCGCCACGACGATCACCGAGGCCGTGTCGCCTGACAATATTTTTCCCCGCAGGGCTTCCGCGCGGTTTTCGGGTGCGGAGGCCGGCTGCGTCCCCTTGCAACCCGCCAAGGCGAGCAACATCAGGATCATTCCGAACAGTTTTTTCATCGTTTATTCGAGTTTATTATTTTTCCATATCAGTTTTTCGCCCCAGAAGGGCATCCAGCTCCGGTTGCAGTCGAGCCGCGAGGCCCGCACAAGCCCCTGAGCCAGCGTCCACCGCGAGTCGGACGGATCGGCGTGCGTCAGCTCCAGGATGTGCGACAGCAGGACGTATTTCGGCGTGAAGACTTTGCCGATGACATTGTTCTCGGTCAGCTCGTTGGGGGCGTACCGCGGAATGTAGACGTCGATGTCGGCCGTTACGTCGAACTGCTCGGGACGGAAGTTCGAATCTCCGGAGTGCATCACGACGAAATTGCCCGCATCGCCACCGCACGTTATCTGAAAGACCGTGACGGGAATGTTCGTCGATCCGTTGTTGTGGTTGGTGACGAAGGTATGGATGCGGAACGTTCCGATCGCGTAGTCGGCGGCCACGGCGGATGTATAGGGCCCTGCGGGCAGGTAGTTCGACAGCACGGGTTTTCCGGCGGCCTGCATGGCGGCGATCAGTTCCTTGTTGTAATGATCCTGATGGTTGTGCGTCACGCAGAGGAAATCGATATATGGAGCCAGCTGCTCCGCATGGCGGTGGCAGAGGTCGATGCCGAAACATCCCGACGGGGTCTTCACCACATACCCCATGTTGTAGAGCAGCCAGATCACGGCGCTGCCCGATTCCGGAGTCGTTGTTTTCATCTCTTCGAACACGCGGTCGAACGCATGCCGGTAGGCGGCATAAATATCCTCGTATTTTTCATACGTGCCGGCCACCGCGTCCGAGGCGGTCAGGTACTTCCTGAAGATCGTGTTCGGGCAGGCGTCGGCCCACTCCTGAACCGTTGCGAAGAGCGCCGTACGGGTTTCGTCCGGACGGGCGGAAGAGGTCTCTGCCCAAAGCCGCTCCATCAGCTCCGGAGCCTTACTCTGCTTGCGGGGCGGTGTCTGCGGCTCGTTCTCTTTGCCGCCGCAGCCGGAGAGAAAAACCGACAGCAGAAGCAGCCAAGACAAAATCCGTATTTTCATCGTCGAAACATTTTAAGGTTGCTCTTGGAATATGGCTCGGTAACTCTCCATGATCTGCCCGGGCTGCAAGCGTCCCTGCGTGGGCAGGTCCTTGATGGCTTCGTACATGAATACTCCGTCGTAGCCGATGCCGCGGAGCCTGCGGACGAACTGCGCCCAATCGATGTCGCCCTGCGTCGGCAGCCAATGGCATTCGTGAACGAAATCATAGTCGGAGCAGTGGAGCGTTCGGATGCGGCTGCCCGCCACATCGAGAAAGTCCTCCGTCGTACCGTGGAAATAGTGGTTCGTGTCGAAACAGATGCCCACCCCCGGCACGGCATCGACGATGCGCACCAGCTCCTCCGGCGTGTTGCCCAGACAGGTGCGGGGCAGGTTCTCGATGCAGAGTTCCACACCGATGCCGTCGGCCGCACGTTTCAACTCGCGGATCGAGGAGATGGCATTGGCGATGCGCTGCCCCCGGTCCTCGTCCGGAATCGGCTCCGAACTGGGGTGCAGCACCAGCCGCTGCGGGGCGAAGATCGCGCTCTTACGGATCATCTTCGCCATGAACGCGACGTTCTCCCGGCGCAGGCTGTCATCGAGTACCGAGATGTCCAATGTCCGCGAGAACGGCAGGTGAATCGACCAGACCTTCAGTCCGGCGCTGTCCGCCATCGCCTTCATCGCCTCGATGCGGGGCACGATCTGCTCCATCGCAACGCCGCGGTAGCATTGGTTCAGGGCCACTTCCACCCACTCGATACCCGCAGCCTTTATCCGCCGGAAATTTTCCGTCGTCGCCTCCTTGTACAGGGCGGTAGTGGTTCCCGGCTCCGGCCGTTGGGCCGAAACCGGGAATGCCATACCGACGGCGATCGCCATGAAAATCGCTGCCGCTTTCATCATTTGAGCGAGTTTGTACCCTGGTAATTACCGCCTCGCATGCTCCAGGAAGAGGTTTCGAGCCCGGCGCTCAGTTCGCGGGCGAATACGTTGCCCTGAACGGTGCCGTAATAGAGCCTGCTGTCCGGGCCGATGGTAAAGGCGCTCATGATCTGGTCCCCCGACGCCTCGTTCAGGAAGAGGTTGCCGTTCGCGGCATCCACGCCGAGCAGCAGGTAGCTTCCGCTGGCTGCCTTGCCCTGCGATCCGACATAGAGTTTGCCGTCGGACGAAAGGGCCAGACCGCCGTAGATCAAAACGGCCTCCACATTCTTCTCCCACTTCACACTGCCGGATGAGGTCAACGCATGAATGGTCTTGGCGCCCTTGTCGGTGAAATATACCGAGCCGTCGGGTCCCACGACCGGGAAGTAAGCATCTCCGTTTGCCGTTCCTGCGACCTTCCATTTTACGGCGCCGTTGGACATATCCACGGCCGCAATACCGGAACCGCCCGTCAAAGCCGCGTACAGCACGCCGTTGCCGAGGGCAAACGACCCGTTTCCGGTGACGTTCAGGGCTTCGGAGGTTTTCCAGCGCTGCGAACCCGAAGGCGTGAAGGAGTAAATGGCCGCGCTGGTTCCGAAATAGACGTTACCCTCGGCATCGACCGCCGCGGCGCTGCCCGTGGCACCGTCGAGCGTCTTGGTCCAGATCTCCTCTCCCGTGTCGCCTTTGCGGGCGTAGGCCGTTGCCGAGCCGGCTCCGTTGGCGCAGAAATAGAGAATATTGTCAGAGGTGACGGCCGGGAAAGCATCGATATTGCCCGAAGCCTCGAAACTCCATTTCTTCTTGCCTTCGGGGGTGATGGCATGCATGGTCTTGTCGCGGCCGCCCTGGAAAATCGTGCCGTCGGGCCCTACCGCAGCACCGCCGCCGTAAGTTACGTTGCCCGTGATCTCATACACCCACTTGATGACGCCGGTATAGGCATCCACGGCGAACAGGTGTCCCTGCTTGTTGGAGGTGGGCACGTAGAAGGTGGAGCCGTCGGGCGAGAATACGGGGTTCGATGCTTTGACCGCAGCGACATAAGTGTCGTATTTCAGCGCCACGGAGGCGTATTTGAACGACACGACGGTCAACTGCGCAATGGCCGCTTCGGTCTTGCCGTTCTTATAGGTTACCTTAACTGAGACGTTATAGCTTCCGGTCGCCGAATAACGATGTACGGGCGACAGTTCCTCGGATACTTGCCCGTCGTCGAACTGCCATAGCACCGATGCGATCTCGTCCTGCAGGAAGTACATGTCGTTGGCCGTGAAGGTTACAGGCTGGTTCTGCGCCGGCTCGCTTTCGGACATGAGAATCGGGAAGACATTGCCCGGGGTCGCCGAGGCCGACACGCCGTCAGATTCGCCGTTGGTGTAGACCGCATGCATCGTAAAAGTGTACTCCGTGCCGTCGGTCAGCTGGTCGATGGCTGTACGGACAGCCGCCGCATCGGAAATCTCGACCGTCCGGTCGCCCGGCATCACGACGACTTTGTAACCTTTCAGCCGTTCCGTTTCCGGTTCGGGAGTATCCCAGGTCAGACGTACGGCCTTGCTTCCGGCCGAGGCGACGAGGTTGCGTACCTCGTAACGGCTTGTGACGGGTTTTGCCGTCGCCGAGATTTTTCCCGACAGTCCCTGCCCGTACCGGGCCTGCACGGAGAAGGTATAGGTGACGCCGTTCACCAGATTTTCCACCTTCAGCGACGTAACGTCCTTGCCGACGGTTCGGTTTCCGCCCTCGATGCCGGCTGTTCCGGCTGCCCAGCTGATGTAATACTCTTCGGGCGTGCCCTGCGCTGCGGGAACCCATGACAGGGAAACCTCGCGGTCACCGGGTGCAACGCTTATTCCCTCGGCCTGAAAGAGGGAAAAATTCGCTTCGGGGAGATCGTCGTTGTTGCAGGCGCCCGAAAACGCCAGCAGGGCGATCGTCCCGACAAGATATGAGAACTTTTTCATGATTCGATACTTTTTTCGATTAGTAACCGGGGTTCTGCCAAAGCAGCGAGGTGTTGTTGATACGCTCCAGCTCGGTGGTGGGAATACCGTAGACGAACTGCCACTCCTGGATGGCGAGTCCCGCTGCAGCCAGCTCCTCGACGGCGCCGCCCATGCGGACCAGGTCGAACCAACGCTGTCCTTCATAGGGGAACTCCATCTGGCGCTCCTTCATGACCGCCTTGCGGAATGCCGCCTGGTCGGGAATATCCTTGATATCGAGCGGATCGAGTCCCGCACGGGTATGCACGTCGTTGAGTGCCTTGAGGGCCGGCGATGCGGGGTCGCTGCTGTAGCCTGCCTCGTTCAGAGCTTCGGCGTACATCAGCAGCACGTCGGCATAGCGAATGATGATCTGGTCATTGCCGACCTTATTGGTCGTGCCGTCGGGCGTGTCGTAAAACTTGCGCATCAGGCAGATGTTCACGTTCGGGACCTTCACGTACTCGATCAGCGCCTTGCGGGCGTCGTTGTCGGCATAAAGTTTCTTCAGCACCGCCGACTGTCCGCTGTCGTCCGTGAGGTTGGTGATCGAATACCAGTATCCGTGTCCCTCGTCCACAACCTCCTTGTTGAAGCGCACGGCGAAGATAATCTCGGCATTCATTTTATTGTTCACATCGAAAACATCGGCGACATCAGGCAGCAGGGAGTAGGTTCCTATCATGTCCTTGAGCACCGTGACGGCCTCCTGCGCCTTGCCGAAAGTCAGGTGGACCTTCGCCAGCAGGGCTTTGGCGGCGCCGATTGTGGCACGTCCAAGGTCGGAATTACTCTGATACGATGCAGGAAGCATCTGCTTGTCGATGATCTGCTGCAAGTCTCCGGCGATCAGCTCGTACATCTGCGCATCGGAACTGCGGCCGATTTTGAGCGACTCCTCGACGGTGACGACTTTGCGCGTAGTCGGCACGCCGCCCCACGTCCGGTACATGTTGAAGTAGGTGAAGGCACGCAGGAACATCGCTTCGCCCTGATACTGCGCCTTGAGCGATTCGTCGATGCCGGCACCGGCGATTTTGTCCAGCACGAGGTTGCAGCGGTAGACGCCGTTGTTGAAATTCGCCCAGTAGGTTTCGAGAATGCCGTTCGACGCGACATCTTTGAACTGATCGATGTCGTAACGATCCTGCGTTCCCGTGGTGGGAGCATCGAGATAGAGGTTGTCGCTGCGGTACTCGCAGCATTCGAGGTAGAAATTGACCTGCGACTGCAGCTTGGCATAGCAGCCCATGACCGCGACGTTGAAATCCTCCGCGGTTTCGAGTTTATCGACGGGAACCTCGTAGTTGGGTTCCAGGTCGAAGAAATTATCGCCGCAGGAGCCCAGCATCAGCAAGGCCGCGAGACCGGCTGTGATTCGTATGTTTTTCATGGTTGTTCCTTGTTGGATTTAGAATGTGACATTGAGTCCGACCATAAACGTCTTGGCCAGCGGATAGGTTCCGTAGTCCTCGCCGGGTGTCAGGGCGCTCGACGTGCGCAGGCTCACCTCCGGGTTGTAACCCGAATAGTCCGTCCACGTCACGAGGTTTTGGGCCGAAACGTAGATGCGCAGCTTCTCGACATAGAACTTCTTGGTCCACGATGCCGGCAGCGTGTAGCCCAGGGCGATGTTTTGCAGACGCAGGTAGGAGCCGTCCTCGATGTGCCAGGTCGACGTGCGGCCGTTGCTGCCCGTCTGCTTGCGGTTGGCGCGGTTGGTCTGCCCGTCGCCGATATTGTCGGCGCTCCGCCAGCGGTTGAAAGCCACGGTCGTGCCGTTGACGTTACCTTCCATGCTGTCCAGATAGCGGCGGTTCAGGTTCAGGATCTCGTTGCCCTGAACGCCCTGGAAGGCGATCTGGAAGTCGATTCCCTTATAGCCGAACGTACCGCCGAAGCCGTAGGTGAAATCGGGCATGTAGTTGCCGACGATCGTGCGGTCCTTGTCCAGATCGATCTCCCCATCCTTGTCGACATCCACGAACCGGAAGTCGCCTGCATGCGTGTTCGACAGATGCGGATAAGCCTTCAGGTCATCCTCGTTACGGAAGATGCCGTCCTGCACCAGCAGGTAGTAGGAACCGATCGGCTCGCCGACCTTTGTAATGTAATAGGCGTGCGCCACACTGCCCGGCTGGATGATGGGCGTGTCGTTGGCGCCCAGCGCCTTGACCTCATTGGTATTGGCGGCCCAGTTGGCGTTGAACGAGTAGCTGATGCCGCTCTTGTAGGCGTGCTGCGAGTTCAGCGACAGTTCCCAGCCCCGGTTGTTCACCTTACCGATGTTCATCAGCGTCGTACTTTGCCCCGTCAGGTGCGGGATGGGCACGTCGAGCAGCATATCGGTCGTATTGGCGTAGTAATACTCGGCCGTGAATCCCAGATAGCCTTTGCCCAGGCTCAGGTCGGCACCGACGTTGACCATCGAGGTCTTCTCCCACGTCAGATTGGGATTGGCAACGCCGTTGGGCTTGTAGCCGTTCACGAGCGATCCGTTCCCGGAACCGAGGATGTAGTTGTCCGAGCCCAGCGTTGCGAGGTGCTTGTAATTGCCGATCTGGAAGTTACCCGTCTGTCCCCAGCTGGCACGGAGCTTCAGGTCGTCGACCCACGTCAGGGCCTTGGACTGCTGGAAGAAATTCTCACCGCTGATGCGCCATGCCGCCGACACCGAGGGGAAGTAACCCCAGCGGTTGTTCTTGCCGAAGCGCGAAGAACCGTCGGCACGGATAGCGGCCGAGAACATGTATTTTCCTTTATAGCTGTACTGCACGCGGGCCAGGTAGGAAGCCAGCGACCACTGCTCGGTTTTGGAATCTCCCTCGGTGACGGTTCCGCCGCCGATCGTCTGGTTGTAGTTGTTCGGGTAATCCGAAGCCTTTACCGAGTTGCCTTTGTAGGTCTCCTTCTGGGCCGACTGCACCAGCACGGCGGTAAGCGAATGGTCTCCGAAATCCCGGCTGTAGGTCAGCTGGTTCTCCACGAGCCAGTTGAAATAAAACCCCGAGGAGCTGTAACCGACGGGATTCCGCTTCTTGCCGTAGTTGTCCTTGCCCAGCAGCTGCAGTTCCGAACTGGTGTAAGTATCGTTATGGGCACCGTAGAAGTTCCCGCCGACGGAGGTCTGGAAAGTCAGGCCCTTGCAGATGTCGTAACCCAGGAAAGCCCGACCAGTCATGGCCATGCGGTCGATGACATCCGACTTGAGCATCGCCAGAGCCACGGGATTCAGGATTTCGTTGTGCTGGTAGTCCGTGCCGATCCGCCAATAGCCGTTGCCCATGAAGCTGTAGGAGCCGTCTTCGTTGTAAACGGGCCACACGGGACTCGATGCGAGCGCCGCCTGCACGACGCCTTCGCTGCCGTAGGAACCCGAGGCATTGACCCGGTTGGATTTCGAATACGAAGGCGAGAAATTCACGCCGTATTTGAAATTCTTGTATTTGCCGTCAAGGTTCAGGCGGAACGAATACTTCTCGAAGTCGGAGTTGATGATGATACCCTCCTTATAGTAGTAGTTCGCCGACATGAAATAGTTGATATACTTGCCTTTTCCGGAGATCGAAACGTTGTGGCTCGTCGTCGAGGCCGTGCGGAAAATGGCATCCTGCCAGTCGGTGTCCGTCAGCCCCTTTTCCCCGTTGAGATAGGGTTCCAGTTCGATCGGATAGTTGCCGTACGATTCGGGGCGTTCGCCGTTGGGGGCCGTGCCGCCCGGATGCAGGTCGAGGTAGGCATTGGTATGCGCCTCGGCAGCGATTTCAGCAAACTGGTAGGCATTCATCATGTCGAGCTTCTTGGAAACCGTCTCGACGCCGTAATACCCGTCGTAGGTAACGGTAATGGACTCCGATTTACCCTTCTTGGTGGTGATGAGGATCACGCCGTTCGAACCCCGCGAACCGTAGATGGCGGCGGACGAAGCGTCCTTGAGCACCTCCAGCGACTCGATATCGTTCATATTGAGGTTCGAGAGGCCGTTCTCCGTGGGTACTCCGTCGATGATGTAGAGCGGGTCGTTGCCGGCAGTCGCGGAACTCACGCCGCGCACACGCACCATGACATTGCCTTCGGGGTCGCCGCTGGTCTGCATGACCTGCACGCCCGGCATCTTGCCGGCCATGGTCTGGCGGAAGTCGGCATTCGGCGAATTGGCCATGTCCTCGGCCTTGATCGACGAGATGGCCGTCGAAACGTCGCGTTTCTTCACCACGCCGTAGCCGACCACCACGACATCGTCCAGCTGCGTGGCGTTTTCCTTGAGTGCGATCTGAATTTCCGTGCGCGTACCGACGGGAATCTCCTGCGTATCGTAGCCGATATAGGAGACGACCAGCACGTCGTTCGGTGCAGCCTCCAGCGTGAAGGAGCCGTCGATACCCGTGCTGGCGCCCCGGGTCGTGCCTTTGATTACGACTGAGGCTCCGATGACGGGCTGTCCGCCGGAGTCGAGTATTGTGCCCTTTATGGGCCGGGGGGGGGTAACGGCCTGCGCCGGGGACGCCTTTTCCGAAAGATACACTTTCTGACCCTTGATTTCATAGCCGATGTGCGTCCCGGCGAAGAGTTTGTCCAGCGCTGCTTCCAGCTTTACATCTTCGACGGTCAGCGACACGATCCGGTCGGGATCGATCGTCGGCCGCGAATGATAGAACGCATAACCCGTCTGCCGGGTGAGTGCGTCCAATACTTTCTCCAGCTTGACCTGCCGGAGATCGACGGTAACCTGCTGCGCCGAAACCGTGACGGTTACGCCCAGCAGGAGAACCAGCGCCAATAGAAGTCGAATTGGTCTCATTCTGTTTGTGGTTAGTAGTTAGAGTTAAGTAAAATTTAAGGTCGTGTTACATGATTAAGACACGCAGCCGTCACGAAAAATGTGAGCCCTCTGCAATTTTTTTGAAAAATTTGTTTCGACTACTCATTTTCCGACCTGTTAAGTGTCTTATCAATGAACCCCGAAATAATGAGGGATATAAAATAGATTTTGCAGATTTATGAGTTATCTTTGTATAAAGCGTAAATCAACTGAACGTGACAGGGAGAGTAACACTTCGCGCCTCTTACGAGGCCCTCGACGACAAGCAGTTGCTGGAGCGGCTCCGCAGGGAGGACCGGGATGCTTTCGCGTGCATCTACCGGAGGTACCACGCCGAACTCTACACGTTCGCCATGAAGTACATGAAGAACCGGCCCGATGTCGAAGATGTCATACAGTCCGTTTTTATCAAGTTGTGGATGATCCGGGAAGCCCTTGTCGTCACGTCGAACCTGCGGGGATACCTTTTCACCATGACCAAGCATCAGGTGATGAACTACATCCGCAATTCGAACAGCGCCCTGCAACTGAACTATAAAATCGTGCAGCAGCAACCGCAATACGACGACGACTTGTATACGTATGCCGAGAAGCACCACCTGACCGATATGCTCCGGTATGCGATCGACACGCTTCCGCCCCAACAGCGGACCGTGGCGGAGATGCGCTACGAAGGTTACACCAACCAGGAGATCGCGCAGCGGATGAACCTCTCCATCCATACGGTGAACACCCATTACCGGGAGTGCATGAAGACGCTGAAGAGGTATTTTGCAAGCCTCGTGAAGATTTTGATTATTTTTTTGTTATTCCGATTATGAAACGACCGACGGATATTGCCATTAGAAGAGTTTTAAATGAAACGGCCACTCAAAAAGATGCAGTCGAAGTCGCCGCATGGCTTGCTACCGACGAAGGCCAGGCATGGCTTTCCGGAGAGATGGACGCCGATGCCGATAAATTCGCCAAAGGTACGGTACCTTTGCTCGAAGGAATTCAGACAGAAGAACTGCTGCGGCGCATCGACCGGATTATCGACCGTGTAAGGCGGAGGCGCCTGCTGTTCCGGGCTGCGGCCATACTCCTGCCCTGCGCCCTGATTCTGGGTATGTGGTTCAACATGAACAGCCGCCTCGGGGGAATGCTCTTCTCGACGCCGGAGATGGAACAGACGGCCTCCCTGCGCGGCGAACGCCGGGAAATCATCTTCCAGGACGGGTCGAAGGTCTTTCTGAACGCCGGAACGACAATCTCCTATCCGCAGCATTTCGGATTGGCGGAACGCCGGGTGGTGCTGAACGGAGAGGCTTATTTCGAAGTGGCGCCCAATGCCCGGCGACCTTTCGTCGTCGAGATCGGCAGGGCTGCGGTAAAGGTCCTCGGCACGTCGTTCAATGTCAAGGCATACGATACGGAACCCAAGGTCGACGTGGTGCTGATCGAAGGAAAAGTCGAATTTTCTGACGGTATGCAGCAATTCATGATGGCTCCGTCGCAAAGGCTGGTCTTCGACAAGGCGGGCGGAACCGTGGAGATTTTCGACGATCAGCATGCCGCGCACTCAGCGCTATGGCGTAAGAATACGCTCGCGTTCCGGGATGCGCCGTTACAGGAGGTCATCGCCACGCTCGAACGATGGTACGACGTGCAGTTCGAAGTTAGGGACGATGCGGCCTATAAATCCACCTTCTCGCTGCAAACCCCGCAGCTGCCCTTGCCGGAGCTGCTCGGTGAAATGCAGAACATCTCCGACGTACGATTCGAGATCGACGGGACCCTCGTGCGCGTACATATGAAATAATATTCCTGTACACTCACTATTTTGAAGCGGCTTATGTGTCTTCTAATAAAAGGCACATAAGCCGTTTTTAATCTTAAACCCTTGAAGTATGGAAACCCCGCCATTCCCGGTTGCGGCAATCTCTGTGATGCAAGACCGCCATGTCATAAACTGAATACTTCATATACTACCTAAACCGAATCTGATATGAAACGCATATTATTTATTTTCGGGTCGATATTTCTACTGTCGGCCTCGGTCGAGTGTACCGCACAGACAAGCGTTACCGACATCATCAATATCATAAAAAACAGGAAAGCACATCCGCACTATGTGCTCGTTGCAGCCCACCGCGGTTATTGGGCCGACTATCCCGAAAACTCCCAAGGGGCCTATGAAATGGCCATTGCCTTGAATGTGGACATCGTGGAGATGGATGTCCGGCTTACGAGAGATGACCAAATGGTCGTTTTCCACGATGCCTGTCTGGACCGCGTGACGACCGGTGTCGGCGTATTGCGCAATACCGATTGGGCGGATATCCAGAACATGTTCCTCACCATGCCGGACGGTACGGTGACCAAGAGTAAAATGCTCTCCATGGAACAGGCATTGGACTATTTGAAGGATAAGGCCGTGGTGTCGATCGACATCAAGGAGACCGGAGACCTTTTCAACTCGGTCTTCGAAAGAGTCATAAAAATGCTGAAAAGCAAGGGGATGCTATGGCAGTCCGTCATCAAGGGAAAAATGCCGTTGGCCGATTTACAGCTGTTGGTCGCAAGGGCGGGGACTACACTCGATAATTTCATTTATACCCCGATCGCTTTCTCGAATACAAGGGACTTGGACAGGTACATCAAAGACTTCGTCAACTCCAAAAAGGTGTATGCATTCGAATTGGTATATAAACAGTCTGCCGATGCGATCCTGTCGTATGTGAATCTGCTCCGGACAAATGGTATCTGGGTAGGCCAATATTCGTTCTGGCCGGAAACGGTCGACGGGGTCTTCGCAGAGAAAAATCCGCTCACGGATACCGACCCTGTCACGAGGGACTATAATTTTAAAGACCAGGACCCCAATAATTTCCTCGACGACGGCCGGGGCGATTGGGATTGGCTGCTCTCCAAAGGCGCGGACTATGTCATCACGGACCGCAGCGAACTATTCCTCGATTACTTAAATGTCAAAGGGTTACGCACTAAATAGATCGCCTTATGAAAACAAGATACATTTTAATCAGCATTTTGTTCACAGCACTTATCGGCTTGTGGGTTCAGGCACAGCCCGTGCTGAAACGTCACTATCCGCTGAACAACGGACAGGGAACCGAAACCGTAGGCCGATACGACGGTACTTTTTGGGGGCCTCCCAATGTGATCGAAGATCGCTTCGGAAATACCAACGGAGCTGTAAAATTCGACATAAACGGGACTCTTAACACCCCTTCGTTCATCAGCGATTTCGATTATATGAATACCGGTCTTACGCTCTCATTCTGGATCAAGAACGAAGACTACGTGTGGAAAAAGAGCGGTACAATCCCCTGGGACGATTCAGACTATCCCGTCTGGTCGTTTTTCGTGATGAAGGATTTCGACACATCCCTACTCGGAATGTACCGCCATAGAGATCGTGCCGTTCTCGACAGATATACGACCGACGCAAACAACAACCTCAAAAACTGGGGCGTCTGGTTATGGGACCCGGTCAATTTTACGGGTATCGTCGGCTGGTATCATGTCGTCATCTCCTATGAGAAGAGCAGGACGTTCCTCTATTTGTTCTATCCTACCGGAAAAGTGAGCAGCTGCGTAATTTATTCAGGTCTGCAAAATCTCTCTGCCGCGACAAAATGGGGCCTTGGAAACCCCAATGGAAACTCGTTTCCCATCGACGATTTCAAGGTCTATCAAGGCAGTGCCACCGAAGCGCAGGCCCGCGAGATGCATTCCAAAGAGGCATTGCCCAACGGTATGTACCGCATCACTTTGTGCGCCAACAACAATGAATATATCCACACGGTCGGACATGAAACTTCAGAATTGACACGGTTGGAAATCTACCCGGAAGCCGCCGACAATGACATGCATGTATACAAATGGGTGTTCGAACCGGTTGCTGGTAAGCCCGGAGTTTACAAGATCCGCCTTGCCTATGAAGATAAATACATGCACGTCGTCGGAAATTCTCCCGGGTCGGGAAGCCCCGTCGAATTGGCGACTTCCTCCGCACAGCTCGACCCTTATTTCGAATGGTATGTCGAACCGGCCGGCGACGGTTATTTTTTTATCTCTTCGAATATGGATAGGAGCGAACTGCTTCATACGGTCGGACATGCATATGGCAACAGCGCCCGTTTGGAGGTATACCCCTACAACAGCGGATATGCCCCTACTTACAAATGGAAACTGAATCTGATAAAGACGAACCACGAACTCGAAAACGGTTTCATTGACCCCGGCAAGATATATATGACGGTTTTGTCGACCAATACTTTCTTGGGTTTGATGCCTGTAATTCCTGTAGTTGGCGATCAAACACATGTATATGCTAACCGAGGCCCTTATCCTAACTACATGCTTTTCTGGTCATTCTTCAGGCATAGGGACGACGGGTATCGCGTTTACAACAGAACATTCTTAGAATATAATTTGTTCCCGACTGACTACAGCACTTCTATCGGCACCCATGTGGAAGCCGCAAAGTTCAAGTCTGCAAACGAGTCTTACTATGATTACGTAATCGACAAGCCGAATAAATACGGCAGAAGAGCTTATCTCAGGCAGGCGGTCAATCAGGCCCGGTGCGTTTCGGTTACCAGTAACAGCCAAAACGCATTGGGGTTATTAAAAAAAGACGATGATCCGAATGCCCTTTGGGCGCTTTATGGCAGCGATAGTTTCACTGCGAACAAACAACCGTATCAACTGAAACCTGGCATGTATCGGATAGTATCAGTTATCGACGAAAAAAAGGCCATAACGACAAGCAACTACGAATGGACCACTACAACGAATATTGTGATGAATACCGCTTCCAACGACCGCTACACCTCTTACTATTGGATCGTGGACTATGAGCGGGACGAAGCAGGTAACCCGATCATGGACGGGACTTATACCATTCAGAAATTCGGCACGGACAAACTCTATTTCCATACCAAAGCACATTCGGCAGCATCGTCGGCCAAACTCGAACTGTATATATTGGACCGGGATCATATCGGCGTTGAAAAGTGGTTCATAAGACCGACGCGCACCGGCGACGGAGCCTACTTTATCCAGTGCGCGGCAGACCCCTCCAAATATGTTCATCTCTCTTCCGACATCGTGTCGGAAAATACCCAGCTGGAGATACTGGAGCATAGAGACGTGACGACCAATTTCTATCGCTGGATATTCCAGCCGGTGTCGATATTGGCCCCGTTCGCTTCCGAAACCCAAAAGGTCGTTACCCAGAAAGATCAGACGAAGTACCTCCATGTGCGAGAAAACTGGGCAACATCGGGGTCTCGTATCGAAGTGATGTCTTACAACTCTGCGTTCGATCAGTTCTATAATTGGATTTTCGACAAACAGGATGATAACACGTATCTGATTAAAAACGACAACACGCAGATGTTCATACATCCCATAGGACATACGACGGCAAACGGTACGCGGTTGGAACAGCTCGAATATAATAATGCGTATGCCCCCTACTACAGATGGATCATTGCTCCGGGGTCTGCAGCAGGGACATACAGGATATATTCTGTAGCTGATCCGACAAAATTGATCCACTTGTCAGGCCATACGGCAGCGGAGAACAATGATGTCGAGATATTACTCTTCAATTCTGGTTATTCAAATACCTATGAATGGAAATTGAAATAACCGATTCCCTTCGTTACGTTGTTGTGGCATGAATCATTGGAGGCCGAAAGATACTATCTTCGGCCTCTTTTTTTAAGAACTTGCCAGCAAGGCTGGGAGGGGGTATCAGAACTATTTTAAGAAAAATATGACCGATCTTCCGGAGTTATCTCTTCTTTTTTTTCTGTGTGATGAAATAGACCATATCTTCTGTATGGTCTGTCATGTCCGTAGAATTTTTTAATACCCAATCCATCAATTTCTTCCGGGAAAAAACGAGCTTATTGCCGTATTTTCGGTGGGGAATCTTATTTTTCGAGGTGAGACGGTACATTTTTGCCTTTGACGTAGGGAAGCCATTTTCTTTAAGAAAAATCACGGCATCCTCTAATGTCATGTGTTCTGCAAGAGATTTCTCAGGGTTTTCTGTTTGTTCGCTGGCACTTAAAAGAATCTCTTTAATGATGTTGCGTAATTCGTCAGGGGTCGTTACAATAATTTTTTCCACGCTTCATTTTTTATTCAATTAAATCTATTTATGTATCAATTAATACGGCAAACCTCAAGTTTCTCGATCAGGCCGGTTGGATAAACTTGGTCAACAATTCAGCATTTTTCATACGCTCTTCTTTTTCGAATGATGCCAGATAGCTTTCGGTAGTCTTCATATCGGAATGTCCGAGTGATTCAGATATATATGCGATATTGGCTCCGCTTCGTTTAAGCACCGTGGCATATGAATGGCGGGCAGTGTAAGTTGTGATTTTGCCAAAACCAAGGCTTTCCCCGATTATTTTCATTCGTTTGTTGATGCGTTTGACAATGTCTGCTACTTCCTTATCATGTCGGATAGGATCTTTATAATGATGAATCAGATTGAAAATGTAGTTATCGGGCTCGGGCTTATTCCCCCAGTGGTCGATAATGGTCTGCATCTGTGGAACGATTGGAACAGTAATCTCCTTTTTATTTTTAGATGTCCGTATCGTTTTTTGGCGCATGAAGCATATCTCGCCGTCTACGATATCACTAAACTTGAGCATAACTAAATCCGCGACATTGATTCCGTTGCACAGGTAAATAAAAAACCAGATATCACGATATCGGGTCGTGACCTTATTGCCATCGTTGTAAGCAAGGACTTGTGAGATTTGATTGATAGAAAGGGCTTTTTTACGTCCTTCTGCACTCTTTATCTCGTATTTGTCCCTTCCAAATGGGTATTGATATTCTTTGATGAGTCCTTCTTTTTTTGCCATATTCATTATGGTTCTGACCCCACGCATCCGCATTCCGATGCTTGCGTATGTCATTTTACGCTTGAGCATGAATGTCTCGAATTTTTCAAGCCATTGGATCGTAACATTTTCAAATGGGATATTTTTGCCGGCATACATTTCGACTGATATCAGACATGAAATATAGTACCGTCTTGTCCCGATTCGCTCCTCCTCAAGCAGCTGTTTGATTTTAGTCTGAAAGGCTGTGTTGAGCGTACCTCCACTGCTCTTGCCGACCATGATGGAAAATTGGTCGTAGGAGTATTCTCCTTTGGCCGTTAATTCCTGTACACATTTTGAAGCAAGGTTGAAGCTCTGTTTGATACTTTCCCGAATTTTGACGAATTCTGCAATCCGAGATGTAAGGAGTTTCTCCCACTCTTCCTTTGTTAAGTCTTTGCCTGTATTCAGATATTTCTGAACGCGTTTGTGCGTAATCTGAATACGAACGGGATACTTCCCGTTTTTTTTGATCTTGCGAGTGTCCAACACGCTGATCACTGAAACCTCATTAATTTTTTCTCTGTACATAACACAAATTTTTTTAGTCTTTGAGTTTGCATCTACGAGGTGAATCAGTCCGAAATCGAAAAGCTCCCAAAATCGAATAGTAGGGGATGAGGCAAAAGGGTGAAAATTTTTATAAAAAATGACAAAGTTTATGGCGAAAAGCCATGAAAATATTGTCAGGTTCTATAATGAAGAGGGAGTTCTTTGGAAAAGGTGAGAAAAATACCCGATTGAGGGCTGTATGTGAATTGTATGTGACAAACGAAAAAAGAACCACTTTGAAAGTGGCTCTTTTTTCTTGTAAGAGTGGGCCCAGAGGGTCATGATCCCCCGACCTTATCATTATGAGTGATCTGCTCTAACCAACTGAGCTATGGGCCCTTACCTGTTTATCAAATATATAATTCCATTCAAATCAATTTACTCTCAATCATGTCCCACATTCAGTAGGGTAGCAAAAGCGGATTATGAGTCCGCTGCTCTGACCGACTGAGCTATGGGTCCGTCCGGCGAACGTTGGCCGCCATAACGGATGCAAAGATAAGGAAAAAATAGGAAATCCAAATCTTCCGCCGCGTTTTTCCGCGTCCGGTTCCCGGCCGGAAACAAAAAATCACGCCGTCGGGAAAAGGACGGCGTGATTCGGGTAATTGCCGCAAACGGCTATTCGGTGACGATCTGCACGTCCGGGCGGTTGCGGAAAATGTTTTGGAGATGCGTCACTTCATCTCCCGGATCGCAGATCACTTTCTTCAGTCCCGTGTTGCCTTCGACGATCATGTATTCGTTCCACTCGTCGTAGAAACCGTTTTTCAGGTTGATTAGCTCCAGTGACGGCGTGTTTTCCAATTCGATGAATTCCAGAACGTTGTTGGCGCTGAAGTCGGCTGTGACAAGTTCGTTGCCCGAAAGATACACCTGCCGCAACGGGGCATTGTGCGTCAGGTCGATCTCCGTAAGCCGGTTGTCGAAGAGGACGAGCCGTACGAGGTCGGGCGCACCCGAAATGTCGATCGATGCGATCCGGTTGTCGTAAAGGTTCAGGATCATAAGCTCGGGCAGGGCGTCCAGTGTAACCGCTGCCAGGAGGTTGCCGTTGGCGTGCAGCTGGCTCAGATGCGGTAAATCGGTCACCGAAAGTTCGGTAAGCCTGTTCTGCACCGCATCCAGCCGTGTCAGTTTTGCGAGTCCGGCTGCCTTGAGCGAAGAGAGTGCGCCGTTGCTCAGGTAAGCCTCTTCGAGCGCGGGCAGGTTTTTCAACTCCAGTGACGTGATTTTTACCCGCTGCAGATAAAGGGCCGTCAGTGCCTTGTTGTGCGACAAGTCGAGGGTTGTGATCGCTGCGTCGAAAAGGCGCAAGTCGGTCAGGTTCTCCAGTGCCGTGGGGTCTATCGCAGCGATTTTATTGCCCCCGAGGTTGAGCATTTTCAACTTGGTGAGCTTCTCGACGGGTGTGGCGGCCGTCACGCCGTGATAGCGCAATCCGAGCGTGTCGAGGTTGAGGAAATATTCGAGGCCCGTAAGATCGGTGATCGTGGTTTCTACGGTTGCGTCGTCGGCCGATTCGAAACTGAAGTCGAGTTTGTGGACGGCGAGGGCTTCGCCGCGCGTGATAACGCCGTCCCCGTCGGCATCGATGGCGGGGGTGACGGCATTCAGACGGGCCAGCAGCACGTCATCTTTGAATATTACGGGCAAGGTTTCCGGATCTGGTTCGGGTTTTTTGCCGCCGCCGTTCGTGTCGTCGTCGTTACAGGCGGTCGGTACTGCCGCGCAAAGGAGGGTCGGCAGAAAAAATCGGAAGAGTTGTTTCATGCGAAATGAGTTTAGAGGGTTGTTATTCGGCAAACGTTTTGTCGGCTAAGGAATTAGTTGTGTTCCGTGTGTCGGAATCCCCGCCGTCACGCTGCTGACAAGATACGTTAAATTTTCGGTATAGGTTATTTTTGGGCCTTTTTATTTTATTGCACGGGGATTTTTTCTACTTTTTCCGGGCATTTAATAAAAGATGCCGAAATTTTATTACCTTTGCGGCACTGTATAATCAATTAACACAAAACAGACGAAATGAAAAAAGGTATTCATCCCGAAAATTATCGTTTAGTGGCGTTCAAGGACATGTCCAACGACGTCGTGTTTTTGTGCCGGTCCGCCGTTTCGACAAAAGAGACCATCGAAGTGAACGGCGAAACCTATCCCGTGTATAAGA
>DBFWKV010000039.1:0-98895 GCA_048465795.1 Alistipes sp.
GCTGTGAGCAGGGACACTTCGACGATCAACGCTGAGAGCAGGGGCACCTCGACGATCAACGCTGTGAGCTGGGACACCTCGACGATCAACGCTGTGAGCTGGGACACTTCGACGATCAACGCTGAGAGCAGGGGCACTTCGACGATCAACGCTGAGAGCAGGGGCACTTCGACGATCAACGCTGAGAGCAGGGGCACCTCGACGATCAACGCTGAGAGCTGGGACACCTCGACGATCAACGCTGAGAGCTGGGACACCTCGACGATCAACGCTGTGAGCAGGGACACTTCGACGATCAACGCTGAGAGCAGGGGCACCTCGACGATCAACGCTGAGAGCTGGGACACCTCGACGATAATTATCCTTACCTCGTCCATCGAATGTCATGTCAAAGACAGTAGCATCGCACGATATATCTATGGCAATCGTGTAGTATTCGCTGATAGTTGTATAAAGTTCGAAAAACAGAAATAGCAATAAGGAGTGTGTGGCGGAATGGTAGACGCCTATGGTCCGTATGAGTATTAAGTTCGGTGAACGTATCCGCCGTAGCTGGAAACTGAAAGGAAATCCCGATCTAAGAAAATGCAGATTAGATATGCGCAGTCGTGCAGGTTCGAATCCTGCCGCACTCCCAAGATAGCCGCCATTTAGGCGGCGATAGGGAAGCCTGACAACCTTTAATATTCAGGCCGACGCTTGCAACGTAACTGCACTATGTGCCGCCATTGAGAAGATGCGGTCGCGAGTAAGCAAATAGCCGAAATGCGCGAAAGACCGGCACTGGCTCCGAAGCTGCGATGATATGAGCGGCGAGGACCACCGGGATAAATAAAACGCATATTATGCCCGGTGTGGTTTGAATGTACCTATCCGGGCTCACATGCGGGCTTTGTGCACACGTTCTTTCCTTCCTTAACATTAGTAGATTTTTAGTATTCTTACACAAAACCCGCTTCTTTGCCCTGCGGCGATCAAATGGATAACCTGCATTATCTGCTGATACCATTATTCATTCGTTGCGCCTCGCTTTCAATAGCATCAGGGTTCAAATAACCCTTAAAATTTCAAAAAACAATGGAAAATTTGAGAAAACCCCAGGCACGTATCCGGGATTACTTGGTCAAAGGTGGTACGCTGACTGTTCAGCAAGCCTTCCAAATGTTTCACACGACAGAGCTTCGAAAGGTTATCACGCGACTAAAGCGGCGAGGATACCGAATCATGGATCGGTGGACGAGCAGTTACAATGACACTGATGGCCGCATGTCACGCTACAAAATCTATTATATGGCCGCAACCCCTAACTCCTGAAAATATGAAACAAAATAAATTTAAACCCTGGATATTTCTGGGCATCGATTTCACTCCGAGAAAGCGATACCGTGGTGAGATCACAAAATTGGAGCGTCTATACGCAGAACTTAAACAGAGTTTCGCCGCAAGTCACAATGAGCGAAACGACTTTCTGTCGGAGTGTGCCAAAGAGAGAGAGCTGCGTTATACTGCCGAAGCAAAACTGAAAAAGTACGACCGTAAGCATGGTGCGAACGGTAAGTTTGTCAAAAACCAATAATTATGAGACCCATATACAAAGCAGGAGATCGGGTGCGTGTTAAGGACAGAACATGGGATAAATACTCTTTCCAAGAAAAAATGCGTTATATGGCGCTTGGGTTTAGGTTTACTCCTGATATGGCTAAATATTGTGGAAATATATTGACTATTAAACACTATTTAAGTCCGATTAGCAGCTATCTTGTGGAAGAAAATAGTGCCATTTGGCCTGAAGAAATGTTTGAAGGACTTGATAAGTCGAGAACAATAGCTGAACATACGAACAAATTAATCAATCAATTTCTCGATTTAACTGTTTCAAATATTGAAATTAACGGTTTCAATGTACAGCAACCCGCAGATCAGCCCATTAAACTCATAAAAAGCAATCACTTTCTTCCCATAACCAAAAATATTTAACAACATGAAAAAAATTACAGCAATTCTGAAGGACTGCAAACTGGTTGATTCCCTGTTGGGCATCCGTGAACGACAAGTGTTTAACGCTCTTGCGCGAGCAAAAGACGACATTAACGAACAGATCGCTCAGGCACAGATCGGCTACGAGGAAAATGTAAAGGCGCTCGGCGACAAAAATGCGGACTATAAGTGCATCATCAACCGCTTGCTCGAGAGCAAAACCACTATCGTCAACGGCGAAGCCTCACTCGCAGCCATCGATGATATCAAGAAGGACCTCGAATCGGCGGCCGACCTGGAAACCGAGGTCAAGAAAAAGTAAAGGCAGCGGGCGCCTAAAAGTCCACCATTATTCATAATCTATCTTTTGATCGCTCGCCATCCGTGAGGCCCGTGAGCGACATTTGGAGGGTTAGCTGAGTGGTGAAAGGCTCCGCCTTACTAATCCAGCAAGCGGCAACGCTTGGGGAGTTAGAGTCTCTCACCCTCCGCACGCCTGCGACAGGTTGTCGTAGCCGCATCGGCCTTGAAAGCGATAGGGAGCCGATAAATATTATAAGTTGCTTGCCTCTGTGATTAAAGTAGGAGGCATGAAGCGTTGGAGGTAGCTGAAGAACCTATCTATTCGGTGTTGATCTTCGTATATCGGGGCGTAGTCGGCCTCGGAGTAGCAGTTTTAGACTATATGCAAGTACCTCGGTGATGGGAATAACAGACAAATGGTTAGTCCTTGATATTTACGACCGTCTTTGTTGGATTATTTTGCGCCCAGTTATCTGTGTTAAGGGTATATCCGAACGGGGGAACGCATATTATTGAGCTATGGTGTAACGGCAACACATCACCCTTTGGTGGTGGCGCTTCCGGTTCGAATCCGGGTAGCTCAACAGGGTATCACTCCCTACGTTGTGAGTTTGATCGAAGAAACATCCAAACAACGGAAGCGAAAGAGGGTATATCCCTCGACAATCCGAGGCCGCGCGAAGTAAAGTAGCAAGACCGAGGCGGTTTAAGCCCACGAAACGGGAGATAAAAAACGCAAACCGGCGGTGCGCAAGCCGTATCGCCATTGCGGGGGATCGTCGTAAGTCCCCCGCACCTTTTTGACATAAAGCCAATATATATATGAAACAATCCAATTTTAAGACTATCGAAAGTGTTAGCAGACAGTTTGAAATGTCCCAAGTATGGCTTCATCAACTTCGTATTAAAGGATTCATAGATACAAAGTGTGTCCGAAGTGTAAACGGACGGCAGCACATCCTTTACAATGCAGATGACATCGAAAAGTGGATTGAAAACCACAACGATGCTTATCAACATCGCCGGAGCCATGGATGCTTTGATAAAGTAAGTCTAACCACCATAATTCCTATCACCTGATATGAATATGATCGACAACAAGGGGCTAAACTCGTCCCACTGCGCATAGACCGCAATACGGTACTTCTCGTACCTCCGGAGAAAGCCAACGATAAATACAAGGCGCGTTACCTCAAAAATGCTGAGAGGTCACGGCGGATGGCATTGAATTTGGGGTAAATTCTAAATAAAAGTGGAGTGTCCTACCACTCCACGACGGTAACTTTTACGCTACGCTGTCAACAGGTACCCATATTTTAAAAGCTTTTGCCTTTTTAGGATAGATAATCTTCCCATTTTTACGGACATACTTGCAAAACACGAGCTTATATAGTTTACCGCCTTTGGACTTAAGAGATTTCATAAATAACACCTCCTTTCTTTGTGGCCTTACGGCCTTTAAGTCTTGCATCCTACTGCAAGACAAAACCCGGTAGTAGGATACCGGGTCTTTTAGAACTGTCTTGGAATAATTTGAAAAGCCGATGTTATTCCTTCATCTCTTAAGTCCACTGCAAATATAAGTGTATTAAACTACACACGCAAGATGTATAAGAATTATCACCATTTGATACATCTCAATATAGGTAAAATTTATTTATGAAAACGATTGGCTGGCGTCCCATCCATGAATAACGTGTAAAGAAATCTCGATTTTCTTTACATGTACGCTCGAAATGTAAAGATTTTTTATATATCTATAATGCTGAAAAACTATGCGAGAAATTAAATTCCGGGGCAAGCGCCTCGACAATGGAGAGTGGATATATGGAGATTTATGCACTTTCAATGGCAGTGATTGTGAAATATGCGATTGGAATACTATCGACTGCTCCCGTTACGCAGTCGATCCCGCCACCATCGGACAGTACACGGGACTGAAAGACAAGAACGGTAGGGATATTTGGGAGAGGGATATAATCCAATACAAGAGCTATACGGCGAATAGAAGGTGGTGGAAAACAACGGATGAAATCCCCGAAATCGAAAAGGAGGTCCAACGACAGCGCGATGAATACGCGACTAAACGAGGCGTGTGTGAATACTCTGATGGGTATTTTAGTGTAGATGACATCTTTTTATTCTATGCGAAAGCCGGGGAAAGGCTTCGCACTTATAAATCTAATTCACGCGACGTAGAGGAACGGCAATGGAATTTTGAAGTCGTTGGTAATTTCCATGACAACCCCGAATTGCTGAAATAATTTTGCAGATTATAAATGATATGGAATATGAAATAAAAAAGATATATTCCCGGCAGCGTATTTCGGAAGAATTACGTAAAGGTAAAGATGATTACGAACTTTCGCATGTTGCAAAGGATATAGCTGACGACATCATTAGCGCTTTGATAAAAGGTGGATTTACAAGTTTTCAAGAAGCACCGGTATACGATGATAAAGGCAACCAATTACCATATTGGGATATAGTCGCAGAGGTAAGGGTTGCCCGCAAAAAGTCGAAATAATTTTGCAGATTCGAAATGATTTCCTATATTTGTAGAGCCAAACCACCCAATTGAGGGTATATCAGAAAAGACAAAACGCTTTTTAGGGCGTGTTCTCGGTTCACTTCTGCACCCGCAGTTGTGGTGGTTTGGCGACTAACTGGAGGGCACGTCCTTCTTTTTGTACATATTGTTCAACTAACTTGTGTTAACCAAATGCCAAACCACAACACAAGTGGTATCCGGGCCAATCGTACCCAGACCACACCGCGCGCAAAGAAAAGCCGTACCGTATTCTACCGTTGCCACCTCAAGGCAACACGACCGATGTTCTCTTCGGACAAAGTCGACTACACCGATGTTATCCGCGCTACCAGCGAGGAACATGCTTTAGGCTGTTTCCTGGCTCGGTACCGCATTATGTATCCGGCCTATGCCGTCGTTGTCGGGACCATACTCGTAAGCTGGGTATTTCCTCCTAAGTCTAACCGCTAAAATTTTAATTATGAATGAATTTCAAGTAATTGAGGTGAAAAGCCTCTGGCTACGCCTGTACGGAAAATTTTGGCGGTTTCAATATCGTTTTCGCCGCAAAATATGCCGAGTGCAAGCTAAAGCACTTTATAAAGCGCTCAAAACCGATTACAAGGCGAGATTATACCGGTACGAAATACGATAAGCTATGAGGACGTTAAAAAATATCGCTGAAAATTTGGCGGTTCGAAAGAATTGCGTAACTTTGTATTGCCAAAGAGTTATATCGCATATAGCTGACATATACAAATTACGCGATAAGGCGTGTCCCTGCTATACTTCTGCTTCGTGCGGTTGTAGCTCTTTGGCGAGAAAAGGGGGCGCGCCTTTCTTTTCTTAAATATTAACTTACTTGTTTTTAGCAAAATGCCAAAGAGCGAAACAAGTGGTCAGACCCCGAAGCATAGTAAGGGTGCCACATCCGCACGTTTCTACACGTGTACCATCAAGGCCCATCGGCCTCTATTCTCATCCGACAAAGTCGAATACACAAACGTCGTGCGAGCGACGACGCCCGAGAATGCTCTCGGACAGTTTATCATGCTGTTCAAGACTTTGTATCCCTCCTACACCGCCGTCATGGGCGACATTAAGTGTTTTAAAACCTACTAATCTATGGCACATTTAGTCACCATCTTGATAATTATTGTGCCGATAGTTATCACCTTTGGGTGGGTGTACTCGAATCAGCACCGCACCCGCCGGATTGAAAAATGGATCAACAAGATATTTGAATAACCATGAACACGCAATATCACACAACTACAACATCCCCGGCCTTTCCGGTTACGGAAGAACTGGTAGATATCCCCAGCGAGCATATCACGGGAGAAAGCGATCTGCATCGCAAGTACACTCTAGACGCCTGGTATCTGAGCCAATTCGATATGCAAAGCATTCTGGAGGACATTCGAGATCAGATTAAATCCTCTTCCTACGGAGACATCGACGGCGAGATATTCATCGCGGATTACAAGGTCTACCGCATCGAAGCTGTACATCATTTTCACATCGAATGCGAACAGCGATATGATGTCAATTTCGGAGAATGTGAGACGGTAGAGACCGGACGAGTGGATTTTCTGGAGGTGGTCCGGGTTACGGATGAAAACGGCAAAGAATATCACGGTCAGCGATACCGTCTCAATAATTATTTCAAACAAAAAGACTTATAACCATGACAATAATCGAATACAGCATTGGTGGCAAGTTTGCCGGTAGCGATAAATTTACCCGTAATCTTACGGACGCAGAGATTCGCAAAGTTGTGCGTAATGCTCGACTGGAGTTTGCTCCAATATCTATCGAAGTAACCGTTAAACGCGAATAATCATGAAAGAGTTAATAGCTATCCAATCAGAGATAAAAGTCCCCAAAAGTCAGTATAATAGCTTTGGAAAATACAAGTACCGTAGTTGCGAGGATATTCTTGAAGCGGTTAAACCGCTGCTTAAAACCCATGAATGCGCGTTGAATCTCTGCGATGATATTATCGTCGTCGGCGATCGCTACTATGTAAAAGCCACGGCATGTATCATGAACGCCTCCGGAGAGTCTGCAACGGCAACGGCTTTTGCCCGTGAGGATTTAGATAAGAAAGGCATGGACGGTGCGCAGATAACTGGCACGGCATCGAGTTATGCTCGCAAATATGCCCTCAATGGGTTATTCTGCATTGATGACACTAAAGATGCGGACACGGACGAACGACGCAACGAAAACGCCAACCGGGCGGCTGCTATACAAAATGCACCAACTGCACAATTCCCGGGATCTACGACTACTGCAACAGATCCGATAGAAAGTGCTCAGCCTATAACGCCGCAGCCCAAAAAGAGGGTCACGTTGGCTACGTTGGAGAACAAAGACCTTTGTGACAAATGGCTGAATTGGGCTTACGGAGGTTATACGACATCCGGGTATTCGACAACTTTCGACGCCGGCGCTTACCTACTCAAATCTTGCGAGGCCGATACAGCCGTCGTAGAAAAATTCTCCGAACTTTTCGAATCCTACCGACAAGCGCGTCAAAATGCGAAATAATATGGATGTTCAAGTTATTTTACTACGCGAATCAACACCTGCCTCGGAACTCGCCGCCCGTGCTATCACCTCGGTAGTAAACGGTGAGGTAGACCCCATCACGGCGCATATCAACATCAGCCGCATGGAAGCAGCAATCAAGCTATTCAAAGACGATACGCAGGTTCGTGACATCACACTGCGGGAACTCTCAAAGTACGGTAAAAAACATTCCTTCGGCGATTGTATGCTGGAGGAGTGCGAGTCCGGCGTCAAGTATGACTATTCGATGTGTGGTGACAGCAAGCTGGCCGCTATGTATGCCACGATGGAAGCCCTTAAAGCCGACATTAAGGAGCGCGAGGCGATGCTGCGCAATCTGCCTGTGTCCGGTATGGCGGATCCCGAGTCAGGAGAGGTTATTTTTCCGCCTTCCCGGAGCAGTAAGACGACAATCAAAACCACCTTCAAAAAGAAATAATATGTCAGATTTAATCAATGTGTCGATCTGTGTTTCGGATATTCCGAAGGATCGCATCAAGCAGGCCAACAACGGCAAAAAGTACATCGACATTTGTGTTTCGGAACTTCGAAATCCAGATGCTTACGAGAACACACATTGTGTGTTTATGCGTCAAAGCAAAGAGGAGCGCGAGGCGAAAAAGGATCGCATCTTCATAGGTAAAGGCAAGGCGGTGCAGTTCAAATCAGTGCCCGATACGCCTGAACCAGGGGAACAGACGCCGCCGACAGAATCGGATGACCTGCCGTTCTAATATAATTCGTATATGGTTTATGATCTTAATACGAATCTTGATCGAGAGCGTTTCAAACGACGCGTTAATACGCTGTATGAAAAACGATCCGTAGTTGAATGCACGGAGTATAAGCCACGACGGACAGATGCTCAAAATAAATACCTCCATTGCCTACTCGGCGAGTTCGCCATGCAGACAGGCAATACAATCGAGTATGTCAAACGAGAGTATTTTAAAAGGTTGTGTAACCCCGAGTTGTTCGTGCGGGTTGAGTATGACAAACTGGCGAAGCGGGATGTTGAACAACTGCGATCCAGCCGGGACCTCGACACTGTGGATATGACAATCGCTATTGAAAGATTCCGTAATTGGGCCGCCTCAGAGGCGGGGATTGATCTGCCGGATGCCAATGATGACAAGTGGATAGATTTCATCGAACGCGAAATGCAACACCAAAGGACATGGTTATAAGCTGATGAAAAAGGAGCACACATATAACACGATCTACGAGATTGTGCGTGACAAGAAATCTGCTCACATCGAGCCGCACTATGCGCTGTTCATCGCGGAAATCATGCCGGCCATAGGGACCGAATACAGCAGGATGGAGGTGAAGGAATCTATCAATGAGTTATGTAGGGACAATATGTTGAAATACGGAAGCATTGGCTATGACTGGTGCTTTGAACCTAAAGGATTGAAGTGATGGGTAAAGACTCATTTTTATTGTACAAATCATTCTACAAACCAGTATCAGGGTTGTCGGATAAACAGCTTGGGCGATTATTTCGTGCTGTTTTTCTATATCATCTTGGCGAGGTTGTCACGGTAGAGGAGGACATTGAGATGGCATTTAATTTTTTTAAAAATCAATTTGAAATTGATGAAATTAAATACCAGAGCAAAGTCGAGGGAAACCGAGAGAACGGGCGTAAAGGGGGTATTAGTAAGGCAATTAGACGAAATTTAGCGAACGCTAAAAAATGTAGCGAACGTAGCGAACGCCAAAAAAATGTAGCGAATGTAGCCGATAATGATAATGATAATGTTAGTGTTATATCTTCTCCTACTATCGTAGTCGAAGATAATACACCCACCCTAAATCCTAAAGGATTTGTCCCTCCCTCTTTGGATGAAATGCGCCGCTATTTTGACGAACATGGTTATTCGCAAGAGGCAGCTGAAAAGGCTTTCAACTACTACACAGAACTCGGATGGGTGGACAGCAAGGGTAATCAAATCAAAAACTGGAAACTCAAATGCGTGAGCGTATGGTTTGATCCTAAAAACAAGAAACATGAACGTCCCTGGGGTCACCAGATTCCGCTCTAAAAACCCGATTCATGATTATCGTCGATGTAAATACGAAACTCCTCTACGAGATCGAACCTCGGAAACAGGCAGGTGAAAACTACATGACTTGTCCGATATGCTCGGCTACGCGCCGAAAGAAACAGGATAAATGTTTCTGTTGGAATGCCGACAAGAACATCGGACACTGTAACCACTGCGAGGCTTCTTTCGTGAAGTATGTGCCCCTGAAAGGCCGCCCGGTCAAGGAATATGTTATCCCCGAGTGGAAAAACAAAACCGAGCTCACGGACAAGGCCGTCAAGTACTTCGAGGGGCGGATGATTTCCCAGGAAACCCTGCGTAGAATGCGAATATACTCCGATCGTGAGTGGATGCCGCAGTTCGGCAAGGAGGTAGAGGTGATTTGTTTTCCCTACTTCGTGGACGGGCAGCTGAGGAATATCAAGTACCGGGGAGCGCAGAAGTCGTTTAAGATGGTCAAAGATGCCGAATTGGTGTTTTACAATTTCGAATGCATCAAGGACACCACAGAACTAATCATCTGCGAAGGTGAGTTTGATGCTCTGACGTTCATTGGATGCGGATATGCGAATTGCGTATCGGTTCCGAATGGCGCCGGAGCTAAAGATTTAGCGTATTTGGACAATCACATAGAAGCTCTGAACCATATCCAACGTTTCTATATCGCGTCGGATTTTGACGAGCCGGGATTGCTACTCCGGAATGAACTGGTAAGGCGTCTTGGCGCAGAAAAGTGTAAGATCGTGACTTATGAGGGACACAAGGATGCGAATGATTTGCTGAAAGCATCTGGTGGGAATGCTATTCGCAGAGTAATTGAGAATGCCACGGATGTTCCGGTCGAAGGGGTCGAGGATATTGCCACTCACTACGACGACATCTATGCGATGTTCACCCACGGTTTGCCGGATGGAGAGCGGACGGGGGTTACTGAAATCGACGAAAAGATACGATTTACAACCTCGAAACTTGCTATATGGACGGGTATACCGTCGCACGGCAAGAGTGAAATGTTGGACTTTATTGTCGCTCGCATGGCTGTTGCGAATGATTGGAAGACCTTATATTTCTCTCCCGAAAACTATCCCATAGAGTTGCACTACGCCAAACTCGCATCCAAGATCACGGGCAGGCAATTCCACAGCGGATGGATGACAGAGCAGGAGTTCGACGAGGCGTATGAATTCATCTCCTCGCACATCTTCTGGCTGAATCCGTACGATAACACGTCGTTGGAACAAATACTAAACCGAGCTGACTACCATGTGCGCCGGTATGGCATCAAGCAACTCGTGATCGACCCTTTCAACTGCCTTGAACATTCCCGTAAAGCTACGGAAAATGGCAGCGAGTACATTGGGCGTTTTTTGGATGAATTGAGCCGCTTTGCACGCAGGAATGATATCTTGATTCACTTAGTTGCACATCCTGCGAAAATGGAGGCCTTAAATCCCAGGAACAGGACATACGGGGCACCTACGCTATATGATATCAGCGGGTCGGCGAACTTTTACAACAAAGCGGATTATGGCATTACTGTATACCGTGATTTCGAAGAGTCCCGAAGCTACATGATGATTACTAAAGTGAGGTTTCGAAATTTTGGCGAAGTATGCCGGGATGGGATCGAATTACAATACAATTTCAACAACGGCAGATATGAATCTCCGAAAAATGATATCCATGATCTCGATAACAGCAACTGGCTGCACGCGGATAAGCAACCCATAATTCCGCCGCAGAACTTCGATGATGAAGTGCCATTTTGAAAATTAAGACAAACATCAATAAACAAACGACCATGAAAGTCATAGTAACCTTTCGGGCAGGTGCGTCTACCTCGACTACGACTACTACTGGTTTCCAACGAAACTTGAATCATTAAAACCCTATCGGCAATGAAAAACATTCATCACACCTGCCGATGTACCGGGCAAAAGTTTACGTTCAATGAGTGGAGCGCATGGCTTGAAAGCCACCGTAGAGCAGGAGAGAACCCCGACAGATTCGTCGCACTATCGCATAACGGTTTCGATTTCAACATTCACGACATATGCCTAACGCCTAACATACCTGTCCAGTTGATCAATACCCTTTGTCGCGTGGAGGTCCAAACGGCACAGTCGCCAAACGGACGCTGGGATTACGGGTTGAACGTCAACCTGCACAATGCAAGTAATCTTCACGGAGCAACATTCGTCGATAAAGCGGGTAACGGCTACGAGACGGAGGCCGCCGCGATTCTTGCCGCCCTGCTCGATGCCCGCAAATCAGCCGAACACGAATTGGCGAACTGTTCCGGTCGCTCCCGACAGGACACCGAAGACGATGAAGATGGCGAGCGCGTCAAGGATATCGCGCTGGCCTCACACATCCGGAATATCATCAGACAGATTGACGATCAGCGCCGTGCGACGTCGTTCAAACAATTAACCTTATTCTGATTATGACACGACACGTTGAATCACACCTGCAGCAAAACTGCGTGAAATGGTTCCGGTTTCAATATCCTCCCCTTGTCAAACTTCTGTTCGCCGTCCCGAACGGCGGCGCACGGAGCCGAACGGAAGCCGCGATAATGAAAGCCGAGGGTGTAACGGCAGGCGTTACCGACCTTATCCTGTTGATCGGGCGCGGGGGCTTCAACGCCCTATGTATCGAAATGAAAACCACCGATCGACGTTCCTCCCTCTCGGACGCGCAGATCGAATGGCGTTCGTTGGCAATCGCAAACGGAAACAGGCACGTCGTCTGTCGGACGATCGAAGAATTCCAAGCGGAAATTCGCTGGTACATGTCACGCCCGGAGAATAACGCCCAGCAGGACGAAATTACCAGCCCCCGTCCGATAATTCCACCATCCGTCGAATAGATCGAGCGAATATTCAAAAAGACAATAAAGCTGGAAAACAACGAAATATCAATTCAACGAACAAGAACTTCTGTTGAAACCTCACATCACGCCGCAACGGATTGCGGAATAGTATAATCACAAATACATTAAATCATATTCCCATGAATACACAACGTTTTACCCCAGAAAACATCACAAAATTATCCGAGCATGAAATTTTTGTTTTTGGCTCTAACCTGAATGGTCGTCATGCTGGTGGCGCAGCGCGGTTGGCTGTCGAGAAATTCGGCGCAAAGGAAGGAGTAGCCGAAGGACTTCAGGGACAGTCTTATGCCATACCCACATTAGACCGAAACATGAATAAGTTGCAGCCGGAGGAGATAACCCGATCTTTAGTCCGTTTGTCGGATTTTGCGAAAATCAATCCGGAAAAGATTTTTTACCTCACAAGAATCGGATGTGGTATTGCGGGTTTCGATACTTCAGACATCATCAAACTGGTTCGGGGTTGCGACTTCCCGGATAATGTGATTGCTCCTCAAGAATTCATAAAGGCAGATATTATCTGCATTCGCCGCAAATGGAGCGGTGAGGTGCTTTTCGAATACGCAGACATGGACAATACTATCCTTAAAACTTTGCTAAGAGCGATGAAATACGGAGCCGACCTGTACGGAGCCGACCTGTACGGAGCCAAAGGTTGTTATTTAAGGTGTCCATCTACGGGCAGTTTCATTGGATGGAAAAAGGCCGATGGTTATATCGTGAAGTTAATTATACCTGAAAATGCGCTCCGCAGTTCTTCGACCGGAGATAAATGCCGATGCAATAAGGCTTATGTCGAAGAGATTCAAAACATAGACGGTACCGTTGCGAATATTAAAACCGTGCATTCCTCCCGCGACCATAGTTTTGTTTACACAACAGGGGTTACAGTGGAAGTTCCTGATTTTGATGAAAATCGCTGGAATGAATGTGCGCCGGGCATTCACTTCTTCGTCGACCGAAGAGCGGCAGTGGAATATTAAATCCAATTGTGGCAAATAATTATGAAAATCGGACTGGTAGACGTTGACGGGCACCACTTCCCGAACCTCGCGCTGATAAAACTGTCGGCGTGGCATAAGGCACAGGGCGATAGGGTGGAGTTCGCGGATCCAATGTTCGGCCGTTACGACCGGGTGTATATGTCGAAGGTTTTCACCTTCACGGCCGACTGATGGCTGCTGCGTCCGATCTGCTGGCCGCGCTCGAATCGCTCGTTGAAACGTTTGACCCTGACAAACAGGCTATTTATTCATTCGCTCGCGGGATGATTGACGCAGCGAAACGCATCTTCGAACATATCTATCAATCAAACCACCAAAAGCCATGAAAACAGTCGAAGACCTTAACAGACTTATCCGTGACGAAATCGCGGCCATCGAAGCCCTCCGAAGCGAAGACGAAAAAATATGGTCAATTCGGGGGGGGATCGGACAACTATGCAAAGCGCAGCAAGAAAATCCGCCGCGTGATCGGCAATCATAACGACGAGATCGCACACCTGCGCCGCCTTATCCGCTTTGTTGAAGCAACCCCGGAAGATGGCGTGCGAATGATGCTCGACCAGTTGCACGAGCAAGCAGCCCGAATCACTACATCCGCCGGCCGCTACAATTTGAAAGAGCAGAAAAAAGAATACTTGTCGAACGCGGACACGCAACTCAAACGCACGCAAATCGCCGAACTTGAATTTTTATTGCGATGACCCCGACCGAATTTTACGAATGGGCGAAAGCCCACAGATTGGAAGATGCGCAAATCCGTATCGACTGCGAATGTACAGATTCGCAAATGATATTTCCGGAACTGACAGACGTGTGTAAAGACACCTACACAGTAGTTATCTGCATTGAAGATGAATTATAAAAACTCAAATAATGAAAACAGGTATCAAATTTCAAGACAGCCACGACGATAGCGAGATAACCGTAACGCTGGAAAACGACGGGAATTTCTCGCTGACGATAGGCAATGAGGACGTTTGGTTTACGCAGGAGGATTTCGAGGAATTCGTTCGGGAATGCACTTCGTTCGCCGCGAAGATCAAAGCCGGAAAAATAATCTAAATTTTATAGTATGAAAACGACTATTACAATCATCCTAATACTTGCTGCAACTTTATATGCGGCAGGACTACACATCGAAACAAACCCTTTCCGCATTCGCTTTGAATCATGGTTATCGCTTTTGGGATGGGTGATCATAGCGGTTGGCGTATCGCTCATCACAGCCGGACAGTATGAGAAAGGATTGAAGCGAGGAAGTGAAATTACTACCAAAATATTCAAAGAACTTATAAACGAAAATCAAGAGAACAATGGAAGAATTTGATATTGATGCCGCGAAGCAAGGTGCAAAATTTTTGCCACCTGGCTTATGGATAGACGAAGCTACAGGAGCAATTTGTATGAATAGGTGTCCCAAATGCAACCGTGAGAATTACTGCATGAATGTGTTACGTGGCATCTGTACATGGTGCGGCTACGATGCGAATAAAGACTTTGGAGAATTAATCAAAAAAGGATAAAAGAGGCAATCCCGAAGAATCACCCCTCCCTTACGCCGACAACGTAAAGGTAATGATTAATTCGGGAAAAAATGGGTGAGAAGAAAGAAAAACGCAGAGGTGGCTTGCGCGACGATTCCAATGTCCATATAAGTTATTCGAGGAAGCAATTAATGCAACTTATAGAGGATACGGAGCGGAAAATTGGCGCCAAAACAATCACAAAAGTAAATATCACTTTAAAAAAATAGGTTCTTTTCGCATTTGCGGCGAGCCTTCAAACGGATTTTACGGGAACACATTGACGGATGGCAGCAACAGCTGCCTTTATTTTGATATATGGACAATAAGTTAATAAGTCAGGTTATGCAGGAAAGCCCTCTCAATGTGACGCTGACCTTGAGCGCGTCCGATTTGAGAGATTTTGCTGAAGACATTGCTCATAGGGTGGGGCGTAATATCGCAATGGAAACCGTGTCTGCGATGAAATTGGCTATCGGCGATAAAATAGAGTACTGTACTCGCAAAGAGGTTCTGCAACTTTTACATGTCAGCCCTTCGACACTTTCAAGGTGGAAGAAGCAGAAATATCTCGTTCCTTGCGAGGTCGGAGGAAAAGATTTATATTTGCGGGAAGATGTCCTTGCAATCAAATCCAAAAAGCCGTGAAAAATGGCTAACTCGCCAAAATATCGCCAGTTCTGGATAGTTTAAAAACAATAAGCGGCTAATTAATAGCCGCTTATTTCCTTTTACTTGTAGCGGGTCCGAGACTTGAACTCGGGACCTCATGATTATGAATCATGCGCTCTAACCAGCTGAGCTAACCCGCCATTGCTGTAAAGCGAGTGCAAAGGTAATAGAATTTTTCAATTGCGCAAAATCTTTCCGGGAAAAATTGTTGTCAAAAAAATTTTTGCGGGGTGTGGCACCGATTTTGACCGAAGTTCGGAAAACAGAAACACATCATGTCGGTAAACGCAACTTCCAGAGACAGAATAGAAAAAATATTCGGGGTACTTAAAGTGCTTGCCGGATTGGTGCTGCTGGTGTCCGTATCGTGGGAAATCATTGCCGGAGACCATACCCATTTTTCCAGTACCTATTTGACCATCCAACTCATCGTCTGCATCCTGTTCCTTTGCGATTTCTTCGTTCGGTGGGCCGCTGCGGAGTGTCACGGGGCCTTTTTCCTGAGAAACATCCTGTTTTTTCTGATTTCGGTGCCTTATCTCAACATCGTCTATTGGAGCGGCGCCGATCCTTCGCGTTACTGGGCGATGCTGATCGGAATCATCCCGTTGCTGCGAGCCTTTCTGGCTATGGTTATCCTTGTGCGATGGCTTGTCAGCGGTAAATTTCACCAACTCTTTGTCGCCTATATTTTCACAGTCGTGGTCTTTACCTACATATCCGGGCTTGTCTTTTACGATTACGAGGTGCTTGTCAACCCGAAATTGCACGGTTTCGGAAATGCTTTGTGGTGGGCCTGGATGAATGTGACGACAGTGGGGGCGGAGATATTTCCCGTAACGGCTATCGGAAAAATTTTCTGCGTGATGCTCCCTTCGCTGGGAATGATGTTCTTCCCGATTTTCACGACTTACGTCCTGCAGAAATATGCAGGTAAACAAGAGTCCGACGAATAACGCCGGACTCTTTTGTTGCGGAAACCGGTATCAGAACGGATTTTGCGGCCCGGCAAAATCGTAAAAAGTGCCGTAGTTTCCGCGCCGGGGTGCGCCCGGTTTCTCGGGATACCAGTCGGGCATCTGGTCAACCTTCGCTTTCAGCTTGGCATGGAGCGCCTGAGTATCGGGGGAGCAGGTTGTCATATCGACGGGAATTTGTTCCAGAGGGTCGTTCTTTATATCGTAAAAACGACCGTCCCAATAATACTTGTAGTGCGCGTTGTATGCGCAGCGCGATGCCTTGGGCGATGGAGTCGTCGGCCACAGGGGGTTGAAGTGCATCAAAGTAAATTCCCGCTCCAGGGGTTGTTCGCCGCAAAGTTCCGGGTAGAGCGATATGCCGTCCGCATTCCATGCTTCGGGAATTCTCACGCCCATCGCATCGGCCATCGTCGGCATGAAATCGGTCAGATCGACCAGCCGTTCGCTGACACGGCCTTCCCTGATCTTATCTCCCCAGCAGATCACCAACGGCACATTGGTGCCGTAAACGGTCGGAGTACCTTTGCCGCCCCGGATTTCCCGTCCGTCGGCCATGCGTGAGACGATACGTGTCGAAGTCCCGTTGTCGGCTACGAAGATGAAGATCGTATTGTCCCAGATTCCCAGCTCCCTGAGTTTTGATGCGAATTGCCCTACTTGTTTGTCGAGGTATTTCACCATGTCGGGGAAATGTTCCGTATCGCCTGTGAACCGTGTGTTTTGATCCGTATCCCAACACTCCGAATCGGGAGTCGCTACGTGCGGTGTATGCACCAGCGGGGTTGAGTAATAAAGCAGAAAGGGTTTCGCGGCTTTGGCCTGCCGTTCGATATAATCGAACGCATAACGCTGGAAATCGTCCGGTGCGTAGAGGCTGTACTCATAGTGGGCATTATTGTCAATATAGGCGTTTGCGTAGCGGTCGGTTCCCTTTTCTCCGACTCCCTCCTTATACATTTCCAACTGATTGAGGCACCATTCGTCGAAACCGAGTTTGCCGACCATGTCGCGCGAGCGTCCCAATTGCCATTTCCCGACCATAGCCGTCGAATAGCCGGCATGGCGGGCAAGGTGTGCGAACGTATTTTCATCGTCGTTCATGTACCCGAAGTTGACGTAGTTGCGATCGTTGTAGATGCCTGTCAGCAGCTGTACGCGTGATGGACAACTGAGGGGCATGGCCTGCATGTTTTCATAGCGAATACCCTGTTCGGCCAGGGCGTCGACGCAGGGCGTTTCGTAACTTGCGCCGCCGTAGCAGCCGAAGCACTCCTTGCCTATATCGTCGGCAAGGATAAGTACGATGTTGGGGCGTGCGGGTTGTTTTTCTGCGCATCCCGTCGCGGCTACCGCCATCAGTGTGATGCCTGCCGCTTTGATTTCTCTCCTCATGCGGATTCAATTTTAGTGAGTAGGTTTCATGTTGGTCGCTTAAATATCGGAAAAAAAGATAATTCCGCAATAAAAAAGTTGCGAAATTATCTAAAATCTTTAAAAAAATATTCCGAACCGATTCTTTTGTACCGTATGTTAGGTATCCGCAACAATAAATCCGGCTCTATTACCAGAGCCGGATTTAAGGATTTGCAGACAATTTGTCCCCGCTTATTTTTTCTCCCTGAGCAGGTCGCGGATCTCGGTCAGCAAAATTTCCTCTTTCGTAGGGGCGGGAGGTGCGGCGGGTGCGGGTGCTTCCTCCTTCTTCCTCATCAGGCGATTCATCAGCTTGACCATCAGGAACACGCAGAATGCCAGGATCGTGAAGTCGATGCACTGTTGAATGAAAGCGCCGTAATTCCAGTACACGGGTTCTGCAGCAGCCTGAACCGTGACGGCATCGCTGCCCGAGACCATGTCTCCCACCTTGTGAACAGCGCTGGAGGTCATGTCGCGCATGCGGCTTATGTCGATTTTCAGATTTGAGAAATCGGTATTTCCGATCAATGCGCCGATCGGGGGCATGATGATGTCGTTGACCAGCGACGATACGATTTTACCGAAAGCACCGCCGATGATTACACCGACCGCCATATCCATGACGTTGCCTTTAAGCGCGAATTCTTTGAATTCCTTGAAAAATGCCATAGCTCCTTGTTGTTTAAGAATGTATATTTATACAAATATAAGGATTTTTTCTTTTCCGCCGGTTTCGCGGCCGATAAAAAAGAGAGCCCGGCAAAAATCGGACTCTCTTTTTTAAAAATGTTGCGAACTCTCTTATTCGACTTCGATCAGAGGAGCGTCGGTCGCTACGGTTTCGCCCGTTTGAATCAGAATTTGCTTCACCGTGCCGGCGTAATCCGTCGTCACGGCGTTCTCCATCTTCATGGCTTCGAGAATCAAGACCTCCTGTCCGGATTTGACCGCATCGCCCACCTTGACCTTGATCTCGATGATACGGCCCGGCAGAGGCGCTTTTACCAGGTTTCCGGTGATGGCTGCGGTTTTTGTCTCTTCGGCCTGTTTGGCGCCGGCTTTTTCCGTGACGGGTTTCGATGCTTCATAGGCTTTCTTCTTCTGTTCCGTAAGGAAGGTCTTCGCCACAAGCGGGAAGAGTTCCAGCAGCAGCACTTCTTTTTCGTTCGCAGCGAGTTTCACACCGCCGGCTTCCGGAAGTTCCGGATTCGGCTGGCGCTGGTTCTTCGACGTGTCGTAGGGGGTCCACTCCCGTACGCCGCAAATCTTGAAGCGGAATTCGGGATCTATCTCCACGGGGGTATGTCCGTATTCACCCTTCACAAGACCCACGAACTGCGACGACTTGTTGGTGTACATCGGACGTCCGGCTTTTTCATCCAGCGCGCAGTTCACGGCCTGAGCGCCTACGATTTGAGAGGTCGGGGTCACCAGAGGCGGAAGACCTGCTGCCAAACGCACCGTCGGGATCAACTCCATCGCGCGGGGCAGGATTTCCTCGGCCTTCAACTGCTTGAGCTGGGCCACCATGTTGGAGTACATGCCGCCCGGGATTTCAGCCTTCTGCACCAGTTCGTTCGGGGCGGGGAATCCGAAGTAGGCTTCGATTCGGCGGCATGCGTCGATCGTCGTGGCTTCGTCGTCCTCCTTCGCGGCTTTGATCGCCTTGTCGAACAGGGCGTCTACTTCGGCGGGAAGCGTGTCGGTCAGCGGGTTGAATGCTTTGGGTTCGGGTTTGTCGGCTCCGAATACCGATTGGTTCAGCTCCTTCCGGATTTCGCGCAACTCCTTGTTGATCTTCGCCACGGCTTCCATATTCACGCCCGTGTCGATACCCAGCTTTTTGCAGAAAACGTAGATCAACTCGATTGCCGGAGCGCCCGTACCGCCGGCGAAGTACCAGCAGTTGGTATCCACCACGTCGGCCCCGGCGATGATTGCCGACAGCACCGAAGCCAAACCGTAACCCGGCGTACAGTGGGTGTGGAAATCCACCGGAATGTCGATGTGCTTTTTGATGAGTTTGATAAGCGTTGCCACGCGGCGGGGCGGAATCAGGCCCGACATATCCTTGATCGTGATCATGTCGGCGCCCAGTGCGGCCATCTGCTTGGCCTTGTCGAGGAAATATTCGTCGGTGAAAACGGGCTTCGGTTTCTTTTTGCCCATCAGTTTCTGCATGAAACTCGGTTCCGGATATTTCGGGTCAACGGTGTAGCAGACTGCACAGTCGGCGATGCCGCCGTACTGTTTCACATACTTCACGGTCGATTTCACGTTATCCACGTCGTTCAGTGCATCGAAGATGCGCATGATGCCCAGACCGCTTTCGATCGAGTTGCGGCAAAAACCGTCGATGATTTCGTCCGTGTAAGGGGCATATCCGAAGAGGTTGCGCCCGCGAGAGAGGGCCGTGAGCTTCGAGACGTTGCCTACGGCCTTGTGGATGGTCTCCAGGCGTGTCCAGGGATTTTCGTTGAGATAGCGCATCACCGAATCGGGTACGGCGCCGCCCCAAACTTCCATCGCGTAAAAGTTCGCATCCTTGTAAAACGGCAGGCAGCGGTCGATCTGTGCCTGGTTCATGCGGGTCGCAAACGAGGACTGTTGTCCGTCACGCAACGTGAGGTCTCTGATTTTCAGATTTTTTGCCATTGTGATAATATTTTAAGGTGTCCTTTTTGAACGGTTTTACTGTTATTCGAATAACAAAGATAATAAACAATTTGAAATTCCAACTATTTTGCTTCGAAATTTGAAAAATATTCGCATTCCGATGTCGTGAGTTTTTGTTATCTTTGCGGAAAATGAATTCGAGCGGGGATACGCAGCGCTCCGGCAAACCCAGTCATGTCCGGTTTGCACCGGGATTGCGCGATCTTCGCCTCGGTTAAATCTGCATCCCGAACCAATGACTCCCGTAGCCGTTATTCTCACCATATCGATTTACATTGGCGTGTTGTTTGCCGTTGCCGCAGTTTCCGGACGCCGGGCGGGCAACGCCGGTTTTTTTACGGGCAACCGCCAAACCTCCTGGTACATGGCGGCTTTTGCGATGATCGGCGCCGCGATGTCGGGTGTGACGTTTATTTCGGTGCCCGGCTCCGTCGCGGCCGACTCGTTCTCCTACATGCAGATGGTACTCGGCTTTACGGTGGGGCAGATGGTGGTTGCCTTCGTGCTGATTCCGCTTTTTTACCGGCTGCGTGTCGTGTCGCTGTACCAGTATCTCGACGATCGTTTCGGCGTCTGTTCGCACCGTACGGGTGCCTGGTTCTTTTTCATTTCGAAAATGCTGGGTGCCTCCCTGCGTGTGTACGTGGTCTGTGCCGTGATGCAGTTGCTGGTGTTCGGACACTACGGGCTTCCGTTCTGGGTGAATGCTGCCGTGACGATGGCGCTGGTTTGGCTCTATACGCAGCAGGGCGGGGTTAAATCGCTGATCTGGACCGATTCCCTGAAGACTTTTTGCCTGGTGGCGAGCCTCGTGCTGTCGATCGTTTTCATCATGCGGGCACTCGGGATGTCGTTTCCGGAGATGGCGCGCGAAGTGGCCGCTTCGCCTTATTCCCGGATCTTTTTTTTCGACGACCCTTCGTCCGACCGCTATTTCTGGAAGATGTTTTTCGCGGGTATCGTGTTGCTCGTGGCCATGACCGGTCTCGACCAGGACATGATGCAGCGCAACCTGAGCTGCCGTTCTCCTCGTGATTCGCAGAAGAATATCGTGCTGACGGCCGTGAGCCAGTTTTTCGTGATCTTCCTGTTTCTGGTGTTGGGTGTGCTCCTTTATATATACCTCGAACGGAGCGGGTTGCCGATGCCCGAAAAAAGCGACCAGGTTTTTTCGTTGGTTGCCGTGAAAGGCGGGCTTCCGGTAGCTGTGGGTGTGCTGTTCGTTATCGGATTGATTTCGAGTACCTATTCTGCGGCTGGTTCTGCCCTCACGGCCCTGACGACCTCTTTTACCTACGACATCCTCGACGGTGAAAAATGTGACGACGACTCTCTGACGCGTTTGCGCAGATGGGTACATGTCATGATGGCCGCCGTAATGGGTGCCGTGATCCTTGCTTTCGAAGCGTTCGGTAACGACAGCATCATCAACCTGGTCTACAAAGTCGCCAGTTATACCTATGGCCCTATTTTGGGTATGTTTCTCTTCGGTATGTTCACCCGCCGGCAGGTGCGTGACCGTTGGATCCCTCTGGTGGCGATTCTCGCACCGGTGCTGAGCGCACTGCTGCAAGCGTTCGCGTCGCGCGCTTTCGGCTACCAGATCGGCTTCGAACTGCTGGTTTACAACGCCCTTTTTACGGTGATCGGCATGTTTATCCTTGTTAAGCGTTATGAGAAGTAAAACTATATATTTGTTTGTTTCCCTTTTATTTGCGCTCTCTTCCGTTCATGCGGCCGAACTGACGCGTCAGCAGCGGCTGGAAGTGGGACGCACCCTGACACGTATCGTCGGCCGCGAAGTTTCGGGCGGTTATGTCAAGGTTACGGGGGCAAGGGTTTCGCGGGGTCGGGTACGGATCGAAACCTCGGTCGGACTTTCGTATTATCCGTTCCGCGAGGATAACGTGCGTGCGATATACGACTCGGTACGGGCTGTGCTTCCGCGTGAATACCGCAAAGCCCGTATCGAACTCTATACCGACCGTCACGAAATCACGGAGTTAATTCCTTTTGCCTGCAGGAATGCTTCGGCTTTGAAAAAGGCGGTGCGTTTTACCAACCGTGCTTCCCGCGCGTTGGTTACGCCCCTTTCCCGAGTTTGGACGCCGAAGCAGGGATTGGCCGGAGGCCATATTGCCCTCTGGCAGAGTCACGGTCGTTATTTCGACCAGTCGGAAAATCGTTGGCGCTGGCAACGCTCCTGCCTCTGGCAAACGTGCGAAGACCTTTATACGCAAAGTTATGTATTGCCTTATCTGGTGCCGATGCTCGAAAATGCGGGGGCTTGCGTGATGCTGCCCCGTGAACGCGACGTTCAGAAGGCGGAAATCGTTATCGACAACGATCCCGGAGTAGACAGGGGTACGTATTACGCCGAGACGGCGGGTGCGGAAAATTGGACGGCCGGCGACCGGGGATTTGCTCATCTGCGATCGGTATATGTCGCTGGACAGAACCCTTTTACGGAAGGGACTTCACGGATGGCCCGAACTGTTGTCGGCGGAGCGGAATGCCGCGCCGAATGGCGGGCCGATATTCCGGAAACGGGCGACTATGCAGTCTATGTCGCCTACCGTAGTTTGCCCGAGAGTACCGACGATGCCTGTTATACGGTGCATCATGCCGGGGGTGAATCCCGATTTGCCGTGAACCAGCAAATCGGCGGAGGCACATGGATTTATCTCGGTCATTTCAAGCTGTTGCGAGGCGACGACAAAACGGTCGTGACACTTACCAACCGTTCCCGGCAGGCGGGCCGTATCGTTTCGGCGGATGCCGTGAAGATCGGCGGCGGCTTCGGCAATGTGGCCCGTTCGGTGTGCGATTCGCTGCGGGTGCCGGATGTAGAATATCCGGAGGAAACGAGCGGTTATCCCCGTTTCTGCGAAGGCGCGCGTTACTGGCTCCAATGGGCGGGTTTCGGCGAAGAGGTCTACACTCCGAAAAAAAACAAGGACGACTACAAGGACGACTATATGTCGCGGGCACTTTGGGTGAATGCCCTGATGGGCGGTTCGGAGCGGTTGCCCGACTCGACGGGGCTTGGCATTCCGGTGGACATGGCGCTGGCTTTTCATTCCGACGCGGGTGTGCGCGACAACGACGACATTATCGGAACGCTGGGTATTTTCTATACGCGTGAGAACAAGGGGCTTTTCGAAGGCGGCGCGAGCCGCTACCGTTCGCGCGACCTGACCGATCTGGTGATGACGCAAGTAGTGGGCGACATTCGCCGAACGTACGAACCGTCCTGGAGCCGTCGCGGCCTGTGGAACCGGACTTACTTCGAAGCGCGCGTCCCGGCGGCGCCTACGATGCTGCTGGAGTTGCTTTCACATCAGAATTTCGCCGATATGCGCTACGGTAGCGACCCCCGGTTCAAATTCCTTGTCGGGCGAGCCGTATATAAGGGTATTTTGAAATACCTCGCTTCCCAGTATCAGGTGCCCTATGTGGTGCAGCCACTGCCTGTGGAGTCGCTCGCTGCGAAGTTTACGCCAAGCGGTGCGGTTGCCGTCAGTTGGTCGCCCGTGATCGATTCGCTGGAGGCGACCGCCGCGCCGACAGGCTATGTGGTCTACACGCGAATCGATGACGGAGGATTCGACAACGGCCGCCGTGTCGATAAACCGTATCTGCTGACGGAGCAGGAACCCGGGAGGATTTACAGTTACAAGGTTACGGCCGTCAACGAAGGCGGCGAAAGTTTCCCGAGCGAAACCGTGGCCGCGTGCCGTGTGCCGGACGGGAAAGGGTGCGTACTTGTCGTCAATGGATTCGACCGCATCTCCGCACCGCAAGGCGAGCGCAGCGACACCACCGCCGGATTCCGATCCGGCGAGGCCTGCGGCGTGCCCTATTTGCAGGATATTTCGTTCATCGGGGCGCAGCGGGTTTTCGACTGCTCGCTGGCCCGGATCGAGAACGACAGCCTGGCACTGGGCGCCTGCGAACGCGACTATGAAACGGAGGTGATCGGAGGAAATTCGTTCGACTATCCCTATCTGCACGGACGCTCGATCGTGCGTGCGGGCTACTCGTTCTGTTCCGCATCGGCTGCCGCCGTCGAGCGGAACGAGGTGGCGCTCGAAGCCTATCCGGTCGTGGATCTCATTCTGGGCAAACAGCGTACTACGACCATCGGGCCGCGCGGGACGGAGACCTCCTTCCGGACCTTCCCTGCCGAGTTGCAGGCTGCCTTGCGCCGTTATGCGGCCGGGGGCGGAGCGCTCTTCGTGTCGGGAAGTTATGTGGGCAGCGACCTGTGGACGGGGAAAAACGCCACGCCGGCCGGCCGGACTTTTGCCGAAGAAGTGCTGCATTTTACCTGGGTGGGAGAATACGCCGCACAGCGTCCGCAGGTACGGATGGTGACTGCTCACGCCGCTTTCTCACGCGGCGATTACCGCTTCGTCGCCGGCTTCCGGCCAGACCGTTACAACGTTGCCTCTGTCGATGCGCTGAAACCTGCAGGTGGGGAGGCATTTGCTGTGATGCGTTATCAGGAGAATGGACTAACGGCAGGCGTTGCGAGCGAGCGGGGACGGACGTTTGTCATGGGCTTCCCGTTCGAGACGATCGAAAGCGACGCCGAACGGGACAGGCTGATGTCCGACATATTGGGTTTTCTGTTGAATCAGGAAGAGAAATAAATCGTATAAATCAATTAAAATAAACGTATTATGTTACTCGAACAAACCGTTTCGAAAGGAATTATGGAGGCGATGAAGGCTAAGGATACCGTGCGCCTCACCACGCTCCGCAACATTAAGAAATATATCATCGAGGCTAAGACCGCAGGCCCGGAAATTACCGAACTGCCCGATGCCGACGTACTGAAGATCATCACCAAACTCGCCAAACAGGGAGCAGATTCTGCGGCGCTTTATGCTGTGCAGAACCGTCCTGATCTGGCAGCCGAGGAGCAGGCGCAGGTCGCTGTCCTGCAGGAGTTTCTGCCTAAGCAACTGACGCCAGACGAACTGACTGCCGCCGTGCAGGCCATTATTGCCCAGACCGGAGCGACGTCGATAAAGGAGATGGGGAAAGTGATGGGCGTTGCTTCGAAAAAGTTGGCAGGGCAGGCCGACGGCAAGGATATTTCGGCAAAGGTCAGGGAACTGCTTTCGTAGGATGGAAGAGGGGCTGGTGCATAAACTGCAGGGGCGCATTCATCATCATATCAAGACGATTTCGATGCCGATGGGGATGCTGGTCGGGGCTGTGCTGTGCCGTCCGATTGCGGCATTGGAGAGCGCTTCCCACCAGATGATTACCCCGACGCTGATCTTCCTGATGTTGTTCTTTACGTTCTGCCGGGTAAAGCCTTCGCAGATGCGCTTCAGTCCGATCCATTTCTGGATGCTGTCCTTTCAGGTGGCTGTCAGCCTCGGACTTTTCGGCCTGCTTTACCCCGTGAATCCGGTGCTGGCTCAGGGAGCCATGATCTGCGTGCTGGCGCCCGTGGCGATGGCTGCGGTGGTGATTGCCGGGATGCTCGGGGCTAATGTCACGACGATGGCGACTTACAGCCTGCTGTGCAACATGGCCATTGCCCTGATTGCCCCTGTGATTCTGTCGCTTACGGGCAACGGCGAATGTACGTTTGCCGGGATTTTGGCCCGTGTCGTGCCGTTGCTGGTGCTGCCGTTCATCGCAGCTCAGGCGTGCCGGTTCGGTTTGCCGAAGGTGGCCCGCTGGGTGGCAGAACACAGCATCCTGTCGTTTTACATGTGGCTGGTGTCGCTGGCGGTGATTATCGGCCGCACCACTGCGTTCATTCTCGATCTGGACGGGGCTGACGGCGGATTGGAAATCGCGCTGGCTTTCGTGGCACTGGTGATTTGCCTCTTTCAGTTCAAGGTGGGGCGCGCCCTCGGGCGCCGTTACGGCGATCCGGCGGCAGGCGGACAGTCGCTCGGCCAGAAGAACACGGTGCTGGCGGTGTGGATGGCCCAGTCGTTTCTCGACCCGATCTCCTCGATCGCCCCGACGGCATATATTGTGTGGCAGAACTTCGTGAACAGCTATCAGTTGTGGAGAAAGGATAGAAACGACAGATAAAAAGGTTATGGAGGAAAATTATGCCAAACACCCGAATGCCATCAAGCCGTGGACACGCAGTGCTGATCAATTTCTGCTGACGCTACACCGGGAAGGAAAAAGCGTCAGATACATTGCGGAAAAAATGGGACGAAGCCAAACCTCCATCGCCATGCGTTTGGGAAAATTGCAAAGCAGCATGTAGAACAGGCAAATGATGAATACATTATGCCTCCGGAAGGGACAGGTTATTTCATCTCGCTTTTGCGGTCTCCACTTTCGGCAGGAATCCGGCCACGACGCCCAGGAACGGAAGCAGCGTACTGATCTGAAAGATAAATTCGATGCTTGTCCGGTCGGCCAGCCACCCGAAGAACGCGGAGCCGAGGCCGCCCAGTCCGAACATCAACCCGAAAAATACCCCGGCGATCATGCCGACCTTGTCCGGCATCAGGTCGGTGGCGAAGACCAGTATTGCCGAGAATGCCGAAGAAATTACCAGACCGATAATTACCGCCAGCAGGATCGTCATTGTCAATCCGGCATAAGGCAGCAGCAACGTGAAGGGTGCCGCGCCGAGAATCGACCCCCAAATGACGTACTTGCGTCCGATGCGGTCTCCCACGGGGCCGCCGAAAAACGTACCGGCTGCCGAAGCCGCCAAGAATGCGAAAAGACAGTACTGTGCTCCCTGCACCGACATCGAAAACTTATCCATCAGAAAGAACGTAAAATAGTTGGTCATCGAAGCAATGTAGAAATACTTCGAAAAGACCAGCACGCCCAGAATAAAAAGTGCCGTGCGAACCTTTCGTTCCGGCAGGGGCTGCATCATGATTACATCCGCCGAGGCAGGCCTTCGTGCCGCGATATGCAACCTGCGTTTATACCAGTTGCCGATTCGTATGAGGACGAAGATCGCCAGCAACGCCGTCAAGGCGAACCATCCGATCGACCCCTGCCCGAACGGAATGACAACCAGTGCCGCAAGCAACGGCCCCATAGCGCCTCCCGCATTGCCCCCGACCTGGAAGATCGACTGCGCCAGTCCCTTGCGTCCTCCCGAGGCAAATTGTGCCACGCGTGAGGATTCGGGGTGAAAGACCGACGAGCCGCAGCCGATCAGTCCCACCGCTGCCAGAATGTACCCGAAACCTGGCGCTACGGCCAATGCCACAAGTCCGGCGAGTGTGAAACACATCCCGACGGCCAGCGAATAGGGTCGCGGATGCAGGTCGGCAAGCCGTCCCGCAACGGGTTGCAGGAGCGATGAGGTTAACTGGAACACGAGCGTGATAAGTCCGATCTGTCCGAATGAGAACCCGAATTTCTCCTTCAGTAACGGATAGACCGCCGGAATGACCGACTGCATCATGTCGTTGAGCAGATGCGCAAAACTGATGGCGAACAAAACCGAATAAACGGTTTTGTATCCGGTAGCCGGGTGAATTTTATCGTGTGTCATCCCTTCTGCTGCATTTCGCGTTGAACGGCTTCCCAACCGATGATGGCGGTCTTTCGAACCGGGCCGTAACGGTAGTTTCCGATAATACCGGAAGACTGTATGACACGGTGGCAGGGAATCAGGAATACCACCGGGTTGTTGCCCAGAGCCGTTCCAACTGCCCGCTGTGCCCGTTCGTGCCCCGCTTTCATGGCGAGGTCGGAATAGGTGGCAAGTCCGCCGCTCGGAATTTGCAACAGTGCATTCCAGACTTTCAGTTGAAAATCGGTTCCTTTCAGATGAAGTCTGATCTTGTCGGGTTTGCTCCAGTCCCGGGAGAAAACAGAGAGGGCTTGCTGTTGGTTCCGGTCGGTCTGCCATCGGTAGGTAGCATTCGGAAACGAACTTTTCAGCCTCTCGAACGCCCCTTCTTCGCCTTCGTCCGCAAAGGTCATGTGACAGATGCCTTTTTCGGTAGAGCCGATAATGACTGTGCCGAACGGAGTGTCCGCGAATGAATAGTTGATCGTAAGTGATGCTCCTCCGTTTTTGTATTCGCCGGGTGTCATTCCCTCGATGGCGACGAACAGGTCGTGCAGGCGGCTCGTGGTCGACAGGCCGACTTGGTTTGCAGCATCGAAAAGCGTCGCATGGGTCTGCGCCAAGATCTTTTTTGCATGTTCCACGCTCAGATACCTGGCAAACTGCTTGGGTGTTACGCCAACCCATTCGTGAAATAGGCGCTGAAAATAAAACGGACTCAAATGGATATGATCCGCCACATCGGCCAGACTGGGCTGTCGGGTATAGTTGCGGATCAGAAACTCGATTGCCGCAGTGATGCGTTTCCGGTCGATCTCCCGTTGGGTTTTCATGATTCGAGCGTTTGGAATTCGTTTTACAGAGCCGGACGCGATCCGGACTCTAACTCCAACAGGAATTTTTTGGCCGGAAGTCCCCCGCCGTAGCCCGTCAGCGAACCGTCGCTGCCGATTACACGATGACAGGGTGCGAAGAGCGACAAGGAATTCGCTCCGTTTGCATTAGCGACGGCACGAATCGCTTGGGGCATACCGATACGACGTGCCATTTCGCCGTAGGAAACCGTCGATCCGAACGGAATTTTAAGCAACTCGTTCCATACGGCCTTCTGGAAGTCGGTACCGACGAAAAGAAGGGGAATGGAGAACTCCTTGCGCGTTCCGCCGAAATATTCATCGAGTTGTTGCGCGGCTTGTCCGATTACGTCCGAAGTTCCTTCGGCGAATCCGGCACGCAACATCCGTTTCAACCTCTGGTCCACATGGCCACGGTGTTTCTCCGTCTGCCAGTCGCACAGACAGAGTTTGCCGCTGCACGATCCGAGCAGCAGCACGCCGCACGGCGAACGGTATGATTGCACCCGGATTATCGTTGCGCCTGAATATTCCGTTTCGATCTGTTTTGCAGTTTCCATTTTCCCCGTTTTTATTTGCCCGTTCTTCCGTTCCGGCTCTGATTCATCCTGCATTACCCGAAGATCGATGCCTGTTCCGGGTTTCACAGGCTTCGGTGTTTTGTTTCGTCCTGCAAAGATACGCACAGGACATATAGGGTGCAACCCGAAAGTTGCTGTTTTATCCGAATTGCACCGATAATATTTTTTCGTTACCTTTGTCTGTTTCCGGTTTACCGGCATGACACACGAATTGACAATCATGGCAGAAAATAAGTTGTATCCCCATGCGGGCGATACGCAGACCATTTATCTGAAAGAGGTTATTACCCGTGAAAATATCCGTGTCGGAGAGTTTACGATTTACAACGATTTTACCGCCGACCCTCGGCATTTCGAACGGAACAACGTGCTCTATCATTATCCGATAAACGGAGATAAACTCCGTATCGGTCGTTTCTGCTCAATAGCATGCGGGGCGAAATTCCTGTTCAACAGTGCCAACCATACGATGCGTTCGCTGGCAAATTACACTTTCCCGCTCTTCGGCGAGTGGGGTATCGACAAAAGTGAAATTACGTCTGCATGGGATAATAAGGGAGATATTGTGATCGGAAACGACGTATGGATCGGTTACGAAGCGGTGATCCTGGCCGGGGTGCATGTAGGGGATGGTGCCGTGATCGGTGCCCGAGCCGTCGTTACGCGCGATGTACCGCCCTATACGGTCGTGGGCGGTGTCCCGGCCAAAGAACTGAAAAAGCGTTTCGACGCCGATACCGTAGCGGCGCTGCTCGAAATGCAGTGGTGGAACTGGCCGCACGACCGGCTCGCGGAGGCGTTGCCCATGATCCGGTCGGGGGCTGTGGATGAATTGATACGCTATTTCCGGAAGATGAAATAAACGGCGAAAATCATGCACACGAATCCGGCAAGGTGGTTCCACCGCAGGGCGTCGGATTTCATAAAGAAGACGGCAAATACGGTAAAAACCATCAGCGAGACGATCTCCTGAATGACCTTCAGCTCCCAGATCGAAAACGGGCCGCTGTACTGGGCGCTGCCGATGCGGTTGGCCGGCACCAGAAAGCAGTACTCCAGCAGGGCGATGCCCCAACTGAGCAGTACGACGGCCATCAGTCCGTAGTTCCCGAATTTGGATTTGAATGCGATGTGCCCGTACCAGGCGAGTGTCATGAAACTGTTGGATATTATCAGCAGCGTGATGGTCGTCAGTCCCTTCCACATGATCGTCAGCGGTTAATCAACTCGTTAAAATCTTCCAAAGAGGTCAGTTCTCTGAAATCGCAGACGATCCGATCCGCTTGTGTTTGTAGCAGTTCTTCCCCCGCAAGGGTGGTGACAAGCGCTACAACCTGTCCGATTCCGGCGAGTACGGCAGCCTGTATGCCCGCCTTCGCGTCTTCGAATACGGTACAACACGCCGGTGCGAAGCCGAGTTTCTCGGTTGCCGTAAAGTAAATCTCCGGATCGGGTTTGCAATGCGTGACCATGTCGCCGTTGACCTGCACGTCGAAGTAAGAGCGGATGCCGCATCCGTCGAGCACGAAATCCACATTGTCCTTACATCCCGAAGAACCCACTGCGCAGCGGATGCCCGCTTTGCGCAACAGTTCGAGTAAATCCGTAAGCCCTGCGACGGGTCGCATCACGGGGCGGTAAATTTCCCGGTAAATCGCCTCCTTCTCGTCGGACAATGCGTCGAAACCCTTTTCCCGGATCACCTCTTCAGGCAGGATAAGCCGCATGATATCGTCGTTGCCCATGCCGAATGCCGTGTTGAGTTTCTCGCGCCAGTCCGTCACGCCGTAGCGTTCGCAGAAGATTTCGAATGCCTGAATATGGTAAGCGGCATTGTCCACCAATACCCCGTCCATGTCGAATATGGCTCCTTGCATCATTTTTTCAGAGTTTGGCGCAAAGGTAGTCAAAAATCGGATTCCATCGACTCAGAATTTCAAATTCACGCTCAGGTTCACGGCGAAATTCTGCACGTCCTGTCCCGGTTCCGGGGTGCGGTGCGTAAGACGCCAGATGCAATCCACACGCAAAAGCCGGAAGATGTTTTCGACGCCGAACCCCGTTTCGAGGTAAGGATGCGAAACCGAAGACATACCGCGCGGAAAGAGCAGGCAGGCCGTGGTGTGGGGCAGGCTCCCGTTGTTCTGCTGCGTAAGGGTTCCGTAGACACCCTTCAATACGAATACTTCACGCCATTTGAGCCGCCTGATCAGCGGGATTTTCCCGAGCAGGAAGCCGTTGAAGTGGTGTTCGTAGAAGAACGACACCCAGGCGTCGGAGGCGAACTCGTAGAAGTTCATGCACGAGAAAGCGTAAGGATCGTAGAAATACGTGCCGTTACCCTCGTGGAGCTTCAGCAGCAGGTAAGGCACTTTGCCGAAAATCTTTCCCCCGGTGACGGTCAGCTGCGAGTCGCCCACGGGCGGCAGTTGGAGCTTGTAATGAATTCCCCCTTCGAGCCGGTAGTATTCGTAATCGTTATGAAGCAGCCCCCTGATTCCCGCAGTGAATCCCAGCGAAAGAACCGGATAGTTCGATCCCATGTATTGTTTGTCGAACGGCATCCGGTAGATGCTTTCGTTTTTCGACAGGCGCATTCCCACACGCAGGGCGCAGTCTGCGACCGATGCCATACGCGTGCCATCGGGCCGCAGCATCGGGACATACCGATTGGCGTCGATCCTCCGCAACTGAAATCCCAGCGTGTTGCCGATTCCGTGACGCCATTCGTGTTCATAACGAACGTCCAGCTCGTTGACCATCGACATGCGCTGCCGGCCGCCCCGCGACAGCAGCGAACTGAGAATGTTGCTTTCCGTCAAGGCATTGTTGCCTGCCCCGAGCTGGATCACATCGTGCTTGCCCGACACGGTGAGTTGGCGGGTGAGTTGTTTACTGAAGGCAAGTTCCACGCCTCCGCCGCCTTTCACCCGTTCGTCGCGTGTGCCGTAGGCCACGTAGCCCGAGAGCCGCACGCGGCGGCTGAACTTGCTGGTCGTTCGTGCCCCCAACTGCATCCGGAAGCCTTCCAGCCGGTTGAAACTCGCCAACTTATAGTAAGGGCCGATGCCGATGTATTCGGTGTTCCAATAGCCGACAAGGACGGTGTTGATGAAGGTGTAGATGTTGCGGTAGAGCGGCACCTGCTGGATCGAATCGACCATTGAGTAGATTCCTTTCTCCTTTTCGCTCAATTTGTACGGTCGCACCGTTTCCCAGTAGGTTTCGTCGTTGCGAGTGATCTCTTCGCCTGAAATCACTACGTTGTTATCCATTTTGATGATCTCCGGAGGTAACGGTTCGCCGATGCGTACATCGGAGTAAACAACCTCGCGGCTGCCCAGGAAGGAGGTCAGCTTCGACGAGTCGGCCTGTGAAATCGAAAAGTCGGCCATGACCCGGTCGCGTTTGCGGAACCAGACGCTGTCGCCGATCCGTTGATTTTCGTTTTCGAGACTCAAGTGCCTGATCCAGTTGACATTCACGCCTTTTGCCATTTTAGCGTAGGCGGAATGCAGCCCGTAAGTCGCCGAATCGATGTTGACTTCGCCGTCGAGTACGGGGACGGAAAGTCCTTTGGGATGGAAACGGATCTTGTAGGTCTTACGGCCTTCGATGTACGTGCTGTCAATCAGGTAATAGTCGTAAAAAGCCTGCCCCGAGGAAGAGAGAGGGCCGGCAAAACGGACTTCGAAGATGTCGATGAAATTGTCATAGAAGTTGACGTCACCGTGCAGATGCCCAGTGAATTGGGCAATGGAAAAACTGTCTTCCACGCCCGAAATACGGTTGGCGCGGATCACTTCGCGTGTGACGGAGGGGCGCTTGCTGTGGTAATAGTCCGCCGTCGTTTCCGAGATCATCACGGGCAGAAACGTTTCGCCCGTCAGTGCCGAAGTGTCGATATGTTCGAAGATAAAACCGAAATTCTTCTGAAGCCGCCGGTTGCGGAAACGGGGTTTTACGTTGGCCAGGTCCAGTTCCATTTTGGTGTAGGTCGCACATCTGAAGCGTTCCAACTCCGAGGGGTCGTTATGCGGTTTCATGCGCCGGACATTGGACAGGATCGGCAGGGCAGGGTTGGGACCCGGCGTGATGACGACGTCGCCGATGCCGAACGCAATGGGGTCGAGTGCGAAATCCACCTGATTATAGCTGCCCGGCGTAACCGGTTTCGTCTGCGGGGCATATCCTACATAGGTGGCTTGCAGACGGCTGACCGTGTCGCGCGTTTCGAGCGTGTAGATACCCGCGTCGTCCGTCGTGGTGCCTGTCGTGGTGCCCGGGAAAACCACGCTTACGAAGCGAAGCGCTTCACCGGTTGCGGCATCCGTCACGCGTCCCCGAACGCGTGTGCTCTGAGCCTGTGCCGCCATGCCGGACAGTAACAACAACCAACAGACCACAGCTTTGTACATTCCCGATTGCAACATATCTGACAAAAGTAAGGAAATTCTTCCGGATCGGTCAATGTCCGCCGAATTAGACTACCTTTGCGTCAGATTAGAGGCTGTTTTGAACAACGGTACTACCATGACGAAGAAGAAAACGGAAAAAACGAATGCAGCCCGCCTGTTGGACAAGGCTGGGATTGCGTATGAATTGGTGCCTTACGAGGTGGATGAGGAGCATCTTGCCGCCACGCACGTGGCCGAACAACTGGGCGAGGATATCGAATGCGTGTTCAAGACGCTCGTGCTCAAAGGAGACCGGACAGGCTTTTTCGTGTGTGTGGTGCCGGGGAATCACGAAGTCGACCTCAAGGCCGCCGCACGGGTTTCGGGCAATAAGAAGGCCGATCTGATCCCGATGAAGGAGTTGTTGTCCGTGACGGGATATATACGCGGAGGGTGTTCGCCGATCGGTATGAAAAAACCTTTTCCGACTTATATTCACCGGACGGCAGCGCTGTATCCCTGGATTTATATCAGCGCCGGGGTGAGGGGGCTGCAACTGAAGATCGCACCTTCCGATCTGATCGCCTACATCGGGGCTGTTGTGGCATCGCTCGGCACGGAAGCGTAAAAAACTCCGGCGATTTCCCGCCGGAGTTTTTGTTCGTTATCGGTTGCCATACATGCTTTCGTAGTATTTTTCGTATTCGCCGGAGGTGATGTCGTCCATCCATTGCTGGTTGTCGAGGTACCACCGTACGGTTTTCTCGATGCCCTCCTCGAATTGCAGGGAGGGTTCCCAACCCAGTTCGTTTTTGAGCTTGCGTGAGTCGATCGCGTATCGCAGATCGTGGCCCGCACGGTCGGTAACGTAGGTAATCAGATGTTCGGACGCACCTTCCGGGTTTCCCAGCAGGCGGTCGACCGTCCGGATGATTACTTTTATCAGGTCGATGTTACGCCATTCGTTAAAGCCTCCGATGTTGTACGTCTCACCGGCTTTTCCCTTGTGGAAGATCAGGTCGATCGCCCGGGCGTGATCCTCGACGTAGAGCCAGTCGCGTACATTTTCCCCTTTACCGTACACCGGGAGCGGTTTTCCGTGGCGGATGTTGTTGATAAACAGCGGGATCAGCTTTTCGGGGAATTGATACGGTCCGTAGTTGTTCGAACAGTTCGTGACGATCGCAGGCATCCCGTATGTATCGTGGAATGCCCGAACGAAATGGTCGGACGATGCCTTCGACGCTGAATAGGGCGAATGGGGATCGTATTTGGTCTGCTCGGTAAACAGTGAGTCGTCGAACTGCAGTGCACCGTAGACTTCGTCGGTGGAGATGTGGTAGAAAAGTTTGCCTTCCCAGTCTGCGTCCCAATACTCTCTTGCTGCCTGAAGCAATGATAGCGTACCTATGACATTGGTGCGGGCAAATGTGAACGGGTCTTTTATCGAACGGTCCACGTGACTCTCCGCCGCCAGATGGATTACCCCGTCGATGTCGTAACGGCGGAAGATTTCGCGCAGGGCATCGAAGTCGCAGATATCCGCTTTGACAAAGGTGTAATTGGGACTGTCCTCGATGTCCTTCAGGTTGGCCAAATTGCCCGCGTAGGTCAGGCTGTCGAGATTGACGATCCGGTACCCGGGATATTTGTTGACGAAGAGCCGCACCACGTGCGAACCGATAAATCCGGCTCCTCCGGTTATCAGGATGTTGCGTTTCATCTTTATTGCATGCGTTTTAAACGTTCGATACATTCCTTCATCGATTCCCGCCAATGGGGAATTTCGATGCCGAAAGTCTCCTTGAGTTTGGTTTTGTCGAGCACGGAATAGGCCGGCCGGCGGACTTTCGATGGAAATTCCGACGAATGGCAGGGATCGATGCGGCAACCGTTGTGTCCTGCCGCAGCCGCAATCTCCACCGCGAAGTCGTACCACGAGCAGACGCCTTCGTTGGAGAAGTGGTACAGTCCTTCGCGGCCTTCGTAGCGCCGGGCTTCGAGGATCGAAAAGATCGTCAGTGCCAGATCGGCGGCATAGGTCGGTGTTCCGACCTGGTCGAAGACTACGTTGAGCGACTCTTTTTCTGCCGTCAGACGCAGCATCGTTTTGAGAAAGTTATTGCCGTAGACCGAGTAGAGCCAGGACGTGCGGAAAATCAGGTGACGGCAGCCGGAATCCGCGACGGCCTGTTCGCCCGCGAGTTTCGTGCGGCCGTAGACTCCGATCGGGCCTGTCGTATCCTGTTCGGTATAAGGCGTGTTTTTGTCGCCCGGGAACACGTAATCCGTCGAGATGTGAAACAGGGTCGCGCCTGCGGTTTTCGCGGCCGATGCGAGATTTCTCGCAGCGATGCGGTTCACGAGGTCGGCCGTTGCGAAATCCTCTTCGGCGCGTTCGACGTTCGTGTATGCCGCGCAGTTGACGATCGCTTCGGCCTTTGTCTCTGACAGCATGCGGCCAACGGCGGCCGCATCGGTAATATCCAGTTCCGCGCAGTCGGTGCAGATATAATTGTTGGGCGACACCTGCCCAAGCCGCTGCAGTTCGCAGCCGAGTTGTCCGTTGGCGCCCGTTATCAGAATATTCATGCTCAATAGAGTTTTTCGTGGTAGTCGAACAGGTCGGGGGCTTCGGCAAGTTCAGGATGTTTCCGGTCCTTGTCTGACAGGATGATTTTTTCCGCCGGAACCTGCCAGTCGATGCCCAACGCCGGATCGTTCCACGCAACACCGGCTTCGCTTTGCGGAGCGTAATAGTTGTCGCATTTGTATTGGAAAATTGCCTCGTCGCTCAATACGACGAATCCGTGTGCAAACCCCCGGGGAATAAAAAGTTGCAGCCGGTTCTCTTCCGACAGTTCCACGGCAACGTGCTGTCCGAAGTGAGGCGATCCCCGGCGGATGTCCACCGCCACGTCCAACACACGTCCCCGGACAACGCGGACGAGTTTCGATTGCGCGTATTTGCCGCGCTGGAAATGCAGTCCCCGGAGCACTCCGCAGGTCGATTTCGATTCATTGTCCTGCACGAAGGCCGTACGGCAAACGTTGGCTTCGAATTCGCGCTGCGAGAAGGATTCGAAGAAATAGCCCCTGCTGTCCCCGAAAATCCGGGGTTTGAGGATCACCACGCCCGGAATCGCTGTCGGAATGAATTCCATGTTTTACTCGCGTTTTATTTCGTCGATGACCTTTAACAGGTATTGACCGTACTGGTTTTTGAGCATCGGCTGCGCCAGCGTCCGGATTTTCTCCTCGCTGATCCACCCCTGCCGAAGAGCGATACCCTCCAGACAGGCGATTTTAAGACCCTGCCGCTTTTCGATCACCTCCACGAAGATCGAAGCCTGGGAAAGCGAGTCGTGCGTCCCCGTGTCCAGCCATGCGAAACCCCGGCCCAGCGTCTGCACCTTCAATTTTCCCTTTTGCAGGAATTCCTGGTTTACGGCCGTGATCTCCAACTCGCCGCGTGCCGAAGGTTTGATCCGCTTGGCGATGTCCACGACTTCGTTGGGATAGAAATAGAGTCCTACGATGGCATAATTCGATTTGGGGTGCGCGGGTTTTTCTTCGATCGTAAGGCAGTTGCCTGCGGCATCGAATTCCGCCACTCCGTATCGCTCCGGGTCGTCCACCCAGTATCCGAAAACTGTGGCATTGCCGTTTTGTCGGGCGTCTGCGACCGCTTCCGCAAGCAGTCTGGTGAATCCGGCACCGTGAAAAATGTTGTCGCCCAATACCAGGCAGACCGAATCGCCGCCGATAAATCGCTCCCCGATGACGAACGCCTGTGCCAGTCCGTCGGGCGAAGGCTGTTCCGCATATTCGAACCGCACACCGTAGTCGGAGCCGTCTCCCAGCAGACGTCTGAAGCCGGGAAGATCCTCCGGAGTCGAAATAATGAGTATCTCGCGGATACCCGCAAGCATCAGTACCGATATAGGGTAGTAAACCATCGGTTTGTCGTAGATGGGCAAAAGTTGTTTGCTGACGCCTTTCGTGATCGGGTAGAGACGCGTTCCCGATCCGCCTGCCAATACGATGCCTTTCATTGTGCTGTGTTTTTTGTTATACTGCAAGGACAGTGCGGGCCGAGCTTGAAACCGCACTTCATGCGGTTTTTGCTGTGGGGCGCCTGCCAGCACAGGATTTTCTTTTCCTGTAAAACCATGCAGGCCGAACGCCATCCCGGGATTTGCCGGGGAGCATCCGGACTACGCTTATGCAAAGATAATGAAATATATTCGATTTTGAGCCGCGTCGGGAAAAGTTGCGGCGGGGATCATTCGCTTCCCGATGCGGGTTGGGCGTCGTACTGACGCTTTTTCTGTTGGGGAAAGCGGAATCCGTGTTATTTCGGGATTATCGTATGTACTGCTTCCTCGTCTGTTCTTTTCAGATAGGATGCGGGTACAGGCGCTGTCAGCACTGTTGCGACAGGATCGATGACCACAGCAATTCTGCACGCTCCGTCCTGCCGGATGCAGATACCTTCGATCCCGGCGAATTCTCCGCCTTCGACGCGCACCCGTTCGCCTTGTCCCGATCGGACGCTTTCCGGACCCGTAATCCGGTTTCGCCCGTTTGCGGCATCGAGCACCGCGATGAAATCCCGTATTTGTTTTTCAGGTATAACCACCGGCAGATGTGACTGCCTGTCGAGCAGATACTGTACGGTATGCCGTCCGAGGGTTTTGATTTCCTGAAGCCGTGAGGGGACAGTGTGAACGAAAATCAGACCGGGGATGACAGGAATGCACCGGCCCCCCCCCATTTCGGAAGGCACATCCGTTTCGCAGTACGCGGGGATGAAATTCTCTATCTGCCGGTTGTCGAGGTAACTTTTCACAACCGCTTCCCGGGAGTGAGCCACCCGGATCGCATACCATTTTTTGGGGTCGGTGTTGCTGGTCATAGTTACTTAAGTTGGGCCTTTTCGAACGTGGGCCGGGAGTTCTGCCTGACAACGTTTCCTGCTTTTGAAATCGCATCCCGGATCGGATTTCCCGGTGCATCACCGGAGGCGGATTTCAGAAAATTGGATACAAATGTAGGGAAATTCAAAGAACCGGTCAATAACACCTCCGGTCATTCTTCGAATTTAAAATATACATTTCGGTTATTTGTATAAACAAAAAAGAACACAGGAGGATGCTTTTGTGTATTCCACATGCCTCTCTATGTTCTTTTTGCGTGAACCCGCTGGGGCTCGAACCCAGGACCCCAACATTAAAAGTGTTGTGCTCTACCTGCTGAGCTACGGATTCAACGTTGCCATCACGAAAGCCTTTCGTTTTGGTGGTGCAAATGTACGGATTATATTTTAATTTCCAATACCTGTACGCAATTTTTATGCGAATTTCTGAATTTTACGATGTGCGAACGCGTTTCGTTTCTTCTGTTTCTATTGTGTCACAGTATGTTCCTATTCGGGGAGTCAGATCGTTTGGTCTGTGTTCGGGGAAAATTCCGAATTCATGCAGCGGGATTTTGCATTGCCGAAATAAAAGGTTATTTTTGTCTGCCGTTTTACGGAATAACTTTTAAATCTGTATCTATGTGTAGAGCTTTAATTATCGGAGCGGGAGGTGTCGGTACCGTAGTGACCCGGAAAATCGCAGCCAACCCCGTTTTCTCGGAGGTGATGCTGGCGAGCCGTACCAAATCCAAATGCGACGCGGTGGCTGCCGCCATCGGCGGAGGACGGGTAAAGACCGCGCAGGTCGACGCGGATAATGTATCGGAACTTTGCGAATTGTTCCGCGCATTCCGTCCGGACATCGTCGTCAATGTGGCTCTTCCCTTCCAGGATCTCACCATCATGGATGCCTGCCTCGAATGCGGCTGCAACTACCTCGATACGGCCAATTATGAGCCGAAAGACGAAGCGCATTTCGAATATTCGTGGCAGTGGGCCTATCAGGATCGCTTCAAGGCAAAGGGGCTGACGGCTATTCTGGGCTGCGGTTTCGACCCGGGTGTGACGGCCATCTTCACCGCCTATGCCGCTAAGCACCATTTCGATGAGATTCACTATCTGGACATCGTGGACTGCAATGCCGGAAATCACGGCATGGCTTTCGCCACGAACTTCAATCCCGAGATCAATATCCGTGAGGTGACGCAGAAAGGGCGTTATTACGAGAACGGCGAATGGGTCATCACGGAGCCGCACGAAATTCACCGGCCGCTGAATTATCCCGAGATCGGTGAGCGCGAATCCTATGTGATCTATCACGAAGAGTTGGAGTCGCTGGTGAAAAACTATCCCACGATCAAGCGGGCGCGTTTCTGGATGACCTTCGGCCAGGAGTACCTGACCCACCTGCGTGTGATCCAGAATATCGGCATGGCGCGCATCGATCCGATCCTATACAACGGCGTCGAGATCGTCCCGATCCAGTTCCTCAAGGCCGTCCTGCCCGATCCCAAGTCGCTGGGGGCCAACTACCACGGCCAGACTTCGATCGGCTGCCGCATCCGGGGCATCAAGGACGGCAAAGAACGCACCTATTATATCTACAACAACTGTGACCACGAACAGGCCTTCAAGGAGACCGGCACGCAGGCCGTGTCCTTCACGACGGGCGTTCCCGCAGCGTTGGGGGCATCGATGTGGGCGAAAGGATTGTGGCGCGGTGCCGGCGTGTTCAACGTTGAGGAGTTCGATCCCGATCCGTTCCTGGCCGAACTGGGCGAACAGGGCTTGCCGTGGCACGAGTTGTTCGATGTGAACCTGGAGGTCTGATTTCCCGGTTTTCGAATAAAAAATTGCGGATGCGGTTTACGTGTCCGCAATTTTTTTTATCTTTGTCCTGTAACCCAACTTATTCAGCCTATGGTATAACCCAACGAATTTCGATCGCGACGCCCGGACATAGGCGTCGAACATATAAAAGCGCATCGGCTTTTTTCTTACTCACGAAAATTGGACACTTTCAAAAAGGTAAGGGTTAAAGTTGATGCTCGCGCTGTTTTTCAGCGTGGGCATTATCTTATATCTTACCTTTGGGTCGTCCAATACCTCGTGAGTGGATATAATGATATGTCCACGTTTTTATTTTAATCCAAACAATTATGAGGTATTATGGTTTGCTATTTCTTTCTTTCGTCCTTTCGGTACCGGCTGTTTCCCAGACGTATTACTATGAACGGATTGCCGTCGTAAAGAACGGGGTAAAGACCTCCGCTTCGGGCGACGGGCATTTCATCACCTTCACTTCGAAAGGATGCTATGATTCGGATCGCGATGGATTTTCGGAAGATACGGGATTCCGGCAATACAAATCTTCGGAAAATAATATTCGCAGTTACTATGGAGACAGCTATTTCGGAAATGCTTATTATTACTTCAATCCGGATTGCAGCCGACTGAATATCAAACGGGAATCCGACGGAGAGACCTATGTGTATGTGCGGAAATCTCCGCCTGCCGGAAAAGCCAAATCTTCCCGGAAAAAATCTTCCGAAGTTTCTGTCCCGCTTGCATTTCCCTTGATAGGAGTTGTCACGATTCCCGGTTCGACGCAAACACCGCCTCCAGCCGCTCCGACCGCTACGCAGCCCCGCCGATGCGCCGGATGCAACGGAACGGGATTTTGCTCGATGTGCAAAGGCAAAGGCTGGTATAAAAATACATACGATACAAAGGTTTACTCCTGCCCATCGTGTCACGGATCGGGCCGGTGCGGAGTGTGTTACGGGAAAGGATATTTTAAGTAAAAATGAATTTATAAAAACCAAAAACTATGAAAAAAATTGTTATGTGTTTGATAACATTGATAGGTTGTAATTTGACAATTGGTCAGACATTTTGTTATAAACACCTTTATAACGTGGATAAGAAAACAGGTGTAAAAATGGAAAGCAGGCAAAAGGATTTATGCTATTTCACATTTAATTCGAATAAAAGTTTCTGTTACCTTTCCGATGAAAATGGAATAAAAAAGAATCCATCACAAATGCCTTTTTCTACATCGAGAACCAAAGGAGCCAATGAATATAAATACATTGGAAAAGAAAATAATATGTATATATTTAAGGCTACTGTTGAAACGCTTGGATTCAATCCTATGGCAGTGAATGGACAACAACTTTTATTTACCCAATATCAGTATCTTTATTTCTCAACAGACTATAAAAGATTGAACACTTGGGATGATAAACCCTTTGGTCCCTTTTTTTATGATTTTGGTGGAGAATACTCTACTGTATTTGTATATGAACAGACAACTCCGCCTGGACAATTATCTTCTCCTACACAGATGTGGTGATATAAAAATCTTCCGGGGAATGTCCCCGGAATTTTTGTAAAACGCATTCGAGTGTATGCTAAGTATAAATACCTATTTCTCCCAGAACCGTCATACGTGAAGTCATTTTTCGCAATGATTTTGTTACTTTTGTCCCTGTTTTGAGCCGGCACGCAAGCGGCGGTCGCAACCGATTTCCGTCGTTGCCGGTAATTGTGAATCGTGTATCGTGAATCCTGAATTGTTCAAAAAGCTGCCTTCTCCCTGCTACGTGCTCGACGAGACGTTGCTCGACGCCAACCTCGCCGTGATCGACCGCGTGCGGCGTGAGACGGGCGCCCAGATCATCGTTGCGCTCAAGGCGTGCGCCATGTGGAGCATCTTTCCCGAGCTGGCGAAACATTCGGACGGGGCGACGGCGTCGTCGCTTGCCGAGGCGCGTCTGGTTTACGAGGAGTACGGCAAGCCCGCTCATACTTATGCTCCGGTTTATAACGACCGCAATATCGAGGAAATACTTCGGTACAGCGATCATATCACCTTCAATTCCCTGGCGCAGTTCCGCCGTTTCGGCCCTATGGCCCTGCTGCGGGGCATTTCGTGCGGTCTCAGGATCAATCCGCAGTATTCGCCCGTGGAGACCGATAACTACAATCCCTGTGTCGCGGGTTCGCGGCTGGGCATAACGGCCGACGAGTTGACCGAACTGCCCGACGGAATCGAGGGCCTGCATTTCCATGTCCTCTGCGAATCGCGCCCCGAACACCTGCGGCTGGCGCTGGAAGCCGTCGAACGACATTTCGGACAGTACCTCGACCGGATCGAATGGCTCAATATGGGCGGCGGGCACCTGATGACCCACGCCGACTACGACTGCGACGAACTGATCGCGGTGCTGAATGACTTTAAAACGCGGCATCCGCATCTGCGGCTGATACTCGAACCCGGCAGCGCCTTCACGTGGCGTACGGGCTATCTGGTCTCGACCGTGGAGGACATCGTTGAGAACGGTGGCGTGCATACGGCGATGCTCGACGTGTCGTTCGCCTGCCACATGCCCGATTGCCTCGAGATGCCCTACAAACCGGCGATTATAGGCGCTCACGAACCCGCCGAAGGGGAGAAGCGCTGGCGTATGGGCGGTACGAGCTGCCTCGCGGGCGATTACTGCGGGGACTGGGCTTTCGACCACGAACTCAAAGTCGGCGAACGGATCGTTTTCGAAGATATGATCCATTATACGATGGTCAAGACCACAATGTTCAATGGGGTTCAGCACCCCGCGATCGCCATCGTCCGCCGTGACGGAACCACTGATGTCGTGCGGGAGTTCGGCTATGAGGATTTTAAATGCAGAATGTCGTAAAAACACACAAACACAGATAAATGAAAGAAGATTTTACACCCACCTCCTATACGCTCGAATGCGTGGCTACGGGCCGCGAATTCGCCGACGAAGGCTGGACGATGGAAGACCGTCAGTGCAAAACCCCGTCGCTGGTTCGTACCCGCTACGCACAGAAGAAACTCCGCGTGAAAGGCGATGAATACGGTTTTTATAAATTCGCCGACTGGCTGCCCGTGAAGCGGATGCTCAAAGGATCGTCGGCTCCCGTGACCTATAAAAGCAAGGGGTTGGCCGCGCACCTCGGTCTCGAAAACCTTTATATCACCTTCAACGGTTACTATCCGGCGATCGGTGCGAACATGACCACCTGCTCGTTCAAGGAGACCGAGGCGTTTTCGGTCTGCGCCCGTGCTGCGGAGGACGAGCAGCGGGTGCTGGTGGTGGCTTCGGCCGGGAATACAGCCCGGGCCTTCGCCAAAGTGTGCTCCGACAATCATATTAAGCTCCTTCTCTCCGTACCGTTCGACAACATCGACGCGCTGTGGTTCGAGGAGCCTCTGAATCCCTGCGTGAAGCTGATCTGCTGCGAGAAGGGCGGCGACTATTTCGATGCCATTCATCTCTCTAACCTGGCACTGAAAGGTTCCGGATTTTACGCTGAAGGCGGTGCCAAAAACGTGGCGCGCCGCGACGGCATGGCTACCACCGTGCTTTCGGCCGTGACGACGATCGGAAGGATCCCCGACTACTATTTCCAGGCTGTCGGCAGCGGCACGGGAGCGATAGCCGCCTGGGAAGCCAACATGCGCCTGATCGAAGACGGCAGCTACGGCACCAACACGATGAAACTGGTGGTGTCGCAGAACGCTCCCTTCGTGCCGATGTTCAATGCATGGCGGGTCGATTCGCGCGAGATGCTGCCCTATGACGACGACAAGGCCCGCCGCGATGTGGAGATCATCGATGCAAAGGTGCTCTCGAACCGTCGCCCTCCTTACGGTATCCACGGAGGGCTGTACGATGCGCTGAAGGCGACCGACGGCGAGGTGATGGTGGCGACGAACGCCCAGGCCCGCAAGGCCCGCAAATTGTTTCAGGAGTTGGAGGGTATCGACATCTATTCAGCGTCGGGTGTCGCTACGGCGTCGCTTATCAAGGCCGTAGCCGACGGTAAGGTCGCTAAAGACGCGACGGTGATGCTCAACATCACAGGCGGCGGCGAAGCGCATTTCAAAGAGGAGAAAAACCTTTTCTATCTCAAGCCCAGCCATGTTTTCCCGCTGGAACCCGATTTCGCCGATGTGATCGACAAGGTCGAAAAGTTGTTTGCATAGAGGACGTTGTTGCAGCGAATGGTTGCGGCAGAGGGTTAGTTCCTTCTGCCGCAATTGTTTTTTATGCAGCATATTGTATAGGCTGGACACAGGTCTGGAGGGATTTTAAAAACGGCGGGTGCTCCGGACTGGCAGAATTTATTATCTTTGCTGCGGCTCGGAGCGGAGTGGCAGCCGGATTACGCTGTGAGTCGCTTTAGTTAATTATTTCATTCAAATTTCAAACAGAAGATGAAACACATCCAAACGAACAGGATTCCCTGTTTCAAGCGTTGGAGCCGCAAGGGCTGGTCGGTCTTTGCGAGCCTTCACCGCCAGGTAACGATCGGAGTCCTCGCTGTGACGATGTCGATCCTCTTGCCCGCGACGCAGGGTGCGTTCGCACAAAATGCCGACACGGCCGCCGTCCTGAGGACGCTGCGGATCGACGAGGTCGGTATTTCGGGGAGCCAGACGGCTCCTACGCGCACCGTACAGTCGCAAACCCCGCTTTTCGACCGGAAAGCCCAGGCCGCAGCGCCTGTCCAGACTCTGGAAGCCGCCCTGCGCCTCGCACCTTCGGTCGATATCCGCGAACGCGGGGGCAAGGGCACGCAGGCCGACATTTCCGTCCGGGGAGGTTCTTTCGATCAGACGATGGTGCTTTTGAACGGCATCGATTTCACGGACGCCCGTACCGGGCATCAATCCCATGCGCTTCCGGTCGACATCGACTGCATTTCGTCTGTCGAACTGCTCGACGGAGTGGCCGGACTCGGTGCCTATGCCGGCGCGGTGAATATCCGTACAGTGCCGCTGAAACCCACTTTCCTGCGTTTCGAGGGAGCGGGCGGGCATCATGGTTACGCGTATGCGAACCTCTCGGGCGCCGTGACGAAGGAGCGTTTTTCGCTGATCAGTGCGGGTTCTTTCCGCCGCAGCGACGGGTTTATGCACAACACCGATTTCACCACTTATAACGCTTTCCTGCGTGCAACATACGAGACGCGCAAAGCCGGATTCTTCGATTTTCAGGCGGGTTATCAGAACCGCGCTTTCGGATCGAACGGTTTTTACGCGGCATACAATCCCGATCAGTGGGAGCAAACCTCGACCGCCCTCGCCTCGCTGCGGTGGTTGAAGCGGGCCGGGCGTTTCGTGCTCGGCGCGGCAGCGAGCTACCGCAAAAATTTCGACCGTTACGACTGGACGCGGGGCACCCCGATGAACCGGCACAATACGGACCATGTCGGTGCGAAGCTCTGGAGCGACTTGAACTGGATAGGCGGAACCACTTCGTTGGGTGGCGATTACGCATTCAACCATATTTACAGTACAAATCTCGGCGAAAAGCTGACCATACCGCACGGCGACTACACGCATGCCAAAGCGCGCCATACGGGTAACATCTGGCTGCGGCATGCGAAGCAATGGCTGCGGTTCGATGTGGCTGCCTCGGCCGGGGTCAGCATCTCGCCTTACGGAACGACTGCTTTATGGAACGTCGCGGGCGGATATTCGCCTGCCGAGGGGCTGCGCCTGGAAGCGGGAATTGCGCAGTCGATGCGCCTGCCGACCTTTACCGACCTGTATTACACCTCTCCTGCGCAGATCAACAACCTCGATCTCGTACCGGAAAAAGCTGTCACATACCGTATCGGTATTAATTATCTCAAGCACAGGTGGAGTATTTCCGCTACGGCCTATTACCGTGCCGGACGCGACCTGATCGATTGGGTCTGGCGCGAGGATATGGGTGACAAATGGCACTCGGAGCAGACCAGCCGTCTGGATACCTATGGCTTGGAGTGCTCGGGCGGTTATCGTGCTCCGGAAGGTTTCCTGCGAAGTGCCGTGCTTTCGTACGGCTATATCACGACCGACCGCAATTCGGATGTGATTGCCAAAAGCGCAATGGACTTCATGAAGCACAAGGCGGCGTTGTCCGTCGAGGTACATTTCCTGCGGCGCATGACGTTGGCGCTGACCGGATCGGTCTGCGACCGTAACGGCAGCTATACCCATTATCCGGTGCCGGGCGATTCCTCGGTGACGGAGGTGCGCGACTATAAACCTTATTTCCTGCTCGACGGTCGATTGTCGTGGGAGAAGGGACTTTGCCGCCTCTATGTCGATGCGGCGAACATCACCGATACCCGCTATTGCGATCTGGGAGGCATCCGCCTGCCCGGAGCGTGGATTACGGGGGGCGTGGTGCTGACGCTCGGACACTGATCCGATTCCGGCTGCGAATCAGGCCCGCTACGTAAAAAGCAGCGGGCTTTTTTCGTACCGTCCATGCCCGCAGATACTCCGGAAACTGATATTTCAGAATCCGGATCGCTATTTTCTGTTACGATTTTTTCGGATTCTTCCCGAAATTCCTTATATTTGAAGAGTAAGAATCAAATATACGACGCATATATGGAAAAACGTATTGTGGAATGTGTCCCCAATTTCAGTGAGGGACGTGACCGGACCGTGATCCGGCAGATCACCGATGCGATCGAATCCGTCGAAGGCGTACGGCTGCTCGACGTCGATCCGGGCGAGGCGACCAACCGCACGGTCGTCACGTTTGTCGGTGCGCCTGAAGCGGTTGTCGAAGCCGCTTTCCGGGGCGTGAAGAAAGCGGCGGAGGTGATCGACATGCGTTGCCACAAGGGCGCGCATCCCCGTATGGGTGCTACGGACGTACTGCCGCTGATCCCCATTGCGGGCATAACGCTCGAAGAGTGTGCGGAATTGGCCCGCGCGTTGGCCAGGCGCATTGCCGACGAACTGCGGATTCCGACCTATTGTTACGAGGCGGCGGCTTTCACGCCCGAACGGCGTAACCTGGCCGTTTGCCGTGCGGGTGAATACGAAGCGCTGCCCGAAAAACTCGCGCACAAGGAGTCCGCGCCCGATTTCGGGGCACGCCCCTACGACGAGGAGGTAGCCCGCACGGGCGCCACGACGGTCGGGGCACGCGATTTCCTGATCGCCGTCAATTTCAACCTCAATACCACCTCCACTCGCCGGGCCAACGCCATCGCGTTCGACGTGCGCGAGAAGGGGCGCCCCCTGCGCGAAGGCAATCCCATCACGGGAAAAGTAGTGAAGGATGCCGACGGTAACCCGGTGATGCGGCCCGGAACGCTCAGGGCGACAAAAGCAATCGGCTGGTACATCGAAGAATACGGTATCGCTCAGGTATCGATGAACATTACCGACATTGCTGTAACGCCGCTCCACGCGGCTTTCGAGGAGGTATGCCGCAAGGCCGATGCGCGGGGCCTGCGCGTCACGGGAACCGAGATTGTCGGCCTGGTGCCGAAGCGGGCGCTCGTCGAGGCGGGAAAATACTTCCTGCGCAAACAGCAGCGTTCGACCGGCATTGCCGAGCGGGAGATCGTGCGGATCGCCGTGAAGTCGATGGGGCTGGACGACCTGAAGCCCTTCGATCCGGATGAAAAAGTAATCGAGTACCTGCTTGAAGCCGGAGTGGAGAATAAGCGACTTATCGACATGTCCTGCAAGGGGTTTTCGGAGGAGACGGCAAGCGAATCACCGGCTCCGGGCGGAGGTTCGATCGCGGCCTACATGGGGGCGCTGGGCGCTGCACTGGGCACGATGGTCGCCAACCTCTCGTCGCACAAGGCGGGCTGGGACGATCGCTGGGAGGAGTTCTCCGACTGGGCGGAGCGGGGACAAGCCCTGATGGCCGAATTGCTGCATCTGGTGGACAAGGACACGGCGGCTTTCAACCGGATTATGGCCGTTTTCGCCATGCCCAAGTCCACCGAGGAGGAGAAGGCCGTGCGCAGCGCCGCGTTACAGGCAGCCACGCTTTATGCTACCGAGGTTCCCCTGCGCACGATGCAAACGGCGTTCGGAGTTTTCGAAATCGTGCGTGCAATGGCCGAAACGGGCAATCCCAATTCGGTCTCCGATGCAGGGGTAGGAGCGTTGGCGGCCCGCAGTGCCGTGCTGGGGGCCTGTCTGAATGTGAAAATCAATGCCGCCGGCCTGAAAGACCGCGATACGGCCGGCCGTCTGGTGGACGAAGCGGAGCGGTTGGCCGCCGAGGCGCAGCGGCTTGAAAAAGAGGTGCTGAATATCGTAGAACGTAAAATCGGATAGGCTATGACACGCGAAGAATTCCGGAATGACATCTGCGCGGGTATTCCCGACCGGCTGCCCGCCGCTAAACCCTATGACAGGCAGATCAACCACGCCCCGAAGCGCAAGGCGATCCTGACGCCCGGGGAGCAGGTGCTGGCGATCAAGAACGCGCTGCGTTACTTCCCCGGGAAACACCACGCCGTGCTGGCGAAGGAGTTCGCCGACGAACTGCGGAAATACGGCCGGATTTACATGTACCGTCTGCGCCCCGAATACGAGATGTACGCACGGCCGATCGACGAGTATCCCGCCCGCTGCCGGCAGGCTGCGGCGATCATGCTGATGATCCAGAACAACCTCGACCCGAAAGTGGCGCAGCACCCGCACGAACTGATCACCTACGGCGGCAACGGCGCCGTGTTCCAGAACTGGGCGCAGTACCGTCTGACGATGAAATACCTATCGGAAATGACCGACCGGCAGACGCTGGTGATGTATTCGGGGCATCCGTTGGGACTCTTTCCGTCGCATCCCGATGCGCCGCGCGTGGTGGTGACGAACGGTATGGTGGTGCCCAACTACTCGAAACCCGACGATTGGGAGCGGTTCAATGCGCTGGGCGTGTCGCAGTACGGGCAGATGACGGCCGGTTCCTACATGTATATCGGGCCGCAGGGCATCGTCCACGGCACGACCATCACGGTGATGAACGCCGCCCGCAAGCGTTTCAAAGAGGGACAGACGGATGCCCGGGGCATGCTGTTCGTGACCTCGGGCCTGGGCGGCATGTCCGGCGCACAGCCCAAAGCGGGCAATATCTCGCAGGTGGTGAGCGTCACGGCCGAGATCAACCCGAAGGCGGCGCAGAAACGCTATGAGCAGGGCTGGGTCGATGAACTGCATGAATCGCTGGATGAACTGATCCCGCGTATCCGCAAGGCTGTCAGTAAGAAGGAGGTCGTGTCGCTGGCCTACGTGGGCAATGTGGTCGATCTCTGGGAACGGCTGGCCGCCGATGGGATTGCGGTCGATCTGGGTTCCGACCAGACTTCGCTGCACAATCCCTGGGCGGGCGGTTACTATCCCGTCGGGCTGAGTTACGAGGCTTCGAACCGGATGATGGCCGAGGAGCCGGGACGGTTCCGGGAGTGCGTACAGGAGTCGCTGCGGCGTCAGGTCGATGCGATCAACAAACTGACCGACAAAGGGATGTATTTCTTCGATTACGGAAACGCCTTCCTGCTGGAGGCTTCGCGTGCCGGTGCCCGAGTGATGGGCGAAGGGGATCGTTTCCGCTATCCCTCCTACGTGCAGGATATTATGGGGCCGATGTTTTTCGACTACGGTTTCGGGCCGTTCCGTTGGGTCTGCACGTCGGGCAAACCCGAGGATCTGGCCCTGACCGACCGGCTGGCAACCGAAGTGCTTGAAGAGATTCGCGCCACGGCTCCCGCCGAAATTGCCGGACAACTGGACGACAACATCCATTGGATCCGCGAAGCCGGACGCAACAGGCTGGTCGTCGGGTCGCAGGCCCGTATTCTCTATGCCGATGCCGAGGGGCGCACGAAGATTGCGCAGGCCTTCAACCGGGCCGTTGCCGACGGTCGTCTCGCAGCGCCTGTGGTGCTCGGCCGTGATCATCACGATGTGTCAGGTACCGATTCGCCTTACCGCGAAACATCGAACATCTACGACGGCTCGAACCGCACGGCCGACATGGCGATCCAGAACGTCATCGGCGATTCGTTTCGCGGAGCCACCTGGGTCTCGATCCACAACGGCGGCGGCGTCGGCTGGGGCGAGGTCATCAACGGAGGCTTCGGCATGGTGGTCGACGGCTCGGAGGATGCCGACCGCCGCATCCGCGAAATGCTGTTCTGGGACGTGAACAACGGCATCGCCCGCCGCAGTTGGGCCCGCAACGAGGGGGCTGTGGCGGCTATCCGCCGCGAGATGGAGCGAACTCCCGAACTGCGCGTAACGCTGCCCAATGAGGCGGACGACGAAATGATACGTAATATATTGAATGAATAACCGTTAACACCGATAACTTCAAATGGAACATCATATAATCAGCGCGGAGCATCTGTCGATCGACTGCGTCCGCGAAATTCTCGAAAGTCATCTTCAGCTGAGGTTGAGCGACGATGCCCGGCAGCGGATCGACCGTTGCCGCAAGTACCTCGACCGTAAAATGGAGCATCCCGAACGGCCGATCTACGGCATCACGACCGGTTTCGGTTCGCTGTGCGACATTTCGGTGGGGCATGACGACCTCGCACAGTTGCAGAAAAACCTCGTGATGTCCCATGCCTGCGGGACGGGGGAACGGGTGCCTTCCGAAATCGTGAAGCTGATGCTGCTGTTGAAAATTCAGTCGCTTTCCTACGGCCATTCCGGTGTGCAGCTGGCGACTGTGGAACGGTTGGTCGATTTTTTCAATAACGATGTACTTCCCGTTGTTTACCAGCAAGGTTCGCTGGGGGCTTCGGGCGATCTGGCTCCTTTGGCACATTTGAGTCTGCCGCTTCTGGGCCTCGGTGAGGTGGAATTCGAAGGGAAAGTCCGTCCGTCCGCCGAAGTGCTGACCGGACTGGGGTGGCGGCCGATCGAACTGCAATCGAAGGAGGGGCTGGCGTTGCTCAACGGCACGCAGTTCATGAGTGCCTACGGTGTATGGGCGGTGATCCGGGCCGAGCACCTGAGCCGCTGCGCCGACCGGGTCGGAGCCATGTCGCTCGATGCGTTCGACGGACGCATCGAACCGTTTTACGATCAGGTGCACGAAATTCGCGCACATAGGGGACAGCTGGAGACGGCGCGTGCCTTCCGCAGCCTGCTCGACGGCAGCGAACTGATCGCCCGCCCGAAAAAGCATGTTCAGGATCCCTATTCGTTCCGCTGCATCCCGCAGGTGCACGGTGCTTCGAAGGACACGATCGCCTATGTCAGGGAGGTGATTACGACCGAAATCAACTCCACGACGGACAACCCGACAATCTTCCCCGAGGAGGATCTGATCATTTCTGCGGGCAATTTCCACGGGCAGCCGATAGCTCTGGCGATGGATTTTCTGGCGATTGCCCTGGCGGAACTGGGCAATATCTCCGAGCGCCGCATCTACAAATTAATTTCCGGTGCCCGCGAGCTGCCGAAATTCCTGGTCGCCAATCCGGGTCTGAACAGCGGATTCATGATCCCGCAATATACGGCGGCTTCGATCGTCAGCCAGAGCAAGGGGTTGTGTATGCCCGCTTCGGTGGATTCGATCCCTTCGTCGCAGGGGCAGGAAGACCATGTCAGCATGGGTTCCAATGCCGCGACCAAACTCTATCGTGTAGCACTCAATACCGAACGGGTGCTGGCGATCGAGTTGTTCAACGCCGCGCAGGCGCTCGAATTCCGCCGTCCGGCGCGTTCGTCGGAGACGATCGAGCGGATTTTCGCGGATTACCGCCGACAAGTGCCCTTTATCGACAACGACGAAGTGATGTATCCGCATATCGAGTCGTCGATCCGATTCCTTCGCACATTATGAGCCTGCTTGTAAAAAATATCGGTAAAATCGTCGGGCTGGAAACCTCCGGCCGGGAACGGTTGTGCGGCGAAGAGATGAACCAGTTGGAGACGCTCGACCATGCGTGGCTGCTGACCGAAGGCGAACGTATTGCGGCATTCGGCGCCATGTCGGAACCCCTGCCCCCGGCGGACGAAACGGTGGATGCGGCAGGCGGGATGCTTTTCCCTTCGTTCTGCGATTCGCATACCCATCTGGTTTATGCAGGCAGCCGCGAACAGGAATTTCTCGACAAGATCAACGGCCTGACCTATGAAGAGATTGCCCGCCGGGGCGGCGGAATTCTCAACTCGGCCGACCGGCTGCACGAGACTTCGGAAGACGAACTTTACGCGCAGGCTATGGAGCGTATCCGGGAGATAACCGCAATGGGTACGGGCTGTGTGGAGATTAAAAGCGGCTACGGCCTGAACACGGAGGATGAACTGAAGATGCTGCGCGTGATCCGCCGGATCCGGGAGAATTCGCCGCTGACAGTCCGTGCTACATTTTTGGGTGCGCATGCCGTTGCACGTGAATATGCCGGACGGCAGGACGCCTATGTCGAGCTTGTGTGCCGGGAGATGATTCCGGCCGTGGCCCGGGAGGGTTTGGCCGACTTTATCGACGTATTCTGCGACGAAGGTTTTTTCACGGTGGAGCAAACGGCGCGCATCATGGCGACCGGTGCGCGTCATGGGCTTGTGCCGAAAATCCATGCCAACGAACTGGCTGTCTCGGGCGGCGTGCAGGTGGGGGTGGCTTACGGCGCGCTTTCGGTCGATCATCTGGAGAGGATGGGTGAGGCGGAAATCGAGGTGCTGAAAGGTGTGAAAACCATGCCGACAATGCTTCCGGGCGCGGCATTTTTTCTGGGCATGAGCTATCCCCCGGCGCGCGGGATGATCCGCGCCGGTCTGGGTGTGGCGCTGGCTTCGGATTATAACCCCGGATCGTCGCCTTCGGGTAATATGCGCATGGTCGTATCGCTGGCCTGCATCCGGATGCGGATGACCCCTGCCGAGGCGATCCGTGCCGCGACGCTCAACGGCGCTTACGCAATGGGCCTGAGCCGGGATTACGGCTCCATTACGGTAGGTAAGGTCGCCAACTTCTTCCTGACCAAGCCGATGCCCTCCGTGGAATTTATGCCTTATGCCTACACGACCCCCGTCATCCGCCGTGTGTTCCTGCGCGGACAGGAGGTCGTGGCGTAGTTTTTGAACGGTAGGGTGGAATGAAACAGTTTGTCGCACTATTATGTTTTCTCGGGCTGTTTCCGCCCGTAAATGCACAGAATATGAAACCGTTGACACCCGAAGAAAAGCGTGTGATCGTGGGGAAAGGAACCGAGGCTCCCTTCTCCGGACAATATTACAATCATAAGGAAGCAGGCGTGTACCGCTGTCGTCAGTGCGGTGCGCCGCTCTATCGTTCCGCCGACAAGTTCGATTCCGGCTGCGGCTGGCCCAGTTTCGACGATGAGATTCCGGGGGCGGTGAAACGCACGCGCGATGCCGACGGCCGGCGTACGGAGATTACCTGTGCCAACTGCGGCGGACATCTGGGGCATGTTTTCACAGGAGAGGGGCTCACTCCGAAAAATACGCGCCATTGCGTGAACTCCCTGTCGTTGGACTTCCAGGCCGAAAAACCTGCGCGGGAGGAGGTGGCGATTTTTGCCGGAGGCTGTTTCTGGGGCGTGGAGTATATGCTCTCGAAGATCGACGGTGTCCGGAGCGTCGAACCGGGATATATAGGCGGGACGAAGGCGAATCCTACCTATGAAGAGGTATGTCGGCACAATACCGGACATGCCGAGGCCGTGCGGGTGCGCTTCGATCCTTCGAAAGTCTCTTACGAAACCCTGGCAAAACGGTTTTTCGAGATTCACGATCCGACGCAGGCGGGCGGTCAGGGACCCGACATCGGCGACCAGTACCGTTCCGAAATTTTCTACACCACGCCGGAGCAACGGCAAACGGCTGAAAAACTGATCGCGCAGTTGCGCGCTAAGGGGTACGACGTGGTCACGGAGGTAACTCCCGCCGGAACTTTCTGGCCTGCGGAAGACTATCACCGGAATTATTATCAGCGTAAGGGAACGCAACCCTATTGTCACGGATATACCAAGAGGTTCTGAGACGAGGAACCGGAGAAGAAGCGGACGCACTGTCCGCTTTTTTTTATGTATGCATGTACGTAAATAGCAGAAACAGTCCGTAAATTATACGTTTTGATTCCATGAATTTGTTGTTTTCCATCACGAACAGGTAAATCCGGACAAAATACCTATATTTGTCCCGTTAAATGTGTGATACGCAACGAAATTCCTTTTGGGTACTTGCGGCCCGACTCCACTGTCGTAAATCGTCTTAAATAAATTCCGTAAAAAAAGCCGGCAGGAAAAGATGGTGGGTGGAAGGTTTTCGGGAGAGCGGGCTGTAACTGTTACACAGTAAAAATCATTTTCAAAATGTTGTCTATGAAATACGTATTATTGACGGGAGTTTGTTTCCTGTTGTTCGCGTGCGGCGGACAGAATTCGCCGCGAGTTTGTCTGGATGCTGCTCAAGCAGTCGTGTGTGATAATCCCGACAGTGCATTGTCGCTTCTGCGCGGAGTCGGGTCGGCGTCGTTCCGGTCTTCGAAATTGCGTGCTCGTCGCGCCTTGCTTTACACGGAGGCGTTGGATAAAGCCGGTGTAAATGTCGATGACGACTCGCTGATCCGGATTGCTGTCCGGTATTACAGCAGACACGGTGAAGCCGAACAGCGAGCCAAAGCCTATTACTACCTGGCACGTGTTTATGAAAACAATCACGAGTTGGACACGGCCGTAAAAAGTCTGGTGCGTGCTGAGGAGCTGGCTTCGCTCTCCGGCAACCGGCATTTGCACGGGCTTATCGCAGAGAGTTTCGGGCGGCTGCACCTTTCGCAGTACCATTTGCCGGAGGCACGCAAATACTACGAACAGGCAATTACCTGTTACCACGATTGCGGCGTAAGGTTAAATGAAGGGTTGTGCTATAACCAGTTGGCTAAAATTTTCGCCTTCGAAAAGCAATTTGAAGAAGCTACTCGCGATTATCAATCCGCAATGGGTGTCTTTTATGATTTAAAAGACACAACCAACTTATTGCGTTCTGCGGGAATGATGGCTGGATTGCATTTACGCACTACCAATAAGGTCCGAGAGGTAAAACAAATGTTATGTGAAAACTATTCTAAATTCAATGAAAGACGAGTTCCGGAAACGGATTATTATTTATGGAGCGTGTTATATATAAATGACGGGGATATTGATTCTGCAAGATTTTATGCACTCAAATCCTTAAAGGCAACATCGTTAAAAGGTAAACGAGCTTCTTCTTTGTTCCTGTTAAAGGATATTGAAAAATTCGCCGGCAGATACAAAGTCGCTTCGGACTATTATGAAAAGTACATCCAATGTATTGATTCGGTTTATGCTGCTGAGCAGGAACAGCAGATTCAACGCTTGGAACGTCGCTATAAAAATGAATTGCTGCGTGCAAACAATGCAAGACTGCGCCAGCGCAATACGTATTCCGTTGTCACCGGAATTCTCAGCTTTATTATTTTGTTGTTCGTATCGGGCGCCGTATTGCGGCGACGCAGGAAAATCATCGAACGCCAGCGACTCGACCTGATTCACTATTCGAAGTTCATCGAATCGCTGAAGGACAATTACGACGGTATGAAGGCCAAATACGAAGCATTGGCCCGTCAGCAGAATGAGGAAGACGAAGTGGCCACGCGAATTCTGTCGTCGTTCAAGAACCGGCTCGAAGGATTGAAAATGCTGATCGATAACGCATATTTGTACGAACGGAAACCCGCACAATTTTACGAAGAGTTCAAAAAATATGTCATTATCAATCCCAACGCGCAATATGCTTTTTCCGACATACAGTATGTCGTGAATAAGACCTGTTTCGGTGTGATCGATTACCTGAAAACGAATTATCCCGATCTGACGCCGTTCGACCTGGATTTGTGCAGTCTGTTGTGCTTCGGGTTTTCGCAAAACGGAATCCGGATGATTTACGAGCACAAGAACACATACAGTATTTATAACAAGCGAAGCAAACTGCGCAAGAAACTCGGATTGCAGCCCGGAGAACATATCGAGAGCTTTTTGAAGTCGCTCGTAGCCAAACTCGGAAAAGAGCAACGGAGTGAATCTGAATGATTTGGCAAGGTGATTATATGCAGTCCTTTGTGTGTTAGGCTTAAATTGCTGATAATCTGCTGAATTATGAAAACCGAAAATAGCAAAAAAAGGCCAGGTGATGATATTTTTAGGGCGCGGAAATCCGGATCGGGTTTGTAACTTTGCATCACCGATCGGAACAAAAATGCATACTGTTTACTAACCAAACAAGAAAATTCAGAATGAAAAAAATCATCTGCGCTGCAATCGCATTATTTGGTATTTCCATCTTTTCGGAGGCGGTAGCCGAGCCTTACTGGCCGGACAATATCCGGGTGGAGGATGTAGTATATCCTGTGCCCCCAACGATTGGCCGTCACGAAATCGTCGATGCCAATGTCGATCGGAATAACGGGAAGGTGGATATTAATTTTGCCGAAGCCGTCGACGAGGTTACCGTTTCGATTGTCGATGAAATGACTGGGGCTGTTGTTTCCGAGGTCGTGTGCGACACGGATGCCGAACCGTCGACATCGTTGGATGCTCCGTTGTATGAGGGTTCCTATAAACTGCATATCAAAGGTAAAACTTACGAGGGGGTCGGATATTTTAATATGTAACTTTTTCCGGGAATATTATTCGACGACTGTTTTGAAAAAGTAGCGGATCAAACAGGCATACTGCAACCGACGCTTCTGCGGTGTTCTTATCATTCGTGAAAAATTCCCGATACCTCATTGAAGATATTGACGAAGTTTTGGGGAAAACCAGTGACTATTGAAGGGGGAGGGGCTGCATTGGCAGCCCCTCCGGTTTTTTTGCTCCTCCCCGGAATATAGGGAGTGTATTCCCGTTTTCGTGGCATAGATGTTGACTTTCGGCGGATGGAATCTCCAATCAACGGAAATTATGGGAAAAAATGTGGCGGACCAGTTGGTCGAAACGATTTGTTCTGCAGGTATAAGGCGGATTTATGCGGTAACGGGCGATAGTCTGAACGAAGTGAACGATGCTGTGCGCAGGGCCGGAACGATCGGGTGGGTGCATATGCGTCATGAAGAGAGCGGGGCTTTCGCCGCCGCAGCCGAAGCCCAACTGAACGGCATTGCATGTTGCGCCGGCAGCAGCGGTCCGGGTCATGTGCATCTGATCAATGGGCTTTACGATGCGAACCGCAGTAACTGTCCGGTGCTTGCCATTGCCACGACATGCCCTTCCGACGAATTCGGTACCGGATATTTTCAGGAGACGGGAACGATCCGCCTTTTCGACGACTGCAGCGGCTACAATCAACTTGCGGTTACTCCGCAGCAGTTCGCTCGCATGCTTCCTGCGGCGCTTCAGCATACGGTCCAGAAAAAGGAAGTGTCGGTTATCGGTCTGCCGGGCGATTTGGCTGCCGAGGATGCGGCCGAAAGTCCCGTGACGCGCGGTGTGTTGCCGACCCGGAGTTTGTGCCGGCCCGCCGACGGGGAGTTGAAGAAATTGGCCGAGATGATCAGCGAATCGGAAAGGATTACGTTGTTTTGCGGCATCGGAGCCAGAGAAGCGCATGAAGAAGTGGTGCAACTGGCCGGATTGCTCAAAGCACCCGTAGCTTACAGCTTCAAGTCGAAGATGGATGTACAGTATGACAATCCGTATGAGATCGGTATGACCGGGTTGCTGGGTCTGCCTTCCGCCTATGTCAGTATGCACGAATCGGATTTGCTTCTGCTTTTGGGTACTGATTTCCCCTACGAAGCCTTTATCCCCGATGATTGCCGCATCGCGCAGCTCGACATCCGGCCTGAACGGATCGGCCGGCGGGCGCGGGTCGAATTGGGATTGGCAGGCGATGTGAAGGACACCTTACAGGCGCTTCTGCCCCTGCTTGCGGAGCGGACGGAACGTGCTTTTCTCGATCGTCAGTTGAAGATGTACCGCCAATTACGTGAAACTATGGCCAATGTTGCCCAAAAGCGGGGCAGTAAGGGTAAGATAGCGCCGGAATATGCGGCTACGTTGATCGACCGGCTGGCTGCCGACGATACGATCTTCACGGTAGATACGGGTATGTGCTGTGTCTGGGGTGCGCGTTATCTCCAGGCCACCGGAAAGCGCAGGATGCTGGGATCGTTCAATCACGGGTCGATGGCAAATGCACTGCCCATGGCGATCGGAGCTGCTTTCGCCCGTCCGGATCAGCCTGTCGTGGCGTTGTGCGGTGACGGCGGCCTTTCCATGCTGCTGGGCGATCTGGCGACGGTCGTGCAATACGAGCTGCCTGTAAAGATTGTGATTTTCAACAATCGTTCGCTCGGTATGGTCAAGTTGGAGATGGAGGTGGCCGGGCTGCGGGACTGGCAGACGGATATGTGCAATCCCGATTTCGAAAAAATCGCCGATGCGATGGGGATTCGCGGCTACTCGGTGGATGATCCCGATCGGTTGGAACAACTGCTTAAAGAGGCTTTTGCCACTTCGGGACCGGTGCTCGTAAGCATACAAACCGATCCGAATGCCCTGGCCATGCCGCCGAAGATCGAGTTTTCGCAGATGAAGGGATTTGCCGTGGCGATGACAAAACTTCTCTTCTCGGGCCGTGGCGATGAGGTGGTCGATACGGCAAGAAGTAATTTCAAGCATCTGTGGGAACTGATGTAACCCCTTCTAAACGAAATAAAATCTCGTCCGATAAACTCCCGTAACGGATCGTTTGATCGAATCCAGAATAAATTATGCCGGACTTACATCCGCAAGTCCGGCATACTGTCTCTTTTCTTCAATTACGAAGCCTTTGTAAAAGGGTTTCCCATTCCTTCCAAACCGTGCAGTAATGCACACATGGCGCTTTCGTAACATACGGAAGGATCGGCCCGGTCGTTCTGCAGCTCCTCGACGGCTCGTTCGATACGTAACCGAACGTCGGCCTGAGCCAGCATAAGTGCATTCTCTATGCAATGATCCCGGAGTATTTGTGCCATTTCGATCGCGGCATCGAGCCGGTCGGAGTCTGTTTCCATGTCTTGCCGGGGATATTGTACCGGGAGGGCATCCCGGTTTGAAGCGTATTGCTTCGCTTCAAACAGGCGTATCAACTCCGTATCCACCGGATTCGAGGTGTAAATCGTAATTTTAGTTGCGTCTTTCATGTCTCTCTGATTTATTTTCTACGTCAAATTGCTTCCAACAAACATAAACAGCGTTCGAGCGAATAAGCAGGCGTCAATCCTTTGTTTCGGAGCAGACGATACACATTCATGGCCTGCGATGCCCGCCTGCGAGCATGTAACATGGAACATACGGGCTGTTTGGCGAGTTCAAAGTACTTCTCCAGGAAATAATCCTCATAAAACCTGATTTCTTGAGTGTCCATAATACTTGAGGGTTTAATCTGCCTCACTGCTGTGCCGCCGCATTATTAAAGGTGCAGTGAAACGGTGCTACTTTGACGTAGGTGCCCGAGAAGACTCATTCATCAGATACACCGTTCACTGCGACCTGTTGCATAAATCGGGTCGTTGACTGTGTTGTACTCTGATAGAATCATCGTAGGACTTCGTGAGTTTCTCGGGCTTCACGTCGTAATACAACTAAATGGAAAATAAAGAACCTTGCAGTATACTGGCTTTCATCGACATGACAAAAGTAGGTAAAAAATCAGAGACGCCAAATCTTCCGCACCGGGAGTGAGCAAAGCGGAGAGTTGTATTTTCGGATTATCTAACATGTTGAAATACAGATACTCGTCCAGATAATACGTCATGAATGTAGTATTTCGTTTTAACGAATATTACGGTGTCGTATCGATAGTGTGGCATCATTTTACCCGGGACATGCGATCACGAAGCCTGAATTTGTCATCGGGTTTCGGACCAATTTGTTTGGTCGGCGGCCGCGAAAGTTCACTTATGCTGCGAAGTGTTTCGAATCGGTATACACAAACGAATATCGACACATCGGAATAGACCGGCTGAAGGTGCGTTTTTCCTTCAGTTCCGGGGACTCCGGGTGCAACAATCGTGTCACGGATGGCCCGAACGGACATTATCCTTTTGAATAAACAGCAAGGGAGGGCAATCTGAATTGCCCTCCCTTACCTGAGTGTCTCTGCCGGGGTTTAATTGCCACCCGAAAGGATAATGCACACCAGACCGAGAATATAAAACACGAACATGGTTGCCAGCAGCCAACCCACAGAGCGGTTTGCTCCCCGGAACTCTTTCCAGACGAATACGCCCCAGACAGCCGCAACCATCGGTGCCCCCTGTCCCAGCGCATAGGAGATTGCCGCTCCGGCTTTGCCCGCTGCAATGTAGCTGAAAGCAGTACCCAGGCACCAGATCGCACCTCCGAGCATTCCGACCAGATGGGTGCGTCCCGAACCGATGAAATATTCGCGGTAACTTACCGGTGCCCCGACGAAGGGCCGCTTCATCACGAGCGTATTGAATACGAAGTTGCTCAGCAGTACTCCTGCCGAGAAGATGAAAATTGCCGAATAGGGTGTCAGCATACCCGGTGTGGGGGCCTCGAAATGTTCGAGATCCATTGCGGCGGCGACAAAACGGTAGAAGAACGACATGAGTATACCTGCGGCAATGGCCAGCATAATACCTTTGCGATTTTGTCCCGTCGCGTTTTGGTTGTTTTTCATCTGCCCCGAGGCTATTCCGTTGCAGACGATCGCTACGACGATCAGCGCCACCCCGAGAAAGAGGATTGTCGGGTCGCCTTTCGGCGCTCCGATGTAATTCACGATCACGCCCAGCACCAGAGCGAGACCTACACCCAGAGGGAAGGCCACCGAAAGACCTGCCAAAGCGACGGATGCCGATAGCAGAATGTTGGCGGCGTTGAATATTATGCCGCCGATCACCACACTGAAAACGCCGCGCGGCGACGCTTGCGCCAGGTCTTCCATGAAGGGGCGCCCCTCGCTGCCGAAGCTGCCCAGTGTAAATCCCAGGATGAGCGAGAATATCACCATGCCGATGACGTAATCCCAGTAGAAGAGTTCGTAACGCCAGGTTCGTCCTGCCAGTTTTTGCGTGTTGCCCCAGGAACCCCAGCAAAGCATCGTGACGAAACAAAGAATTACCGCCGTCGCGTAATCGTTGACTACAAACATATTCGAAAGATTTTAGGGTTTTTCGTTATCAAAGACAGCCGTTCGTGCCGAGCAGGTCGATTACTTCGTCATAGGCAGGTATCGAACTCTGCGCCCCCAAGCGGGTCACGGAAATGGCTGCGGCTGCGGTTGCGAACCGTACGGCCTCCAGCAAAGGCCTGTCGTCCGCCAGCGCCACGGTCAGCGCTCCGTTGAAGACATCGCCGGCAGCCGTCGTATCGACGGCTTCGACGCGGCAGGCCCGCACGATGTCGAACTGGTGTGCGTTTTTCACGACCGATCCCCGCGATCCCCGGGTAATAATCACATTCTCGATCCCTTTTCGCAGCAGGGTGTCCGCTGCGGCCTCTGCGTCCTTTTCGTCCGTGATCTCGATGCCGGTCAACAGGGCACATTCCGATTCGTTGGGCGTAATGGCGTACAGATATTGTAATAGCTCGTCGGATACCGAAGCCGCCGGAGCAGGATTGAGAATGACCCTGACTCCCAGTTTCGCCGCCGTACGAACCGCATATTCCACCGTTTCGAGCGGAATTTCCAACTGGATCAGCAGGTATCCCGCCTGCGCCAGTTCGGGTTTTACCCGATCGATGTCCGAGGGCGAAAGTTTGCCGTTGGCCCCCGGGGATACGACGATACAGTTTTCGGCAGCCGCGTCCACGCTGATGAACGCTACGCCTGTCGGAGCCTCCCTGTCCCGGAAAACAAAGGAGGTATCCATCTTTTCCGCCGCATAACGCCGCATCAGCTCGTCGCCGAAAAGATCCGCACCGATGCGTGCCACGAACAGGGCGTCGCCTCCCAGGCGGGCCGCCGCGACGGCCTGATTGGCCCCTTTGCCTCCGGAAACGGTCTGAAAGTCGCTGCCGAGCAGCGTTTCGCCGGGCCGGGGAATCCGTTCGGTGCGTACGATGAGATCGGTGTTCGCACTGCCGATGATTACGATTTTTTTCATATACCTGATTTTAAAGTTGCCGTGTCGCCTGGAAAAACGGTCGTATCCTTGTTTCCGACAGCTTTCTCAGGCAAATTTCCGGCCACAGCCTGCCGTTTGACGGGAAAACCGTTGTGTATGATCGTGACGCGTTGCGGGTTTTTTTCGAAAAATAGTGAATTGTCACTATTGTCCGCAAGCCGCCGGTACATTAATTTTGCACCTCTCAAACGAGTAAACTATGAACGAGATTTTGGAATTGGCCGCCCGCAACCAACGGCGGGCGCACGAGATTATCCGCCGCACGGGTGTGGTCGGGGCGTGGGAATCGATCGGTGCGGAGGTGCATCTGGTCGGATCGTTGCGCATGGGATTGCTGGTGAAGCACCGTGACATCGATTTCCATGTCTACACCGACCGGCTTGTTCCCGCCGAAAGTTTCCGTGCAATGGGCCGGTTTGCCGGACAGCAGGGTATCCGCAAGATGACGTACGGCGATTTGTCGGCGACGGAAGAGGCCTGCCTCGAATGGCACGCCTGGTACGAAGACGAAGCGGGGGAACAGTGGACAATCGATATGATCCAGATTCGCCGCAGCTCGCGTTACGACGGCTGGTTCGAACGCATGGCCGATCGTATCGAAGCAGTGCTGACCGACCAGATGCGCGAGACGATCATGCGTCTGAAGTATGAAACGCCGCCCACGGAGAATATCATGGGCGTGGAATATTATCAGGCGGTGATTCGCGACGGGGTACGAAGTTTCGGGGAGTTGCTGGCTTGGCGGAAGGCGCACCCCGTACAGGGGGTTGTGGAGTGGATTCCCTGACCGGAACAGGCTCCCGTTCAATCCAGCAAACCGGCCTGCCGGCCGGCCCGGATCAGTTCGGCGACGTTCTGCGCGTTTAATTTGCGCAGCAGGTTCTGGCGATGGATATTCACCGTATGAATGCTGACCGAGAGGCCGGAGGCAATCTCTTTGCTCGGAAGTCCGCGCTCAATAAGCTGCAGGATTTCCGTCTCGCGCGGTGTGAGCAGGGCAGATTCAGGTACCGGAGAGAACATCGTGCCGTTTTTGAGATTTTCGACCGTGCAGGCGATCCGTCCGGTGCCGCGTTGTATCGGAGCGATGTCTATCGATCCGGCGACGAGCCATGCCCGCCCGTTCCGATCCTGTTCCAGCACCCGGTGGTGGCTTACTACATCCACGTATTGTCCGCGAGCGTCAAGGAGTCTGAACCCGAAGTGGTTGCAGTAGTCGTTGCGTTCGGCGGGTGGTTGCGCGTAGATGAACAAGCCCAGCCGCACCTGCATTTCGAGCATCTGCATCCGGTCGTCGGGATGGATGCGTGATTCGAGATAGTCGCTTTGCCGTTCGATTGTGGCAATCCTGTGCGCATCGTAACCGAACCGGTGAGCGAAATTGCCGGATGCATATACATAGGCGCATCGGAATGTGTCGACTACAAAAATACAACTCCCGCTGAGGCGTGACGCTTCGGTGAGCAGGGCGCGGTCGCGCTCCCACAGGCGCTGGTCGATGTCGGCGGCCGTGAGTTGCCGGCGCACCCACAACTCTTCTCTCGTGAATTGGGCGGGGTTCATGCGTTTGGAAGGGATGAAATCGACCGGACAATTATCCGGACAACGCCGTAAAGATAAAACAAGATTGCCGAAAAACGCGAATTTTTTTCTAAGGAATGGTTTTTGCCTTTTCGACAAAAACCCTTTTCGTATGCATTCCGAAAGCAACGTGTTGAAAACCGTGGGGCAGACAATAAACCGGGCCATGAGATTTTCGTCTGCCCGGAGCGGAGTTAAATTCCGGCGGCTGCCCTGCCCGAAAGTTTGTTTGCAGCCAACTTCCACCGACCTGCCATGAATAAGAATGAGTTTGCCCAAACCCTGCTGCGGTGGATCAAGGAATTTCTTTCGTGGATCGGCATTCCGCGCGACATGCTCGACAAAATGGACGAAATCCTCTTCCTGGTCATTATCGTCATTGCCGCCTTCCTTCTGGCGGCAATCATCCACGCCGTAATCGTACTTGTGATCCGACGCATATTGAAGCGCCGCAATATTCCGTTCCTGCATTCGCTCATTCAATACCACGTCATCCGGAAACTCACGGCCCTGCTGCCGCCGCTGACCATTTCCGCGCTGCTGCCTTTCGCCTTCGATCACAAGTCGCAATGGTACGACATCAGTGAGAAACTCACATGGATCTATTTTTTCATCGTCCTGATCTTCTCCCTGAACGCCATACTGAACACGGTCGGCGATATGCTGAAGAATAAACAGCAGTTGCAAAACCGTCCGATGAAAGGTTTTATCCAGATTTTTCAGGTGATTTTCACCTGCGTCATCGTTGTCGTGATCATCTCCATTCTGGTCAATAAATCCCCGTTCAATCTCATCACGGGGCTGGGGGCATTTGCCGCTATCGTAATGCTGGTATTCAAGGATGCCATTTTGGGACTTGTCGCCGGCGTGCTGATTTCCCAAAACGACCTGGTGCGTCTGGGCGACTGGATCGAGATGAAGGGGAACAACGTAAACGGCATTGTGACCGACATCACCCTTACGATCGTCAAGGTACAGAATTTCGACAATACGATCGTATCCGTACCCTCCTACGCGCTGGTTTCCGGATCGTTCACCAACTGGCGGGGCATGAGCGATTCGGGCGGCCGCCGCATCATGCGTGAGTTCGCCTTGAAACTCGATCATATAAAACCCTGCACGCCCGCCTTCCTGGAGAAAATGAAGGCGTTCGACCCGCAGCTTGCAGGTTTCATCACCGAAAAGCAGAAACAGGCGGCGGAAGGCAAAGTCGCCAATACGGAGAATCCCGCCGGTCTCGTGGACGGAACCATCGAAACGAATGCCGGCTTGTTCCGGGCCTATATGGCCATGTACCTCAGCCGCCATCCGTTCGTCAACAACGACCTGCTGCTGATGGTGCGGACGATGGTTCCGACGGAGAACGGCCTTCCCGTGCAGGTTTATTGTTTCTCCTCCAACAAAAATTGGCCGCGTTACGAATCCATCCAGTCCGAGATCATGGAGCATTTCGCATCCGTCTTGCCGGCTTTCGAACTATATCCCTACCAGCGCCCCGATGCCCGCGATGTGATCGTCAACGGATTGATCGAGTCCGGGAAAATCGACCTGTCGGCCATAGATGCCATGCCCTGGCACTCCATCCTGCCCGAAGAAAAGCAGCGGCGGGAACAGAACGGTTGAATTTCTGCGTGAATTTTGCATTGACAGCTGAAAAATCAGGACGATGGAACCATCCGGTGTGTTATTGATTGTAACGGGAACGGACAAATATCCCGGCGGAAATCCGAAAACGGGCTTGTGGCTCAGTGAACTTACCCACATGCGCCACCTTGCGATGCAATGCGGATATGCCGTTACCGTGGCAAGTCCCGAAGGCGGTCTGACACCGCTCGATCCCGTCAGCTTGAAACGGATCTATCTGGATCCGCTTTCCAGGGACTGCTGGAAGGATCCGGTATTTCGGGAGGTATTGCTCCACACGAAAAGCCTGAAAGAGGTTACGGGACGACTTTTCGATTGCGTTTATCTGGCTGGCGGTCACGGTGCGATGTTCGATTTCCCGGACAATGCGGCATTGCAGGCGATCGTAAGGGAACACTATGAGAATGGCAAAACGGTAGCGGCAATCTGTCATGGCGTAAGCGGATTGCTGAATGTCAGGTTGTCGGACGGGACGTACCTGATTGCGGACAAAAAACTGACGGGGTTCAGTTGGTTCGAGGAAATTCTGGCGGGAAGAAGCCGGTTGGTGCCTTTCGATCTCGAAGCGCGGTTGAAAGAACGCCGGGCACGCTATGTAAAGTCGTGGATTCCGATGATTCCGAAAGTGGTCGTCGATGGCAATTTGATCACGGGACAGGATCCGTTCAGTTCGAATCTCACTGCGCGCGCCGTCGTGAAGCACCTTGATGAAAAACTAAAACGAAATCAACGATGAATTTGGAAGATGCTCTGAATTTCCGGCGCGCCGTGCGCGTTTTCGACAGGCAAAAACCGATCGATCCGGAAGTAGTCAAACACTGCCTGGAACTGGCGGCGCTGGCTCCGAGCAGTTCGAATATGCAGTTGTGGGAGGTTTACCACATCACTCGAGCCTCATTGATGGCCCAAATATCCCGCGCCTGTCTCGGACAATCAGCTACCGCCACAGCGTCGGAAATCGTCATATTCGTGACGCGCCCCGATTTGTTCCGCGAACGGGCCAGATCCGTCCTCGAATTCGAACGTGGAAATGTGCGGCGTAACAGTCCGAAGGAGCGGCAGGAAAAACGCATCAAGGACCGGGAACTTTATTATGGCAAGTTGATGCCTTTCATCTATGCCCGTTTTTTCGGAGTATTGGGAATGTTTCGTGTGTTGCTGGCTGAAACGATCGGTTTGTTCCGTCCGATCATGCACGAAGTGTCCGAGTGCGACATGCGGGTCACCGTGCATAAATCCTGTGCGCTTGCTGCACAAACCTTCATGATTGCGATGGCCGGTGAGGGGTACGATACCTGTCCGTTGGAGGGAGTGGATAGCAAACGCATTAAAAGGTTGCTGGGTTTGCCCCGTGCAGCCGGTATCAATATGGTGATCCCTTGTGGAATCCGTGACGGAGCGAAAGGAATCTGGGGCGAACGGTGGCGGGAGCCGTTCGATACAATCTATCACAGGATATAGCGTTCGTCGGATACGGATCGGAAAGGCATGCGTTCTGTTGTTGCCGCACCATGACGCCAGGTAAATCCAAGAGATCGGAGGCGAACTCACGGACGAGGAGAAACGCACGATCGAGAATTACTATATCGTCCGTAAGATCGAACGGGGGAGAAATTGCTCGTTTACGACGAACTGACCCTTAGCGAAATCGCTTTCCGCCTGGGTTATTCGATCGTTGCCACCGGAGCGCTGCCGGGTGTCTGCCTTTTGCCTTGCTGCGCCCTGTGGCCGCATTCGTCACGGCGCTGATCGGGGGTTCCCTGGCCGGGGCCTTTTCGCGTGGGACTGCCGTTCAGCCCGCAGAAAGCAATTAAGATCATAGGTCTGATGTGCAATCACTGTAAGGCAAGTTCGGTTAATCGATATCCCTCACACACCTTACATAGTTGGCGTCGGGACCGGTGACGGTTCCGGTTCCGCTACGGGGGGTTGCTGCGAACGACCAGGTTGACGGATTCCTGTTCCCTCCGCGACCCGAGGTCATGCTTGCGACCCAGTAAGGGGCGGCATTCAATGGTCTGAACCCGTTTACCTCATACAACGGTGTATCTGTCACGGGCATGTTGTCCGCTCCATAAGACGTTTCAGCAGCAGCGCCCATAGTAAACAGCAGCGCCATTTCCATCATAGTCGGTTTGCGCCAGCCCTCCGGACACGAGAATCCGTTCCATGTCACCTTCCCCGCCGTAGCGTCGGCGTTGGCTATCTGCAGTTTCCGGGGTATTCTGTCCGCATCGGTTCCGCAATCGTGATCGGGCGTCGTCGTCCAGTTATCGTGGAAAACATTGAGTTCGGCGGCAAAAGCCGGGTTGTAGGCAGAAGGTATCACTCCGCCGTCGCTGTCACGGGAGACGATGACGGGACCTTCGGGGCGGCTCGTATCTACATAGGGATATTTCTTTGCCGTACCTGCCGGGGAATCTTTGACACATCTCGCGGCTGTAATACCTGCCTTCGGCATATAGAGTCCCATCCAGGGCAGGATGTTGTAACCCATCGCGTTTTCCCCGGTCGAATCTTCCTGTGAGGTGGACGAGGTCCAGTAGGACGCGAATCGGAAATTGTTTTCTTCGATTCCGTTCATGTAGAAGAGTATCATCAGACCTTCGTTATAGGTCGGCAGGCGGTATCCGGAGGTTTCGCACGCATTTTTCGCATCGGCCCAGCTTATATTTGCAGCTTCGGCCGCATCTGCGGGTGCGAGCAGGAAGGAGGGCATGCCGTTGTCGGTGTAGTCAAGCGGTTTATCACTCGGAATTGCAAGGTCGATGATATACTCCTGTCCCGGCTGGAACTGGGATACCTTATCGAAGGGAAAGCCAAGTTTTTTACCGTCGATCGTGACTACGATCCGTGCGTTGTAGGTGATATTTTGGGGAATCAGATAGATGTGTCCCTCTTCGGTTGTAACATCGGTCATGGTTCCGGTGGCGGTAGCGTACTGCCGACCTTCGTCGTATCGGAGTTTTATTTCATATTCCGTCGTCGAAAAATCCTGCGACAGCATCCAGGTCATACTTCCCTGATCTTCTGTGTCCAGTGCGATTTGTCCCTGCCACTGCACACCACGGATTGCGATCCGGGAAATCTTCTCGCCCTGTCCTTTGATCCGGAATCCGATTTTCGCCATTACAGAGCGGAACGTCATCTTGACGGGTTCTTTACGTCTTCTGAGATTCTTCCAGGGAGCTGCGATATATATATCCGTGTGACAGTCGTCAGCCGAGGAAATTTCATAGTTCAGCACGGGTGCTCCCGGGTGAGACGCGTCGCTTACCGATAGCCCGCTTCCGGTCGTTGCATAGGGTGCATAGGCGAAGAAGGAGAGGTTGTCGGAACCTGCTTCCGGCCAATACTTTTCCGGATCGTATGACCACCCTCCATCCCGGTTTTCAAGTAGCTGATTATACATGAAATTTGGCAGCGCCGTATTGTCCCACTCCTTATCGCCCGTTGCAAATGTAAAAATCCCGACCTGCGAATAAGGGATTGTGGCCGGGAATGAAGGGACGAACCGCACTGCGAACTGTTCCGGATCATCGGGATCTGTTCCGGGATCGGGGTATGTGGGCGAACCTGAACCGGGGTATTCGATGGGATCGTCGCCGCATCCGGAAACCATGAACAGGGTCAACATCACTGTCAATAGGAATAATCTTTTAGGTAGGAGTTGAATCGTCATATTGAAAATGTTTTTAGAAGAGCTGTTCTCGGAATCGTCTGCTGCAATATTAACAAGTGGTTCCGGGAAATGCAAACAGATTCGTCTGCCGAAACGTAAATTGATGTTTCAAGGAGATGGATCTCTGTTTAAAACCTGTTTCTGTGCGTTTCGTGTACGTCGTGGTACATTTTCCGAATCTCCTCCCTGAATTTCGTCGGCAGCATTCCGATGGCCTTTTTGAAAGCCGAAGAGAACGTCTCCGGCGTTGCGAATCCCAGTTCGTAGGCGAGGACTTTTATTTGAATGTCGCTGTTCGCCTCGGAAAGTATGTGCCGGGCTTCGTCAATGCGGTAAGAATTGATATACTGCGTGAACGACATTCCTCCGTTTTCGTTGATTGCGCGCGAAAGGTAGGATCGGTTCGTGTCGAGCCGGTCGGCGACCTTGTCAATGGTAAGGTCTCTTTCTCTGTATATTTTCTCCGTTTTCATCAGCCTTTCGAATTCTGCGAATAACACCTGCCCTTTTTCGTCGGAGAGGGACGAAACGGTGTATTTTCCGCTATTGTCCGATTGCCCGTATAACTTTTCGATGATCTTCTCCTTCCGGATCAGTTCGTGCTGCTGCCGTACGATTTGACGGTAATGTCGGTTCTTGCGCCGGTAAGTGATGAACAGGGCCAAAAGCAGTCCGGTCAAAATCACTACGGCGAAAACCGTGACGTTCAGTTTCTGTTTCTCGCGCAACAGGTCGAGCTTTTTGCCGCGAAGTTCCTTTTCCTGCTTCTCGGATTCGTACTGCACGCGGAGTTCGTTGATTGCACGCTCGCGCGCGATGTTGAAAATGCTGTCGAATTCGTTGTGATAGATTTTATAGTATTTAAGCGCCGTACAGGGCTTGTCCGCCAGCTCGTAGGCTTCGGACAGTTTCTCATAGAGCTGGTAGCGATAAAACGCGTTGTTGCGTTTATTGACGAAGTCAAGCCCTTTCTCCAGAATCTCTGCGGCCCGGGACGCAGCCCCTTTCCCGATCAGGTAACTGCCGTAATTGAGGTAGGCCAGCGTATTGCTTTTCTCTTTGCCCACATGATCGAGTGACCGTTTGTAATAGCCGACTGCTTCACGCTCACGTCCGACCCGTACCAGTATGTTCGCGTAGAGGCTGTACGCCTCCGCGTATTCGATATAGTTTCCTCCGGTTCTAAGCGCTTCCTCGATGTGCCTGAGAGCTTCCGTATAATCTTCCTGCAGGTAATACATATAAGCCGAGACAAAAGAACCGGAATAGATGAGCAGCGAATCGCTGTCGGTAATCCCGCGATCGATCACTTCAAGTGAATATTTCAGCCCGTTCGGATCGTTGCGCAGGTAGTGAGCCATTGCAATGTTATTCAGTATGACCGGATAAGAATGTTTGTCGGGGCTTAGTTCTGCATACCTGAGTGCCTTTACGAAGTGGGAAAGTCCTCCGAGGTAGTTCATCTCCATCTCCGAAGTGTAGATGCCAAGTGCATTATTGAGCGCTGCAAGAGCGCGGTAATCCTTGAGTTCGTCGGCCAGTTCGAGCGCCTGGCCGTAATAGTACCTTACTGAGTCGTTGACCTCCCGTGCCAGGGTGTGCCCGGTATACATAAGCCCGTACAGGGAAGCTTTCGGGTCGTCCTTTTCCCGTCCAGACTTCAGCAGCTTTCCTGCAATGACCGTCACATTATCGAAATTACCTCTCTTGCTTTCGCTACCAGCAAATTCGATCAGTGAATCGATATACGGAGCAGACTGCCCGACCGCAACAACGTTCAACATGAGGTTCAGGAGGAGCAGTGTGAGCAGGAGACTTATTTTGCGCAGGTTCATCATCGATGAGGTTCGTGCTGCAAAGATAAGAAATAGATTTTAGAGCGGGAACCCGATGCGGATATGAAAAGAAGAATTCCCCGATCGGGTCCGATCGGGGAATTCTTCTTTGGTTGCGGTGCGTAGGGGACTCGAACCCCTGACCCCGTGCGTGACAGGCACGTATTCTAACCGACTGAACTAACGCACCTTAGTGTTTCGTCGTGCATCATTTCCTGATTGCGAATGCAAAGGTAGTACAAATTTCGGTAACTCCAAATATTTTTTTCATTTTTTGAAGAAGGAAAATTGCACGCTTCCGTAACTCCTTAATTGCCAGAACCCGGGAACATCCGAAAAATCCATTTTTTTCGAGTGCTCGAAGATCAGAATCCCGCCCGGACGCAGTAAATTACCCGTAAGCACCTCCGTCACGACCTTCCCGCTGCCTTCCAGATCGTAGGGAGCGTCCGAAAAAATCAGGTCGAACTGCTTGTTACAGGCCTTCAGGTAAAGAAAAACATTCGCTTTGACTGCATACAGGTTGTCGATACCTAATTGTGCGGCCGTATGACGGATGAAATTGTAGTGCACGGCGTTGATCTCGACGGAGGTGACGCTGCGTGCCCCGCGCGAAGCAAATTCATAGCTCACGGAACCTGTACCCGCGAAGAGGTCCAGGACGTCGCACTCTTCGAAATCGACCAGGTTATTCAACACGTTGAACAGGTTCTCCTTCGCAAAATCGGTCGTCGGACGTGCCCGCAAATTTTGGGGCGGATTGATGGCTCGGCCCCGGAATTTTCCGCTGATGATCCGCATTGTTGTCGTTTATCTCCGGATACTATTCCCGGACATTTTTAAAGTAGTGACTCAGCATTTTATGTGCCTTCCCTGTGAGCTCACCCGCCGGGCACAATTCGAATCCGGCGAGTTCGAACTCCCGGTCGAGTAATTCGGTATAATAAACGAGGTCGGCTTCGGTCTGCAGCGTCACGACTTCGGCGAAACGCAGTCCGTCGTTATACACCTTTATATATAACAGGTTGTCTTTGCGGCAGAGCCACACGGCTGCCGGAGGGCATGTCGGTTTGAACAGCAGGGGAGAGGTAAATTGCAGTCGGTCGCCGAAATGCATACGCAGCGCATCGATCTCCGCTTTGTCGAAAGCCATTACGGCTACCGCTGACTCTCCGGGATTGCTCCATACGACACACTCATGCTCCGCACAAGGTATTCCGGCCGCATCGAGCAGCATTTCCGCAGCCGCTTCATCGAACTCCTCCTGTGGTACCAGCAGGGTTCGGGGAGTCAGCAGTTCGCACAAAACGAGACCCTCTTCGCCGGCCGGCGGCAGGGTAGCCGCAGAAAAAGAATGTCCACCCAACTTCAGCTGAATGGACACTCCCTTATTTACATACGGTTGATTACTCCCAGTTGCCCGCTTCATTGTTACCTGTCTCCATCGAACCGAACTTGACGCCCGGATACCTGTTGAAATTGTTCACGTCGTCGTCGATCTGGTTGATGATTTCCTGACGGTAGCGCACCGTGTCGAGGAACATTTTGTAAGGGGCGCGTACCTCCACGACGGGAATTACGACTTTGGATTCGGTAGTGATCACACCCGCCTCCATGATGTACTGTGCCTTCTTGTCGGTGCCGGGAATGAAACGCAGGTTTTCCACGTCGGTTTTTGAAAGTTTCTTCGGCGCGAAAATGGTGTCGATCACGGCGATGTTGAACTTCTCGACGTTCTTTTTGCCCATTTTCTTCAGCATGGCCATTGCGACCGAGTCGTCTTCGTCAACGATCTTGCGTTCGAGTTCGAGCGTGTCGTTGAGAATGAAGTTGGCAAGCGTGTCGAAGCTGCCCGTAAAGTGCTGGTACTTCGATTTGAATGCCCGCTGCGCCGTGCGGATGTCTTTGATGCGTTCGATCACCTGGGCCTTCTGCTGCTTCATCTCTTTTTCGAAGCTGATAGGCGTGGCGATCTGGTCGTAGATCACATAGACGAGTCCGACGATCGCGACCGCAAGAATAATTTGAGCAATTTTCCTTACCATTTTGAATATTTGTTATTAAGTTTGTATCAAAATTAAACAAGGTATAAGAAGCGGATGCTTGCTACACGTATTGCGACCCAAATTTACGCTAAAATTTGTTTCGAAACAACTGTTGGTCAAAAAAAAATCATAGAAAAGTTATCCGATTATCTCACGGATGAAGATTTTTCGAGGATTTTCGTGCTCAACGGATATGCCGGCACGGGAAAGACCACGCTGATCGCCGCTCTGGTCGGCGCCCTTAAAGATTTGTGTGTCAAATCCGTATTGCTCGCACCGACAGGGCGGGCGGCCAAAGTGCTGGCCCGCTATTCGGGGCAAAAAGCACAAACCATTCACAAGCGGATCTACCGCCAGCGCACCAATGCCGATTACGAATCGAAATTTTCGTTGAACCCCAATCCCGAGAAAGGTGCGGTGTTTATCGTGGACGAGGCTTCGATGCTCTCCGACCGGAGTGCCGACGGGGTGCTTTTCGGCAGTGGATCGCTACTCGGCGACCTTGTGGAATATGTCCGCAGCGGGCGCGAATGCCGCCTGATCCTGGTGGGCGACAGCGCTCAGCTGCCTCCCGTCGGACTCGATTTCAGCCCGGCGCTCGACCCGGCGGAGATGCGCGTTTACGGCGATGTCGTCTACCAAACGATGGACGAGGTGGTGCGCCAGGAGGCCGAGTCGGGAATCCTGTTCAATGCGACGCTGGTGCGCTGCATGCTGGAGCAGGGAATTTATGATATTCCCCGTTTCAAGATGAATTTTCCCGACATCGTGGCGCTCGAAGGGGGTGACTTTCTGGAGACACTGCAGGATTGCTACGCAAAATACGGGCGGGACGAGGTCATCGTCATCACCCGGTCGAACAAGCGGGCAAACCGTTATAACGAGGGTATCCGCCGCAATGTACTGGGAGCCGAAGCCGAAATCGAAAGCGGGGACATGCTGATGATCGTGAAGAACAATTACTACTTCACCGAGCATGAGGAGAACTGCCCGATGAACTTCATCGCCAACGGCGACATCGCACGCCTGAAGCGGTTGCGCCGTTTCGAGGATTTTTACGGATTCCGTTTTGCCGACGCGATTCTTTCGTTCGGGGATTACGACGATGCGGAGATCCCCTGCAAAATTCTGCTGGACACGATCGTGTCCGAATCTCCGTCGCTGACCCGCGAGGAGAGCACGCGCCTGTTTTACGAAGTCGAAAAGGATTACACCGAGATAAAAAGCAAGTTGAAACGCTTTAAGGAAATACGTGAAAATCCGCATTTTAACGCCATGCAGGTGAAGTTTTCCTACGCCGTCACCTGCCACAAGGCCCAGGGCGGACAGTGGCGCGCGGTCTTCGTCGACCGATGCCTGTTCGGCGACGAACCGATGACGCGCGACATGCTGCGGTGGCTCTACACGGCACTCACCCGCGCGACTGAAAAACTCTATTTGATAAATTTCGACAAAAGTTTCTATGAATAACCTCCCTTCCGAGTTGCACCCCCTGCAGCCTTTTCTTCCCGAAAATGCCCGCATCCTGATGCTGGGCAGTTTCCCGCCCAAACGCATCCGCTGGTCGATGGAATTCTTCTACCCGAACCTGCAGAACGACATGTGGAGGATCGTGGGGTATCTGGCTGCGGGCGACAAGAATCACTTCCTGGTATCCGGCGGCAAACGCTTCGACAAAGAGCGTATCGAGTCCTTTTGCCGGGAGCGGGGAATCGCACTTTACGACACGGCTGTCGAAATTATCCGCCTGAAAGACAATGCGTCGGATAATTTTCTTCAGGTAGTGCGCGAAGTCGATCTCGCGGCTCTGCTGGAACGGATTCCCGCCTGCCGGGCAATCGTTACCACGGGGCAGAAGGCGACCGACACCCTGTGTGCGATCACGGGATGCGAGCCGCCGGCGGTAGGTGGCAGCACGACCTGTTCTTTCGCGGGCCGGGAGTTGCGCCTCTACCGGATGCCCTCCACGTCGCGGGCCTATCCGCGTCCTGTGGAATGGAAGGCGGAGTACTACGGAGCGATGTTCCGGGAGAACGGAATCTTGTAACATAGCGTCCGATAAATGAAAATATCATGAAAGATTTATTTCCAATACGTGCTTGTAAAATGGCCAAATTCTCTTATCTTTGTAGGGTTATTTTACAATAAAATCTTGTGGCAATAGAGAAAAAATACGTCGAGACCCCCCTGATGAAGCAGTATTATGCCATCAAGGCGGTACATCCCGATGCCGTGCTGCTGTTTCGCGTCGGCGACTTCTACGAGACCTTCGGCGATGACGCCATCAAGGCGAGCAGCATCCTGGGTATCACCCTCACGCGCCGTGCCAACGGCGCCGCTTCCTACGTCGAGCTGGCAGGCTTTCCCTACCACGCCATCGACACCTACCTGCCCAAACTGGTGCGTGCGGGGGAGCGTGTGGCGATCTGCGAACAGTTGGAAGACCCCAAACAGGTGAAGGGACTGGTCAAACGCGGCGTGATCGAATTGGTTACACCCGGCATTATTCTCGGGGACAACATATTGGCGAATAAGGAGAACACCTACCTGGCCTCGGTTTACTTCGGCCGCAAGTCTACGGGTGTGGCTTTTCTCGACATCTCCACGGGCGAGTTCTACGCGGCCGAGGGGGATGACATCTATGTGGACAAACTCATCTCGAATCTCGCTCCGAAGGAAATCATCTACCAACGGGGTTGCGAAGACCGTTTTTCCGACGCGTTCGGCGGGAAACATTATACCTACCGGCTCGACGAATGGGTCTTTTCGGAGGAGGTGAACCGCGAAAAACTCTGCAAACAGTTCGGCACGCAGTCGCTCAAAGGTTTCGGCGTGGATCAATTCACCAGCGGTATTTCGGCCGCCGGGGCTATCCTTTACTACCTCGACTTTACCGAGCATAAAAACACCGGGCATATCTCTTCGATCTCGCGCATCGATCAGAACGACTACGTATGGGTCGACAAATTCACGATCCGCAACCTGGAGCTTTTCTCGTCGAACGGTTCGCGCGAGAAGGGCGGCTTCGCCGATGTGATCGACCGCACGCTCACGCCGATGGGCAGCCGCATGCTGAAGCGGTGGATCGCCATGCCGATCATGGATCCTGCGAAAATCAACCGGCGTTTGGATGTGGTCGAACGCTTTGTGACGGATGCCGAGCTGGCCGATGCCGTCCGGGAGCAGATCGCCCTGATCGGCGACGTGGAACGGATCGGCTCGCGCATTGCTGCCGCCCGTGTCACTCCGCGCGACATGGTTCAACTGAAGAATTCGCTGGGAGCCATCGAGACGCTGAAGGCCCTGATGGAATCTACGGACGACGACATGCTGCACCTGCTGGCAGCGCAAATCGACCCGCTCGCTGAGGTGCGCGAACGCATCGCCCGCGAGGTGTACCCCGACCCGTACAACAACCAGATCCAAAAGGGCGGCGTGATCGCCGACGGAGTCGACCCCGAGCTGGACGACCTGCGACGTATTGCCCTGCACGGCAAGGATTACCTGAGCCGCATCCAGCAGCGCGAGAGCGAAACGACCGGAATCCCTTCGCTTAAAATCAGTTACAACAATGTCTTCGGCTACTATATCGAGGTGCGTAACGCACATAAGGACAAAGTCCCCGAAACTTGGATCCGCAAGCAAACGCTCGCCAACGCCGAGCGTTACATCACCGGGGAACTGAAAGAGTACGAGGAGAAAATTCTGGGTGCCGAGGAGAAGATGCTCGTGATCGAACAGCGTATCTATACCGAACTCATGGCCTTCGTAGCCCGGTCGCTGGCCGTTCTGCAGCGCGACGCAAACGTTGTGGCACGCATGGACTGCCTGCAGTCTTTCGCCCGCATCGCCTGCGAGCGGCGCTATGTGCGTCCCGTGCTGGACGAGGGCAAACGCATCGAGATCAAACAGGGACGGCATCCCGTGATCGAAACCCTGATGCCCGTAGGGGAGGAATACATCCCCAATGACATCACGCTCGACGACAAGGAGCAGCAGATCATGATGATCACGGGTCCCAACATGTCGGGTAAGTCGGCCCTGCTGCGGCAGACGGCCCTGATCATTCTGATGGCGCAAATGGGATCGTTCGTACCCGCGAAGTCGGCGCATATCGGCGTGGTGGACAAGATTTTCACGCGTGTAGGTGCGTCGGACAACATTTCGCAGGGCGAATCGACCTTCATGGTCGAGATGCTCGAATCGGCCAGCATTCTCAACAACATCTCCGACCGGAGCATCGTGCTGCTGGACGAAATCGGGCGCGGTACGAGCACCTACGACGGCATTTCGATCGCCTGGGCAATGGTCGAATACCTGCACAACCACCCTTCGGCACGCGCCAAGACGCTTTTCGCCACGCACTACCACGAACTGAACGAGATGGAACACATGTGCCCGAGGGTGAGGAACTATCACGTAAGCGTCAAGGAGATGGGCAACCAGATCGTCTTTCTGCGCAAGTTGGAGCGGGGCGGTACGGAACATTCGTTCGGTATCCATGTGGCCCGCATGGCCGGTATGCCGGCCTCCATCGTGTCGCGCGCCGACGAAATCCTTCGTAATCTGGAGCAGGTCTACGGCAACAACGAGATCGTCCCGAGCCGCAGCCTCAAAGACCGGGGTAAGAAGACGCCGTCGGTGAAGGAGGCGATCGAAAGCGGTAGCGGGCAGAACATGCAATTGTCGATGTTTCAGTTGGACGACCCCGTGCTGGTTCAGATCCGCGATCAGATCAAGGGACTCGACATCGATTCGCTCACGCCGATCGAGGCATTGAACAAACTCAACGAAATCAAGAAGATAACGGGCATATAATGTAGTGATGCTTGAATCTTGTAATGAAAGCCCCGGACTTCTTTTCGTGAAATCCGGGGCTTGTGTTATATTTTAATTAGCAAGTATAAGGGAGCAAAGGCAAACGAACCAATGGAAGCGTGAAAATTAAAAGAATAATGAGTTTTTCATGGCCGCCTCATTTTAAGGCTACTTTTAGGTTACCTATCTGTTGTGTTCGATCAGCGAACGGATGTTCTGAATCAGCATCGACACGGCCACCGAATTGAACCCGCCTTCGGGAATGATGACATCGGCGTATTTCTTCGACGGCTCGACAAACTCCTCGTGCATGGGTTTCACCGTGGTGGTGTACTGCGTGATGACGGATTGCATCGTGCGGCCGCGCTCACACACGTCGCGCAGGATGCGCCGCGCCAATCGGATGTCGGCGTCCGTGTCCACGTAGACTTTGATGTCCATCAGGTCGCGCAGTTCCTTATTCTCGAAGATCAGAATACCGTCCACAATAATCACACGCGAGGGTTTCACCTGTACGGTCTGGGGCATCCGGTCGTGTTCGACGAACGAATAGACGGGATGCTCGACGGGTACGCACTGTTTCAACGCCTTGATATGATCCACCATCATCTCGGTGTCGAATGCCTGCGGATGGTCGTAGTTGAGTTTTGTCCGCTCCTCATAGGTCAGCTCGGGATGGGCCTTGTAGTAATAATCGTGACAGAGCGTAACCACATCGTCGCCCTCGAAAGCCTCCTGCAAACGCTTGACGAGCGTACTCTTGCCCGAACCCGTTCCGCCGGCAACTCCAATTACGGTAATGTCCATATTCTCAGTGTCTATGTTTGGGTGAGTTAAATAAAAGGATTGCCTGCCACAGCAGACAATCCTTTCGGTTTTTTACGCATCGATATTTGCATAGTGTGCATTCCGCTCGATAAATTCGCGACGGGGCGGCACATCGTCGCCCATCAGCATCGAGAAGATGCGGTCGGCTTCGGCTGCGTTGTCGATGGTCACCTGCTTGAGAATGCGCGTGTCGGGATTCATCGTCGTTTCCCACAACTGATGGGCATTCATCTCACCGAGACCTTTGTAACGCTGCACGTGCAGGCCCTTTGCCCCGAATTCTTCCGAGATGGCGTCCCGTTCCTTTTCCGTCCAGCAGTAACGCTCCTGCTTGCCCTTCTTGACCAGATAGAGGGGCGGGGTGGCGAGGTATACGTGGCCGTTTTCGATCAGCTCTTTCATCTTACGGAAGAAGAATGTCAGCATCAGCGTGGCGATGTGGCTGCCATCGACGTCGGCATCGGTCATGATGATAATTTTGTCGTAACGGAGTTTTTCGAGGTTCAGCGCCTTGCTGTCCTCCTCCGTGCCGATCGTCACACCCAGCGCCGTGAACATGTTCTTGATCTCCTCATTCTCCCACATGCGGTGTTCCTGGGCCTTCTCGATGTTCAGGATCTTACCGCGCAGCGGCATGATGGCCTGGAAGTTCCGGTCGCGGCCCGATTTGGCCGTACCGCCTGCCGAGTCGCCCTCGACGAAGAAGATTTCTGCGATCGACCGGTCGCGGCTCGAACAGTCGGCCAGCTTGCCCGGAAGTCCCGCACCCGAGAGCACGGTCTTGCGCTGCACCAGTTCGCGGGCATGGCGGGCGGCATGGCGGGCCGTTGCGGCCAGAATGACCTTCTGCACGATGGCCCGTGCGTCCTTCGGATTCTCTTCGAGGTAATGTCCCAAAGCTGCGGTCAGCGCCTGGTCGACCGCCGCCGAAACCTCGTCGTTGCCCAGCTTGGTCTTGGTCTGGCCCTCGAACTGCGGCTCCGCCACCTTCACCGACACGACGGCCGTGAGTCCCTCCCGGAAGTCGTCGCCGTTGATGTCGAACTTCAACTTGGCGAGCATGCCCGAATCCTCGGCGTACTTCTTGAGCGTGCGGGTCAGCGCCCGGCGGAATCCCGTCAGGTGCGTACCGCCCTCGATGGTGTTGATGTTATTTACATAGGAGTGAACGTTCTCCGAATACGAATCGTTGTACTGCATCGCCACCTCCACGGGAACCCCGTTCCTTTCGGTGTCGAGGTAGATGATCGACTCGATGATCGGCTCGCCGCGCGTGGCATCGAGGTATTTGACGAACTCCTTCAGTCCCTCTTCCGAATAAAAATGGTCGGAAATATAGTTGCCGTTCTCGTCCCTGTGGCGCTTGTCGGTCAGCGTGAGGTGGATGCCTTTGTTCAGGAAAGCCAGCTCGCGCAGGCGGCCCGCGAGGATTTCGTATTTATATTCGGTGGTGAGGGTGAAGATCGACTCGTCGGGCTTGAACGTGATCGTAGTACCCCGGTCTTCGCAACTGCCGATCACTTCGACCTGCGAGGTCGGTTTGCCCTGACAGTAGGTCTGACGGTATATCTTGCCGTCGCGGCTGCGGATTTCAGCCACGAGCAGGGTCGAAAGCGCGTTCACGCACGAAACGCCCACGCCGTGCAGTCCGCCCGAGACCTTGTAGCTGCCCTTGTCGAACTTACCGCCCGCATGAAGTACGGTCAGCACGACCTCCAGTGCCGATTTACCCTCCTTTTCGTGGTAGTCGGTGGGAATGCCTCGGCCGTTGTCGCTCACGGAAATGGAGTTGTCCTCGTTGATCGTGACATAAATATCGGTGCAATATCCCGCCAAAGCCTCGTCGATCGAGTTGTCCACCACCTCGTAAACCAAATGGTGCAGACCCTTTTCGCCGATGTCGCCGATGTACATGGCAGGGCGCTTGCGCACGGCCTCCAGACCTTCCAGTACCTGGATATTCGATGCGGAATATTCCTCTTCTTGCTTTTTTACGTTTTCTTGTTCAGTGCTCATGGGTCGTTTCTAAAATATCGTACAAATATACGAAAGATTCCCCGAAAAAACAAGCACGGGCATGGCTTCGGGAAACGTTTTTTTGCATTTTAATTACCTTGTGAACGGAAATCCCGGGGTGTCCGGCGCCGGCAGGCGGATATTGCCGCCCGGATAATCCGCACGCAGCAGATGCCCCGGCCGCAGGCTCTATGAAAGTTCGGCTTCGAGGTCGATTTCGCGGATATGTCCCTGCGAAAAGAGAATGGCACGGGCAGGGTAGTTCTCGATCAGGGCGGTGTTGTGGGTGGACATCACTACGGCGCAGCCGCGTTGCGCGATCCGGCGGAACAGCCGCATGATCCCGTCCGCCGTCACGGGGTCGAGGTTGCCCGTAGGCTCGTCCGCCAGCAGGAGTTTCGGATCGTTCAGCAGGGCGCGGGCGATCACCAGGCGCTGCTGTTCGCCGCCCGAAAGTTCGAAAGGCATTTTGTAACATTTCTCCTGCAGCCCGACCACCTTCAGCACGTCGTCGATTCGCTGCCGGATTGCGGCTTCCTCTTTCCATCCCGTAGCTTTCATCACATAGTAAAGATTCATGAAAACATTCCGGTCGGTCAGCAGTTGGTAATCCTGAAATACGATGCCGATTTTCCGGCGCAGATAGGGGATCTCCCGATGTTTGATTTTCCGCAGGTCGAATCCCGCCACGACACCCTCGCCTACAAGCAGTTGAAGTTCTGCATATAAAGTTTTGAGCAAGGTGCTTTTCCCGCTTCCGACCCGGCCTATGAGATACACCAGTTCCCCCGGTTCGATTTCGAGATTGACATCCGACAGCACCATCTCGCCGCGTTGCAGCAGTTTGGCTGCCGGGGCGCACCGGAAGGGATCGTCCGCATGGTACACCGCGACATTTTTCAGTTTTACAACGTATTTTTCACTCATGGCCGCTATCGTTTTGGTAGCGTAAAGGTAGTCAAAATATCGGCACGGGCAGTCATGTCGCGTAAAAAAACGCTCCCCGGCACCCTGCGAAGACTCTTTTGGACTTTTTTGCAGACAAAAAAGCCATTTGTGTATAGCGAATGGTGCGGGATAATTTGTTTTTCCGTTCGAGTCGGAGTAATTTTGCATAAATCTGTCCATACCTCTTTGGATAGGAATTTATAGGAAAAGTTTAAATGAAAGAATCGGAAATCCTGCGGGCGATCCTGCAGGACGAGAAAATAGGTTGGTGGGTAGCGGATATGACGCGACGGAAATTCCGGTTTTCGGAGATGCTGTGCCGTCTGCTCGGGATACCGGAGGATGAAATCGGATTCGACGAATACCGGGAGATGATCGTGCCCTCCTACCGCGATTACGCCTTTGTCGACATTGCGCCCGCGCAGGGTCGGATGCCCCGCAACCGGGTCTATCCGGTCAGCGTGGGAGGACGGGAAATCTGGTTTGACTGCCGGATGCTGAAAATGGAGACCGATGCGGCCGGCGGTATCACGATGACCGGGTATTTGCGCCGAATCGATCCGCCTTCGGATGCGGCGCAAATTCTCGAAACGGCCCGCATCAACGATCTGCTTTACCGGCTTAACAGCATTTCCCACACGCTGCTTTCGTTGCTGCACACCGAGAAGGTGGACGATGCCATCGATAAGATACTGAACGACATCCTGACCATGTTTCACGGCGGACGTGCTTATATCATCGAGTTCGACTGGGAACACCGGATGCATGTCTGCACCTACGAGGTGACGGCCAGCGGGGTCGATTCCGAGCGGGATTTCGTCAACCAGTTCCGGATGGACGACCTGACATGGTGGACAAATTGGGTTTCGCAGGGAAAACCACTGGCTCTTTCGTCGCTCTCCGAGTTGCCGGCCGAAGCGCAATGCGAACGGGAAGCGCTCGAAGCTCAGGACATCAAATCGATGATTGTCATGCCGTTGGCGTCGCGCGACAGGGTGTGGGGTTATGCGGGTATCGACATTGTGGAAGACTATCGCCGGTGGACGAATGAAGACTGCCAGTGGTTTTCGTCACTGGTCAACATCATCAGCCTCTGCATCGAACTGCGCCGTTCGGAGCAGACTGCGCAGGAGGAGCGCACCTATCTGCGGAGCCTCTACCGCCACATGCCGATCGGCTACGTGCGTTTCCGGATGCTGTATGACGATCGGGGCGAACCTTACGACTACCGGGTGCTCGACTCGAACTTTGCAGCCGACAGGATCGTCGGTTTGAAGCGCGAGCAATATGTCGGCCGTACGGCTTTGGAACTGGGACTCGACGTGCAAGTATACCTGCCCAATATGATACAGGTGCTTCGCACCGGCAAATTCAACGAGCGGGATTCCGTGATGGAACCGCAGAAACGCTCGATCCACTCCATTCTCTACACCACGCGCAAAGACGAGATCATCTGTCTTTTTTCCGACACGACCGAGGTTCAGAAGGCCCACGAGGCGATTTACCGCAACGAAGAGCTGCTGCGCAATATCTTCGACAACATTCAGGTCGGCGTGGAACTTTACGACAGGGACGGACGGCTGGTAGACATCAACAACAAGGACATGGAAATCTTCGGCGTGCGGGATAAGGCAGACGTGCTTGGCATCTGCTTCTTCGACAATCCGAATGTGCCTCAGACGATCCGCGACAGGGTGCGGGCCGGACACGACGAGGCGTTCCGCATCAACTATCCTTTCGATCATCTGGGTAATTATTACCCTTCGGGCAAGACCGGTTATCTGGAGATTTTCACCACAGTCAACATGCTCTACGACATGCAGGGCAATCTGGCGAACTTCATGCTTATCAATATCGACAACACCGAGATCAACCGTGCACACAGCCGCCTGGCGGAGTTCGAAAGCTCTTTCTCGCTGGTCAGCCGCTTCGGCAAGGTGGGTTACTGCCGTTTCGACCTGCTCTCCAAAGAAGGTTACGGCGTCCCGCAGTGGTATCGCAACCTGGGCGAGAAGGAGGATACGCCGCTCAGCGAAGTGATCGGGATTTACTCGCATGTAGACCCGGCCGACCGGGCTTCGATCCTGGAGTGTATCCGCCGGGTAAAAGCGGAGGAAATCGACAATTTCGGACTCGACCTGCGGATCAATCCCGGGCCGGACGAAAGCTGGACGCGTATCAACGTCATGCGTAACCCGATGAACAACGATCCTTCGAAGATCGAGATGGTGTGCGTCAACTACGACATCACGGAACTCAAGCAGACCGAACGCAACCTGATCGAGGCCAAAAACAAGGCAGAGGTGAGCGACCGCCTGAAGTCGGCGTTCCTGGCCAACATGAGCCACGAAATCCGCACGCCGCTCAACGCCATCGTCGGTTTTTCGAACCTGCTGGCCGAGGCGGAAGATGCGCAGGAAAAATCGGAGTATATCGACATCGTGCAGGAAAACAACGAATTGCTGCTCAAACTGATCTCCGACATCCTCGACCTGTCTAAGATCGAAGCCGGTACGTTCGAATTCCACCTTACGGCTTTCGACGTCAACCAGATGTGCCAGGAGGTCGTCCGCTCGCTGGCCCTCAAGGTGCGGGGACGTAACGTCGAACTGCTCTTCGGCGGGCACCCGGCGCAATGCCGCATGGTCAGCGACAAGAGCCGGCTGATCCAGGTGCTGACCAACTTCATCAACAATGCCTTGAAATTCACGCAGGAAGGCAGCATCACGCTCGGATACGACATCAGCGACACGGAAATCCGGTTCTATGTCCGGGACACCGGCGCGGGTATCCCGGCGAAAGACCAGCCGACGATTTTCGACCGTTTCGTAAAGCTGAACAATTTCGTACAGGGTACGGGACTGGGACTTTCCATCTGCAAAAGTATCATCGAGCAGTTGGGCGGACGCATCGGCGTCGAGTCGGCCGAAGGACAAGGCTCCTGCTTCTGGTTCGCTCTGCCCCGCACGGATTCGGAGGGTGCATCCGCCTGCGCTCCCGCCGAGTCGGACGGGAAACGGCCTGTACTGCTGATCGCCGAGGATACGGACAGCAACTTCCTGCTCATGTCGCTGACGCTGCGCAAAAAATACGACATTGTCCGGACACACGATGCCGTGCAAACCGTACAATCGAGCCGTGAGGCGGTCCCCGACCTGATCCTGATGGATATCGACATGCCCGGCATGGAAGGGCTTGCCGCTGTCCGGGAAATTCGCCGGACCAACGCCCGCACCCCGATCATCGCCGTCACGGCTTTTGCCAACGACCGGGGACGCCTGCATGCCCTGAAGGCCGGCTGCAACGACTATCTTTCGAAGCCGATTCCCAGCGACCTGCTGCAGCGCAAATTGCGCGAACACCTGAAAAACCGGTAAATGGAATCCAGCGTGGACAAAAAACGAAAAGCACGAAAACCGATCCGCACGGTCAATGTCTTCACGGCGGGCGACTCGACCGATCTCTCCGTCTGGTCGAACGTGCCCTACCTGCTTTGCCGCACGCTCGAACGCAAGGGATACACCGTCAACCGGATCGATTACGAGTCGCTGCGCAGCGGCATCGTTCGCTGGCTGGTGCTTCTGGGGGACTTCGTCTACCGCCGTTTCGACCGCAAGCACGGCAAGGGGTATTTCTATGCAAAAGTCTACTACGCTCTTGTCGACCGGAAAATCCGCCGCGCGGCCCGAAGCTGTCCCGCCGATCTCGACATCACGCCCTATAACTGCGGAAATCCCTACGCGCCGCAGCCGACCCTGCTGCTGGGCGACTGGACGCAGGACTACCTCTACCGTGTGCGCCTGAAACGGGCGCCGGAGGGCTACCAGAAATATTATGCCGCGCGGCAGGATGCCGTGATCGAGGGCAGCGATTGCGTCGTGTCGCTTTTCGCCCGCTGCGCGGAGGACATGCGCATGCGCTACCGCAATCCGCATATATACCACCTGGGGCGCAATGTCGTCAATAACCTTTGCCCCGAACCGTTCGATCCCGGGCAGGTCTGCCTCCGTAAAAGCGCATCCCGTCGGATTCTGTTTGTCGGCAAGCGCCACTACCTGCCCGCCGCCCGGCAGCTCCTGCGTGTCTTCGGCCGCCTGCGGGCGGCCTGTCCCGGTGTGGAGTTGGACATCGTGGGGTTGACCGCCAAAGAATTGGGCGTGCCGGTACCCGAAGGCGTGCGTTGTCACGGCTATCTGAACAAGGGCGTTCCGGCGGAGCGCGACGCCTATTACCGGCTGCTGCTCGATGCCGGGGTTTTCGTCAATACGACGCAGCTCTGGGGAGGCTACTCCTCGACGGTGGAGGCGATGTACTTCTGCAACCCGGTCGTAATCTCCCCCTATGAGGATTTCACGGCCGAGTTCGGCGACACGATTCCTTTCGGCGCCTACTGTACGGACGGCGACGACGACCGGCTCTGCGCGATTCTCCGCAGCCTGTTCGCAGGCGACGGGGAACACCTCCGCATGTGCCGCGCCGCCCACGCCGCCGTGGCGGATTACACGTGGGACAATTTCGTGGACGGACTGCTCCGGCTGGCGGAAGAGTTTTAACACTTCGGAATGCTACATCCCGTGCCGCGTTTGCAACTCTCGCCGCGACGAATTATCTTTGTACGCAAAACCCGAATACCATGAAACTTTATTTATCGCTGCTGGCCGCCCTTTTACTCGGCCTCGTCCCTGTCCGGTCACAAATCCGGATTACCCGCGACGGCAAACCCGCCGCCCGCATCGTCCTGGCCTCCGACACCCCGGAAACCCGGACGGCGGCGCAACTGCTCCAACGCTTCGTCGAAGAGGCGAGCGGTGCGCAACTGCCCATCGTGGAGCAGACAGCTCTCCGCAGGAGCGACCTCGTGCTGGGTGCCGCAGATACCGACTCCCTGACGGAAGACGGTTTCCGGCTTCGCACCGCCGACGGTGTGCTCCGCATCAGCAGCGGGGGCGACAAAGGCGTGATCTACGGAGTGCTCACCCTGCTGGAGCATCATCTGGGGCTTGACTATTTCGCAGCCGACACCTACTCGCTCGACCGCCGGGGGACGATCGTGCTGCCCGAAATGAATCTGTTCGAAAACCCGGCGTTCCGCTACCGGCAGAGTCAGGGATACGGCATGGCGCAGGACTCGGTCTACCGGCTGGCACTGCGTCTTGAGGAGCCTCAGGATATCTTCGCCGACAAGCTGTGGGTGCATACCTTCAACTCGCTGATGCCCGCTTCGGTCTACGGCGAGGCGCATCCCGAATACTATTCCTATATAAATGGCGAGCGCCGTCCGGGCCGCGCCAGCCAGTGGTGCCTGACCAACCCCGAAGTCTTCGAACGGGTCGCCGCAAAGGTCGATTCGATCTTCCGGGCCAATCCCGGGCGCAACATGATCTCCATCAGCCAGAACGACAGCAATTTCACCTACTGCCGCTGCGAGGCGTGCGAGCGGGTCAACGAGGAGGAGGGCGCGCCTTCGGGCAACTACGTCCGCTTCCTGAACCGCCTGGCCGAACGGTTTCCCGACAAGCAGTTTTCGACGCTGGCCTACCTCTTCACGATGCAACCGCCGCGTCACGCGAAGCCGCTGCCCAACGTCAATATCATGTTGTGCGACATCGACTGCAACCGCGAGGTGCCGCTGACCGACAACGCTTCGGGCCACGAGTTCATCGGCGCGCTGGAAGGGTGGTCGGCCCTTTCGGACAACCTGTTCATCTGGGACTACGGCATCAATTTCGACAACATGGTTGCACCGTTCCCCAATTTTCCGATCCTCAGGCCCAATATCGAGCTGTTCCGGAAGAACCACGCCACCATGCACTTTTCGCAGATCGGCGGCTCCTACGGCGGCGATTTTTCGGAGATGCGCACCTGGGTGGTGAGCAAGCTGATGTGGAACCCCGATCAGGACACCGATTCGCTGATGCTGCGCTTCATGCGTGGTTATTACGGCGATGCGGCTCCTTACCTCTACCAGTACGAGAAGCTGCTCGAAGGGGCACTGCTCGCTTCGGGTCAGCGGCTGTGGATCTACGATTCGCCCGTTTCGCACAAGGACGGGATGCTCAACGCCGCCTGCCGCAAGCGCTACGGAGAACTGTTCGACCGGGCCGAGCAGGCCGTGGCGGGAGATTCCGCGCTGCTGCGCCGCGTGCGGCTGAGCCGGCTGCCGCTCATGTATTCCAATCTGGAGATCGCCCGCACCGAGACGGACAAGGACCTCGATGCCGTGGTCCGCGAGCTGGACACCTTCGAGCGTTATGTCTCTGAATTCGGAGTGCGGACGCTCAACGAGCGCAACAACTCGCCGCAGGAGTACTGCCGGCTCTACCGCGAGCGCTACCTGCCCTCGTCGAAGCGCAACCTGGCGCTGGGAGCGCGGGTAATCTGGTTGGAAGAACCCTCCGGCAACTACGGCAAAACGGGCGAAAAGACCCTGACCGACGGGTTGTACGGGGGCGCTTCGTTCGTCGAGAGCTGGACGGGCTGGGAGGGCCGCGACGGCGCTTTCGTCGTCGACCTCGGCTCCGAGGAGGAGTTCACCTCGGTCGAAACGGACTTCCTGCACCAACTGGGCCAATGGATTCTGCTGCCCCGGTCGGTCACTTATTCGGTGTCGTCGGACAATGCGGCCTACGAGCCTTTCGGCCGGGTGGAGTTTGCGGAGGATCAGTCGGTGCCCGTGAAATTCGTCCCGGCGGTCGTCACGGCCGGAGAACCCGTGCGTGCGCGTTATGTGAAGGTCGAAATCGAAGGCGTCAAGGTCTGCCCGCCGTGGCATTACGGCGTGGGATGCCCCTGCTGGTTCTTCCTCGACGAAGTGAGCGTTCGCTGATTCCCCTCAGAAACATCGTATGTGTACAGGGCCGCTTCGAAGCGGCCCTTTTTTGCGGTTCTCCGCGAATCGAAGGATCGAACCGCAGAAATAAGCACGGTAAATGGAGCTGTTCTTCGAAAAATGCAAAAAAACTCGGGATTATTTGTGATTCACTGATTTTTTATATTCCTTTGCAACGGTATACATAACCGCCCAAAATGTCAACATTTCCGTGTATATTTCACGGCAACAGAAAATAAACAATGAAAAAACTGAACGCTATCTTATTTGCTTTGGCTGCGTTAGCTCTGCAAACGGGCTGTGTGAAGGATATGGGCGCCTCCCATCCGACGGACACCCCGAAAGAGTATAACGAATTCGATTTCGAAACCCGGACCTCCACCGACTTGCGTGTGGATTACGGCGATATGGGCGGCATTCCCGCGAGTGTCTATTTCGAAGTGTACGACACCTGCCCCGTCACTGCGAACGCCGACGGCACGGGCTATGTGAAAAATACCGACGCGGCCCCGCTCTTTGCGGGCTATACCGACGAACAGGGGCGTTTCTCGGCAAATGTCGATCTCCCGGCCTATCTGGACAAAGCCTGGGTCTACACGCCGGCGTTCTACGCGCAGACGCTGCTGGAAGCGACGCGGGCCAACGGCACGCTGACGGCCGCCGCTGAAAAAATCACCGTGTCGGCCGCACCCGCGACCCGAGCAGGGGGCTATCTCTCCCGCGCGGTTCAGAAGGACGGATGGAAAACCTGGCTCGGGACTTACGACGACACCTACGGCAGGATCGATTATGCCTACAAGGGCGATCTGAGCGTGAAGAACTATGCAGCGCTTTACAAAGCGCACGCGAGCGTGTTCGACACCTCGAAAAAATGCCCGCAGGAGTACCGTTCCTCCAAAGACCTCTATCTGGAAAAGTCGGCCGAAGTCGTTATTACCATGCTGGGCGGCAACACCTGCTGGAACTGTTCGATGGGCTATTACTATTATAAGACGGGTGAAAAACCCAAATCGCTCAAGGAGGCCCGCGTCGTCATGATCTTCCCCAACACGCAGGACGGACAGTGGAGCAACGACCGCAAGAAAGCGTCGAAGTACATCGGTGTGACGCGGGGCACGGCCGTGCAGTTGATGTATTATCCGCATATCGCCGAAAACAGCACGGAAGGTGCTACGACGGTTTTCCCCGAGGGTTACCGCATCGGATTCGTGCTGGCGACGAATGCCTGGACGAACCGGCTGGAGGGATACCGGGGTGAGAAAAACTATCGGTCAGCCACGTCCGCCGGGCTGAGTATTGACGAAAAAGGAGTTGCTTATGACACGCCGCGCACCGCCGTATTCCGTTATACGGACAAGAAAAACGACATCAACTCGGTACTCTTCTCGTTCGAGGATCATGTCTACGACGAAAATTTCAGCGACGTGGTCTTCACGATGACTTCGAATCCGGTGGACGCGGTAGTCGACATTCCGTCCGTCGATGTCGAGGACACGAAGAAAGTGGCCCGCGTACTTCGGGGCGTCTACGCCTTCGAGGACTTGTGGCCCAGCCGGGGCGACTACGACATGAACGACGTGATGCTGCGCAGCAACTACGAGAAGACGTTCGACGACAAGGGCATCTACGAAGAGTCGTTCCTGCTGACGTCGTTTGCCAACTACGCCGGCAACGACAACGGTATCGCCGTCACGCTGGGCGGTGCCGCCGCGTCGGCCTCGCTGGAGTACTCGGTCTGCGAGAAAGGCGAAACCGAATACCGGAAAGCGGACTTCACGCGCGACGGCGACGTGCTTCTGCTCTCCGACAACGTAAAGAATCAGCTTGGGGCTACCTATAAGATTACGGCCAAATACACCTCGCCGGTCGCGGAGTCGAATGCCGGCAGCATCAAACCCTTCATCTACCGCTCCGACCGCAGCGGCGTGAGCGAAGGCAGGCGCTGGGAGGTGCACCTTCCCTACGAGGCTCCTTCCGACAAGGTTGAGACGGCCTTCTTCGGACAGGGCGACGACCGCTCGGTTCCCGAAAAAGGGATCTACTATGTCCGGGCCGACAGCTATCCGTTCGCCTTCTTCCTGTCAGGCGCCAACGAGAGCGACATCGCTCCGCTGCTCGATCTGCAGAACGAAAAGACTCCCATCGACGAGCTTTATCCCGGTTATATGGATTGGGTGACATCCGGCGGCAGCAAGAATACCGACTGGTATAAAAAGTAAACCATTCGATCGCCCCGATCTAATCCCGCAACCTGATGTTGCGGGATTTTTTTCCTTGTTCCGAAGAATGTGCGGCGGGCGCAGCGGGATGGAAACCGTTAGGCCAGTGCGGAGCGTCTTTCCATGTTACTGCCGAAGAGGTGCAGGTTGACCGGGAGAATAGCCCCTATCGCCAATACAGGAACATACAGGAATAGCTTGCCGGGGGGGGGCCTTTGCGGAGAACTGGGAAGGTAACTCCGAACCGATGTCGCTGTGCGGCAGAGGTCACCGAACGCGTGCCGCTGTCGCCCTTCGGGCGGTGCGGGGTTTCGCAAGGGAGGTAACCCCAAAAAAACAACGTCCCGGTTTCGGTCAAAACCGATCCAAATGAGACAATCTTTTGAAAGTCTCCCTTTTCAAAGGGAGATTTAGAGGGATTGTAAATATAAGTGGAGAATCTCCACGAAAAAAACCGGGCCAAAGACCCGGTTCTTTTTCTGTGGAGGTGGCGGGAGTCGAACCGAAGTCGCTCTGCGGCGGAGGTCACCGACCGCGTGCCGCTGTCGCCCTTCGGGCGGGGCGGGGTTTCACAAGGGAGGTAACCCAAAAAAAACAACGTCCCGAAAAACCGGAACGTTGCATTCGTGGAGGTGGCGGGAGTCGAACCCGCGTCCAAACAGGGAACCCGAAAGCTTTCTACACGCTTAGCCGCCATTTTGTCCTTCTCCCCGAACCTGGCAGGCGGCTGCCTAACCCGGGGCCCAGTCCCTTTGTTTCGCACGCCGTCCGGGACACGCCGGCGCACTATCTCTAAATGAATGATACCCCGTATGGAGAGCGGTTAAAGAGCGGAATCGCTTTCCGGGATACTCGTCGTCGGACCGCCTCGGGCCCGTCGATTAAGCTGATTTTCTCTGAAAATTAGGCAGCGAGTGCATAGCTGTTATTGCCATTTGAATCTTGAGCGTCGATATTTACGAGCTGCCGCACAGTGCTCGGCGTGCTTACAATCAAACTCTGCCTGCTGTCAAAACCGGGCACCCCCGTTTTCGCCTGCGGAAAAGTTGCATTGAAAACCGTGACAAATATAATGCTAATTCCCGAGATAAACGCACTCCGGGCTGAAAATATTGTGCGTCCCGGCAGAGGAGAGTTGGGGCGGCGTAAGGAACATACGGTAAAACGGCGCAGCAGGGTACAAAGCGTAGGAACGAAGGATCACTCGGCCGTAACCGGAGCGATCCTCAAAATCGTGCCTTCGGCCAGCGAAACCCACAGCGTGCCGTCGGGTGCAGGGGTGAAGTCGTTGGCCGCCGAGTTTCCGCATTTCGCCCGGCGCAGCAGCGTGCCGTCCTCCCGTACGGCGGCGATGCAGCCCGACCGGTTGGCCATGTAAGCCACGCCGTCGCGCACGACGATCGGGCAGGAGTTGTGGTCGTAGCCCCACCCGGCATCCGCCGCCCACAGTTCGGAATAGGTATCCGCCGCAGTGCTGAGGGCAATCATCTCGCCGTCCATCGTTTTGAAATAGAATCGTTTGCCGTCCGCACTCAAACCGGTGGTTTCGCGGGCTTTGCGACCCTTGACACGCCAGAGCTGCCCGCCGGACTTCAGATCGAGGCAGGTGACGCAGCGGTCGGGAGCGACCAGGAACACCTTGCCTGCGGCGATGCGCGGCACCACATGGCCCGGCGAGAAGAGCCGCTGCGGACTGCCGTTGCTCCACGACCAGAGCCGTTCGCCCGTGCGGGCGTCGAGGCAGTAGAGGCGGGTGTCCCACGCCCCGAACACCAGACGGTCGCCTTCGAGCGCGGGACGGCCCTGCGCCTGTCCGTCGCCGAAGTCGAAGAGCCACAGGAGTTTGCCGGTGGAGGTTTCAACCTTCCCCATGCGTCCGTTGCCCAGCCCGATGTAGAGCGTGCGGCCTTCGTCGGCCAGCAGTCCGTCGCCGATCACGGGCGTCGGGGTCGGCAGCACCCAGCGCTCGCGTCCCGTGCGGGCGTCGAAAGCATATAGTCCACCGGCCGACGAACCCACGATCACCAGCCCGGAGGCGCAGAGGGGCGTGGAGTAGACGGCATTGGGGAATCGGTGGCGCCACCCTTCGCGTCTGCGGCGCGTGTCGTAAGCCTTCAACGCGCCGAGCGACGTGCCGTAAAAGATCGTATCGCCCCGGACGGCCACTCCCGTATAGATCGAGGCTTCGTCCCGCACGACGCATTCGGCAAAGCCCTCGCAGGCAACCGGTTCCGCCGGCGGATCGCACGGCAGGGCGAGTACCTGCGGATCGTTCGCCTGCCGGATGGCACAGGCCGCGCGGGGCGCTTGCCCGAGCCGTTTTTCGTACATCCACAGCGAATCCCCGGCCAGCGTTACCAGCGTATAGCCGTGGCTCGCGGTGCCGTCGGCTTCCCGCTGCACCAGCGCACGGCCCTGCACGCAGGCGATCGAGTCGCAGTTGCGCAGCGCCAGCCGGTGATAGTGGCCGCACAGCGTGAGGTCGACGCCGCATGCGCGCAGCAGGGAGGTGATCTCCCGGCGGTTGGTCAGGTCGGCCGTGAGCGGGTAGTGGCACAGGCTGACGATCCGCTCGCCACGACGGGCTTCGCGGGCCGTGCGCTGAATCCAGGCGAGGTCTTCGCGGCGGATGCCTCCGTCGGCCATCTTCATCCAGGGTCCCGAAGGGTAGCCCAGGAAAAGGTACTTCCCGATGCAGAATGCCGTGCGACCGTCGTGTCCGAACGCGCGGCGGAAGGCGGCTCCGGCGCTCTCGGACCAGGTCGTTTCGTGGTTGCCGGGGATCACGAACCAGGGCTTGCGCAGGTCATCGAAAAGCGCACGCACATGGCTCAGTTCGGCGTCGGTGCCCATGTTCGTGAGGTCGCCGCCGCAGATCACCGCGTCGCAGTCCGAGCCGTCGATCTCGGCGACCGCGAGGCGGAAGAGCGAATCCTGCTCGTTGCCGGGCGTGACGTGAATGTCCGTCACGAAGGCGATCCGCAGCGTGTCGGAAGCGGTTTCGACGGCGGGGATCCGGGCGGTGGCGGTAGTGGCAAGCAGCAGGCAGAGGCCCGGCAGCACGGTTGTCCGGGCAATGATTCGGGTGATTTTCATGCTGCAAGGTACGGATTTCGGCGCAAAAAATCTATCTTTGCAGGCGGTAAAATCGGTTGAAAATCGGAAGCGGGAAGGTGAACCGACGCAGCAGAGCAAGGGCAGAGCCGAACCTGTTCGGACTATGCCTGGCCAGAAGGAGGAAAAGACTATGCGGCAGGCTTCCTGTTTTCGATCCGGGTAGGCGGAGGCGAGCGAGTGACGTCAGAGGCGGATCGAGCGTAAAACCCGCTGCGACATCTCGACAGGCTCGATGATCGAGCATAAAACCCGGCGATGATCGAGTGTGAAAAAGCGAAAAAGCGGTCCAAGCAACCGATACGCGAAACATAAAACCAAACGGGAGATGAAGAAAATCATGCTGTTAGGCTCGGGAGAGCTGGGAAAGGAGTTCGTGATCGCGGCCAAGCGCCTCGGTCAGTACGTCGTGGCGTGCGACGCCTATGCGGGAGCGCCCGCGATGCAGGTGGCCGACGAGTCGGAGGTATTCGGGATGCTCGACGGCGAGGCCCTGATGGCCGCCGTCGAAAAGCACCGCCCGGACATCATCGTACCCGAGATCGAAGCGATCCGCACCGAACGGCTCTACGACTGCGAGCGGCGGGGCATCCGCGTGACGCCCAGCGCCCGGGCCGTGAACTTCACGATGAACCGCAAGGCCATCCGCGACCTGGCGGCCGTGGAATTGGGTCTGAAGACGGCCAACTATTTCTATGCGAAGTCGTTGGACGAGTTATGCGAAGCGGCGCAGAAGGTCGGTTTCCCCTGCGTGGTGAAGCCCCTGATGTCCTCCTCGGGCAAGGGCCAGTCGCTCGTGAAAAGTCCGGAGGAGCTGGAGCATGCCTGGCAGTACGGCTGCGAGGGTTCGCGCGGCGACATCCGGGAGCTGATCGTCGAGGAGTTCATCCGCTTCGACAGCGAGATCACGCTGCTGACCGTGACGCAGCAGCACGGCCCGACGCTCTTCTGCCCGCCGATCGGCCACGTGCAGCAGGGCGGCGACTACCGCGAGAGCTTCCAGCCGGCCCCCATCTCGCCGGAGCATCTGGCCGAGGCGCAGCGCATGGCGGCGGCCGTCACCGAGGCGCTGACCGGCGCGGGCCTGTGGGGCGTGGAGTTCTTCCTGAGCCGCGAGAAGGGGGTCTACTTCTCCGAGCTGTCGCCCCGGCCCCACGACACGGGTATGGTGACGCTGGCCGGGACCCAGAACCTCAATGAGTTCGAACTGCACCTGCGGGCTGTGCTGGGGCTGCCCATTCCGGCCGTCACCTTCGAGCGACCGGGTGCGAGCGCCGTGATCCTCTCGCCCGTGGCGACTGCGACGGCTCCGAAGTTCGAGGGCGTCGAACGAGCGCTGGCGGCCGATGCCCGGCTCGACATCCGCCTCTTCGGCAAACCTTCGGCCCGCGTGAACCGCCGCATGGGCGTCGTGGTGGGGTATGACGCTCCGGGCAGCGATCTCACGGCGCTGCGCGAGCGGGTGAAGGCGACTGCGGCGGCCGTCGAAGTGAGGGCGCAGAACCCGACAGGCGAACGGAATCAAGGCAGCAGCAGCGACGGGAAACCATGATCAGCGAGCGGGATGCGGTCGGGATCATCTCTCTGGCCGAAAGCCACGGCATCGAAGTGCGGCTCGACGGCGGGTGGGGCGTAGACGCCCTGCTCGGACGGCAGACCCGCCCGCACAACGACATCGACCTGTTCATCGAAAAGCGGCACGGGGCGATGTTCACCGAACTTCTGCGCCAGGCAGGATTCGCCGAAATCCGGGAACCCTACACGACCCCCGGCCACACGGTTTGGCGGGATTCGTGCGGACGGATCGTGGACCTGCACCTGTTCGAATTCGGTGCCGGCGGCACCTACCGGTTCGAAGGGACCGTCTATCCGGCGGCGACTTTCGGCGCTGCGGGGTGCATTGCCGGCCGGAAGGTGCGGTGCATACCTCCGGCGGAGCAGGTGGCTTTCCACCGGGGCTACGAACACGACGAGAATGACCGGCGGGATGTACGGCTGCTGTGCGAGCGCTTCGGCCTGCCCCTGCCCGACGAATACAACGAATCATCAAAAGAATAAAAACACCATGAAAACTTACGCGATTATTTCCACGGAGAAGGGCGACATGAAAGCCGAACTCTATGCCGACGAGACACCGGGCACGGTGGCCAACTTCGTCTCCCTGGCCGAACACAACTTCTACGACGGGCTGACCTTCCACCGGGTGATTCCCGATTTCGTGATCCAGGGCGGCTGCCCGAAGGGTGACGGCACGGGAGGTCCCGGCTACAAGATCAAGTGCGAGACCTCGGCGCCGCGCCAGTACCACGACCGGGGCGTATTGTCGATGGCTCACGCCGGACGCGACACGGGCGGCTCGCAGTTCTTCATCTGCCACAACCGCGAGAACACGCAGCACCTCGACGGACGCCACACCTGCTTCGGCCGCGTGATCGAGGGACTGGACGTGATCGACGCGATCCGCCCGGGGGACAAGATCCGCTCGATCCGCATCGTGGAAGAGTAGCTTTGCAGTTCATAATTAAGAATTCACAATTGGTTTTTGCCGGCACCAACCGTACCGGAACTCCGCAGTGCGGAGTTCCGGTATACGTGCGGGCAGAGACTACTGGCGGACTATGCCGAGCGATGCGAAGTATTGCTTTTTGCGAAAGCCGGTCTTTGGTACCTTTTGTTATCAAAAGCTACCCAATACTATCCGCAAGGCGGAAATTGCGGGGTGCTTGCGTCGTCGTCCGCTGAGCGGGCGGAGTCAGACTCACGCTGAACGCCATCCCGCTCCGGGCGCGTCCGGCGCTGCCGCCCCTCAATCCGCAATTTTCGCAGTGCGGAGTTCAGAGTGCTGCCGACGGCCGCAGGATTATTTTTCGGTCATCGCGCCACGTCGAGATGTCGCAACGGGTTTATTACGCCGTTGATGGCGGCGAGCACTCCCGGCCGGATACCGGAGCCGTCATGCGACAGGCTCGAATCGAATCGGAAGTTTGCGACCCTTCGTCAGGCTCAGGAATCGTAACCCGATCATTTTTGCGACATTCGGGTCAGTGGCAAAACACGAAAAGCCCCGGGAACGACAAATTCCCGGGGCTTCCTATATATGGCTCGAAGCGTATGCAGCGTGAGTTCTCAGTCAAGCGAATGCGGTAAAACCCTCACGGTTGCGCGCGCACAATATCAACCTCACGACCATGCGAATGCCGCATAAGCCTCCCGCCAGGCGATTCATATCACCGCCTGCCGGTGAGCCGCCGGCCTACTTTCCGAATTTGGCCTTCACGTTGTCCGTCGCACGTTTGAGCAGCTCCTCGGGGCAGCAGAGCGTGATGCGGATGTAGCGCTCGCCCTCCGAGCCGAAGATGCCGCCCGGGGTAAGGAACACGTCGCACCGCTCCATCACCTCGTCCGAGAAGGCGAAGCTGTCGCCGGCGTACGATTCGGGCAGTTCGGCCCAGACGAACAGGCCCGCCTGGCCCTTGCGGTAGGTGCAGCCCAGTGCGTCCAAAAGTTCATAGGCCTGCTTCTCGCGGCCGTAGTAGATGTCGTTCAGCTCCGTGAACCACTCCTCGCCCAGCGCCAGCGCCGTGTCGGCAGCCGCCTGGATGGGGTAGAACATGCCCGAGTCCATGTTGGACTTGAACGTGAGGATCGCGTCGATCCACTCCTTCCGCCCGACCACGACGCCCACGCGCCAGCCGGCCATCGAGTGTCCTTTCGAGAGCGAGTTCATCTCCAGCGCCACCTCGCGCGCCCCGTCGATCTCCATAATCGAGCGGGGAATCTCGCCGTTGCGGCGGATGAAGCTGTACGGATTGTCGTGCACGATCAGGATATTGTGTTTGGCACCGAAGTCGACGATCTGTCGGAAAAGCTCCATCGTCGGGGTCTGGCCCGTCGGCATGTTGGGGTAGTTGACCAGCATCATCTTCACGCCCTCCAGTCCGGCCCGCTCGATCGCCTCGAAGTCGGGGTAGAAGTCGGTCTGCTTGTTCAGCGCGTAGGGGACCATCTCGCCGCCCGCGAGCTTCACGGCCGCCGAATAGGTGGGATAACCGGGGTTCGGAACGAGCACCTTGTCGCCTTTATCGAGGAACGTCATGCAGATGTGCATGATGCCCTCCTTCGAGCCGATCAGCGGGAGCACCTCCGCGTTGTAGTCCAGCTCGGTGCGGTACCACTTCCTGTACCAGTCGGCAAACGCCTTACGCAGAATGGGTTCGCCCTTGTAGGACATGTACTTGTGCACGTCGGGGCGCTGCGCCTCCTTTGCCAGACGCTCGATCACCGACGGGTGCGGCGGCAGGTCGGGACTTCCCATCGCCAGTTTGACGATCTGACGGCCCGTGGCGGCCTCGATCTCGGCGATCTCACGCAGACGGCGCGAAAAATAGTACTCTCCGATGCCGTCCAGCCGGTGCGAACGGGCGATGTTGACTGTTTTTGCCATAATGGTAGTGGAATGTGTTTGGGATTTCGGCTGCAAAGATAACGATTGGATTTAAAAATGAAAAATGAAAAATGAAAAA
>DBFWKV010000040.1:0-47008 GCA_048465795.1 Alistipes sp.
TAAAAATCGGTTCTCTGCGCGACGGGTCGGCCGTTGCTGCAAATTGCAATTTCTGATTTCGAATTCTTAATGATGAATTTATTATTTTATTCTGTATTCGATCCGCATCGTGATGCGGGCCTTCTTCGTGCGGCTCGAGGTGTTGAACGAGCCTCCGGCCGAAAATTCCTCGTTCGTATTGGCTCCCGTGATCTGGAACACGCCCATGCGGGCCGAAGCCACGCGGCCGATCTTCGTGCCGGCGTTGGCGGCAATCTTCTCCGCACGGACGCGGGCATCGGCCGACGCCTTTTCGATCAGTCCCAGCTTCACGTCGTCGAGTTTCGTGTAATAATAGTCCGGTGCGTAAGCCTCGATCGATACGCCCTGGGCGATCAGCGAGGAAATCTCGCGTGAGATGGTCTCGACCTTCTCCACGTCCGACGATTCCACCGTGAAACGCTGGCGCAGCTCATAGCCCGTGAAACGCTGCCCGGCCCAGTTGCCTTCGGCGTTGTAAACCGGGGTGAACTGTTTGTTGACGTTGACGAATTCGAAAACGACGGCATCTGCGGCGAGTCCCTTGTCCGCGAGGTATTGCTGCACCTTCTGCTTGCTGGTCTCGATTTGCGCGTACCCCGCCGCGACGTTCTGCGCCTCGGCGGTGAGCGTGCCCGTCCATACGATCCGGTCGGAGACGAATTCCGTCTCGCCCAGACCCGTTACGACGATGGTGTCCTGCGAGCGGTACTTGTAGGTGTACGAACGGCCCAGAACGACGGCGCAGACGATGGCTGCGATGCCGATGACAATGTACTTCGAAATTTTCATGGCTGTGAAGTTTTAAATGGTTCAGACGTTGAACAGGAAGTGCATGATGTCGCCGTCCTCGACGACATATTCCTTGCCCTCGATGCCGATTTTGCCCGCATCGCGGCACGCTTTCTCCGACCCGAGCGTCACATAATCGTCGTACTTGATGACTTCGGCGCGGATGAATCCCCGCTCGAAGTCGGTGTGGATGATGCCGGCCGTCTGGGGAGCTTTCATGCCTCGGATGTACGTCCAGGCGCGCGATTCGTCGGCACCCGTTGTGAAGAATGTTTCGAGATTCAGCAATTTATAGGCCGATTTTATCAGTCGCGCCACGCCCGACTCTTCGAGTCCCAGGTCTTCGAGGAACATCTGACGCTCCTCGTAGGTCTCCAGCTCGGCGATGTCGGCCTCCGTAGCGGCGGCGATCACTAACATTTCGGCTTTCTCGTCGGCGATAGCCGCCCGCACCGCTTCGGTGTAGGCGTTGCCGGCCGAAGCGCTTTTCTCGTCGACGTTGCAGACGTAGAGTACCGGTTTGTCGGTCAGCAGGCTCAGGTCGGCCATCAGCTTGCGGTCTTCTTTGTCCAGTTCCAGCGTGCGGGCGCTGCGGCCTTGCTCCAGCAAGGCCTTGTATTGTTGCAGCAGTTCTACGGCGCGCTTGGCGTTCTTGTCGCCGCCCGAGGTGGCCTGCTTCTGCGTTTTGGCAAGCCGGTTCTCGACCGTTTCCAAATCTTTGAGCTGCAGCTCCGTGTCGATGATTCCTTTGTCGCGCACGGGATCGATTGTCCCGTCGACATGGGTGATGTTGCCGTTGTCGAAGCAGCGCAGCACGTGGATGATGGCGTTGGTGTTGCGAATATTTCCCAGGAATTTGTTACCCAGACCTTCGCCTTTCGATGCGCCCTTCACGAGTCCTGCGATGTCCACGATCTCGATCGTGGTGGGAATCACCCGCTTGGGGTTGTCGATCTCCGCCAGTTTCATCAGCCGCCGGTCCGGCACGGTGATCACACCCACGTTGGGTTCGATGGTGCAGAAGGGGAAGTTCGCCGCCTGCGCTTTGGCGTTGGACAGGCAGTTGAAAAGGGTCGATTTTCCGACGTTGGGCAGACCCACGATGCCGCATTGTAAAGCCATTTCGTATCTTCGTTTTATCTATTATTCAAATTCGCCGCTTTCGCCTTTCGGGCCGGGTTCCGGCATTCGGGGAGTTCGGGTCTGCAAAGATACGAAAATTATAGGCTTCGTGAAATAATAATCCGAGGGATTGTCCTTCGGTTCGAGAAAAAACGGTTTGGCAAATATTCCATTATAATCTCCGTTTTGTCCGAATCCCCTTTTTCGACTGCCGTTCCTGTTGTTTCTGCGGAAAAGAATAACTATCTTTGCAAAAGTTAAACTTGTCCCGAATACGGGCTGTGCCCAGCATGACCGGCGGGGATAAGGCGGGTCTGATTTCTCGAACCAAAGCGGCAGAGCAATGAATTTGAATAAAATAGGGATCGAACTGGAGCAGCTTTCGGCGTTGGCCGCAAGTTGGAAAACCGCCGGCCGGATCGACGGGCTGGAGCGGGAACTTGCACTCGAAAAACTGCGCCGGATTTACGAGGTCTTACGTTTCGCGGAACCGGCGGAAGAGGTTGCGGTGTCTGAGGACGAATTGCCGGTTGAAATCCCTGTGAACCTTGATCTCGACGGGATGTTGGGGATAATAACTCCAGCTGGAAATGAACCGGCCGAATTTGTATCCGTATCCGTACCCGAGGCTGAACCTGCAGGCGCAAGGTTTGTTGCGGAAGCATCTCCCGTTGTAGCCGATGTCCCCGCGCCGGAAGCGGACGCAACTGCGCCCCCTCTGCCGGAGGCCGTGCAGCCGGAACAGGCCGCTGAGTCCGAACCGGAACGATCCGGAGCGGTCGAACCGGAACCAATCCCCGAACCTGCCGCGCCGCAGCCTGTGACCGAACGGCCGAAGGTGATCGAGCCGGATTTGTTCGGGATGGACGAAGTCGTGCAGCACAAGCGCAAGCAGCGGGTAATCATGTCGCTTTACGATGAACGTTCTTCTGCCCCTGTGCCGGCCCATGCGCCGGCCGGAAGCCCCGAACCGTCGTCCCGGACGGAATCCGTGAAAGAAGAGTTTGCAGCAGTTGCCGAATCCCTGCGGAATACGGGGCCGCTTCCTGCTCCTGTCCCGGAACAAAGGCAGGAGACGGTGCCGGTCGAAGCGGCTTCAGCAACCGGTAAGCAGGCGCAGGATGCAGGGATTGACAGCGTTTCGGAAATTTCTGTTCCCGGTACCGTGCTGGGCGATGTCATCAACCGGGGTGTGCAGACGTTGGGGGATAAGATCGCCCCGCCGCGCGATGCGGTTTCGGACATGGCTCATAAAACACCCGTCAACGACCTGCGTGAAGCGATCGGTATCAACGACAAGTTTCTGCTGATCCGAGACCTTTTCGACGGGGATGCGGCGGCCTGCGATGCGGCGATCGATGCGCTCAACGGTTTCACCGACCTGGACGACTGTATGATTCACATTGCCGAGCATTACGCATGGAATCCCAATTCCGATGGCGCCAGACTGCTCGTGGAACTGCTCGAACGTAAATTGGCATAGCATGTCGTCACCCAAACTTTACATCGTCCCCACGCCGATCGGCAACCTGGACGACATTACGTTGCGTGCGGTCAGAGTGCTGCAGGAGGTGGATTTCGTCCTGGCGGAAGATACCCGCACGACGCAGTTTCTGCTCAAGCATCTCGGTATCGAGAAAAAACTTTATTCCCATCATAAATTCAACGAGCATGCCACTGTCGACATGGTCGCCGGGACGATTGCCGCTGGCCGCACCGTGGCGTTGGTGTCCGATGCCGGAACGCCCGGCATTTCCGATCCCGGGTTTCTGCTGGTGCGCACGTGTGTCGAGGCGGGGATCGAAGTCGAAACGCTGCCCGGGGCCACGGCACTGATTCCGGCGCTCGTGCAGAGCGGTTTCCCCTGCGACCGGTTCTGTTTCGAAGGGTTCCTGCCGCAGAAGAAAGGGCGCACCAAACAGTTGCAGGCGCTTGCCGACGAGGAGCGGACGATGATTTTCTACGAATCGCCCTACCGCGTGGTCAAATGCCTGGAACAGTTTGCCGAAGTTTTCGGCCCCGACCGCCGGGTGTCCGTTTCGCGTGAGCTGACCAAAAAATTCGAACAGACCGTGCGCGGCACGGTGGAGGAGGTGCTGATGCACTTCCGTGCGACGGAACCCAAAGGCGAATTCGTGCTGGTCGTTGCCGGCCGCCCGAAGGTAAAACGCGGTTCGGAAGAGCCGGAGCATGAAGAATCAAAATGAAAATGCGATATGGAAGATACGATGAAAAATAACGATGCGGAGCCGCAGAAAAGTGCCTTCGGGACTTGGATCGGCGAGATGCGCGAGTTCCTGAAGGGCCGTTTCAGCCTCGACGAGGACAAGGCCCAGCAGGACGAGGTGGTTGCCGCCATCGGCAAGGGAGTGGAGTTCCGGGGCGTGAATCTGTGGGTGTTGATCTTCGCCACGATGATCGCCTCGCTGGGTCTGAACGTCAATTCGGCGGCGGTCATTATCGGCGCTATGCTCATATCGCCCATTATGGGTCCGATCATGGGCGTCGGGTTGTCGCTGGGTATCAACGATTTCGACCTGCTGAAGAAATCGCTGCGCAACTATGCGCTGATGTTCAGCATAGCGATCGTTACCTCTACGGTCTATTTTCTGGTGTCGCCGCTCGAGGAGGCCCGCAGCGAACTGTTGGCGCGTACCGTGCCGACGACCTACGACGTGCTGATCGCCCTGTTCGGCGGCCTGGCGGGTATCGTGGCGCAGTCGCGCAAGGATCGCACATCGACCGTCATTCCCGGTGTGGCGATCGCTACGGCCCTGATTCCGCCGCTCTGTACGGCGGGTTTCGGCCTGGCAACCGGACAGTACACGTTTTTTATCGGGGCTTTTTATCTCTTCTTCATCAACTCGGTATTCATTGCGCTGGCCACCTACCTGATGGTGCGCTTTCTGAAATACGAAAAGAAGGTCTTCATCGACAAGGTGCGTGAGCGCAACGTCCGCCGCCTGATGATGGCCATTACCCTCATCACGTTTATTCCGAGCGTGTTCGTCGGTTTCCACATGGTGCGTGTGTCGTTTTTCGAATCGACGGCGAACCGGTACGTCGCTCAGGTTTTCAATTTCCCGCATACGCGTGTGATCGAGAATAACAAGCATTATGCACACGGGGATCACCCGTCACAGATCGAACTGCTGCTGGTGGGCGAACCCCTCAGCGAGGAGGTGATCGAGAATGCCCGCAACCAACTGGCCGCCTTCGGACTCGAAAAAACCGAATTGGTCGTCCGGCAGGCTAACAACGGCGATAAACTCGATTTCTCGACCCTGCAGCAAAGTTATGTGGAGTTGCTGTCGGAGAAAAACAAGCAGATCGGCGAGATGCAGTCGCGGCTGGCACGCTACCGCGTCACGAATGTCGAGGTCGATGACATATCCCGGGAAGTGGGGGCGATCATGCCCGCTGTCGGGGCGATCTCACTGACCAAAGGCATCACCTTCGATGTTTCCGGTACGCCGCAGGATACGCTGCTGGTGTGTGTTGTAACGCCGAAGCAGGCCGAAGTCGGGATCGACGAGCCGACGCTCGTGCAGTGGCTCCGGATCCGTACGAAGGTCGGTAATGTGAAATTGTTCGTAGAGCCGAAATAGCCGGAGATATGCAGCGTGACGGATTGAATTTCATGCAAAAAGCAGGACTGGAAATCTTGTGGTTCCTGTGCCGGGCCTTCGCCGTGATGCCGTATTGGTTCAAATACTATGTCGTCGAGAATTTTCTCTTTTTCCTGCTTTACTATTGCCTGCGTTACCGGATGCGTGTTGTTACCGAAAATCTGCGCCGCTCCTTCCCGGAAAAGAGCGAGGGGGAACGCGCTATTATCCGCCGTAAATTTTACCGCACGCTGGCCGAGATTTTTGTCGATACGATCAATATGGCGTACATGACCGAGCGCAAAGCGCATAAAGTGCTGCGGGTAAAGAACCTCGAAAAGCACCGCCGCGACGTTCACGGACGGGACTGGATTGCCCTGTCGGCACATTTCGGCTGCTGGGAATACAGTTGCTACTGGGCTGCCTACGAACCGTCTCAACTGCTCGTCGCGGTCTACCATCCGTTGCGCAGCAAAATCGTGGAACACCTCTACCGCCGTTTCCGCAATTCGGTGTATGCAACGGCCGTCACGATGAAGGAAAGCCTGCGGTTTTATCTGCGCAACCGGGAACGGGGCATCAACGGCAGGAATCTTGTGATGGGACTCATTGCCGATCAAAATCCTCCCAGGCGTCCCGACAGCCATTGGTTCCGCTTTCTCAATCAGGATACGATCTTTTTCGACGGTGGCGAGAAGCTCGCGTTACGCTGCCGCCTGCCGGTCTATTTCGTGCGAATGAAACGGTTGAAAAGGGGCTGTTACGAGATGTCTTTCGACGAGATTTACGACGGTGTGGAGGAGGTTGCCGAAAACGAGATCACCGAACGTTATGTCCGCAAACTGGAGGCGATGATCGTCGAGACGCCCGAGTTGTGGATGTGGTCGCACCGCAGATGGAAACACAAACGTTTACATGCCAATCGTTAAAATCGTTATACTGAACTGGAACGGGGAGGGGCACCTGCGGAAGTTTCTTCCGAGCGTCCTGGCTGCCGTGCCGCAAGGCGTGGAGGTGGTGGTGGCCGACAACGGTTCGACGGATGGTTCCGCAGCCCTGCTGGAGTCCGAATTCCCGCAGGTTCGGATACTGCAACTCGACCGGAATTACGGGTTTGCCGGAGGGTACAACCGGGCTTTGGCACAGATCGGAGCCGATTATTACGTGCTGCTTAACTCCGACATCGAAACGCCTGCCGGGTGGCTCGAACCGGTATTACGCGTGTTGGAGCGTGAACCCGACGTGGCGGCCGCCGCGCCGAAACTGATCTCCTATACCGACCGTTCGTGTTTCGAGTATGCCGGGGCTGCCGGGGGATATATCGATTTTCTGGGGTATCCTTTCTGCCGTGGAAGGATTCTCCGCGAGATCGAGTACGACCGGGGACAGTACGACGACGAACGGGAGGTGTTCTGGGTGAGCGGCGCTGCGTTCTGCTGCCGGGCCGATGTATTTCATGCACTCGGGGGATTCGATGCCGATTTCTTTGCCCACATGGAAGAAATCGACCTCTGCTGGCGGATGCATCTGGCGGGCTGGCGTGTGAAGGTCGTACCGCAGAGCGAGGTTTATCACCTCGGAGGAGGTACCCTGACGACCGATTCCCCGACCAAAGTCTTTTTCAACCACCGCAATAATCTGGCGATGCTTTATAAGTGTTCATCGCCCGCACAGCGCATTGTTGTCTCTGTCATACGTCCTGCGTTGGATATGCTGGCCGCCCTGTCTTACCTGTTGCAGGGACGCAGTGATAGTTTCTGTGCCGTGCTGCGTGCTTACCGGGATTTTATCGGATGGCACAAGTCGCTGAAAAACAAGCGCCGTGTTGTGCGCGGGGCGGTGACAGGTTCTGTACAGGGTAAGATTTATCGCGGATCCATCGTTTTGCGTTATCTGTTCGGGCGCCGGACGTTCGGTAAGATGATGTGAAAACCGGCCCTGTCAGGCTGGTGAAACGGTTTGATGCGCCGCATCAACGGCAGGATTCTGCGGGGAGCGTAAACCAGAACGTCGATCCTTTGCCTTCTTCGGATGTTACTCCGATCCGGCCTCCCATCGATTCGATGATCGATTTGCAGATCGTAAGTCCGATTCCCGATCCCGATTTTTTGATGCTCAGTTTGACGAAACGGCGGAAAACCAAATCCAGTTTCTCCTTCGGAATGCCGTCGCCGGTATCTGTAACATAGAAATATAACTCGCCGTCCCGCATTCGGTAGCCGAACAGGATTTCGCCCCGGGATGTGAATTTCATGGCATTCGACAGGAAATTCGAAACCACCTGCGTCAGCCGTTTGCGGTCGGTACGGTACCGGCAGGAGGGGTATTCGCGCCGGAATTCGATGCGTACCGGGGAGCCTTCGGGCAGTTGCAGGCGGTACATGTCTTCCAACTCTTCCATGATGGTGTTCAACTCCTCCTCCGCATAAGCGAATTCGAGTGTTCCCGCTTCGATTTTCGACATGTCCATGATGTCGTTTATGAGTTGCAGCAGCAATTCATTGTTGGTGCGGATCAGTCCGAGGTATGTCTGCCGCTCCTCCTCCGTTCGGGTCGAGCCGAGCAATTCCGAAAATCCGAGAATGGCGTTGAGCGGCGTGCGGATTTCGTGGCTCATATTGGCCAGAAATGCCGACTTCATCCGGTCGGACTCCTCGGCTCTCGTTTTTGCTTCGTTGAGTTCCCGCAACACTTTTTTCTGAGCCGTGATGTCATGGATGGTCAGCAGCAGATAGGGTTTTCCTCCGATCGGAAGATGGTTGCCCGTGACCGAGACTTCGCATTCCACGGTTTTCGGCGGATTTGCGGAGGTATAAAGCACCATCGGAGCTTCGAGTCCGTAAAAATTGTTTTTGCTGCGGAAGGCGTCGTTGATTGCTGCCCGGACGGGACAAGTGGCGCACAGGTCGTGAGTGCCGCAACATCCCGCGTCGTCTCCGTTCTTGCAGTGAATCAGATTGCCCACTTTGGGCTGAGCCGCCGCAGCCGGTGTGCCGGTAATCAGGTAGTAATTGGTCTGTATGACGTTGAAATCCCGATCGATGAGCAACACATACGCATCCACGTTCTGCAAAATGAGTTCGGTTCCCCGGTATACGGTCGAAATACGCAGTTTTGTACGGTAGATGTAGAAACCTATCCAGAGACTGATGATTAGGGCCAGAAGGGCGGTACCTGTGAATATAAGTTGCATCGAAGGGTTTGTTTGTCCGGAATAAAACGCTCCGGGGTTAATCCTGTTCGGTGGAAAGACAGCGCAAACCGGAGCGGAACCGAATGACAATATGGATTCTGCCGAAACACTGCCCGTCCGAACGGAAGTTTCTATTCCCGAATGACCGTGTCTGTCCGGACAGCGTATAATGAAGCTTGTGTTTAACCGGTCGCAATCTGTCTAAGTCTGAGACAAAGATAGCTAAATTCCCGATTTTGTCGTCCATTGAGGCTGAAATAATAGAAAAAAAAGATGCTCGGAATATTTCCGAACATCTTTTTTACTGCATTTCCCGGCTTGGCGGGAATCGCTTATTTATTGATCTTGGCCCACGAATCCTTGAGTGTCACCGTGCGGTTGAACACCGGTGCGTCCGGCGTCGAGTCTGTATCGGGGCAGAAATAGCCCACGCGTTCGAACTGCACAGCCTGCCCGACGGGAATCTCGCGCAGCGAAGGTTCGAGGTAGCCCTTGATTTTGACCATCGACTCGGGATTGAGGTTATCTTCCCAGGTCTGCCCCTCTTCCACATCGTCGGGATTCTCTTTGGTGAAAAGCGGGTTGAAGAGCCGGATTTCCGCTTCGACGGCGTCTTTGGCCGAGACCCAGTGAATCACGCCCTTCACGTGGCGGCCGTCGCTCGACGAACCGTCGCCCGACATCGGATCGTAAGTGCAGCGCAACTCGGTGATGTTCCCTTCGGCGTCCTTGACGACCTCCTCGCATTTGATCAGGTAGGCGTAGCGCAGGCGCACTTCGCCGCCCGGCCTCAGGCGGAAGAACTTCCTGGGCGGCTCCTCCATAAAGTCGTCGCGTTCGATGTAGATCACCTTCGAGAAGGGCACCCGGCGCGTTCCGGCCGCTTCGTTCTCGGGATTGTTGACCGCCGTGAAAAGTTCCGTCTTGCCTTCCTCATAATTGGTAATCACGACCTTCAACGGATTGAGCACGGCCATACGGCGTTCGGCGACCTTGTTCAGGTCTTCGCGTACGCAGTACTCCAGTTTGCCCAGGTCGATCACGTTGTCGCGTTTGGCGACACCCACCATCTCGGCGAAGTTACGCACCGAGGCCGGGGTATATCCCTTGCGGCGCAGGGCGCAGATCGTCGGCATGCGGGGGTCGTCCCACCCCATCACGGCGCCTTCCTGAACGAGTTTCAGCAGTTTGCGCTTCGACATCATCGTATAGGTAAGGTTCAGCCGCGCGAACTCGTACTGATGCGAGGGGTAAATCTCCAGCGCCTGAATAAACCAGTCGTAAAGCGGACGGTGCACGTCGAATTCGAGCGTGCAGATCGAGTGCGTGATCCGCTCGATCGAGTCGCTCTGGCCGTGTGCATAGTCGTACATGGGGTAGATGCACCATTTATCGCCCGTGCGGTGATGCTCCGCGTGGATGATGCGGTACATGATCGGGTCGCGGAACAGCATGTTCGGATGCGCCATGTCGATCTTGGCGCGCAGCACCTTCTCACCGTCGGCGAATTCGCCGTTCTTCATCCTCACGAACAGGTCGAGGTTCTCCTCCACCGAGCGGTCGCGCCAGGGCGAAGGGGTGCCGGGAACCGACACCGTACCCCGGTTTTCACGGATCTGTTCCTGTGTCTGGTCGTCGACGTAAGCCAGCCCCTTTTTGATCAGGACGATGGCCCAGTCGTAGAGCTGGTCGAAGTAATCCGAGGCGTAACGTTCGATCGCCCAGTCGAAACCGAGCCATCGGATGTCGCGTTTGATCGAATCGACGTATTCCACATCCTCCTTGACGGGGTTCGTGTCGTCGAAACGCAGGTTGCACTTGCCGCCGTACTTCTTCGCCAGGCCGAAATTGATGCAGATGCTCTTGGCGTGGCCGATATGCAGGTAGCCGTTCGGCTCGGGCGGAAAGCGGGTCTGTACGCGTGTTTCGCCCTTTGCGACGGACTTTTCGATGATCTCTTCGAGGAAGTTCAGCGACTTCTCCTTTATTTCATTGTTCTCGATTGCCATTTGGTGTGGTATTATGTGGGTGCAAATTTAACGATTTTCGGCTTACTTCTCCTTTTTGGCGAAGATTTTTTGCAGCCGGACGTTCACTTCCAGCAGTTGCTGCGTGCCCATTCCCTTGCCGTCGTAGTGGAAGAAAATTCCGGCTTTCACGCCCAGCGTGTCGTGGAAGAAACGGCGGTCGTAGGAGATTTCCGTACGGTTGTAGACGTGGTCTTTCGTGCCGAAGAAGACGCAGTTGGCGTAGAGCGCATCGCCGTACGTGCCGTAGAAGGGCATCAGATTCTGACCCGCGTAGAGCATGTTGCCCAGCGTGAGGCCCCACCGGCTCAGGCGGATGTCGAGCATGCCTCCTTTTGGCGTCTCCCAGCCGTTTTCGGCAATCCGGTCGCGCTGAAGGCTCTGGAGATAGCCCAGGCGAATGTCGAAGTCGCACCAGGCGTGGAACCGCACGCCGGCGAACGGATTGACAAGGATGTTGTCCACCACGCCTTCGTCCGGCGCGGGATCGGAAGTTTTGGCGAAGTGCAGCAGCGACAGGGCGTATCCTCCGTAGAACCGCTCGCCTTCCCGGCGTCCGGCCGAGAGGATGCGGAACTTCTCGCGGATGGTTTTCGACTGCATCCCTTCCCAGTCGATCGCCAGTTCGACGAAGCCCGCCTCGGAGCGGTAGTTGCCCATAACGCCCGAAATCCGGTTGTGGTAGAAGACATACGAACGGTCGAAGAAGGCTTCCCCGTAGTCGCCCATCAGTTTTTCGCGGGGGAAGATGCCGGCTGCGGCCAATACTTTCGGAGCGCGGAACTGGTAGAAAACCTGGGGTTTGGCTTCCGTGAGGAACTTGGCATCGTCGCCGAAGTCCTGCAGCAGATCGACCGCGACGGTCAGCGAGTTGCGCTCGTCCCAGCGCAGCCCGACCTGCGGGGTGAGGCGGGCGCTGAAAAAGGTTTCGGAGGCGTCGGCGAAGCGGGTGCCCGTGTATTCGCGGTTGTCGAAACGGGTGGTGAAGTCAACGCCGGCGAAAAACTCTTGTGCCCGCAGGCCGGCCGCCGGAAACAGCAGCGCGAACAGCGCGGCGATGATGAATTTTCTGGGAAACATAATAATGTGTGTCTTATCCTGAAATCGGAGGTTCAAAATTAGGTAAAATATTCCGAATTGTACTACATTTGCTCCGAATTATAGAATGCAACATGCGAAAAATCACCAATGAAGAGCTGGGCCGTCCTTCGGCCGACGAATATGCCTGCCTGCCGAAGATGCCCGTTACGGTCGTGCTGGACAACGTGAGGTCGCTGCAGAACGTCGGAGCTTTCTTTCGTACCTGCGACGCATTCGCCGTCGGGCACATCGCCCTGTGCGGCATCACGGCAACCCCTCCCAACCGCGACATTCACAAGACGGCGCTGGGGGCCGAGCTGACCGTGGCGTGGAGTTACCATCCCACGACCGCAGAATGTATCGCCGCCCTGCGTGCGGACGGCTGGCGGGTGTATGCCGTGGAGCAGGTCGAAGGGGCCGTGATGCTCGATGCGTTCCGGGCCGAGCCGGGCGAAAAATACGCCCTTGTTTTCGGCAACGAAGCGCTGGGCGTCGACCAGCAGGCGGTCGATCTGTGCGACGGGGCGATCGAGATTCCGCAGGCCGGAACGAAGCATTCGCTCAACGTCGCCGTATCGGGCGGTGTCGTTCTGTGGCACTTTTTCTGCCGGCTCCGGCCCGAACGCTGACCCCTCTTTGCGTCGGGGCCGTGACGGGATTTCCGGGGACGGAGACCACCCGCCGGGTATGCCGGGCGGAAGCGGCTCCCGGCGTCACGACGGTTTAATGGCCGAATAAATTTGGTTTTGATGGCCGCTTGCATTATCTTCGCCGCCGTTTGAAACTTAAAAAAGAAGAAACTATGTCAGTTGAAAGCACAGTAAGGGCCGTTACGACCTATCGTTTGACGGAGATGAAGCAGCGGGGCGAAAAGATCGCCATGCTCACCTCTTACGACTATTCGATGGCGAAGATCGTCGATGCCGCCGGGATCGACGTGATCCTGGTCGGCGACTCGGCCGCCAATGTCATGGCGGGTTACGAAACGACGCTGCCCATTACGCTCGATATGATGATTTACCACGCCCGTTCGGTCGTCCGCGCCGTACAGCGCGCGCTGGTGGTGGTCGACCTGCCGTTCGGCACCTACCAGGGAAATTCGAAGGTGGCGCTCGATTCGGCTGTCCGCATCATGAAGGAGACCGAAGCCGACGCCGTGAAGATGGAGGGCGGCGAGGAGATCCTCGAATCGGTGCAGCGCATCCTGTCGGCCGGAATCCCGGTGATGGGGCACCTGGGTCTCACGCCTCAGTCGATCCACAAGTTCGGTACCTATAACGTGCGTGCGAAAGAGGAGGCCGAGGCCGAAAAACTCCTGCGCGACGCACGCCTGCTGAGCGAGGCCGGTTGTTTCGGCATCGTGCTGGAGAAGATTCCCGCCGCGCTGGCCGCCCGCGTCACGGCGGAGATTCCGACGCCTACGATCGGCATCGGAGCCGGCGGCGGCTGTGACGGTCAGGTGCTGGTGATTCACGACATGCTGGGTATCAACAAAGGCTTTTCGCCGCGCTTCCTGCGCCGCTACGCCGACCTGCACGAAATCATGACGGGCGCCGTCACGCAATATATTCGGGATGTGAAGGACTGCGATTTCCCCAACGAGAAGGAACAGTATTAGCCGCAGTTTCGATTAACAGAACTTATGTCCTTTTTATGTCCGGCCCGGACGGTGGATTCGTCTCCCGTCCGGGCCGGACTGCTTGAGAGTACCGGAGGCTGTGATAATTCATTCGGCCTGCTGTTCGCGGACTTTGATAAAATGTTGATAAAAAAACCGGCCGAATGGTGCGGATTTTAGGCCGTTTCGGAAAAAATGATTACTTTTGCGTGCAACAAAAAACCGCGTTCTTATGTCATTTACTAATGAAAGGGTTCAGCCCGAAGGACTTACGTTCGACGATGTGCTGCTCGTACCCGCCTATTCGGAAGTGTTGCCGCGAGAGGTCTCGATCCAGACCCGTTTCTCGCGAAATATTCGACTCAACATCCCCATCGTGTCCGCTGCTATGGACACCGTTACCGAGGCCCCTCTGGCAATCGCCCTGGCCCGTGAGGGAGGTATCGGCGTGATTCATAAGAATATGTCGATCGCCGATCAGGCCGCACAGGTGCGCCGCGTGAAACGTGCCGAGAACGGCATGATCTACGATCCGGTGACCATTTCCAAAGACCATACGGTCGGCGACGCGCTGGCCCTGATGAGCGAAAATAAGATCGGCGGCATCCCCGTGGTCGGTACGGACAACCTGCTGATCGGCATCGTCACCAACCGCGACCTGCGTTTCCAACGCGACATGTCGCGCCGGATCGAGGAGGTGATGACCCCCGGCGACCGCCTGATCACCACGCACAGCACCGAATTGTCCCACGCTTCGGAGGTGCTGCTCAACTGCAAGATCGAGAAGCTGCCCGTGGTCGACGACAAAGGCCATCTGATCGGACTGATTACCTATAAGGATATAACCAAAGTGCAGGACAACCCCAATGCCTGCAAGGACGAAAAAGGGCGCTTGCGCGTTGCCGCCGGCGTGGGAATCACCCCCGATGCGCTGGAGCGCGTGAAGGCGCTGGTCGCCGAAGGTGTCGATGCCGTGGTGCTCGACTCCGCACACGGACATTCGATCGCCATAGCCCGCAAACTCCGGGAGATCAAGCAGGCGTTTCCGACGCTTGAAGTGGTTGCCGGCAACGTTGCTACGGCCGAGGCCGCTAAATTCCTGATCGACAACGGTGCCGACGGCGTGAAGGTCGGCATCGGTCCGGGATCGATCTGCACGACCCGTATCATTGCCGGTGTGGGTGTTCCCCAGTTGTCGGCCATTTTCGACGCGGCGTCCGTTGCGGCCGGAACGGGCGTTCCGGTTATCGCCGACGGCGGTTTGCGCTATTCGGGCGACCTGGTCAAGGCGCTTGCCGCAGGCGGCGACTGCGTGATGATCGGTTCGATGTTCGCCGGCACGGAGGAGGCTCCGGGCGAGACGATCATCTACAACGGCCGCAAGTTCAAATCCTACCGGGGCATGGGTTCGATCGACGCCATGAAGGCCGGATCGGCCGACCGTTATTTCCAGAGAGGATGCGAAAACAACTTCAGTAAACTCGTCCCCGAAGGTATCGTGGCCCGTGTTCCTTTCAAAGGCACGCTGAGCGAAACCGTTTTCCAGCTTGTCGGCGGTATCCGCGCAGGCATGTTCTACTGCGGTGCAAAGGATATTGCCGCGTTGCAGCAGGCGCGTTTCGTGCGCATCACGGCTTCGGGTATGCAGGAGAGCCATCCGCACGATGTGGCCATCACGCGCGAAGCACCCAATTACAGCAGCGAACGATAATGACGAATCCCGAAATTGCCGCCTGCGGCCTCTTTTGCGGGGCCTGCTCCCGGTACACGAAGGGCAAATGCCCCGGGTGCCGCGACTACGAAAAAGCGACCTGGTGCGAAGTACGCAAGTGCTGTAAGGAGCACGGCTGGCAGAGTTGCGCCGACTGTACGCTCATGCCCCTGGCTGCATGCCGGAAGTTCAATGGATTCATTGCCAAAGTCTTCGCGGTCGTGTTCCGTTCCGACCGCCGTGGATGCATCGAACGCATCCGGGAAGTGGGCCGCGAGGCTTTTGCCGCCGAGATGCGGCTGGCAGGCCGGATGAACCGTCCCGTGAAGAAATAACTCGAAAAAATATGGAGAAAATACTTATCCTCGACTTCGGTTCGCAGTACACGCAGCTCATTGCGCGGCGTGTGCGCGAGTTGAACGTCTATTGCGAGATCCACCCCTTCAACAGGATTCCGGCGCTCGACGCGTCGGTGCGGGGGGTGATCCTTTCGGGCAGTCCCTTTTCGGTGCGGGACGAGCATGCCCCGACCCCCGACCTTTCGGCCATCAAGGGCAAACTACCCCTGCTGGGTGTCTGCTACGGGGCGCAATACCTTGCGCACGCTTACGGCGGCGAGGTAAAACCCGCCCCGAGCCGCGAGTACGGCCGGGCCATACTCACCGTGACTAAAGCTGCCGACCCGCTCATGCAGGGACTTCCCACGACCACACAGGTATGGATGTCGCACGGCGACACGATCACGTCGGTACCGGCCGGTTACAGGCTGATTGCCGGTACGGAGGATGTGCGCATGGCGGCTTTCCGCGTGGAGGGAGAGCAGACCTGGGGCATTCAGTTTCACCCCGAGGTCTACCATTCGACCGACGGTACGCAGCTGCTGAAAAATTTCGTGGTCGGAATCTGCGGCTGCGCGCAGACGTGGACTTCGGAGAGCTTCGTGGAGGCGACCGTACGCGAGTTGCGCGAGAAACTGGGTGACGACCGGGTTGTGCTGGGATTGTCGGGAGGCGTCGATTCGTCGGTCGCCGCCGTGCTGCTGCACAAGGCCATCGGTAAAAACCTCTATTGCATCTTCGTCGACTCGGGGCTGCTGCGCAAAAATGAATTCGACGATGTACTCGAGTCCTACAAGGATATGGGTCTGAACGTCAAGGGCGTGAAGGCCGGTGCCAAATTCCTGGGCGACCTGGCGGGCGTCAGCGATCCCGAAACCAAACGCAAGATCATCGGCCGTGACTTCGTGGAGGTTTTCAACGAAGAAGCGATCCGGATCGAGGATGTGAAGTGGTTGGCGCAGGGTACGATCTATCCCGACGTGATCGAGTCGTGCTCGGTCAACGGCCCTTCGGCCACGATCAAGTCGCACCACAATGTCGGCGGCCTGCCCGAAAAGATGAATCTCAGGATCGTCGAACCCCTGCGTCTGCTCTTCAAGGACGAGGTGCGCCGCGTGGGTCGTTCGCTTGGGATCGCTCCGGAGTTGATCGGCCGCCATCCCTTCCCGGGGCCGGGCCTTGCGATCCGCATTCTGGGTGACATCACCCGGGAGAAGGTCGAAATCCTGCAAAACGTGGATAAAATCTATATCGACGCGCTGCGCGCCGCCGGCCTCTATGATCGGGTCTGGCAGGCGGGTGCGATCCTGCTTCCGGTGAAAAGCGTCGGGGTCATGGGCGACGAACGCACCTATGAGAGCTGCGTGGCCCTGCGCGCCGTGACTTCCACGGACGGCATGACGGCCGACTGGGTGCATCTGCCGTATGAATTCCTGGCCGACGTGTCGAACGACATTATTAACAAAGTGAAGGGGGTCAACCGCGTGGTGTACGACATTTCTTCGAAACCGCCCGCAACGATCGAGTGGGAGTAACCCATTCGGTATTTTTCCTTTCGGCCCCGTTCGTTTCCGGACGGGGCCGATTATTTGCCGGAAAAGTTGCCATACCGTTTTTTAATATTATATTTGTAGGGGATTATTCGGATTTAAACGGGACGTTCGTTATGACGGGGTATTTGGTCGCAGCACTTGTTTTGGCGCTTGCCGGCAATATAGGATGGATGCTGGCATACCACAGGCGTGTAGGTCTGCGATCGGTATCGTGGAAGAACGATGCGGCGGAGATGGTCGTGAAATCCGTACCCGACATGATCTTCATGGTAGACGGACAGTTCCGGATCAGGTATATCTACAATGCCGATCCGGCGAAATTATCGCGTCCGGCGGAAGAATTGATTGGTCGCAGCGTGTTGGACTTCGTAGATCCGGCTTTCGTCGCGGAGGTGAAAAACAAAATAGCCGAAGCGCTTGCCACAGACCGGGTTACCTCGACCGATTATGCCATAGCACATACCGGATGCAAGGTTTACTACGAGGGACGTTTCAAGAGGGTGCACAAAAATCTGGTTGCCTGTTTCGAGCGGGACATTACCGGGCGCCGCCGCAGGGACATCGCCATCCAGCAAAGCGAATCGCTGCTACATGCCATTCTGGACAATATGCCGATCCCCGTCATGGTCAAGGACATCGATGACGACCTGAAATACGTGTTCTGGAACAAACAGTGTGACGAACAGTCCGGATTTCACCGGGAAGAAATCGTCGGAAAGACGGATTTGGAAATTTACGGACCCGAACGCGGCGCGCACTACCGCAAGATCGACCTGGAGTTGATTGCCGGCGGCAAGTCGTACAACGCGCAGGAAGCATTTACGACGCCGGACGGAAAGATACACGCATCGATCGTAAACAAAAACCTGATCTCGAACGAGGTGCACAACTGGTTGCTGGTTGCCCGGTGGGACATCTCCGAACTGATGGAAACACAGAACCAGTTACAGGAGGCGAACCGGCAGATGCGGCTTGCATTTTCTGCGGCAGGTACGACGCCTGTCGTCTGGGATCTGCTGAAAAATGAAGTCCGGCTCAAATTTCCCGAATTCAAGAGCCGGAACGAGGGCTTTTTCACCGACCGTGAGGGGATGCAGGCCCGGGAAATACTCGAATATATCCGTCCCGACGAACGGAAACCGCTCGAATCCCTGATGGATGGACTTCGCAGCGGGAAGTTGGAGTCTGCTTCCGCAGAACTGCATTTCGACGTGGCGGGACATTACCAAAACTGTTACAGCGTTTACCTGACCATCGAACAGCGTGACGAGGCCGGTGTCCCCGTGCGCATTACGGGTCTGATGCGTAATATCACGGAGCGAAAGAACCACGAGCAGGAACTTGTCGAGGCCAAGCAGAGCGTAGAACGTATCCAGCGTATGAACCAGCTCATCCTGAATAATTCGAACAGCGGACTGGCTTACATCACACCCGATTTTACCGTGCTGTGGTCGAATATGGGGGCTTATTTCACCCATCCGATGGCTGCAAAGTATGCCGAAGGGGTTTGCTGTTACCGGAATGTGCGCGGACTGGAGGCTCCCTGTCCGGGTTGCGTGGCTCAGTTGGCGATGCAGACGCATAAAATGGAAGTGCGGGAGACTTGCCTGGAAGGGATTTACATCCGGATCACGGCGTCGCCCGTCTTTTCGCAGGGACGGGAAGTGAGCGGCGTGGTGCTGAAATTCGAAGATGTTACCAAAGAACGTCTCGCCGAGCAGGAACTTCGGGCTGCGAAGGAGGCGGCCGAGACCTCCGACCGTCTCAAATCGCAATTCCTGTCCAATATGAGCCATGAAATCCGAACGCCGCTCAATGCGATTCTGGGCTTCAGTTCGCTGTTGGCCGAGGTGGAAGATCCGGAGGATAAGCGGGAATTCGTGTCGATCGTGAGCACCAACAGCGACTTGCTGCTTCAGTTGATCAACGACATTCTGGATATTTCGAAAATCGAAGCAAATACGCTCGAATTCTTTTACGACGATGTGAATGTCAATGAGTTGCTGCGTAACCTGGAGTCTACAAGCCGCCGCAAACTCACACGTCCGGGTGTAGTTGTCGAATTCACGGAACATTCCGAATCCTGTACCGTCCGTACCGACGGCAACCGGTTGCTGCAGGTGATGTCCAATCTGGTCGGCAATGCCATGAAGTTTACCGAACGGGGAAGCATTCGTTTCGGTTACGGTGAGCAGGGAGACATGCTTCGGTTTTTCGTGACCGATACGGGAGCCGGAATTCCGCAGGAGAAACTGGACGAGGTGTTCAAGCGATTCGTAAAACTCAACGGTTTTGCGAACGGTACGGGACTTGGTTTGGCGATCAGCCGGAATATCGTCCATAAACTTGGCGGGGAGATCGGGGTGGATTCAGAAGAAGGGAAGGGGAGCACTTTCTGGTTCACGCTGCCGAAGCAATAAGTGCTGCGGATAGGGTGCGGGGGTGAGTCTTTCAAGACTTACCCCCGCACCTTGTTTACCCTAAGGAATTTTTCTCGATGAGTTAGGTCGGGACAACTCCCGATAAAAGGATGAAAATAGTATCTTCTTATCTGTGAAATATTTCGGTTTTTCTGTCCGGTATCGTCAAAAGCCGCTTGTAGTCTGTTCCATAAACAAGATTCCCATAGTTAATATATTAAATAATTTTAAGAAATAGTCTCGGTTTTCCTCTATTATGCCGGAGAAATCTGTTTTTAAAATAATTTATTATTAAATAGTTGCGTCGGTCTTTGTTTTATTAAAATAATCGCCTATATTTGTCAGACAAATAAGACTAAACAGATAAAAGAATTTAGACCGGATTCAATCTATGTTTCTGAAAATTAGTTATTTATTCTGTTATTCCTTCTCCTGTCCGCCTTTTACGGACGTTGGGGATATACGTTGTACGGACCAAATCAGCCAACTATAAACTCAAAAAAAGGAAGTTATGAATCTAAAATTACTGCCTGTAAGATTCTTCACCCTTTGCATGTTGCTGTTTGCGGCTTCGGTATCGATGGCGCAGAACGGGACGGTAAAGGGTACCGTGTATGATTCCGACGGAAAGACACCGCTGATCGGCGTTACGGTGGTGGTGCAGGGTGCGACCCCCCCCCGGGGTACGGTGACGGGTACGGACGGTACGTATCGGATCAATGCTTCGGTCAGCGACGTGCTGCTCTTCTCCTATGTCGGTTATGACAATTTCATCGCGGAAGTCGGAACTCGCACGAAGATCGACGTGGTGCTGAAGGCACGCGCCGAAAATATCGAAGGCGTGGTAGTGACGGCTCTGGGCATGACTCGTGAGCAGAAGGCGCTCGGTTATGCCGTAACGAAGGTCGACAACGAAGACCTGACTGCTGCCGTGACGAACAACTGGCTCAACGCCATGTCGGGTAAGGTGGCGGGTCTGAATTTCGACCACGCTTCGGCCGGTCCCGGCGGTTCGATCCGCGTCACGCTGCGCGGCGAGTCGTCGGTGAATCTCGACAACAACACGGCGCTGTTCGTCATCGACGGTGTTCCGATGTCCAACGGAATGAATGCTATGGGCGGTTCGGCTTACGACAACCCCGACGCCAGCGTGGACTATGGGAACGGTGCCGGTGACATCAATCCCGAGGACATTGAGAACGTAACGGTTCTGAAAGGCCCTGCGGCGACCGCTCTCTACGGTTCGCGCGCCGGTAACGGCGCCATCGTCATCACGACGAAGGCCGGCCGCACGACCAAAGGTCTCGGCATCACGTTCAGTTCGAATTTTTCCTTCGAGCAGGCCGGTTACTGGCCCGATTTTCAGGATGAGTACGGCCCGGGTAACCTGGGCAACAACTTCTACTCCTTTTATAATGTGAAGGCCGACGAATCGACTACGGGTGAGGAGGCGAAACGTACGTACAGCCGTTTCACGTGGGGACCGCGCTACGAAGGCCAGATGTTCTATCAGTGGGCGTCGCTCGACCGCGAGACGGGTAAATACACCCCGATGCCCTTCAAACCCCGCGACTGGTACAAGGGTTTTTTCGAGACGGGTGCTACGTACAAGAACTCGGTGGCTATTTCGGGCAACAACGGCAGGGGCGGTTCGATCCGCGTGTCGTTCACCGATACGCGCAATACCTGGATCGTGCCCAACACGGGCTATAACTCGCAGAGTTTCGCCGTGTCGTTCGAGCAGAAGTTCAAACATTTCAAGATCGGCGGCAAGGTCAACTACTACCGCAAGGACAGCGACAACCTGCCGATGATCGGTTACAGCACCGCCTCGCCGACCTACACGCTCTTGTGGAGCCGCAACAACCTCGACGTCAGTTGGTACGAGTACGAGTGGCGGCATAAACTCTACGGCACGACCACCAGTCTGAACAACCTTTCGGACAACCCCTACCTGCAAACCTACGAGCAGCTCAACACGCTCGACCGCGACCGCGTCTACGGCAATGTCAACGTAACTTTCAATATCTACAAGGGGCTGACGCTGATGCTGCGCACGGGGCTGGACACCAGCCGCGACTTCACGACGCGCCGGAAACCCAAAGGGACGATTTCGGCCGTGCAGGGGTATTACCGCCAGCAGTTCACCAACGACCTGGAGATGAACAACGACTTCCTGCTGACCTACAAACGCGACATCCGCAAGTTCCAGCTCAACGTCAATGTCGGTGGTAACAGCATGTTCCAGGAGCGCCGCGTGATGACTTCGACGGCCGACGGCCTGCTCACCGAGGGCGTGTATAATCTGGGCAACGCCCTTTCGGGCGTGATTACCAAGTCCCAGCGCCGCCGCAAGATGATCAACAGTCTCTATGGCCTGGTGTCGCTTTCCTATGCCAATGCGGTTTTCCTCGACGTGACGGGCCGCAACGACTGGTCGTCGACCCTGGCCCCGAACAACCGCTCTTATTTCTACCCTTCGGTGAGCGCCAGCGTCGTGCTGACCGACATCGGGGGACTTGCCATGAAGGACAAAATGCCGTGGCTGACCTTCCTCAAACTGCGTGCGTCGTGGGCCAACGTGGGTAACGATACCAACCCGTTCGTTATCAACGACTATTACACCGTGACCGATTTTTCGAGCGGTTACCGCCGTCCGACGACCAAAGCCTACTTCCAGATGAAGCCCGAGAATATCGAGAGTTGGGAGGTCGGTCTCGAAGCCAGGATGTTCGAAAACCGTTTTACGCTCGATGCGGCGTTTTACAGCAACACGACCACCGACCAGATCATCAACGCTCCGCGCGATCCGGCAACGGGCGCTTTTTCGAAGTATATCAATGCGGGCGAAATCCGCAACCGGGGTGTCGAACTGGCCGCCCGCATCCGGCCCGTGCGCACGAAGGATGTCCGTTGGGACATCAACCTCACCTGGTCGAAGAACTGGAACAAAGTGCTCGAACTGGCTCCCGGCGTGGATCAGTGGGTGATCTCGCAGGGGGCACGCGGTCAGGTGATCGCCACGGTCGGCGGCACGTTGGGCGACCTCTACGGTTATGGTTATGAGAAAGCCCCCGCAGGGTCGTATATCCTCAACACCGACGGCTCGAAAATCGACGTGTCGGGCCGGACCGTGATCGACGACAAGGGCTATCCCGTGGTGGCGACCGAGAAGATGGAGAAACTGGGCAACGTGCAGCCCGACTGGAAAGCGGGTATCTCGACTTCGGTTTCCTGGAAAGGTCTCCGACTGAACGTTACGTTCGACGGACAGTGGGGCGGCAAGGCGCACTCGCTGACCTATGCTCAGTTGTCGCGCCAGGGTAAGTTGACCAACACGCTCTACGGACGTTACGGCGGTATCCTGCACGAAGGCGTCGTGGCGCGCGGTATCGATGCGCAGGGCAACATGGTCTACACGCCCAACTCGACCATCACGGACAACGTGGTGACCTATTATCAGGATCGCGTTTTCAACATGAACAACGTGGAAACGAGTGTTTTCTCGACCTCGTTCATCAAATTGCGCGAGGTGCGCCTCGAATACCAGTTCCCTAAAAAATGGATGGCCCGCACGGGCTTCCTTCAGGGAGCTTCCGTCGCGGTATTCGGCACCAATCTTTTCTGTTGGTCGGACTGGCCCTTCTACGATCCGGAGGTGGGCACGCTCAACGGCGGTTCCATCACGCGCGGTTTCGAGACGGCCTCCTATCCCATGACCCGGACCTACGGTTTCAATATCAAATTGGATTTCTAAAACGATGCGACTTATGAAAAAGCTATTTCTATATACGATTCCCGTGCTTCTCGCCGCGTCGGCACTTACAGCCTGTACCGGGGATTTCGAGGAGTACAATAAAAACGACGAAAATCCCGGCCTGGGGGAGGTGCATCCGGTTACGCTGCTCGAAGACCTCATTTCGTCGAGTGCCAGCGACCTGCAGTTCCGTTCGTGGCGCCTGCACAGCGAACTGATGCAATATACCGTTGACTGCGGCAACAGCACCCGCTTTCAGCTCTACATCTTCCCGGCTTCCGAGTACGACAACATCTGGAAGGATTTCTACATGCACGCTTCCAACGCGCAGGAAATCATCACCCTTGCCAGAAAGTACGAGGACCGGAACATGGAGGCGATCGGTATGACGCTCAAGGCGCTCTATATCTCCTTCCTGACCGATCTCTACGGCGATATCCCTTACAGCGAGGCGCTGCGCATCGATGAAGACCTCTCGCAGCCGAAATTCGACCGGCAGCAGGACATTTATATGGATCTCATTCAATCCCTCAAGGACGCCAATGCACTTTACGATACGTCGAAGGACAATACCGGTTCCTACAAGTCGCCGCTGCTGGTGCCTGAAAAAGACTTGCTCTACCGTGGCGACATCGCCGCGTGGCAGAAATTCACCAACTCGCTTTGTATGCGTCTCTGCCTGCGCCTGAGCAACCGCGACGCGGAGACCCGGGCGCTCACGACCCTGCGCGACATGGTCGCCAATCCGGGCGTCTATCCGGTTTTCACCTCCGTTGCGGACAACGCCAGGATCGCCTTCACGGCGGCGGCTCCCTTCCGAGGCCCATTCGGGGGTATGACCGACGGCGCGTTCACCGCCTCGTCGCATAAGTGCTCGAAACGCTTTATCGACCGGCTTTTTTCGACCTCCGACCCACGCCGGAGCCAGTGGGTGACTTTTTCGGGCGATACGGCCGAGGGCGTCGAAAGCGGGGTGAAAGCTCCCGACGGCAACGGTGCTGCCGTGATGAACGTCAGCGTGTTGAAACCCTACGACGCACCTGCTTGGTTCATGACCTATTCCGAGCTGCTCTTCATCCTGGCCGAGGCTGCGCAGCAGGAGTATATCCCCGGGGGCGAAGCGCTTGCCAGACAGTATTATGAAGCTGCCGTAACCGCCTCGCTTCAGCAGTGGAATCCCTCGATTTCCGCATCGGACATCGATAAATTCCTGCATGGTGCGGGTTCCACGGTCGAATACGACGGAACGCTCGCGCAGTTGATGGATCAAAAGTGGCTTTCGCTCTTCATGCAGAGCTTCGAGTCGTGGTGCGACTACCGCCGCACGGGGCTGCCGGCGCTGGCGATCGGCCCCGACGTGAGTAACGAATACATCCTGCCGACCCGGATGCTTTACAGCTCTGCGACCATCAGCAACAACAGCGCCAACTACGAGGTGCAGACTGCCTTCATGCGTCAGACTTATCCTGTGGTGAGCCTGGGTTCCGCCGGCGGCGACAACATGAAAACACCCGTCTGGTGGAGCAAACGCGCCGTCGAACTGGAAGGCGGACGTTGAATGCGATCTGAATTAATGAGAGACTAAAATTTCGGATAAAGATGAAAATTTTCAGCATATTCGGTTTTGCGGCGCTGGCCGTTGCGGCATTCGCCGCCGCAGGCTGCTCGGACGACGCAACGAACGATTTCTCGTCGGAGGTGACCTTCCGGGACGGAGACGGTACCTTTGCCTGCGAGGCTGCGGGCGGGGAGAAGACTCTCGCGTTCTTCTCGAAGTGCGGACACTGGGAACTCGCGGTTCCCGAAGAGGCCGCCGGGTGGGTCAGCGTATGGCCCGCCTATGGCGACGACAACGGCAAGACGACGATTACCGTCGAAGAACTCACCTCGGCCTATGCCCGCCGTGCGACGCTGAACATCGTGACGGCGCGCGGCGTGGTGGGACAGATCGTCGTGTCGCAGAACGGTACTGCTCCATATATCAACCTCGATCTTTCCGCCGGATACATCCGCGCCGACATCGTCGGTACACCCGTGACGGTGGCGGTGGCGAGCAACGTGCGCTGGGAAGCCACCGTCGAGGAGGGCGGCGAATGGATTTCGCTGGGCGAGACCTCGGAAACCACGCAGCAGTTTCTCTTCGAAGACAATACGGGCCAGCCCAAGCGCGAAGGAAAGGTGCTTTTCTCGATGGTCGACGGCGATTATTCGGTGCCCGTGCGCGTGGCGCAGCTCGACGGCAACACGTCGTTCGAAACTTCGATGCCGGTTTCGATTGCCGACCTGCTCGCCGAAGTGCGGCTTGCGGACGGACGCTACGAAATCGAGGACAACTATGCCGTCTGCGGCTGGATCACGAGCGACCTGACGCGGAAGAACATGCCTGACAGCGTACTCTACGTGCAGGATGCCGGCGGACGTGGCCTGAAACTGCTGCTCAAGGACAAAAATGAGGTCTTGAAACCGGCCGTTGAACGCGAAGGGTGGTATGCCGCAGGCCGCAAGGTGGCGCTACACATGTATGCGCTCGAATTCCGCGAGGATGCCGAGGGAAACCTGGCCGTCGTAGACTTTCCGGCGACGGCAATCAAGAGCAGTGTCGACGAGGCGGCCCCCGCCGGACTCGCCGTGTCGCTTCCGGATTTGGCGACGCTTGCCGATTTCGGAAACACGCTGGTGACGGTCGATCCCGTGGAGTTCGTCTTCCCCTACGGATGCTATACCAATTACTTCGAAAATTCGCTGCTTGCGGACATCGAAGCGACCTGGGCCAAGAAGAACGAGGTACAGAAACGCTACCGGGCCGCATTCGCCGATTTCCACCTCTTCCCGCAACTGGTGCGCGACCGACGGGGCAACGTGGCGAAACTCTGGTTCACGAGCGAGTTCACCGAAGCCTTTTCCAAGAATCTGCCGCAAGGCTCCGGCCCGTTGACGGGCATCGTCTCGAAGTTCCGGGGCGAGTATGTGCTGCAGATGCGAAGCGCGGCCGACGACGGACTGGACGCCTCCTTAGCGAGCCGTAAATCGGTGACCCTGCTCAAGACAGGCCCCTGGCGCGACAACACCGTGACCGTGCCTGCTTTCGAAAAGGGAAACGAGGCCGGTGACGCGAGCAGCATCGTCTTCTCGCTCAAGAACGGCGGCGGCAACGATAACGTGGAATCCTCCGGGCAGCCGACCGGAATGTACTGGCTCGACGCGCCGTTCCGCACGGATTGCCTCACGCCCTGGACGGCCGAGCAGACCGACCGTTACCTGGCGCTCAACGCCAAATGGTGGTGGAGCGGTGCCAACTCGATCCTCTCGAACACCACCGATCTGGGCGAAGGTTTCGTGCTGCGTACCAATGTGCTGCGCCATGCAACGGGCGACCTGTGGCTCGCGTTTACCACCACCAGTTCGAAGGGCGGCCCCGGTGCGCTGAAAATCCAGTGGGCCGAGACCACGTCAGCCGACCTTTCGAAAGTGACGTTCAACGACATTGCAACTTACAATTCTCCGGTGGTGGATTACCATTCCTTCCAGATGCCGTACAGCTTCAAGCTGCCGGCAGAAATGAAAGGCAAGACCGATGTGGTGATCGTTTTCCGTTGTGCCGACGGTTCGGACAACGCGCGTAAGCTCGACTCACCGGCCAAAGTGGGCGACACGGGTACCAACCGCATGGGAAGCATCGAAATCGTAGAGATCAAATAACGCAGACTATGAAAAGATTTTTCAGTATATTTTGGATTTTTGCGGTGCTGACGCTTGGCGGAACACTCCTGTCGGGCGGATGCTCCGACGCAGACAACCAAGTCGATGACCGTCCCGAACCGGAAAGTAATTTCGTCATCGTACTCATCGACGACCTCTATACGGTCGACTATGCGGGGCCGATGACCATCCGGGGTCTGAAATTCGCCGAAGGGGACGCGATCTTCTTCAAACAGGGCGATCGGGCGCAGACCGTCGGCGGCGAGGAGTTTCCCGTCGAAGTTGCGAAAATCACGCCCACGGACATCACGGTGACGATCACGCCCGAGATTGTTTCGGGTGTGTGGAGCCTCTACTGCCGTCGCGGGGAAGAGATACAATATTTAGGCACGACGACCCTCGAAGTCGGGGAGTTCGAACTCGTGCACAACGTGGTCGTTGAAGCCGCTTATGCGCTCGACCGGGGCGATGCCGTGACGATCGCGGGTGAGGGATTCACGCAGGCGGACAAGATTTACTTGTCGCAGACCGGAGCCGAAACGCCTTATTATATCCCCGTAAGCGCCGTGACCGACCAGGCTATTACGTTCCGCCTCACCTCCGATATCACGTCCGGCGCGTGGAATATCTCCTGCGAACGGGGCGAAGAGACGCAGCTGCTGGGTACGACGATCCTTACGGTAAGTCCGTTCCCGTGGATCGATCCCGCCTCGCTGCCCGAAGGCACGAACGCCTACGGCCGCGTTTACAGCGGCAGTGAAGCGCTCGCCGGAGTTTACGTTTCGGACGGGGTGCAGATCGTCCGCACCGACGCGCAGGGCGTCTACTCCATGACTTCGGAGCGTTACAACGGAACCCTCTTCGTTTCTGTGCCCTCGGGTTACGAAGCTCCTGCCGACGGATGCGTTCCGCAATTCTATGCGCTCTTCGAGGACGGGCGCGACCGCTACGATTTCCCGCTGACGAAGGCGGATAACGACAGTTACGTACTGCTCGTCACGGCGGATATTCAGGTGGACAACGACTATCGCAAGATGGTGGCGACGCAGACCTCGCTGCAAAGCTGCGAAAAATCGTTTGTGCCCGCTTTCCGGGAGACCCTTGCGAGCCTCGCGGGCCGCAAGGTGTACAGCGTGTCGCTGGGCGATATGGTCTACGACAAATTCTGGTACACCCGAAAGTTCGGGATCCCCGAATACAAGGAGCTGATTTCCCAGTTCGGCATTCCTTTCTACCACATCATGGGCAACCACGACAACGATCCCTACTCCGCCGACGACTACCGCGCCGAGCGGGTTTACAAGGAGGAGCTGGGACCGACCTACTATTCGCTCAACATCGGCAAGGTACACTACGTGGCACTCGACAACATCCGATACATCAATACGGGCGCTTCGGAGGGTGTCGTGGGCGAGACCAACTATACCGTCGGTCTCACCGACCGCCAGATGGCGTGGCTGCAGGCCGATTTGGCGACCGTGGAGGATAAATCCGCCCCCGTTATCGTATGGATGCACGCTCCTCTGACCAACTGCCGCGTGCTGGAGCCGACCGCTAATACCGGTTTTGCAGGCTATGCGGCTTTCGCCTCCTGCTTCGACGGATTTTCCGATGTGCTGGTGCTTTCCGGGCATTGGCACAACAACCATCATGCGGTTTATCCCGGTAAACCTCATATCGTCGAACACAATATGGGTTCGGTCTGCGGTGCGCTCTGGTACAACGTCAGGGGATACAACGGCGACGGACAACGGTTCGGTGCCGCGACCGACGGCACGCCGCAGGGGTTCGGTATCTACGAGATCGACGGTACCGGTATTCGCTGGAAATACCGTGGCTGCGACGTGGGACCCGACGTGCAGTTTACGGCCTGGGATATGAATCAGCTCGATGCCGGCTGGAAAGACAGGAGCGTCGAAAACGAAATCCTGGTCAACGTCTGGAACTGGGACGCTTCGTGGAAGGTCGAGGTGCTGGAGAACGGCAAGCCGCTCGAGGTGACCCGTGAAATGCGCAAAGACCCCGACTACCTGCGTTTCGTGGAGGAGGTTTACCTGCCTTCGGGCGACTCGCCGTCAAAGGGTGCCGCCAAAGCCCAGGCTACGCCTCATATGTTTTCGGCAGTGACTGCGGAGGCTTCGACGCCCGTGCTTATAAAGGTTACGGATCGTTTCGGCGGGGTTTATACCGAACAATTACGATGAGCGGTTGTCCGGATGCCGAATAATTTGTAATTTTATCAGATTAAACTGAAAATTTACGAAAGATGATCGGAACACTCAAAATCAACAAAACCCACACGACGCTGGTCGATCAGGTCGAAGAAAGCCTTATTCAATACTTCAAGGAGCAGGGATTCCGTCCCGGCAGCAGCATTCCGCCCGAGGCGGAGTTGGCCAGTGCCTTGGGCGTGGCCCGCACGGTGCTGCGCGAGGCGCTGAGCCGCTTCAAGATGACCGGAATGATCGAGTCGCGCACCAAACGGGGTATGACCCTTGCCGAGCCGTCGATTCTCGGAGGCATGAAGCGCAGTGTCAATCCGCTGCTCATGACCGGAAAAACCGTGCTCGAAATTCTCGAATTCCGCATTGCGCTCGAAATCGGTATCAGCAGCTATATCTTCGCCAACCTCACCGACGAGGATATTGCCGAGTTGGAGCGCATCGTCGAGATGGGCGAAATTATCGGCGTGAACCGCTATACGCCCATGAGCGAGGTGCACTTCCATGCCAAGCTCTATGAGATTACGGGCAACGACATCATTTCCGAATTCCAGAAAGTGATCCACCCCGTGATGGATTTCGTGAAGGACAATTTCCGCGACTTCTTCGAACCCATCGAAGCCGAACTTGCCGCCAAAGGCGAGCTGGTGACGCACAAACACCTGCTCGGCTTTATCCAGCGCCGGGACGAGGAGGGCTACCGCAAGGCCATTGCCGAGCATCTGCGCCTCTATACGATTTACCTGAACAAAAACCGGAAACCAAAAACACCACCCGATAAACGTGAATAAAAAAGTCGTCTTTTCCCTCTTCGCGCTGCTGCTTGCGGCGTGGCCCGTGCTGTCGCACGCACAACTTGCGACGCGCATGACCCGAACCGATGTGATTCGCTGGAGCAGCGACGTGCGGCTTCCCGCCCGTGCCGACTCCGTGCCGCAACCGGGCCTGGCCGGAGTCTTTGCCGGAAAAGCGGGCGGCAGGCTCGTCATTGCCGGCGGCGCCAATTTCCCCGACGGCATGCCGTCGGAGGGCGGGCGGAAACGCTGGTGGCGCGACGTGTATGTATATGATGCACGATCGGGCTGGGAGGTGTTCCCCGACGCGCTGCCCCGCGCTGCCGCCTACGGCGTTTCGGTGACGCTTCCGCAGGGCGTGCTCTGCATCGGCGGCTGCGACGCCGGGCGCTGCATGGACGAAGTCTTCCTGCTCTCGGTCGAAAGGGGGAAGCCGCAATTTACCTCCTGGCCCTCGCTGCCTGTTCCCCTGGCCAATGCCGCCGGATGCCTTGTCGGTGGCAAGGTGTATGTCGCGGGCGGCAACGAGTCGATGGAGCATCCCAGATCGTCGTCTCATTTCCTGATGCTCGATCCTTCGAATCCGGGGGCGGGTTGGCGCGAACTGCCCGCCTGGCCCGGCGGTGAGAGAGGCTATGCGGTGTGTGCGGCACAGAGCGACGGTATGGACAACTGTTTCTACCTTTTCAGCGGCCGGGCATACGACGGCGACGGGCCGTGGACAATCTACCGCGACGGTTTTCGCTACAATCCCCGCCTCAACGAGTGGCACGCGCTCGATAACGATTTTCCCGTGATGGCCGGAACCGCCGCGCCGTTCGGTACCAACCACATTCTTTTCTTCGGCGGCAAGTCGCACGATGCGGCTGTGGATGACAATGCCCTGCGGCTTTACCACACCGTGACCAATACGCTCTCGGAAGTGGCGGTCGGCAGGGACGAATTCATCCTGCCGGTGACCACTGCCGTCGTGAGCGACGGGCGCGACATCTGGATCGCCAGCGGCGAGGTGTCGCCCGGCGTCCGTACGCCGGTCGTGCTGCACGGCGTGGTCGAGGACTCCCTGCACCGCATGGGGTGGCTCGACATCACGGTGATCGTGCTTTACTTCCTGTCGCTGGCCTGGATCGGGTGGTACTTCTCGAAAAACCAGAAATCCACGGGCGACTACTTCAAGGGCGGCGGCCGCATCCCGTGGTTTATCGTCGGGCTGAGCATCTTCGGCACCAGCCTGAGCGCCATTACGTTCATGGCCATTCCGGCCAAAGCCTTCGCTACGGACTGGAGTTACCTGCTCTTCAATGCGGGTATCATCCTGGTCGTGCCGCTGATCGTCGGGGTTTTCATTCCGTTTTTCCGCCGCCTGAACGTGACGACGGCCTACGAGTACCTCGAACTGCGTTTCAATCCCCTGATCCGCATCGTTTGCAGCGTGGCGTTCATCGTCTTCCAGATCGGCCGCATGGCGGTCGTGCTGCTGCTGCCCGCGATTGCGCTGAACATCGTGACGGGCATCGACATCTACCTCTGCATCGGGCTGATGGGCGTGCTGAGCCTCGCCTATACGCTCATGGGCGGCATCGAAGCCGTCGTGTGGACGGAGGCCGTGCAGGTGGTCGTGCTGCTGGGCGCCGCCGTGGCGGTGGTCTGGTCGATCGCGGGCGAACTGCCCGAAGGGATGGGGACGATCCTGACGGTGGGAAGCGACGCGGGGAAATTCAGCCTCGGCGAAACGTTCTTCGACCTGCGCCAGCCGACGATCTGGACGGTGCTGATCGCTACGGTCTTTACCAATATCACGACTTACGGCACCGACCAGACCATCGTGCAGCGCTATCTTACGACCGACTCGGAAAAAGCCGCCCGCAAAGGCGTGTACACCAACGCCGCGCTGACGGTTCCCGCCAGCCTGCTCTTTTTCTTCCTCGGTACGGCGCTGTGGGCCTTCTATAAATTCCATCCGCAGGAGCTGAGCATGTCCATTACCGACTCGGACGCCATCCTGCCGTGGTACATGAGCACGGCCCTTCCGCGCGGTATTCTGGGCCTCGTGATCGCGGGTCTGTTCGCTGCGGCGATGTCGACGCTCAGCAGCAGCATGAACTCCGCCGCGACGGCTTTCGTTACCGACATCTACCGCAAAATGCGTCCTGCGGGCAACGAGCGGCATATGCTCTCCGTGGCACGCTGGGCGACCTTCGTGCTGGGCGCCGTGGGCATCCTTTTCGCCGTCATGATGGCTTCGTGGGACATCAAGTCGCTGTGGGACGAGTTCTCGAAATTCCTCGGCATCCTGCTGGGCGGTCTGGGCGGTCTGTTCCTGCTGGGCCTCGTCACGCGCCGCGCCAATGCCGCCGGAGCCTTGTGCGGCCTTGTCGGGAGCATCGTCGTGCAGACCCTCGTTACGCAGTATCAGTGGGTCAACCTGCTGCTCTATTCGACCACGGGTTTCGTCGCCTGCTTTGTCATCGGCTATCTGGTGAGTATATTGACCGGTGGCAGCGATTCCCGGCATACGGACAACCTGACTGTTTACAAAAACCAAAAATAACGAAAGAAATGCTCAAAAATCAAAAATTGGAGGGTCTTATCGCCGCTCCCTTTACTCCGATGACACCCGACGGGGCACTCTGCATTCCCGTCCTTGCGAAATACGCCGATTTGCTTGTGGAACAAGGTGTTCGGGGTGTCTTTATCTGCGGTACCACGGGCGAATCCGCCTCGCTTACCACGGCCGAACGCCGAAGCGTGGCCGAAGCATGGGTGGCTGCGGCGGCAGGTCGGCTGAAAGTGATCGTGCATATCGGTTCCAACTGTGCGGCCGACGCGATCGAACTGGCCAGACATGCCGAGCGATGCGGCGCGGATGCGATCGGGTCGATGGCTCCTTACTTCTTCAAGCCCCAGACCGCCGAAGAACTGGTGGCGTGGTTCACGCCGATTGCCAACAGTTGTGCGCTGCCGTTCTACTACTATAACATGCCCGCCATGTCGGGCGTTTCGGTCTCGGTGCCCCGCTTCCTCGAATTGGGAGGGAAGGCGATGCCGACGCTCGCAGGCGTGAAATTCACGCACAACAACCTGATGGAGATGTCGCAGTGCCTGATGCTCGAAGGGGGACGTTTCGAGGTGCTGCACGGCTACGACGAAATCCTGCTCTGCGGCCTTTCGCTCGGCGTTACGGCGGCCGTCGGCAGCACTTACAATTACGCGGGGAAGATTTATAACCGCCTGCTGGACGAGTTCCATGCCGGCAACGTCGCCGCTGCGGCCGAACTGCAGCGGTATTCGGTGAAGATCGTCGAGGTCATCATCCGGCACGGCGGCGGGGTGCGCGGCGGCAAGGCCATCATGAAGCTCATGGGCGTGGACTGCGGTTCCTGCCGGCTGCCGATCGCTCCCTTCACCGATGCGGAGTATGCCGAGCTGGAGGCTGAACTGAAAGCCATCGACTTTTTCAACCACGTGAAATAAAACCATTTACACTTATGCTGCGCACTTTGATTTTCATTGCCGCTCTGGCACTGGGGATTCCCGGTTCCCGGGCACAGGACACGCTGTCGAAAGTGGTCTACGAGAGCGGGTACGAGGGCTATAACTGCTTCCGTATCCCGGCGATCATCGCCGCCGCCGACGGCACGCTTCTGGCCTTTGCCGAAGCCCGCCGTGACGGTACGGCCGACAAGGGCGACATCGACCTGGTTTTGCGCCGTTCGACCGACGGGGGCCATACGTGGGGCGATCTGATCCGGGTCTGGGACGACGGAGAGAATACCTGCGGCAATCCCGCTCCGGTCGTCGAGCGGCAAAGCGGTCGGATCGTACTCGTGGCGACCTGGAACCGGGGCGAAGACCATGAACGCGACATCGAGGCCGGGCGCGGAGTCGATACGCGCCGCGTTTTCACGATGCACTCCGACGACAACGGGCTGACCTGGAGCGCTCCGCAGGAAATAACCGCCGACGTCAAGCGTCCGGAGTGGACGTGGTACGCCACGGGTCCTTGTCATGCGATTCAGAAGGCTAAAGCCCCGCATAAAGGGCGCATCGTCGTGCCTGCGAACCATAAATGGGTGGCCGTGGACGGTTCGATCGCCTCGAATTCGCATCTGATCTACTCCGATGACCGGGGCCGGACGTGGCATATCGGCGCCGTATCGCAGCCCGGCGGCAACGAAAGTACGGTGGCGGAGTTGTCGAACGGCGACCTGATGCTCAACATGCGTCATTATGACCGTGCCGATTCACTGCGTCTCTGTGCCGTGAGCCGCGACGGGGGCGTTACGTGGAGCCGCACCTGGGAGGAGGCGCAGCTCGTCGAACCCCGCTGTCAGGGCAGCCTCCTGAATTGGGCGCTGCCGGGGGACAAGCCTTCGAAGACGCTGCTTTTCTCCAATCCGCGCGCCCTGACGCGCAAAAACATGTCGATCGGCGTCAGCCGCGACGACGGGCGCATCTGGAGTCGTTTCGTGACGGTATGGAAGGGGCGCGCGGCCTATTCCGACCTGGTGCGTCTGCCCGACGGTTCGGCAGGCATTCTCTACGAGAACGGCGACCCGGGAGGCAAGGAGGAACTTTACAGGCGCATCACGTTCGACATCGTGCCGGCAGAGCGCCTGTTCGACTGACGAAAACCGAAAAACCTTAAAATAACACGACTATGAGAACACTTCTGCTTTCTCTCTGTGCTGCGGCGCTGCTTGCCGGATGCTCCGACGATGAGACTTCGGGACAGGCTCCCGCCGTGGTCGGCGACGCGCAGTTCGCGGCGGCCATCGACGAGTTCCCGACCGAGACCCGCGCAGCGCTGGCCGACGGTGTGACGACCTGGACGGCAGGCGACCGTATCGGCATCACGGCGATGATCGACGGCACGCCCTTCATCCGGAACATCCCCTATACGCTGACCTCCACGGCGACCTTCAGCGAGCTTGCGCCCGTCGACGAGGCGATCCTGTGGAACGAATCGGTCACGGGCGAACGCAGTTACCTCGCCATCTGGCCTTACGATCCTGTCAACGACGAATTCACGGCGCTCAACTGCGCTCAGTTCGTCTATCGGGTGCCTGCTGTGCAGCAGGTGGAGAAGGGGGTGAATACCGCGAAACCCGTGCTTGTGGGAACTGCCGCGACCACGGCGCTCACGCAGCGTCCCGTGGCCCTGCGCTTTACCAACCTCTTTCCGGTGCTGAACCTGCGGTTCGCGCCGTTCGCCGAAACGGCGATTGCATCCGTCCTGATCGAACCTGCCGAGCAGGCGACGCTGACGGGGTCGCTCTCGACCGAAGGTGTGATCGACAACCTGAGTAATATGACCGAAGTGCTTGCCGGGGAATCGATCCGGATCGAATGCAAAGACGATGGTCTTGACATCGCGGAAGGTGCCGCGATTCAAATTCCCGTCGGGCGGTTTACGATCGACGGCGGCCTGAAATTCACGGCCATGACCACCGACGGACGGGTGTTCAGCGAGACGGCGTTCGACGGCGAAGCGTGGACTTCCTACGTGGCGGACGCAGACGGTAATTTCGCCCAAGCCAAGTATGTGAACCACACGATGGCACTGGAAGTGGTTTCCGACGAAACCACGGAGGTCTTTTTCGAAGACGATCTGAATTGGATCACCGCCTCCGAGCGCTGGACGAACGGTTCGACCACCGGCGGCGGATGGCCCACGGTGACCGCCGCCGCGTCGCCTACGGGCAAGCCCAACTACTTCACCGTCGATCTGATTCCCGAATTCACCGCGCGGGGTTACGAAAAGAGCGACCAGCGCACCTCCGTGCAGGCCCGTTACGAGGGGTATATCTGTCTGGGTACGACATCGGCCCAGGGAGCGCTCATCACGCCGAAACTGGAACGGATCGGCAGCGAACCCACCGACATCCTCGTGTCGTTCTACGGCGCTTCGTACGCTTCGGAAAATCTCGCGCCCGATGCGAAGCCGCTGACGGTGAAAGTCACGGGCGGCGGTACGATCGGCGAGGAGGAGGCGACCGAGACGGACATCCGCATTCTCAACTACTACGGTTGGAAGAAGTACTGGATCATTGTCAGAGGGGCAACCTCCGAGACGCAGATCTGCTTCGGGCCTGATGTCAAGGAGAGCCGGGGCCGCGTGCTGATCGACAATATCCTCATCGGTAAGGCGGTGAAAGGCGCCGTGGCAGGTGAACGCGAGGTGAGCGTTCCCGTGGAGCCGTTCATCAAGATAATCGAGGGAGACACAGGTGTAGCGCTCGAAAACGAGGCCGGAGCCGAAGGCCGTTGTGTCGTGCAGAGCAACCTGTCCTGGACGGCGACGACCGACGCCGACTGGATTTCGTTCGCTCCCGAAGCCGAGTACAACGCCACGGGTATCGCCTATGCGGTGACGGTGCAGGCGAAGTCGCTCAACGAAACGGGCAAAGACCGTACTGCGGAGGTTACTTTCACCGCCGGCGAGATCACGAAAACCGTCTGCTTTACGCAAAGCGGCGTAATTCCCGAGATCGTATTCTTCGAGGACGACTTCAGTTGGTGCGACGGCGACGGTACGACGGGTGGAATTTTCGATGCGACGCTTTCCGACAAGACCTCGATCGGTTCGGGCGGAAAGACCTACACCAACTGGACTGCGGCCTACAAGGCGACGGGGTGGACGGCGAGTCTTTTGACCAACTCTCCGACCACGCGCAACGGAACGCTCCTGGTCGGCGGCACGACAACGGCTGCCGGAGACGTAATCTCGCCCGCATTCGCCGAGATCGGCAGCGGGACGAAGGATATCGTCGTGGAGTTTGACGTGCTGCAATATAAAAACGCTTCCGAGACCGGAAAATCGATCATTGCGATCCATGCCGGGGGCGGCACGATCCGGTCGATCGAAGGGCATTATACCGATACGCCCGACGATACGTACACCGCTTTGTCCGATGACGGCAGGACGCAGTATTACTATTGCGGCAACTACACCAACTGGTCGGGCGGCAATGCCCGCTGGCACCACATCCGGGTTGTGATTGCCGGAGCCACGGCCGAAACGAAAGTTCAGTTGGCGGGTGGCGCCAAAGGTTACAGCCGTTTCTGGCTCGATAACTTCAAAGTCACCCCCGCACGCTGATCCGATAAACGATAGGGGAGCGGGCCGGAGACGCTCCGCTCCCCTTTTCAAAATACGACCGTATGAAACGAAATAAAATAGGAAATCTTTGCATGGCCGGAGCGGCCGCCGCCGGGGCTGTTACGCTGGGCGCCTGTTCCGAAAAACCCTGTGCCGACGAGCGGCCGAACATCGTGCTGATCCTGGCCGACGACCTGGGTTACAGCGATCTGGGGTGCTACGGCGGCGAAATCTCGACTCCGCATATCGACTCGCTGGCAGCCAACGGACTGCGTTACCGGCAGTTCTACAACACGGCGCGCAGCTGTCCGTCGCGGGCGAGCCTGCTGACGGGTCTTACGCCCCATCTGGCGGGCGTGGGGCACATGGTCGCCGACCGAGGCTATACAGGCTATCGCGGTACGCTGGCACCGAATACCGTTACGCTGGCCGAAGCGCTCAGGGAGTGCGGCTACCAAACGGCGATGTCGGGCAAATGGCACGTCACGAACAACACCAAACCCGAAGGCGACACGTCGCAGTGGCCCCTTCAGCGCGGATTCGACCGGTTCTACGGTACGCTGAGCGGTCACGGCAGTTTCTGGGATCCCAAATGCCTTTTCGAAGGCAATACGCCGGTTCGCGCCGACGGGGATTACTACTATACCGAAGCGATTACCGACCGGGCCGCGCGGTTTATCGACGAATATGCCGCAAAAGATGATCCGTTCTTCCTCTATGTGGCTTACACGGCGCCGCACTATCCCCTGCATGCCCGGCCGGAATACATCGCCAAATACAAGGGACGCTATGCTGCCGGATGGGATTCGCTGCGCGTCGAACGTTACGAGCGGATGCGGGCGCTGGGCGTGATTCCGCCCGATGCGCAGCTTCCCGATAAGGATGTGCAGTGCTACGACTGGGCCGACGAAACCGACAAGGAGTGGCAGCAGATGCGCATGGAGGTCTACGCCGCGATGGTCGAGCAGATGGACGACGGCGTGGGCCGGATCGTCGCGGAACTCCGCCGCCGGGGCGTGCTGGACAATACGCTGGTGATCTTCCTCTCGGACAACGGTGCTTCGAACGAAGGTCACCTCAACAACACGGTCGAACGCACCGGCGCGCATTGGGGTGATCGGATGATCCCCGATACCACGCGCGACGGGCGCAAGGTGCATGCGGGCGACATACCCGGCGTAGCGCTCGGCGCCGACGATACCTACGGCAGTTACGGGCCGCAGTGGGCGCATTTATGCTGCACGCCCTTCCGGCGCTACAAGAGCTGGATGCACGAGGGCGGTATCTGCGCCCCGATGATCGTCAGCTGGGGCGATCGGATTGCAGACAAGGGCGCCTTCCGCGACGGGGTGTTCCACATCGCCGATTTCATGCCCACGTTTCTCGAACTGGCGGGCGGCACCTATCCCGATTCGATCCGGGGCGTGAAAACCATTCCCATCGAGGGCCGGAGTTTCGCCGCCTCGTTCGCCGGCGAGGTGACCGATACCACGCGGATGTTGTTCTGGGAACACGAAGGCAACCGGGCCGTGCGTCGCGGGAAATGGAAACTGGTGTCGGAGTATCCCGGCAGTTGGCGTACGCTGCGCGACTATCCGCTGCAGGGTGCCTGGGAACTTTACGACTTGGATGAGGACCGCACGGAAATGCACAATCTGGCTGCGCAATATCCCGAACTGGTCGCGCAACTCGCCGCCGCCTGGGAGGCGTGGGCCGCGCGTGCGCAGGTCGAAGACTGGAAAACCATCGGCGGCGAAAAGTGGTGAGGTGGTACCGCTTACCGCCAGGGGACGGTTCGCTCGCATACGAGCGAACCGTTTTTTCCGTTATGGAGAAGCGCCGAGCCGAAAAATACGTATCTTTGCAGTCGCACCGGATCATAGCGGACGTTTCTCGGAAAAGGCGTGGGCGAATCCGTTCCTCCCCAGGTGTTCGGATATTCCGCGAAGAGAAAATGATTCATGGAAAAATGAAGGATTTTGCAGCCATCGATTTCGAAACGGCCAACGGCCGCCGCACCAGCGTCTGCTCGGTGGGGGTGGTTGTCGTGCGCGGCGGCGAGGTGGTCGATTCGATTTACCGCCTGATCCGCCCGCGTCCCAATTTTTACAGCCGTTTTACCACGGCTATTCACGGAATGACGTATGAGGATACGGCCGAAGCGCCCGATTTCGAGGATGTATGGCACGACATTGCGCCCCGCATCGAGGGTCTTCCGCTGGTGGCGCACAACTCTCCGTTCGACGAAGGTTGCCTGCGCGCTGTGTTCGATCTCTATGACATGCCTTACCCCGGCTACGAATTCTACTGCACCTGCCGGGCATCGCGCCGCTATTTCGGCCGACAGTTACCCAACCACCAGTTGCATACGGTTTCTGCCGCGTGCGGTTTTGATCTGACCAATCATCACAATGCTTTGGCCGATGCCGAGGCTTGTGCGCAGATCGCCCTCAAACTGCTCTAAGCCGGAGACCGGGCCGGACAACCGCTCGCGCTGTTCCGCTGATTTTTCCCGGATTGAAACTCCGCTCTGCGGATCGGGTTCACCTATGCGTCAATAAAAGCGGCGTTCGAAAGAGAACGCCGCTTTTTATTTGGCCGGATTGCGGAATCAAAGCCCCAATTCCAACTGGAACCGGATTTCCCAACGGTTGTAGTCGGGATCGACCGACTGGCTGCGGGTATTGTACGAGAAGTCGGCCTGCACTTTCAGGCTGTGGCCGATGATGTAGCGCGTGATGCCCAGCGTGGTCTGGTTCCAGCGTTTGTAGCCCGCGAAAGGCTGCACTTCGCTTTCCGGGAACATCGTCGAATTACGCAGGGCCAGCTCCCAGTGTTTGTGAATCAGGTAGCTGGTTTGCAGGTTCAAACCGCAGCCACTGTAAACGAAGGCCCCCGTACCCCCGTCGAAGAGCGGACGGTCGCACGAGCGGCCCATGAAATCCGTGTAGAAGGCGAATCCCCGGTATTTGAGGATGAAGTCGGCAAAATACGAACCCAGGTTGCGATGCTGGTCATCGGGCATGATGGCCCCGTTCTGCCCCTTCAGCCGCGCGGCTTTGTGGTTGTAGGAGTAGGCCCCGGCAAGCAGGATTTTCACCGTTTCCTCGTATTCGAAATCGCCTTCCATCACGTCGCCCTTCGCAGAGAAACGTCCCAGGGGGTAGAGTTCCAGACGACCCGTGTAGGCGAGTCCTCCGTCGCCCGAGTTGCTCCAGTTGCGGCCTTCGCCCAGCGTAACGGAGCCTTTGGCCGAGAGGTCGAACCCTTTTTTGCGCCCCAGATTGTATTCCCCGAAGAAACCGAAATCGCGGTCGAGGTTGAATTCGCTGTTGACGATGCTCCGGTCGACGAATTGCAGAGCGCTTGACGAGTTGGTGCGGGCGCGGTTGGCCTTGATCTTGGTCTGTCCGAAGCCGATGTTCCATTTGGCGTTGGGGACGTAGTAAACGATGGCGTCGCGCACCAGGTTGTTGTTGCCGTTGGGCAGGTCTTTGGTGTCGTAGGAGGTGAAGCCCAACTGGATCGAATAAACCAGTTTCGGCGAGTAAATGTAGCCGTCGAGGCGCAGTCGCAGCCGTTTTACGCGGGCTTCGGTCTGTGTAAGCGAGAAGTCCTTGTCGAAGGAGAGCCCCACCATGTTCTGCATCCGGAAACGCAGGGTGGTCTTGTACCATTTGCTCTTGGGCTGGAACGTGATGCCTTTGCCGACTTCGATGTTGGGCATGTTGCGCAGCTGGTCGAGCAGTTCGTGGTCGTCGTCGAGCGAGTCGGCCGTGATGACTTCGGTGCGACGCAGGGGCGTGCGTTCCTGCGCGGCGGCCGATACGCAGCCCAGAAAGAGGGTGAAAAGCAGTAAAGTTGCGGTTTGTCTCATCTTAGTCTGTTTGATTTCCAGTTTGCAAAAATACAATTTTTATGCAGAGATGCAATTCGTTGCCGGTTTTTATCCGTTTCGCAAGGGCTGCCGGGGCGCTGGCGCCCCGCAGAACAGGCGGTGCTATTGCCGGGGCATCCCTGATCCTTGCCGTTCCGGCCCGATGACCGGCGGTTTCGGATGGGAAAATTGCGGGCTGCGCCGATATATCTCTGCGGTTCGGAGTGTCGTTATGTGATATTTTACTATCTTTGCATAAGTAAATTTCCGCTTAGGTAGGCCGAGGTTCGGCAATACTCAAACGAGTTTGGCATTGCGCTCACCTTGCATTACCTTTGCGTTTCATTCACGCTTAACAGTTTTGCCGGGCGAGGCCCGTGTGCCAATGGAATACATTTATAAGGACAAGCCGGTGTTTATCGACTGCACGGGAAGCGGTCCTGCCGTTCTGCTGCTGCACGGCTGGGGCTGCGACCATTCGGTTTTCGAGAGTTTGCGCAACCTACTGTGTTCGCACTATACGGTCTATTCGTTCGATCTGCCCGGTTTCGGCCGCTCGCCGGAACCCGGTACGGTGTGGGGCGTTGAGGAGTATACGCAACTTGTCGAAGCCTTTATCCGTGAGCAGGGAATCGAATCGCCGTCGCTGGCAGGGCATTCGTTCGGCGGCCGGGTCTCGATTCGCTATGCTTCGCGCAACAAGGTCGACCGCCTGATGCTGATCGATGCGGCCGGAGTGAAACCCGTTCGTACGCTGAAATATTATTACAAGGTTTATACATACAAATTCCTGCGCCGAAGCGTGCGGTTGCTCCTGCCCTCCCGGCAGGCAGAGCGTATCATCGAGCGCTACCGCAAGGGGAAAGGTTCGCCGGACTACAACAATGCTTCGCCCCGGATGCGTGCCGTGCTGTCGAAGACCGTCAACGAGGATCTTCGCGCCTTCATGCCTTCGATCGCTGCCCCGACACTGCTTTTCTGGGGCGAAAACGACACCGCCACGCCGTTGCGCGACGCGCGGATTATGGAGCGCCTGATTCCGGATGCGGGGCTTGTCGTAGTACCGGGCGCCGGACATTTTTCATTCCTGGAAAATCCGGGGATGTTTGCCGCCGTCGTCCGCAGTTTCTTTAAAATCGGTTGACTATGAATTGGATTTTACTGCTTTTCCTGCTCGTATATTGCTGCTGTTGGTTTGCCGTGACGCGCTACGATGTCCAGATGTTCCAGCAGAATTCTTACCGCTTCAGCCGCTATTTCGCGTGGCTCAAAGACGGCAACTGGCTTTCGCACGGCCGTGCATGGATGGTGTTGCTCCCGTTGCTGGTATTGAACCGATGGACGATGTGGGGGGCTGTGGCGCTCATGGTCTGGCTGGCGTGGACGGAACTGACCCGGGTTTACAGGAAACCGATAGTCTTTACCGCCCGGGTGATTCGTCTTTACATCGCCTGCGGTCTGCTGACGGCTTTGGTACTGGCCGTCGTTTGGTTGCTGTTCCCCCAGGCAATCCTGCTGACGGCGATGCTGACGCTCCTGTTTTCGAATGTGCCGGTTCTGCTGGCCAATTTCCTCAATATCCCGCTCGAGAAATCGATCTCCCGGTGGTATTACCGCGATGCGCGCAAACGGCTGGAAGCCATGCCCGGATTGCTGGTGATCGGCATTACGGGCAGTTTCGGCAAAACCAGCACCAAACATTTCCTCTACCGCATCCTTTCTGAAAAGTACAACGTGCTGATGACGCCCGGCAACTTCAACACGACGCTCGGCGTGGTACGCACCATCCGGGAACAACTGCAGCCCTACCATCAGATTTTCATCGTCGAGATGGGCGCCAAACAGCGGGGGGACATCCGCGAGATCTGCGACCTGGTGCATCCGAAGATCGGCATAATCACGTCGGTGGGGGAGATGCACCTCGACACCTTCAAGACGATCGAAAATATCCAGCGGACGAAGTTCGAGCTGATCGAGTCGCTTCCGGCAGACGGACTGGGTGTGGTGAACCTCGATTCGGAGTATGCCGCTGCGTATCGTCCGGAGTGGACGGGACACCTTGCGGGCTATGGTATTAAAGCTGAAAATGCCGCATACCGCGCTGTCGATGTCCGTTATACGCCCGCAGGCACGACGTTCGGAGTGCGGACGGCCGAAGGGCTGTGCGAAGGCTTCGAAACCAAACTGTTGGGTGAAGGAAACCTGCTCAATATCCTGGCAGGGATCGTTGTGGCCGACTACCTGAATATTCCGGTGCAGAAACAAAAGATCGCCGTGGCGCAGTTGCAGCCGGTCGAACACCGCCTGAGCCGCCGTACTACACCCGCGCGCATCACCCTTCTCGACGATGCCTATAACTCCAATCCGCAGGGAGCACGCATGGCGCTCTCGGTGCTTCGGGATTTCCAACTCGAAGCGGGTGCGCGGCGAATCGTCATTACCCCCGGATTTATCGAACTGGGCGCGCGTCAGGCCGATCTGAACCGGCAGTTGGGGCGTGATATGGCCGATGCGTGCGACTATGCGATCGTCGTGAATGCCACCAACCGGGAAGCCATTGCACAGGGACTTGCCGATGAAAATTTCCCTGCCGGGAAAATCTTCCTGGCGGAGAATTTCAACATGGCCTCTGCGCATCTGTCGCAGATCGTGCGGGCGGGAGACATCGTTCTTTACGAGAACGACCTGCCCGACGCGTTCAAATAAATGAAGAATCAATAAGTCAGAATAAACTATGAAAATTACAGTCGGCGTCATCTTCGGCGGCCGTTCGGTCGAGAACGAGATTTCCGTGATCACGGCCAACCAGGTCATCGAGGCGATGGACAAACGCAAATACGAAGCGGTACCTATCTATATCGCCAAAAGCGGCAAATGGTACAGCGGCGAAAAACTGCTCGACGTAGCCAATTACCGCGATATGGAGCGGTTGTTCCGGCAGACGGACGAAGTCTACCTCCGTCCGGTGTACGGCGACAACCGCCTCTACCGCAAAAAGAAATGGTTCGGGCAGAAGCGTGTAGTGGCCCGGCTCGATGTCATTATTCCCGCGCTGCACGGTACCAACTGCGAGGACGGTTCGTTCCAGGGGGTGATCGAGTTCACGGGGATTCCCTACGGGGGCTGCAATCCGCTGGCATCGGCCAACGGCATGGACAAGATCACGATGAAAATGATCCTCAGGGAGTGCGGCATTCCGGTGGTGGATTATGACTGGTTCTCCGACAAGGAGTGGCAGAACGAAAAGCAGGCGGTGATCGGCCGCATCGAAGAGAAACTTTCCTATCCCGTGATTGTCAAACCCGCGAATTCGGGTTCGAGCGTGGGCATCAAGGCCGCGCACGACCGGGAACAGCTCGTTGAGGCGATCGACGGGGCGGTGTGCTTCACCAACCGGATCATTGTAGAGGTGCTGGTCGAACGACTCAAAGAAATCAACTGCTCGGTGCTGGGCAACTACTACGAATGCGAGCCTTCGGTGTGCGAGGCACCGGTGCGCAGCGGTGAAATCCTGAGCTATGCGGACAAATACCTGGGCGGCGGCAAAGCGAAAGTGTCGCAGGGCATGGAGTCCACGGTGCGCGAGATTCCGGCCAAACTGCCGCAACAAACCACCGATTTCATCCGTCGGTGCGCGGTCGAAACGTTCAAGGCGCTGTCGTGCGACGGCGTGGCCCGGATCGACTTCATGATCGATGAGGCTACGGATCAAGTGTACGTGAACGAAATCAACACCATTCCGGGGTCGTTGTCCTACTATCTATGGGAATATACCGGCCTGCCGTTTCCGGCATTGGTCGACCGGCTCGTAGAAATCGCCTTCCAGCGCAAACGCGACGCGGGATTCAAGACGATCAATTACGGCGACAACATCTTCAACTGCAGCCTCGGCGGTGCGAAAACCGGTGCTAAAATGGGACCGAAAATGCGGAAATAACCAGGAGTGATCTCTCTAACCACTTGAATACGATGGATGTAAAAGACAAAGCCAGGAGGAAGTGGCGAAATTATCGCTGGGCCATTGCCCTATGCGCTCTGCTGGCACTTGTGTGTGTATGCCTCATTATTTATGATGCCTCTCCGGGACATACCGTGCCCGATTATATCATGACGTTGGTGAATAGCACGCTCGGCGCAATTATCGGTATCGTGGTGGTCAATCTGGTTTATCAGTGGTATGCGGAGAAAGACCTGGAAGACGACATGACGCAAACCATCGTCGAAGCGCTTGCCGCCCGCGAGGCGGGGCGAAGCGTTCCCCGGTTGTATGAACTTTACAACAAGCGGTCGATCGAGCGGATTCTCAAGCAGTGTCTGGAGTCCTATTGCACGAACGCGGCTTTGGCACAAGGCTATCTGAACTATATCAAGAACAGTTATCGGGTGATCAAAAAGGAGGAAGTGTATAAAGTTTGTGTGTTGTTTGATACCGCGATGAATAAAATGTGTATTAAACAGGAGTTGACGGATACACGTATTTTTGATGCCGCGAAGGTTCAGGACAAGGAAGGCAGGGAAAACGAACTGGAGGGGGAGGTGAAATATGATAAAAACGCCGTCTTGATCAAGTCGTACCTGATTTTCAAAAAAGGAGAAAATGTTGTCGACAATGGAGGAACGCTGAATGTGTTCATGAAAAGCACATCATATTTTTTCCGGGAAGAACTCCCGGATGCGGAGTGCGTCAACCATATCGTTGCACTTTTTAATGCAGGCAGAAAGGAAGAAATACTGGAATTTCTCAATTATAAGGTTTCCGTTTTCCGGAGAACGGAAAAAGGGACGTGGGGAAAAAGTTTTCCGATAACGGATTTTACGATTGTACTCGACCGTACAAAAATTGATAACCAGACCAAATACAAAGGGTTGATCATCTATGCGCAGATTCCCCGGGAATACGTTGTTACCAATGATACGGGCTATTTCGAAGACGAAAAGTTCGTGCAATATCGTGCAAAAATGGAAATAAAATATTCGATTCCCTCTGACTACAATACGTTCTGCGCCGTGTATCCCGTTCCGGTATGTGATGCGACTTTCAAATTGATTTTCCGGCTGAATAACTTCGATTGCGACAGGGATCTCGATTATATGACCTTTCACTCTTATGTGAATCAGGATAATCAGGGTAATTATGACGAATCGGCTGAAGGAACTATTTATTCATTCACCACCAAAGACATGATATTCCCCCGTTCAGGAATGTCATTTTATTGGAATAAAGATAAGAATGTGGTTGCTGCCTCTGCGAAAAATCAGGATGCCGATTCAGAACCGGAGATGGGAAACGTCGGTTAATCCGCGATATTGACTGAAGAATGTGTAAAATGAAGTATTTAACGGTTTTTATCATGATGTCTTCCCTGTTCCTTTCCGCCTGTGCCGGCAAAAAGGATCTCGAACACAAATTTCAGGAGTACGGGCTTGTCGACATTGCCACGCTCGATCCTTCGGTCGCCGTCGAACTCAAATATTCGACTACCGATAACTTCACGCACAGAGATATGTACGGGGTGTTGGAAAAGGCCTATTTCGTGCCCGAGATTGCTGAAATGCTGGTTTCCGTGCAGCGTAGTCTCAAAACACTCCATCCGGGTTACAGCCTGATCGTTTACGATGCGGCGCGGCCGATGAGCATCCAAACCTACATGTTCTCGCTGGTGGCGGGAACCGATCAACAGAAATATGTTGCTTCGCCCGACAACGGCGGCGGCTATCACAATTACGGCGTTGCGGTCGATCTTTCGGTGCTCGGTGACGATGGCCAACCGCTCGATATGGGATGTCCGTTCGACTGCTTCGATGCCATTTCGAACGTGGGTAACGAACCCTATTACGTTGAGACCGGACAGATGACCCCCGAAGCGTACGCAAACCGGAAAATGCTGGCGAATCTGATGCTGGAGGCGGGTTTCGAGCAGAATCCGGACGAGTGGTGGCACTTTCAGAAATACACGAAAGCGGAACTGATGAAGCGTTATAAATTATTGGATTTTTGAGTAGTTGTCTGTGGAGCAGCCCCGAAAGTTCGATGACGATCGGAAAAAGAGAGGGCGAAAGCCTTCTCTTTTCATTTT
>DBFWKV010000041.1:0-75410 GCA_048465795.1 Alistipes sp.
AGAGCAGGTAGGTGCGGTCGGTGATGGCCAGCGTCTCGTCGACGTTGTGGTCGGTGATGATCACGCCGATATTCTTGTGCTTGAGCGTGGCGACGATCGACTGGATGTCCTCCACGGCAATGGGATCGACGCCCGCGAAAGGTTCGTCGAGCAGAATGAATGCCGGATTGATCGCCACCGCGCGGGCGATCTCCGTGCGGCGCCGCTCGCCGCCCGAGAGCTGGATTCCGAGGCTCTTGCGGACTTTCTGCAGGCGGAACTCCTCGATGAGCGCCTCCACGCGTTCGGCCTGGTACTCCTTGCTGAAATCGGTCATTTCGAGTACGGCGCGAATATTGTCCTCCACGGACAGGCGGCGGAAGACCGAAGCCTCCTGCGCCAGATAGCCCACGCCCATCTGCGCGCGCCGGTAAACCGGCTGGTCGGTCAGTTCCGTGACAGCGCCTTCGTTGTTCTCGAGGAAAATCTTTCCCTCGTTGGGTTTGATAAGACCCACGATCATGTAGAACGTGGTGGTTTTACCGGCGCCGTTGGGGCCGAGCAGGCCGACGATTTCTCCCTGTTCGACATCGATCGATACATGGTCGACCACCGTGCGGGCCTTGTATTTCTTGACGAGTTCGCTTGTGTAGAGACGCATTCCGGTTTCAATAAATTTTTACAAAGTTATGCTTTTTTCTGAAAAGTTTTTTATCTTTACATTGAATTTTACAAATTCGGAACATTTAGCGACAAAGAGATATTGAGTGGTGAGATGAAACAAAACGAAGATACCCTGTTGCACGACAAGCTGAAAACCTATTTCGGCTTTTCGTCGTTCAAAGGAAACCAGGAAGCCGTGATCCGCAATGTGCTGGACGGGAAAGATACGTTCGTACTGATGCCTACGGGCGGCGGAAAATCGCTTTGCTACCAGCTTCCGGCCATGATTATGGACGGTGTGGCCATTGTCATTTCACCGCTGATCGCCCTGATGAAGAATCAGGTGGACGCCATGCGGGCCTTCGCGGCCGAACCGGGCATTGCCCACTTCCTCAATTCGTCGCTCAACAAGACCGCCGTACAGCAGGTGCGCGACGACGTGCTGGCCGGCAAGACCAAACTGCTCTATTTTGCGCCCGAATCGCTTACGAAGGAGGACAATGTGGCTTTCCTGCGAAAGATCAAAATTTCGTTCTATGCCATCGACGAGGCACACTGTATTTCGGAATGGGGACATGATTTCCGTCCCGAGTACCGGCGAATCCGGCCGATCATCAATGACATCGGCCAGGCGCCGCTGATCGCCCTGACGGCTACCGCCACACCGAAGGTACAGATGGACATTCAGAAGAACCTGGGCATGTCCGATGCGGCGGTGTTCAAATCGTCGTTCAACCGTGCGAACCTCTATTACGAAATCCGTCCGAAGCGCGACGTGGACCGGGACATCATCCGTTTCATCAAGCAGAACGAGGGCAAAAGCGGCATCATTTACTGTCTGAGCCGCAAGAAGGTCGAGGAGCTTACGGAGCTGCTCGTGGCCAACGGCATTCGTGCCCGGGCCTATCATGCCGGGATGGATGCGGCGACGCGGGCCGGCAATCAGGACGATTTCATCATGGAGCGGGTGGAAGTGATCGTCGCCACGATCGCTTTCGGCATGGGCATCGATAAACCCGATGTGCGTTATGTGATCCATTACGACATTCCCAAATCGCTCGAAGGCTACTATCAGGAGACGGGGCGTGCGGGCCGTGACGGCGGCGAAGGCTACTGCCTTACCTTTTATAGTTATAAGGATATTCAGAAGCTGGAGAAGTTCATGCAGGGCAAACCCATTGCCGAGCAGGAGATCGGGAAGCTGCTGTTGCAGGAGACGGTTTCCTATGCCGAGAGTTCGATGTGCCGCCGCAAGACGCTGCTCCATTATTTCGGTGAGGAGTATAACGACGAGAACTGCGGAAACTGCGACAACTGCCGCAATCCCAAACCGAAGGTCGATGCGAAGGCTGCGCTGAAAACGGCACTCGAAGCCCTGCGCGACATCGGGGAAAAGTTCAAAACGGACTATCTGGTCAGCGTGCTTACGGGTAAGAACACGGCGCTCATCAAGAGTTACGGCCACAACAAGTCGAAATGGTTCGGGGCGGGCGAAGGCCACGATGCAAAATTTTGGGGCGCGGTGCTGCGCCAGGGCCTGATTCTGGGTCTTATCGACAAGAACATCGAGAACTACGGACTGATTTCGATCAACAAAAAGGGCGAGCAGTTTATATCCATGCCTTTTCCCGTGACCGTTACGCTCGATCACGATTACGACGAGGAGCAGGCACAGGCCGAAACGGTGGCTCCGATGGGGAAGGGCGGGGCGGCCGACGAGGAGTTGTTCTCGATGCTCAAAGACCTCCGAAAAAAGGTGGCCAAGAAACACGACCTGCCGCCGTTCGTCGTCTTCCAGGATCCGTCGCTCGAGGACATGGCCGTGCAGTATCCGATCACCATCGAGGAGATGCAGAATATCACGGGCGTGGGTGTGGGCAAGGCCAAAAAATTCGGCGGCGAGTTCGTCAAACTCATCAAAGCCTACGTCGAGGAGAAGGAGATCATTCGTCCGCAGGACATGATCGTCAAGTCGGTGGGCAACAAATCGGGCAACAAAATCTTCATCATCCAGTCCATCGACCGCAAAATGGATTTCGAGGACATCGCACGGGCCAAAGACCTCGATTTCGACGAGTTGCTCACCGAGATCGAAGGCATCGTCAATTCCGGCACGAAGCTCGATATTTCCTACTACCTGCGGGAGTTCATGGACGAGGATAAGATCGACGACATTTACCTCTACTTCCGCGAGGACGCTCAGAGCGATTCGCTCGATGCGGCCATCGAGGAGTTGGGGGCCGATTATACCGAGGAGGAGATACGTCTGGTACGTATCAAGTTCATGTGCGAGCAGGGCAATTGATTCCGCCCCTTGCAACGCACCTGCCGTACATCCCTTGCACTCAGCCAATGGAAAATACATAGGTATTCCCCATCGGCGGCGTACGGCGCGAAGCACGACATCCGCATTACTGAGCAGAATCGTTGATCTCGATTTCATGCGGCACGTTCCGCCCTTTGCTTTTTGCCCCGAACGGGAAATACGTCTTATGTCCCGTCCGCGTCAAATATACAAAGCACGAAATCTGCAGGCCTGAATCAAAAATCGCGTTCTTTCCGATTTTATGGATCGCCTGCGTAACTCCTGCAAAGCGCCGGTGTTACCTGAGCTGAAATGTATAACCTAACTATATGCCTATGAACAAGAAGACTTTTACGGTTGCGACGATTTTTCTGTGTGTGACGCTCGTTTGGCTCGGGGTTAACATTTATTGGCTCCTGAACCGGTTGAATACGTTATTCGACCTGGTAATCGCAGTGCTGTTCGTATTGGCGGGCGTGGGAATGGTGTATAACGAGTGCCATAAGAAAAAACGCAGGCATCTCGACGAGGTGAACCGTTACAAGATTCCGTGACGGACGGCAAATGTCCGTGCAAAACCGGCGAACCGGATTCCTGCAATCCGGTACTATCCGGAAAACGTCGTGCAGGCCTTCGTAACCGTGCGGCGCGGGGACAGACTGCGGCCACAAAACGTATGTCATGTGCATATCCCGTCGTTTCTTGCGGATTATGACCATTTTTGCAACGGTTGTCGCTCTCGTTTGCCTGTGGAGGATCGTCCGGTGCGACGGGGAGCGGATCGGGTATGTGCAGGTTGTCCGGAGGGGTTGTGCCGCGCTGCTGCTGCGCGGGTATGTCCGGTTGCGGGAAAACGAATAAAATACATTGGATCATGAAGAAACTCGGAGGGGGAATGCAGCTCGTGCGGCTGGTAATGATGGTGCTGGCGGTGGCCGGGATTATTTACGCCATCGAGTATATGGAGCGCGGCATCGCCGTGTGGTTCTGGATCGGTCTGCTGGGCATCGGTTTTGTGGGGCTGTTTTACAGCTTCCGCGTGGTGCAGCGTCGTGCCGCGCTCGAACAGCGGGCGCAGGAGCGCCGCGAAAAGAAACAGACGCGGCGCAAGCGGTCGAAATAAACGATGCATACGGGTTTGTTACGGCGAAAAAACTGCCGGGCGGTGCGGCGATTTTTACTCCTTTTGATTGTCGCGGCAGCACTGTCGCTGCCTGCGGCGGCGCAGGTGTATCGCGTGGAGCATCTGCCGGAGTTTACACCCGCATGCGGCACTGTGTGGGATGAAGCGCACGGGAAGCCCGATCCCACGCAGGAGGTCGAGGTGCCGAACGGGGCGGCAGTGACGCTGCTCGATACGTTGGGGCGTTATGATGCGCTGGTTGTCTACAATGGGAAGAAGATCGGCCTGTCGCAGCGCGATTTGGTGTGGGCACCCGAACTCAATGCGGCGGATGCCGTGGACAGGTTGGGCTACCGGCCCCGGTTGTCGGGTTTGGGCCATTTCCCGCTGCATTCGGCGTTGGGGCGTTTCCTTTACAGTTACAATATTGCGTGGTCGATTGCGGCAATGCTGCTTTTTATCACACTGATGGTATGGCTGCCGGTCATTTCGGAGAATATGCGCATCTACCTGCTGACGGCAGGGATGATACTCGTATTGCTGACCGAGACTGTCTGGGGAGTGCTGACAGGGATTGATCTGACGTGGTTCGTCGACGACGGTTCCGGCGGATTTTTGCGAACCGTGATCCATATTGCAGGATATTTCGCCCTGCTATGCTGGCAGGCGGCGCTTATAAAACGGATTCAGACACTGATCTGCAGCCAGGCAAACATAGGACCGGCGACGGTAAAACTCCGTTGGGCGGTGTTGATCCCGGTACCCGTGTTTTTCGCGGCTTCCCTGCTGATCGCCCGTTACCTGCCTCGTGACGGATGGAGCGCCGATACGGTGAGCAGTTTGGTTGTTGCCTCTCTGCTGGGCTTCGTGATTTGGAGTATGGTGCGTTATTACCGGATACTCGGCCGCAAGCGGGGTGTGCTTTATCTCGCTTTGTACGCCGCGCTGCTTTTGAGTTCGGTCGTGCTTGTGCCGCTTACAGTCGGCTTAGGAGCGGTCGCACTGGTAATAATCGTCGGAGGATTTTTCCTGCTCTGGTTCTTTTCGAACATGCTGCGCAGTTATCGCCCGGATCGATTGGCGGACAGAATCTGACAGGAAGGTTAGAAACCAGCACCCAGGCCGGGGGGCATGCGGAAGCGCGTTCCATTTTTAATTTGTCGGGAAATCGCTATCTTTGTGCCGCTATGAGTGAAGTAAGGGCCAAAAAGGCGCTGGGACAGCATTTCCTGGTCGACCTCAATATCGCACGCAAAATCTGCAATGCGCTCGCGGGTTGTGAAATCGCGCCGGGAAGCGACACCGGCGGCTTGCGCGATTACCGTGATTCCGTTGCGGGTGAATCCGGCCCGGGCGTTGTGCCGGATGTGACCGAAGCGTCTGCGGGTCCGTGCGACGTGCTGGAAGTGGGGTGCGGCATGGGCGTGCTGACGCAGTTTCTGCTCCGGCGCAAGGACATCGTGACCTGGGGTGCCGAGATCGATACGGAAAGCGTGGTTTACCTGCAGGCTCATTTTCCGGAATTCACGCCCCGGCTGATGGAATGCGACTTCCTGAAGATGAACCTGCGCGAAAAGTTCCCCCGTGGGTTGCGCATCATCGGGAACTTCCCCTACAATATCTCCTCCCAGATTTTTTTCAAGGTGCTCGAAAACCGCGATCTGGTGCCTGAGTGCGTCGGGATGATCCAGAAGGAGGTGGCCGTGCGTCTGGCGGAGCCTCCCGGATCGAAGGAGTACGGCATCCTGTCGGTGCTCCTGCAGGCGTGGTACGACATCGAATACCTCTTTACGGTGAACGAAACGGTTTTCAACCCGCCCCCGAAGGTCAAGAGCGCCGTCATCCGCCTCAGCCGCAACGGTGTGGCGCGGCTCGCGTGCGACGAAAAATTGTTCGTTCGCGTGGTGAAAGCCTCCTTCGGGCAGCGCCGCAAGATGATCCGCAACTCGCTGAAAGCCGCATTCGGCGACTTCGGCGGCGCCGAGCATCCCTTTTTTACGAAGCGGGCCGAGCAGTTGTCGGTGGCGGATTTTGTCGAGTTAACAAATTGGGTGTCGGAAAATTTGTTGTAATTTCTTAGAAATCTTGAATCCGCTTGCGGCTTTTTTACTCGGCATGGCGCCTGCATTTACCGAATCGGCAACTCCGGAAGAGCAATTGCCAATACCCGTCGGTGAGGTAATCGTATTAATGCTCTATCTTGGGTCGGTGACTTTTGTTTTTTCTGCAATCGTGCAGTGGTGGCTGATGGGTCGATTGGAATCGAAGTCGATGTGGCACAAAACAGCCGTTGTCGTTACGATGTTTGCCGTGGCTGTTGTCACTTTTTTTATCATGGGCTCAATGCTCGGCTTTGCCATGCTGGGGCCTTTCCTCGTTTCTCCCTTGTTGGGGGAATTACTCTTTACAATTCCCGTATTTTATCTGTTCGGATACAAAGTGTTTGGGCGAAAATGACCAAACACAGCAAAGGGGTATTCCGGTTCTGATACTGTCGGATAAGCCGTTAACCTATTTTTTGTTTATTGGTTCGCTTCCCGCCACGACCGTCACCAGATCCTCCCGGCGAAGGTATTTCTGCGCCAGCTGCCGGATCTCTTCGGGCGTGACGGCGCGGATGCGGCGCAGGTTCTCCTCCACGGCGCCGTTGTCGAATCCGCAGAGGATATTTTCTATCGTCACGTCGGCGATGCCGAACGGCCCGTCGAGGATGCGCATCATCTCCCCTGCCATGATGTTTTTCACCAGTTCCAACTCTTCGGCCGGAACGGGTTCCGTGCGCAGGCGTTCGATTTCCCGGTAAATCTCCTCCAGCGCCGCCTGCGTGACATCCGCCCCGACCTGCGTGGCGACGGCCAGGTAGCCCGCCTGCTCGAAGTTGACCATCGCGGCGACCACGCCGTAGGTGTAGCCGTGCCTTTCGCGCAGGTTCTGCATCAGCCGCGACCCGAAGTAACCTCCCAGCAGTGTCGCCACCACCTGCATCGGCACGAAGTCGGGGTGCTGGCGCGGAAAGAGCAGCCGCCCCAGCCGCAGCGACGACTGCACTGCATCGGGCATCGTGACCTGTGCGAAACGGGTGGTCACGGGCGACGGGATGATAAGCGGAGTGCGCTGCGGAGCGTGCGGAATCTGTCCGGCCAGCACGGCGACGGATTCCAGCTCGCGGTCGCCGATGCGTCCGCTGCACACCACGAAGCAGTTTTCCGCCGTGTAATTTTCCGCATAGAACGCCGCGATGTCGTCGCGTGTGAGGCGGTCGTATTCCGCCGCGTCGGCCACCGTGCCGTAAGGGTGTTGCGGCCCGAAGAGTGCACGGGCGAACTCCTCGCGGGCGCGGATGTCGACCTTCATGCGTTCGATGGCCAGCTCCTGCTTGCGCTTGGCGCAGTAGGTCGCCAGCTCCCGCTCGGGGAAGAGCGGATGCAGCAGGATCTGCTCGGCGACCGCGAGTGTCTGGGTCAGGAATTTCGAGAGGCAGCAGAAACTGATGTAGGCGTAGTCGCGGTCGTTGCTCACGTCGTAGTAGGAGCCGTAGTAATCGAGTCGTTCGGCGATCTGCTGCGCTGTCATGTCGCGGCTCCCTTCCGCGAGCATGTTGGCGGTGGCCGACGCGGAGAAGAAGACCCGCTGGCGGGCCGTGCCGGCGCGGAAGACGAAGGTGATGCGTGCCACTTCGAAGTCGTCGGAGGCGAGCGTGTAGAGGTCGATGCCGTTGGGCAGGGTGCGGCGTGCGGCGCGGGCCACGTCGAGCGTATCGGGCGTCAGGAGGGGCGGTTGTGTCATTTGCTTGCTTTGTAAAGGAGTGTGGAACTGTTTTCGGGGCGGAACGTGCGGCGGCAGAAGTCGGAGACCTCGTCCGGGATGATCGAGCGGTAAATGGCCACTTCGCGGTTCATCAGGCCGAGGTCGCCGAGCATCTCGTAGAAGCCCAGGTTCATCGCCTTGTTCATCACGTTGATCTCGCCGAAGAGGGTGTTGGCTTCGAATTTGTTTTTCACCTTCTCGCACTCGTAGTCGCCGGGGGTGTGCTCCTGCAGGTCGCGCATCTCGTCCCACAGGGCCGCTTCTGCCTCCCCGGCCGTGGTGCCGGGCATCAACTGCCCCGTGAAGACGAACAGACCCGGATCGAACTCGCCCGTGATGTAGGCGTTGACGCCCGACAGCAACTGCCGCTCCTTGACCAGCCGGTTGTAGAGGCGCGAGGAGTCGCCGCCCGCCAGCAGGTCGGAAGCGAAGTCGCCCAGGTAGAAGTCGCGCGAGGTGCGCGGGCCCATGTGGAAGGCGATCCAGATTGCCGTGGCGGGGACGTCGCGTTCGACTTCCCGGCGCCGCGCCTCGGTCTGCGGAGGCTCCTGCGGAAGTGCAGCCGCCGGCTGCGGGGCGTCGGCGATGCCGCCGAACCATTTTTCGGCCAGCGCCAGCATCCGCTCCTCCTCGATGTCGGCCGAGAGAGACAAAATGGCGGCGGAAGGGTGGTAGTGCCGGCGGTAGAAGGTCTCGACCTCTTCGAGCGTCGCCCGGCGGATGTGGTCGGGCGTCAGCCCGATGGTCGCCCACCGGTAGGGATGTTCCTTGTAGGCCATTGCCCGCAGCAGCATCGAGGCGTCGCCGTAGGGTTGGTTGAGGTAACGCTGCTTGTACTCCTCGATGACGACGTTTTTCTCCGTTTCGAGCGCTTCGGGCGTGATGGCGAGGCCCGTCATGCGGTCGCTTTCGAGCCAGAGAGCCGTCTCGACATTGTCCTTCGGGAGGGTAATGTAGAAGTCCGTGTAGTCGTTGTTGGTGAAGGCGTTGTTTTCGCCCGAAGCCATTTGCACGGGCAGGTCGAAGTTGGGCACATCGCGCGTGCCGCGAAACATCAGGTGCTCGAACAGGTGGGCGAAACCCGTGCGACGCGGGTTTTCATTGCGCGCCCCGACCTTGTAGAGGATGTTCACGGCGGCCAGCTTCGACGAGCGGTCGCGGTTGACGACGACCGTGAGGCCGTTCGCCAGTATTTTTTTTCGGTATTCGATCATACGCGCAAAGATAATAAAAGAATGGTACAAGCCGCCCTCCCCCACGGGATTCGCAGGTTTTCCGGGATCGTGCCGGATTTTCATATTCCCCGCCCTGCACCAGCCCGTGCAAAGCTGCGGTTTTTGCGCGGACGGACGGCGTGTCGAAATTTTTTTCGCTTGTAAAACGGTCGTTTGAGCGGCGGCAAATTCTTTGCCGTAAATTGTGCGGGTTTTGTTGCGAAATAGTTTGCAGGATGCTAACGGGCTTATTGCTAATAAGTTTGCAAATGCGTGATTTTCGGCACTTTCACTGTGAAACAATTAACGCTGCGTCTGTTAGTTTTTTCACACCCTGCACGGCGGAAAAAATGGACGATTTGCCGGCATGGACGGTTTTTTTATTGGATCGGAATTCGTATCTTTGCAACGCTTCGAGCGCAGGCAATTTCGTATGATTCGAAACACACGTTCCGGGCGCTCCGGTTCGGAAAAGGGACGGGGCATGGAACTCAACCTGTTGAACAACACAACAAATATCGCAATATCATCTAAAATTTTTCAAAAAAATGGCAGAAAAGAAATTTATCACTTGTGATGGTAACTACGCTGCGGCGCATGTGGCTTACATGTTCTCGGAAGTTGCGGCGATCTATCCCATCACGCCGTCGTCGACCATGGCGGAGCTCGTGGACGAGTGGGCGGCCCAGGGCCGCAAGAACATCTTCGGCGAAACCGTGAAAGTGGTCGAAATGCAGTCGGAGGCCGGCGCCGCAGGCGCTGTCCACGGCTCGTTGCAGAGCGGTGCCCTCACCTCGACGTTCACCGCGTCGCAGGGCCTGCTGCTGATGATCCCCAATATGTACAAGATATCGGGCGAGCTGCTGCCGGGCGTGTTCCACGTCTCGGCCCGTGCGCTGGCCGCACAGTCGCTGTCGATCTTCGGCGACCATCAGGACGTGATGGCTACGCGCCAGACGGGCTTCGCCATGCTGGCCACCTCGTCGGTACAGGAGGTGATGGACCTGGCGGGTATCGCCCACATCGTGTCGCTCAAATCGCGCGTGCCGTTCCTGCACTTCTTCGACGGCTTCCGCACCTCGCACGAGATTCAGAAGATCGAGCTGATCGACGAGGCCGCGCTGACGGCCATGCTCGACCGCAATGCGCTGAAGGCGTTCCGCGAGCGGGCGCTCAACCCCGAGCATCCCGTGACGCGCGGTACGGCGCAGAACCCGGATATTTACTTCCAGACGCGCGAGGCGGCCAACAAGTTCTACGACGCGCTGCCCGACATGGTAGCCGACGCGATGAAGCAGATTTCGAAGATCACCGGCCGCGACTACAAGCCGTTCGTGTACTACGGTGCGGAGGATGCCGAGCATGTCGTGGTGGCGATGGGTTCGGTGACCGAAACCCTGAAGGAGACGGTCGACTACCTGAACGCCAAAGGCGGGAAGGTCGGTGTGGTGACGGTGCATCTCTACCGCCCGTTCTCAGTGAAATATTTGGGCGAAGTGCTGCCCGAGACCGTCAAGCGCATCTGCGTGCTCGACCGTACGAAGGAGCCGGGAGCCAACGGCGACCCGCTGTACCTGGATGTCGTGGAGGCGTTCGCCAACTGCAAGGAGATTCCCTGCGACAGGAAACCGCTCATCATCGGCGGCCGCTACGGGCTCTCGTCGAAGGACACCACGCCGGCGCAGATGCTGGCCGTGTTCGAGAACCTGAAGATGAACGAGCCGAAGAACCAGTTCACGGTGGGTATCGTGGACGACGTGACGTTCCGTTCGCTGCCCGTCGGCGAGGAGATTTCGCTGGCGAAGCCCGGCACGTTCGAGGGCTTGTTCTTCGGCCTGGGTGCCGACGGTACCGTAGGTGCCAACAAGAACTCGATCAAGATCATCGGCGGCACGACCGACAAATACTGCCAGGCTTACTTCTCCTACGAATCGAAGAAGTCGGGCGGTTACACCTCGTCGCACCTGCGCTTCGGCGACAAACCGATCACCTCGCCCTATCTGGTCACCACGCCCGACTTCGTGGCGTGCCACGTGCCTTCGTATGTGGACAAGTACGACGTGCTGAAGGGCCTCAAGCCCGGCGGTTCGTTCCTTTTGAACTCGGTGCACGACGCTGAGACCACCTGCCGGACGCTGCCCGACCATATGAAGGCTTATCTGGCGAAGAACAAGATCAATTTCTATATCATCAACGCGACGAAGATCGCCGCCGAACTGGGCCTGGGTTCCCGTACGAACACCATCATGCAGTCGGCCTTCTTCAAGATCGCCAACGTCATCCCGTTCGAGAAGGCCGTCGAGGAGATGAAGCACGCCATCCTCAAGTCCTACGGCAAGAAGGGCGAGGATATCGTCAACATGAACTATGCGGCCGTGGACGCCGGCGGAGACGCCGTCGTGAAGGTCGAGATTCCCGCCGAGTGGGCGCAGATCGAGGACAAGGGCTTCGAGCACGCTTCTGACGCATCGACGCCGGAATTCATCCGCAAGATCGTGGAGCCGATCAACGGCCTGAAGGGCGACGATCTGCCCGTATCGGCTTTCAACGGCCGTGAGGACGGTACGTGGGACAACGGTACGGCCGCCTACGAGAAGCGCGGTATCGCCGTGAACGTGCCGCAGTGGATTCCGCAGAACTGTATCCAGTGCAACCAGTGCGCCTATGTCTGCCCCCACGCCGTGATCCGTCCGTTCCTGGCTACGGAGGCCGAGGCGGCCGCATCGGGCGTTGAGTGGAAGCAGGGCCTGGGCGAGACGAAGCAGTACAAGTTCCGCATCCAACTCACGCCGCTCGACTGTACGGGCTGCTCGAACTGCGTGGACGTCTGCCCCGCGAAGGAGAAGGCGCTGGTGATGAAACCGCTCGAGTCGCAGATGGAGCAGCAGAAAAACTGGGACTATATTACCAAGAATATCGGGTACAAACAGGTAGTCGACAAAACCAAAACGGTCAAGAACCTCCAGTTCGCACAGCCTCTGTTCGAGTTCTCGGGCGCCTGCGCAGGCTGTGGCGAGACGCCCTACATCAAGGCGATTTCACAGTTGTTCGGTGACAAGATGATGGTGGCCAACGCTACGGGCTGTACTTCGATCTATTCGGGTTCGGCGCCTTCGACGCCCTACTGCACCAACGACAAGGGGCAAGGCCCGGCCTGGGCGAACTCCCTGTTCGAGGACAATGCCGAGTTCGGTCTGGGTATGCATGTCGGGGTGGAGAAGCTCCGCGACCGCATCCAGGAGGCAATGGAACAGGCGATCGCCAATTGCACGAAGTGCTCCGACGAACTGAAGGGTGCGATGCAGGAGTGGATCGCCGTGCGCGGTTCGTCTTCCAAGTCGGCGGAGGTTTCGGCCCGCCTGATCCCGATGATGGAGGCCTGCGGCTGCGACTACTGCAAGAAAATCCTCTCGCTGAAGGACTGGTTGGTGAAAAAGTCGCAGTGGATCATCGGCGGCGACGGCTGGGGCTACGACATCGGCTTCGGGGGCGTGGATCACGTGCTGGCTTCGGGCATGGACGTCAATATCCTTGTGGTCGATACGGAGGTGTACTCCAACACCGGCGGTCAGTCGTCGAAATCGACGCCCGTGGGCGCCGTGGCCAAGTTCGCATCGAGCGGCAAGCGCATCCGCAAGAAAGACCTCGGTGCCATCGCCATGACCTACGGGTATGTCTACGTGGCGCAGGTTTCGATCGGCGCTTCTCAGCAGCAGCTTTTCAATGTGCTCAAGGAGGCCGAGGCCTATCCCGGCCCTTCGCTGGTGATCGCCTATGCACCGTGTATCAACCACGGCATCAAGGGCGGTATGACCCGCACGCAGACCGTCGGCAAAGAGGCCGTAGCCTGCGGTTACTGGCACCTGTGGCATTACAACCCGCAGCTCGAAGAGCAGGGTAAGAACCCGTTCGTGCTGGACTCGAAGGAACCCGACTGGTCGAAGTTCCGCGACTTCCTGATGCGCGAGGTGCGCTACACTTCGCTGCAGAAGGCGTTCCCCGCCGAGGCCGAGCAGCTCTTCGCTGCCGCCGAGGAGAATGCCAAGTGGCGTTACAACGGATATGTCCGTCAATCGAAGATGGAGTTCTAATCTGTAAAAATAGGTGTGAAGGGCCGCGACAGAAATGTCGCGGCCCTTTTTCATGGATGACGGGCCTGAATCCCGGATTGCTTTAAGGTTCCGGGGCGGGAGCCTGCAGTAATTCCAGGTCCAGGACACGGATGTATTTATAAGGCGTGCCCATCGAATAGATGTATTCGGTCGTGAAGACAAGCGTTTTGCGTGCCGTAACGCTAAATGTCACGTCGCGCTTGATCTGTCCCCAGTCGTCTTCCTGTTTCTCGATCGCCGGTGAGCGTATCGGCGTGCCGGCCGGCTTTTCGGAGAGAGGGGACACAGCGTACGGCATACGCTATGGACGGATTCCGAAACGGATCCGTGATGAAAAAACGGCTGTCTGTTTTGAAATACCCCCCCCCTGCTGAATTTATTTGCGCAGGGCTGCGGAATCGGATAACTTTGCATGCAGTTAGATGTGTAACCCTATTGAATTCAAAAAATTGATTCGTATGAAACGTATTTTTACCAAAGCGGCTTTGCTGCTTGCAGTCTGTGCGACGGCTTTTTCTTTTACCGCATGTAACGACGATAATGACGGTGACGGGGGCGGCAAGTTCAAATCCGAATTGACCGGTTCCTATGTCCCCGCCTTTACCACCATGACGATTCCGGGAGTTGTCGAGGAGCCTTCGGATTTCTATTTCGTGTTCCTGCCGACGTGGAGCGATCCCGAGAATATCCCTGCAATCGACCTGTCGGCAGCAATGGAGTTGCCCGCAGGAACGTTTATGATGCCCATGAACACCATTTGCGGTATGTTGCAGTCCATTGTTTCGCAGATCGTCAAGGGCGGCCTGGTTTCCATCGACCTGACGAACAAAGGTGCGTTCGGCGCCAGTTACTATGATATGATTATCGATGAAAACGATATTCTTACTTCGATCATGGCACCCGCGTTCGGAACCGAACTGAAACATTTCCCGAGCACCGAAACCGGGGCCATTTTGCCTGAGGGCGCGCTGGGGTACTACACGCAGGGCGGTAAATTCTACTTCACGGTCAGCAAGGCATTCCTGAAACAAACGGGCGAACAGATGGAGACCCCGATGGATTTGATCGAAATCATCGACGGGATGTTGGAACAATACAAGGGTCTGAACATCGTTTCGACAGACGATTACTATGCCGTTCCGCTGAAATACACGAAGGAGAACGGCGTCGTGAAACTCTATGTCGACCGGGCGATGATGCTTCCCTACAAACCGCTGCTTGTCGACCTGCTCGGTTCGCTGGCCGATCCCGATACGATGATGGGCCTTGATCCGGCCGACATCGTTGCCAAGTTGTTCGACAATACGTCGGAACTCGAAATCGCCTTGCACCTGAAGAAAAAATAGGTAATACTACCCGTATTTCGGAAGATCGATCCGGACGGAATGATTTCTGTCCGGATTTTTTTCGTTTCCTTTCAAAATAGTTTTTCAGTAAGGAAAATGACTTTTTAGCGTCTTTTTTATTGTGTTTCCGGATTTTTACGTTAATTTTGTCTGCATCAACCTCAAAACTTCCTGATAAATGAAAAAGATTTTGCTTTTGTTGTGTGCCGCTTTCCTGTGCTCCGGTACGGCTTTCGGCTGGGGAAAGATCGGTCACGATGCAATCACCTACATTGCCGAATGCAACCTGACGCCCCGTGCGAAGAAGAACATCGAGAAATACCTCGGACACTCGATCGTCTACGATGCCTCGTGGATGGACTGCTACCGCCATACTCCTGCCTACAAACACACCTCCGGCTGGCACGGAGCCGACGTCGATGCCGAAGGAAACTATGCGCCGCGTACGCGGGGCGATGCCGTGCAGTGTATCGAGGGGGCGATGGAAGCATTGAAAGACTATAAAAATCTCGACGATTCGACGGTGGTGGTGAACCTCAGATACCTGATCCACCTGGTCGGTGATATGCACTGTCCGGTGCATGTGAAATATCCGGGCGTGAAGAATTTTAAAATTTATCTCGACGGCAGGGAATATAACTACCACAGCTTCTGGGACAGTTCGGCCATCGAAATGAATCACCGCTGGAATTACATGGAATGGCAGCACCAGCTCGACCGATGCACCAAACGCGAAAAGAAAGCCATTGCCGCAGGCACACCCCGCGACTGGATGGCCGAAAACGCCCGCGAATGCCGGATCATCTACGTGTGGGCGCAGCCGGAGCAGCGTTTCGAAAAAGGTGAAACACGCGACTTTCTCAATATCGTGCATCCGCTTGCCGAAAGACAGATTCTGAAAGCCGGCTACCGTCTGGCTGCCGTGCTCAACGGACTCTTCGGATAGACGGAACGCGGGAAAAATGATCCGCCGGCAGTGAAACCGGCGGATTTTTAATGTTTTGTTGCCTGTTTTCGGCTCCGCTTTTTCGCTATGGTGCGGAATTTGTGTACATTCGTGCTCAGAATGATTTTTAAAACGTACACTATGAAAAACATGATCGCAGCCGCCGCGCTGCTTCTTACATTGGCCGCATGTAACGGCGGAAACAAGGCTACGCTGGAAAATACGCAGTGGAAATTGGTGAAGGCCGGCGGTATTCCTGCCGAGGCAATCAACCGTGAGGCGGACTTTTTCACGATGACCTTCGATGCGCAGCAGCAGATGGTGGCCGGACGCACGAATTGCAACCGTTTTTTCGGTCACTATAAGGTGACGGGCCGCGAGATCGATTTCGAGAATATGGGTATGACCCGTATGGCTTGTCCCGAGATGGAGTACGAGACGATGTTTGCGCACATCCTCGACGAAGCGGATCGTTTCGAAGTGCGGGGCCATGAACTGCGCTTGTTCGACGACAAAAAGGAAATCGCCGTGTTCAAGGCTGTGACGGCCGATGCGAAAGCCGCTGAAAAGAAAGCGACGGAGGCAAGGCCGGCTGCAACTGCGCCTGCCGGAGCGGATTCGGTGAAGGCGGTGATGGATGCGTCGAAACCTGCCGATTCGAAAATGGACGCGCAGAAACAGATGAAGAAGGAAGAGCGTTTGGAGAAACGTGAGGAGCGCAAGGAGATGCGTGAAGCCCATAAAGAGACTGCGGGTAAGAAATAGTTGGCGAATCCCCTCCCCGATTTGCAGTGGCGTGTCCGGAAAGGCACGCCATTGTTTTTTGCCTATTTTGGCGTACCTGAAAGAACCGTCGAATTCCGGGGTGACGGTATCTGCCGGATCATTGATCCGAGGGGCGAGGTGCCGTCCGATCTTAATTATTCGGTGAACAACGGTCTGTTGAAAATCGGGGATAGATAGTTTGATTACGGCTCTGTTTTATGGACGGGCAAATGCGTTTGTTTTATGATTATGAATCCGGGTCTATGGGTGGAGCCGGGACGGAAATACCTGAATTATTACGAAGAGCGACTGGTTCGTGCGAAATAAACTGCTTGCAAGCCGGTTCCGGTTGGAAATTCTATGCCCTTTCCGGGCTGAATCGTAGAATCCGCATGGTCGGCAATGTCCGGTTTGCAGTTGAATTCTATCAATTCCCCCTCATGCAATCCGTAAGAGAGCAAAGATAGCGGGAATGACGAATTGGCAGTTTGCCGGAAAATCGTTATCTTTACGCAAATACTAACCCGTTCGACCATGACGATCACTGCCGTGACCCCTGCGGACATTCCGCAGATTACCGCCCTGCAAGACCGCTTGCTGCTTCCCGTGAAGAATCTCGAAGACGGATTTCTCGTCTCGGCCTTCAGTGCGGAGCAGTACGGGCATTTCATCGAGAAATACGAATATTTTTACAAGGCTTCCGAGGAGGGAGAACTGCTGGGTGTGCTGATGGCCTACCGAAGCGAACACATCGTACCCGAGGATGCGAACAACAGCCTGATCCGGGCTGCGGTGATCGGCGACTTCGTGCTGGTCAAACAAATCTTTCTATCTCCCGATGCGGCCGGAAAGGGGGTGGCCAAACAGCTTTACCGTCGTCTTTTTGCCGATGCGGGCGAAGAGTTGCCGTTCGTCTGCGCCATTGTGCTGGAACCTTTCAACAAACGCAGTTGCGAATTTCACAAGCGGCTTGGATTCTCCGAATTCCTCGATTTCACGCCTGTTCCCGACAAGGACGGAGTTGTCCGCAAACGTTCGGCCTGGATTCGTCCCCCGCGCGGAGCGGAGGGCATGCACGGCTGCCTGCGTGTGAGTAACGTATTTGAGGGCGAGGGTGACGAGGGGGAGGTGCTGGCCAGCCGTGCCGCGACGCTCGTGTCGCTCTACCAGCACGAGGACAACCTCAACTGGACGAAATTCGGCATGCAGACCACGGTGCTGTTCGCCCTGTTCGCATCGTTCGCCTATTTCTACGAAAAATCCGTGACCGCCGCAGCCGCTCCCGTGCTGGCGATTTTAGGCGGTTGGGGCGTGGTGATCAACCTGCTCTTCATGCTCAAAATTTACAGTGGGCTGCGCTATATGAATACCTACAAACGGAAGGTTCGGGAGTATGATGACCTGCTGACCTTCTATTATCCGCACCTGGCGCGGATTTTCCGCCGTGAGGAGTATATCGCAAGGACTTCGATCACCTGCCGTCTGATGTTCGTCTTTTCGCTGATCGGCCTGCTGAGTTGGGTATGCGTGTCCATTCTGCTGTTGCTCAAGGTGTGGCGAATCTACGTCTGCTTCTAATGCCGGAGCCGAGAGGCATTAAAAAAGCGGCTTCCCGAAAGGAAGCCGCTTTTGCATGTATTGTACGTGCGTTTACTCGCTCAGGGGAGTTACGCTCACATACGATTTGCCTTCGCCCTTCTTGCAGAACGTTACCGTTCCGTTTACGAGTGCGAACAGCGTGTGATCCTTGCCCATGCCGACGTTCTCGCCGGGGTTGTGAACCGTGCCGCGCTGGCGGACGATGATGTTGCCGGCTTTTGCGAACTGGCCGCCGAACAGTTTCACGCCGAGACGCTTGCTTTCGGACTCGCGGCCGTTCTTCGAACTACCTACGCCTTTCTTGTGTGCCATTTCTCTCTGCTTTTAATTTATGCAACAATGTCTTCCACGAGAATCTGAGTCAGATACTGGCGATGGCCGTTCTGCTTCTGATAGCCCGTTCTGCGCTTTTTCTTGAACACGAGGACCTTGTCGTCCTTCAGGTGTTTCAGAATTTTGCACTTGACCGAGGCGCCTTCTACAACAGGTGCACCTACTTTGACCTGACCGTCGTTGTCTGTGAGCAGGACTTTGTCGAAGCTCAGGGACGAGTTTTCTTCGCCCTGAAGACGGTGGACATAGAGCTTCCGACCTTTTTCAGCTTTAAATTGCTGACCTGCAATCTCTACTATTACGTACATTCAGTTAAATTATATGTGTGAAAACATAAATTTTGGAGTGCAAATATACGCATATTTATCGTAAAAACAATATATCCTCTGATTTTTTTCGGTTCTCATGGCTTTGGCATAATTTTTAGATAGTGCATTTCCGCCGGACGACCGGTGGTTATACCATGCGTAGGATATTGATTGTTTCGAACGAGGATTTTTTGCCGAGGCTCGTGGGGCTGGCGCTTGCCGATCTCGGTGCGCAGATATACTATGTCTGCGGGGGCGACGATATGGAGCGGCTTTGCCGGCGCGTGCTTTTCGACCTGATTCTGGTACTGGAGGTGGCGCCCTTCCTTGCGGGGCGCAACCTGGTGGAGCGGGTGCGTCCCGAGGGACTGCGCCGGCCGCTGGTCTATGTGGTCACGTGGCAGCAGGCCGAACAAACGGTGCTGAGCCTGCTCGAATGCGGCGTCGACCAGTACATGACGTTCCCTGTCAGCCTCGCGCGGCTGCGGGGCAAGGTGTCGGACGAATTAAACCGCATTATATGATGGAGTCCCTGTTTCGTCTTTATTCGGTCCTGGCGGCCGTCGTGGCGCTGTGCCTGCTGGGTGCAGCGCTTTGCGTGCGTTTGAGGCGAAGGCGCGGGCCGTGGTACGAAGCGCTGGAACAGAAATACCTGCGCATGGTCGTGCAGGCGTTGATGTCCGGTTCCTGCTGTACGCCGGAATTTCCCCTGATCGGTCGCTCGATGGCACGGCTGCTGCTGGCGGAGGTGATTTCGGGCGTGGTAATTTCGACTTACGGGTTGGATACCGGGCTTCTGCGCCGGATCGTGACGGGTTGCGGACTCGATGCTTCGCTGCTTCGCCGCGCCCGTTTCGCACAGGGGTACCGTCGTGCGTATTACCTTTCGCTGTTGGCGTCGCTGCCGGTGGACGAGCCGGCCGTGCAGGCTGTGCGGCGCTTCGGCAGGAGCCGCAACCGTTATGTGCGGTTCTATGCCCTGATGACACAATTGTCCTATGATCCGGCCATGTCTCTGCGGCTGATTTCCGAATACCCGACACCGCTTTCAGCCTACGAAATTTCGGAAATCATGGCTTTGCTGCGACGCGGGGTGCTGCCTGTGGCGTATGGGCCGCTCGTTTCGTCGGAGAACCGCAATCTTCGGGCGTTGGGGCTTGCTATCGTCCGCCAATACGGTATAGAGGAGGCCGAAAGGCAACTGCTGCGGATCGTGGGGGAGGACGGGGCTTCCGAATTGGGCCGCGAGGCCCTTTTCATTCTCTGTTCGCTGCGGCGGCCACTGGCCCGCCGGGCCGTGGTGCGGCGTGTCGGGAGAATGAACCGTGTCGAGCGCCGCGCCCTGCTGCGCCACATGGCCTGTGAAGGTTATGCGCCCGATGCGCTGCCGCGCTTTTTCAACGCCGAGGAACGTCCCTATTACGAATCGCTCGTTTCATCCTATAAACGTCATCTGGTATGCTCGTAGTTCAAATCCTGGTTCTCTTGTGCTGCGCGGCCGTTGCGCTGTGGACACTGCTGGCGCTCGGAAGGATCGTACGCAGCGTGCGTAAGCGCCGCATATTGGCACGCGAACATGGCGCTGCGAGCGACGCTCCGGAAGGTACGGGAATTTCGGCCTTGTGCAGCGGGGTGTACGATCACGACCAGCTGGAAAATCTGCTCGGCGTGGAGTATGCCCGTTACGAGGTGGTCGTGGTGCTCGACGCCCGGCAGTTTTTCGCCCGCTTCGATGCGATCGTTACCCGCTACCGGATGATCCGGGTGAATTACGCGCCTTGCGAGGAATTGCCCGTCGTCGGGGTGCGCGGGTTATATCGGTCGCGGCAACGTTGTTACCGCCGCCTGGTGCTGATCGACCGGGCGCAGGGTTCGGCATACGGTGATTTCGACGCAGCGGCGGGCGTAGCGACCTACGACTATCTGTTGCCCGTACGCACGGGAAGTATGTTGCTGTCGGGGACGATCGAGCGGTTGGCAGCCGAACTTTCCGAGCATCCGGCGGGTGCGCTCGAACTGGTGCGTTCGCGCCTGGCGGAACCTGCCGTGCTCGTGAGCCGTGAAACGGTGCTTCGTGAAGCCGGCTTCAGTCGCAGGGTGGGACACAGCGTCAGAAGGCGTAACCGCAGGACGCTGCATGTACCGTTACTGTACAAGCCCTGCCGCCAACGGAAAGCCGATACCGTCTGGTGTGCCGCCACAGGAGCGGTGCTCGTCGCTGCGGCCGTGCTGTCGGCTGTAAAGGGAACCTGGCTGACAACGGCTCTGCTGACGACGGCGGTGCTGGTCTGGAGTGCCCTGCTGCTGGCCGTAGCGCTCCTGAGCGAGCAGGACCGTTTGCAGGCCAACTGCCTGACAGCGGTATGCCGCCGCCTGCGAAAACATAGTGTGTGAAAAATTTCACAGTCTCATAAACTTTTGTTACCTTTACGAACGATACGAATGAAAGACCCGAAAAAGCCAGACACGATGATAAACGACCAGGTGAGGATGTATTTGCTGCCCAGCATTTTCAATGCGGCGGTGAGGGCAGGAGCCGCGATCATGAACGTTTACAAGAATCTCGACGACTATTACATCAGCATCAAAAGCGATAAAACCCCGATCACCGTAGCCGACCGTGTGGCTCACCGCACGATCAAGGAGTATCTCGGGCCTACGCGCATTCCGATCCTGAGCGAAGAGGGCCGCGAAATGCGTTATGAAGAGCGTTGCAACTGGGAGCTTTTCTGGCTGGTCGATCCGCTCGACGGCACGGTCGAATTCATCAAGGGAAACAACGAATTCACGGTTAACATCGCCCTGATGGAGAACAACATCTGCATCGGAGCGGTGGTTTATGTCCCATATTTCGAAAAGATTTACGTGGCGGGGCGGGGCGACGGGGCTTACCTCAAAGAGCATATCGTGCCACAGTCCGACGCTTCCTATACCTACGAACAGATCGTCGGCGAATGGAGCCGCCTGCCGCTTGCGGACCGGGCGCACGACCGCCTGCGGGTGGCTGTGTCGCGTTCGCACCAGACACCGGAGACTTTTGCCCATATCGAGGAGCTGCGCCGCACTCATCCCGACCTGGAGTTGGTCGAACAGGGCAGCTCCTACAAATTCTGCCTGCTTGCCGAAGGCGAAATCGACTACTACGTCCGCACCTCGACGACCTATGAGTGGGACACGGCTGCCGGAGAACTGGTGCTTTCCGAATCGGGCGGCCAGACGCGTTCGCTGCCGGATGACCGTCCCCTGAAATACAACGAGGCCGATTTGCGCAATCCCTGGTTCGTCTGCCGCTCGAGGGACTGCAAACTCTGAGCAGCCCCGTCTGCCCTTCTCCTTCCCGCCGGACGTTCGAAGCCCGGCGGTTTCGTTTTCCTCCGGTGACGAAGATTTTGTGCCGGAAGTTTGGAAGGAAGGTGCGAAAGTATGCCGCCGTTACCCGGCGATGAAGGAGGCTGGCTGAAAAACAGAGCGAGCGCAGGAAGAGAAGTCGGATGCGCCCCGTGACCAGTTGCAACCGAATCCGGTACAAGGAGGGCAACCGATGAAAAAAGAGGAGCGTTTACTCCTCTTTTTTCGTGCCTGCCGTTCCGGTGCGGGATGCGGGTTTCGGGGCGTGCGCCGCCGTATCGGATCGCTCGCTATGGGAGGGTGTGTCTGCGGCGTTTTCCCCGATGTCGCAGGCCGAGCAGTTGCCCGTGCAGCCCGCGTCGGCGCAGTCGACCTGCCCCGTATCTTCGCGCGACTCCTGAACTGCGCAGCGGATGCCGAGGCGTTGCATATTCTTGTTGGTGGATATTTCCGAATCGATATTGTGTCCCTTGATCATCAGCGTCAGCGACATTCCCAGAACGAAGAGTGCCACCGCCGCCAGGGCGCAGAGAAAAACGATCAGCCAGGTTGCCATATACTTAATTTTACTGCCCTAAATTTGGGGTTTCGGTCACAAATGTATACATTTGTAAGATATTTTGCAAAAACGTTGCCCGATCGATCCCCTGCGGTGCGATTCGTGCGGAAACGGGGCGGCGGAACAACCGGGTACAAGCCGGAAAACTGAATTGAGAAGATGAGAATCGTCATAGCGGGAGCCGGCGAGATGGGCAGCCATCTGGCCCGGATGCTGAGCGGCAACAGCCACGACATCACCATCATCGACAGCGACCAGAAGCTGCTCTCCGAGGTGGGAAGCCTGGCCGACGTGATTACGGTCGAGGGCGACTCGACGACCTTCGCGGTGCTGCGCAAGGCTTCGGTGCGCAAGTGCGACCTGTTCATCGCCGTGAACCACGAGGAGAACGACAACGTCGTGGCGGCTATGCTGGCCAAGCAGTTGGGGGCTAAAAAGTCGATCGCCCGCATCGACAACAACGAATATCTCGAACCCAACAACAAGGAGATGTTCATCGACATGGGCATCGACTATCTGTTTTATCCCGAGAAGGTTGCGGCACAGGAGGTCATCAACCTGCTGGGGCACACTTCGACCACCGAGTATGTCGATTTTTCGAGCGGCAAGCTCTCGCTGGTGGTTTTCCGCCTCGAACCGGCTTCGCCGCTGGTGGGGCAGCGCCTGACGGGTTTCGACGAGGAGCAGCCCCTGCTGAGCTACCGCACGGTGGCCATCACGCGGGGCGGGCAGACGATCATCCCCCGGCAGGATGAACAGTTCATGGAGAATGACGTGATCTACGTCATTGCACGGCAGGACGCCGTGAAGGAGGTGATGGAGTTCTCCGGGCAGTCGAACATCGAGATCAAGAACATGGTGATCCTGGGCGGTTCGCGCATCGGCATCCGTGTAGCCAGCGAATTGCAGGGCGAGGTGAATATCAAATTGGTCGACTACAACGCCGAGAAGGCCTACCGCCTGGCCGAAATGCTCGACAAGACGCTCATTATCAACGAAGACGGGCGCAATACGGAGGCCATGATGGAGGAGGGACTTTCGAACATGGACGCCTTCGTGGCCGTCACGGGCCGCAGCGAGACCAATATTCTCGCGGCGATGCTGGCCAAGCGCATGGGCGTGAAGAAGGTGATCGCCGAGGTCGAGAACCTCAACTACATCAACCTGGCGGAATCGATCGGCATCGATACGATCATCAACAAGAAACTGGTGACGGCGTCGAACATTTTCCGCTTCACGATGTCCACCGACGTGCAGGCCATCAAGTGCCTCACGGGCAGCGACGCGGAGGTGATGGAGTTCATCGTCAAGCCCAACTCGCCCGCGACGAAGGCCCGGATCAAGGACATGGGACTGCCCGAGGATACGATCATCGGCGGCATCGTCCGGGGCGACAAGGTCTTCATTGCCACGGACAACATGGCGATCAACGCCTACGACCGGGTGGTGGTCTTCGCCATGCCCGATTCGGTGGGGAAGGTGGGACACTTTTTCAATTGAAAATTGAAAGTTGAAAGGTGAAAATTGAAAATTCATAATAATTTTCAACCGGTCAAGGCTCTGGCGGGCAAGCCGAGCAGAGGAAACGAAAAATGAACTTCAGGGGTCGCAGGATTTATTGTGAATTTCGAACTGTTTTGCAACGCTCCGGGCTGCGCAATGCCTGAATTTGTAACGCGAAATGTCTTTTAAAAGCACGATATTAAAAACCTACTTCTCGCGGCGCGAGCGGGCGATCGACTGTTTCCGGCGCCATCCGGCGGAGATGCAGCGGAAGGTGTTCGACTACCTCATCAAACGGGGACGCGGCACGGAATTCGGCTGGCGGTACAACCTGGCGAAAGTCCGGTCGGTGGAGCAGTTTCAGACAATGGTCGAAACGTTCGATTACGATACGTTCAAACCCTTCATCGAACGCATGATGCAGGGTGCGTACAACGTGACGGCACCGGGAGCGGTGAGGCTCTTCGCCCGCTCGTCGGGTACGACTTCCGACCGGAGCAAATTCATCCCCGTGACGCGCGAATCGGTGTGGTGGAACCACTCGATGGGTATGCGCGACGTGGCGACGCTCTTCATGGCGGCGCATCCCCGTTCGCGGGTGCTGGAGGGCAAGACCCTGACGCTGGGCGGCTCGTGTCGCTACGAAGAGGGGAATCTCGTGGGCGATCTTTCGGCCCTGCTGATCCACCGGATGCGTCTCTGGAGCGGCTGGTTCCGGGCGCCCCGGATGCAAACGGCGCTGATCGAAGATTTCGACCGCAAGGCGGAGGCGATCTGCCGCGAATGTGCCACAGAGCACATCACGGCTTTTGCCGGAGTGCCTTCCTGGAACCTGGCGCTGATGCGTCGCGTGCTGGAATATACGGGCAAGAGCAACCTGCTGGAGGTGTGGCCCGACCTGCGGATGTTCGCCCACGGCGGCGTGGAGTTCGGCCCCTACCGCCGTTCGTTCGCGGAGCTGATCCCCTCGGCTGAGATGCAGTACATGGAGACCTACAACGCTTCGGAGGGATTCTTCGCCATTGCGGATGATCCCGCGCGCGACGATATGCTGTTGATGCTCGATTACGGGACGTTTTACGAGTTTCGCTGCGGCGGCGAAATCGTCCCGCTCGAAGGAGTGCGGTGCGGGGTGGTCTATGCGATGCTCATCACGTCGAACAACGGCCTGTGGCGCTACGAGATCGGCGACACGGTGGAATTCACCTCGACGAATCCCTTCCGGATCCGGTTCGCGGGCCGTACGCGCCAGTTCATCAACGTCTTCGGTGAGGAACTGATCGTGGACAATGCCGAGAGGGCGCTGCACGCGGCCTGCGAGGCTACCGGTGCGGTGGTCGGGGAGTATACGGTGGCTCCGTGCTACATGAGCATCGACCGTCGGGGCGCCCATCAGTGGGTGATCGAGTTCGTTCGCCGGCCCGAAGATGCGGAACGTTTCGCGGACGCTCTGGATGCCGGGCTGCGAGCCGTGAATTCGGACTACGACGCCAAGCGCCGCACGACGCTCGACAGGCTGCGGCTGAGCGAAGTCGAGCCGGGGCGTTTCCTGAAGTGGATGCGGGCGCGCGGCAAGAACAAGGTGCCCCGCATGACCAATGACCGCCGCGTGGCGGAGGAGATTCTTTCGTTCGGAACGAACGAGGGTGTCCGGAACGAAAAAATTGAAAATTAAAAACGATACCCAAATGTATATAGCCATCGCGGGAAATATCGGCAGCGGCAAGACGACACTGACCGAAATTCTGACCAGGCGCTACGGTGCCAAAGCCTATCTGGAGGAGTGTAACAATCCCTATATCGGCGACTTTTACGAGGATATGAACCGTTGGTCGTTCAACCTCCAGATCTCGTTCCTCGGTAGCCGCATCCAGCAGACGATGGACATGCTTGCCGACCCTTCGGGCGTCATTTTCCAGGATCGCACGATCTATGAGGATGCGCACATCTTCGCCGACAACCTGCACCAAATGGGGCTGATGTCCACGCGCGACATCGAGACCTATATGAAGATTTTCCACCTGGTCACCAACCTCATCCCCCGGCCCGACCTGCTGATCTATCTGAAAGCCAGCGTCCCGACGCTCATCTCGCAGATTCGCAAGCGGGGCCGCGAGTACGAGATGAATATCGACGAGCAGTACCTGAGGCGGCTCAACGATAAATACAACCACTGGATCGACACGATCTATGAGGGTGAAGTGCTCGTGGTGGACAAGGACAACGAGGATTTTGTCAAAGACCCTGCGGTGCTCGATCGAATCTGTACACGGCTCGACGCCCTGCGTGCCGCCGGAAAATAGAGCCTGCCGATGCTGCCGGAAAAATTTGTCGAAAGGGTATTCGCCGACCTCGGACCGGAAGAAGGACGCGCGCTCTGCGAGGCGCTCGACACCGAGTCGCCCGTGTCGGTGCGGATCAATCCCGCGAAACCCGCGCCTGCGCTCAGGGGCGAGCCTGTGCCGTGGAGTTGCGGAGGATATTACCTGCCGGAGCGTCCGCAGTTCACACTCGATCCCGAGTTCCATGCAGGGGCCTACTACGTGCAGGAGGCTTCGTCGCAAGCCGTGGGGCACCTGCTCCGGGGGGTGGAGACCGAAGGACGGCGGATCCTGGATTTGTGTGCGGCTCCGGGAGGCAAGACGACGCTCTATGCGACGCTCGCGGGGCCGGACGGGTTGGTCGTCGCTAATGAGATCGACCGCCGCCGGGCGCAGGTGCTGGCGGACAACGTGCGTAAATGGGGTACGGGCAATGTCGTCGTCACGTCGAACGAGCCACGGCATGTGGCGGAATTCGAAGGGTGGTTCGATGTGGTGGCCGTAGATGCTCCCTGCTCGGGCGAAGGGATGTTCCGCAAGGACGCGCAGGCCCGCACGGAGTGGAGCGAAGCGAACGTCGGCATGTGCGCCGCGCGGCAGCGGGAGATTCTGCGCCAAGCGTGGCGGGCGCTAAAACCGGGCGGCACGTTGCTGTACAGCACCTGCACGTTCAACCGCACGGAGGACGAGCAGACGTTGGAGGAGATGCTCGCTTGGGCGGGCAGTGAAGTCACGGAGGCGGAAGAAGTGCCTGTCGATGCGGCGTGGGGAATCGTCGTCGGACGGGTAGGTACTTTCCACACCTACCGGTTTTATCCCCACCGGGCCAAAGGCGAAGGGTTCTTCGCTGCGGTGGCCCGCAAGGCGTTCGATGCGGGCGGCAAGATGCGCACGCCGAAGGCGCGGCGGTCGCTTTTCACGCCGGTGAACCGCCTGACGTCGGAAGAGCTGAAGCGCTGGGTAAAGGAGCCGGAACGGATGTGTTTTTCGGAGGTGGCGGAGACGTTGTACGGTTATCGTGCCTCCCAGTTCGAAGCGGTGAAAAGCCTCGCTGGGGTATTGGCGGTACTCTATTCCGGGGTTGCGCTGGGACAGTCGTTCGGGGGGAAGCTCAAGCCCGATCCGGCGCTGGCATTTTTCGCGGGACTGAATCGGGATGCACTGCCTGCGGTGGAGCTATGCCGGGAACAGGCGCTGCAGTTCCTGCGCAAACAGGAGGTCGCGGCGGAGTTGTTTGCACCCGGCATGAATCTGGTGTGTTACGCAGGGCAGGCCCTCGGGTTCGTGAAGCGGATCGGCAACCGGGTGAACAACCTCTATCCCAATTCGCTGCGAATCCTGAAAAACTGAAATACCCTATCTGTTTTTAATGTTTCATTTTTAATTTTTAATTGTCGGCGGGTATGGCTGAAAAACTATTTTATTCGATGGGCGAGGTGGCGGAGATGTTCGACGTCAACGCCTCGCTCCTGCGCCATTGGGAGACGCAGTTCAGCGTCCTGCGCCCCAAGCGCAACAAAAAGGGCAACCGGCTTTATACGCCGGCCGATGTCGAAAACCTGAAATTGATCTACCATCTGGTCAAGGAGCGCGGCATGACGCTCGACGGCGCCCGCAAGGCGCTTAAGGAGACCCGGGGTACGGGGAGTGCGCCGCGTGACATGGAGCTGCTGGAGCGCTTGCAGCGTATAAGGGCGATGTTGCTTGAAGTCCGTCAGGAACTTAAATCGGAGGTCGGGGAAATTTTGCCCGGAGAAGCCTCTGTGGCCGATCCGGCCGAAACGGTGACGGAAGAATCCGTTATTGGGGAGATTTCGGCGGACAATTCCGTGACGGCTTCTGCCCGCAAACCCCGCCGCAAGGCAGTGGTAAAAATCGAAGAGGGTGACCGTGCGCCCAAAGGAGGGGAAACGGCTCCGGAAGGTGCTGCCCGGGTGAAACGGCCTGCCGCGCGCAAACCCCGCCGCAAAAAAGAAGAGGCTGAGAACAAGGAGTTGTTCGCCTTCTACGAGCAGTCGCTTTTTTAAGTGGAAAATTGAAAATTGAAATTTCGCTGTTCGATATTCGGGCTTGTCGAGATGGCGCATAGTCGATTTTATTACCATCCGAATAAATTATTTTTATGAAAATACGGGATATAACAGACGTGATCGAGCGTTATGCGCCGTTGTCGCTGCAGGAATCCTATGACAATGCGGGCCTGATCGTAGGGCGGCCCGACGACGAGGTACATTGCGTCCTGCTGGCCGTGGACGTAACCGAGGAGGTGCTGGACGAGGCACAGCGTGAAGGGTGCGACCTGGTCATCACGCACCATCCGATCATTTTTCACGCGCTCACGCGCTTCAATTCGGCCGACCAGGTGCAGCGATGTGTCGAACGTGCGATCCGCTGCGGGATTGCGCTCTACGCCTGTCACACGAATCTGGACAGCGCGCCCGGCGGTATGAGCTGGCGGCTGGCTTCGATGCTGGGTATCGGTTCGTTGCACGTGCTGCAGCCCGCCGACCCGGCCGGCGGCGAAGCGGGTTTCGGCGTCGTGGGCGAACTCCCGGAGGCGACCCATACGGTGGCTTTCCTGCAGCGGATGCAGCGCCTGCTCGGCGTTCGGGTGGTGCGGCACAGCGACATCGTCTCGGAGCGGGTGCGCCGCGTGGCCGTCTGCACGGGGGCCGGAGCCTCGCTTATCGGCGATGCGCGTCGCGCCGGAGCGGAACTCTACATCACGGCCGATCTCAAATACAATGACTTCATGTCACCGGACAAGGCTCTGACGGTGGCTGATATCGGGCATTTCGAAAGCGAATATTGCGCAATTGAATTAATATTTGATATTTTATCGAAAAATTTATGTACCTTTGCGGTTCGCAAGAGTGTAAGTTCCCGCAATCCGGTGAATTATCTGGTTTAAGTCTAAACTAAAACGATTATATGGCTACACAGAAAAAGACAGCTGAAGTTGATTATTCGATGCAGGAGAAGATCCTGGCGCTCTATGAGTTGCAAAAGATCGACAGCAGAATCGACGAGATCAACAAGGTAAAGGGCGAACTGCCCCTCGAAGTGCAGGATCTCGAGGACGAGCTGGCCGGTCTGAAAACCCGCATCGACCACATCAATGCCGAAATCGAAGAACTCAACACGCTCACCAAGCAGCGCAAACGCGAGGTGGATCAGGCGAAAATCCAGATCGGTAATTACAAGGAACAGCAGAACAACGTGCGCAATAACCGCGAGTTCGACGCCATTACCAAAGAGATCGAGTACCAGGAACTGGAGATCGAACTGGCTGAAAAGCGTCTGAAGGAGTATTCCGCCGGAGTGAAAGCCAAAAAATTGCAACTCGAGGAAACCGAAGCCGTGATGACCGGACGTGCCGCCGACCTGCAGGCAAAAAAGGCCGAATTGGAGGGCATCGAGGCCGAGACGGCGCCCCAGGTTGCCGAGTTCGAAGTACAGGCCGGACGTGCGAAGGAGAAGATCGACGAACGCCTGCTGACAGCTTACGAACGCATTCGCCGCAATGTTCGCAACGGACTGGCTGTGGTGACGGTGAAGCGCGACGCCTGCGGCGGCTGTTTCAACCGGATTCCGCCTCAGCGTCAGGCGGAGATTCGCCAGAGCAAAAAAATTATCATCTGCGAGTATTGCGGCCGCATTCTCGTGGACGATCCCGAAGGGGAAGAGTAACCGTACCGACAAAACGCCGCCGGCCGGAAACCTTATTGTTTCCGGCCGGCGGCGTTTAAAGTTGAAAAGTGACCGTTTTCGATGAGTGAGGGCAGAGACCGCACGCAGTGCGGCCTCTGCCGAGCGGAGAAAACGAAAAGACTGCGTAGCAGGCTTAACCGATGCAGCAGGCGATGCTGAGCCGAATTTATTCAGACTCTGCCGAGCCGTAGGGAGGCCACCGTAGGGGGATAAAAAGTGAACCGATGTTGTATGCTAAAACGATTAAGCAAGCGATGCAGTGCCGAACAGGGCATAGCAGCGTCCTGACGCTTTCCATAACGCGCGGATGCCATCCGAGGCCTTCTCCCGCAATTTCCATTCTCATCCATCTTCTTCGCAGACATTTGCTCCTTGCGGCCCGGCATAATAGATACTGCATCCACTTTTTGCACTCGTGACCGAAAATTTCACCCTTTTTGCTTTCTTCGGCGGTCGCTGGAATGTCGCAATCCTTTTGCTCTGACCGGATTAAACGCGATAATCGTTTCCCCGGCCCTCCGGAACCGGGGAATTCTTCCGCAAAACCTGCAAACTGTTTTGATCTTCCGTATGTTATTTTATTAACACCGAAAAATCTTCCGACTTTTACAAATATTCCTTACCTTTGCAAAGTTCGAACTAAATTTGCGATAGATGAAGATAGCAATTGCCCAGTTAAACTACACCATCGGAGATATCGACGGCAACACCTCGAAAATCATCGATTCTATCCAGAAAGCAAAAGAACAGCGTGCCGACCTCGTGATCTTCGCCGAGCAGGCCGTGAGCGGAACCCCGGCGTTCGATCTGCTGCGCAAAACCACTTTTTTAGAACTCTGTGAGGACGCTCTGGTCCAAATCGCCTCCTGCTGCGACGGCATTGCGGCCATCGTGGGGCTGCCCTTGCTGACCGAGGAGGGAACCGTAAGCGCCGCCGCGCTGATTCAGGATCGCAAGGTGCTGCGCTACGTGGGCAAGAAATACATCACAGCCCGCCGGGAAATGGGATTTCTCGTGCCGTCGAAGGGTTTCGAATATGCGACGGTCAAGGGGCATAAACTCGCCATCATCGTGGGCGACGATCTGAGCCGTACGCACGATTTCGACCGTTCGGTCGAGACGATCGTTTCGATCAACGCGCGCAAGTACGGCAAGGGAGCCATGACCTACCGCTACGAGATGATGCGCAACCTGGCCTTTGTCGAAGGCAAGAACCTGGTGCTGGTAAACCAGGTCGGAGGTGCTGCGGACATCGTGTACGACGGTACTTCGGGCGCCATCAACAGCCGGGGCGAACTGGTCGTGATGATGAAAAACTTCGAAGAGGATTTCCGGATTTTCGACACCAAGACGGACTATCCGGCCGTGACGATTCCTTCGACCTATAACGACCGTACACGCCTGGTCTACGAGGCGGCCTGCTGCGGCCTGCGGGATTTCTTCTGGAAAAACGGCTATGAAAAAGCCGCCGTGGGACTTTCCGGCGGTATCGACTCGGCTGTGGTGGCCTGCATCGCCGCCGATGCGCTGGGTCGGGAAAATGTCCGGGCGCTGCTGATGCCCTCGCAGTTTTCGTCGGACCACTCGGTCGAGGACGCCAAGAAACTGGCCGAAAACCTCGGCATCGAATACAACGTCATTCCCATTACGGAAATTTATACCAGCGTGGTCGACACGCTCAAGCCGGTGATCGGAGGCACGGAGTTCGACGCTACGGAGGAGAATATCCAGACCCGTATCCGCACGATCCTGCTGATGGCTTTACAGAACAAGACGGGATACATCCTGCTCAACTCATCGAACAAGAGCGAAAACGCGCTGGGGTTCTGCACCCTTTACGGCGATACGGCCGGTGCGTTCAGCCCTACGGGCGACCTTTATAAGAGCGAAATCTACGACGTGGCACGTTACATCAACCGCCGCTCCGACAACGTGATCCCTGAAAACATCCTTCACAAGGAACCTTCTTCGGAGTTGCATCCCGACCAGAAGGATACGGACATCCTGCCCCCCTACGAGGTGGTGGACGCCATCCTTTTCCGGATGATCGAGGAGGGCCAGCACCGCGAGGAGATCATCAACGCCGGCTTCGATTCGGAGGTAGTGGAGAAGATCCATTCGATGATCATGCGCAACGAAAAGAAGCGCTACCAGTTCCCGCCCGTGCTGCGCTTGTCGACCTGCTCGTTCGGCCACGAACGGCTGATGCCGCTTACCAATAAGTACGGTGACTGAGGGTGGCGCAGCGGATTGAACATAGCGGCGAGGTGGAACGCGTCGCCGAAGGACGGGTCTTTGTGCGGATTACCGCGCAGAGCGCCTGTGCGTCGTGCCGTGCGCGCGAGGCGTGCGGTATGGGCGAGGCGCAGGATAAAGTCATCGAGGTATGTACGCCGCGTGCCGGGGAATTCGTACCCGGAGAGCAGGTTACGGTGGGCGTCGGACAGCGAATGGGCGTCACGGCAGTCGTTCTGGCTTACGTGGTGCCTTTCGTCTTTCTGCTCGCAGCGCTGGTCCTCTCGTCGGCTCTGGGCATCGCCGAGGGGCCTGCTGCGCTGGCGGCATTGGGCGCCGTAGCGGTTTATTACCTGCTGCTGTGGCTGCTGCGGCATAGAATCGAGAACACAATTCATTTTACAATAACCAAACGATAATGGAAGTATTACTTTTTACGATCCTGACACTTTGCGTGCTGGGAATTCTCGCGGCTGTCGTGCTCTTTTTCGTGGCCCGGAAGTTCAAGGTCGAGGAAGATCCGAGGATCGACGTGGTCGAGAAGATGCTGCCGGGTGCGAACTGCGGCGGCTGCGGCTTTGCCGGCTGCCGGGGTATGGCCGATGCGCTGGTCAGGCGCGACGACATCGCGGCGCTCTTCTGCCCGGTCGGCGGCGGCGACTGCATGAAGGCCGTGGCCGACTATCTGGGAAAAGCCGCTCCCGAGAAGGAACCGCAGGTGGCTACCGTCCGCTGCGGCGGTACCTGCGAGAAGCGTCCCCGCACCAATGAATACAATGGAGCCAGGTCGTGTGCCGTAGCCGCGTCGCTCTACGTGGGCGAGACGGGCTGTGCTTACGGCTGCTTCGGTTATGGCGACTGCGTTACGGTCTGTGCGTTCGATGCCATTCATGTTAACCCCGAAACCGGACTTCCGGAAGTCGATGCCGACAAATGTACGGCCTGCGGCGCCTGCGTGAAGGCGTGCCCGAAGGGGATCATCGAACTGCGGAAAAAGTGGCCGAAAAACCGCGCGGTCTACGTGTCGTGCGTGTCGAAAGACAAGGGTGCCGTGGTGATGAAGGCCTGCAAGGCGGGGTGTATCGGATGCGGCAAGTGCCAGAAAGTCTGCCCGTTCGATGCGATTACGATTGCCAATAATCTGGCTTACATCGATCCGCAGAAATGCAAGCTGTGCCGCAAGTGCGTGAACGAATGCCCGACTGCCGCCATCCGTCTGGTCGGCATGGAACCGCTGCCCAAAGCCCCGAAGGCACCGGCGGCGCCCGCCGCACCCAAACCGGCCGAAATGCAGAAAACGCCTGCCGCAGAGAAACCCGTTGCGACCCCGGTTGCCGAAAAGGCTCCGGAAGCGGTGACGAAGAGCGTCCCGGCGGCTGAAACGGCGCCTGAAGCCGAAAAGTAACAGCAGATCGGCAGACCGTTTTGCCGCACAGCGGCACGAAGTTCCCTCTCGAAGGGGACCGGAGATGGGCGGGTTTATAACGCGCTGTCCGGGAACTACACGGTGCGATAAGCGGACCGAAAACAGATTCGGTTTTAGAAACGAAAATAGGAACCAATACTATATGAAGACATTTCCAATAGGCGGAGTCCATCCGTCGGAAAATAAGTTGAGCAGCGGCAGGCCCATCGAAGTGCTGGCCCTGCCCGATGTGGTGACGATCCCTCTGGGGCAGCATATCGGTGCTCCTGCGGTGGCGAAGGTCGCCAAAGGGGACAAGGTGCTCGCGGGACAACTCGTCGCTGAAGCGTCCGGTTTCATGTCGGCAAACATCCACAGCCCGGTTTCGGGTACGGTGACCGCCGTCGACCTGGCGCTCAACGGCCAGGGACTGCGTCAGCCGATGATTACGATCAAGCGCGAAGGCGACGACTGGGCCGAAGGCATCGACCTCACGCAGACGCTGGTGAAGGAGTGTACGCTGACAGCGCAGGAGATTGTGGCGAAGATCAAGCAGGCGGGCATCGTCGGCATGGGCGGTGCGACGTTCCCCACGCACGTGAAACTGTCGGTGCCTCCGGGAAAGAAGGCCGAGGTGCTGATTATCAACGGAGTGGAGTGCGAACCTTACCTTACGTCCGACCACCGCATGATGCTCGAACACGGCGAGGAAATCCTTGTCGGCGTGACGATCCTGATGAAGGCGATCGGCGTGACGCGTGCCTGCATCGGCATTGAGAACAACAAACCCGACGCCATTGCGCATCTTGCCGGATTGGCGAAAGACTATGCCGGAATCGAGATCGTCCCTCTGAAGGTACAGTATCCGCAGGGCGGTGAAAAGCAGTTGATCGCCGCCGTGACGGGCCGCCAGGTGCCGCCTCCGCCTGCGCTGCCGATCGACGTGGGCGCCGTGGTGTGCAACGCTTCGACGACCTTCGCGGTCTATCAGGCCGTGCAGAAAAACAAGCCGCTCGTGGAGCGCGTGGTGACAGTCACCGGACGCAAGGTGCGTGAGCCGAAGAACCTGCTGACCCGCATGGGTACGCCGATCTCGGCGCTGCTCGAAGCGGCCGGAGGGCTTCCCGAGGATGCGGGCAAGGTCGTCAACGGCGGCCCGATGATGGGACGTGCGATGGCTTATCTCGACGCGCCCGTGACGAAAGGCTGTTCGGGTATCACGGTGATGAGCGGTCGCGACGCCGAACGCAACACGCCGGGGGCCTGCATCAAGTGCGCCAAGTGCGTCACGGCCTGCCCGATGGGCCTCGAACCCTACTACCTGTCGAAAATGACCCAAAAAAAGAACTGGGACGCGGTCGAAGAGCAAATGATCACTTCCTGCATCGAATGCGGCTGCTGCCAGTTCTCCTGCCCGTCGTACCTGCCTCTGCTGGACTACATCCGCCTGGGCAAGCAGACCGTGATGGGGATTATCCGTGCGCGCGCCGCAGCCGCCGCACCTAAAAAGTAAATGAAAAAACCAAAGTTATGGCAAATAAACTCATAGTCTCGCCGGCACCTCATGTGCAAAGCGCCCAGTCGACGGCCCGGATTATGCGCGATGTGGTAATTGCGCTGGTGCCTGCGCTGGTCGTTTCCACGATCGTGTTCGGCATAAACGTGCTCTACATCACGGCGCTGTCGGTAGCAAGCTGTATGCTGTTCGAATATGTGATCCAGCGTTATATGGTACGCGGCGTCAATACGCTTTCCAACTGGTCGGCCGTGGTGACGGGCGTCCTGCTGGCCTTCAACCTGCCGGCGACGATTTCCTGGTGGATCGTGGTGATCGGCGCCTTCGTGGCGATCGCCATTGCGAAGATGACCTTCGGCGGCCTGGGTAAAAACCCGTTCAATCCCGCGCTGGTCGGACGTGTTTTCCTGCTGATCGCTTATCCGGTGCAGATGACCACCTGGCCCATGCCCCGCAGCGGCGCGTTCGACGCCCTGTCTGGCGCTACACCCCTGGCTGCCGTGAAACACGGCGCTGCCGCCGACGTACTCGGCGTACAGGACCTGCTGCTGGGCAATATGCCGGGTTCGCTGGGCGAGGTGGCCGCTGCGGCACTGCTCATCGGCTTCGTCTACCTCTTGTGGCGGCGGGTGATTACGTGGCATACGCCTGTCGTGATCTTCCTCACGATGGCCCTTTTCGCTTTTGTCGTGGCACTCGGTAACGGGTTGCGGGGCGACATGTTGTGGCAATTCCCGCTGTTCCATCTGCTGGCGGGCGGTGCGATGCTGGGCGCGATCTTCATGGCCACCGACTATTCCACATCGCCCATGACCGTCAGGGGCTGCGTGATTTTCGGTATCGGCATCGGCGTCATTACGATGTGCATCCGTCTATGGGGCGCCTATCCCGAGGGGATGTCGTTTGCGATTCTGCTGATGAACGCCGTGGTGCCTTTGATTAATAAATATGTGAAACCCAAACGCTTCGGCGTGAAATAGAGGAGGACTCGCTATGAAAAGTACACTTGTGAATATGGTGGCCGTCCTGTTCGGCATCACGCTCGTGGCTTCGGCAGGCGTGGGCGTGGTGAATATGATCACGCAGGAACCGATCGCCCGGGCAAAGGAAGCTGCGGTGGTCGAGGCCCTGAACAAAGTGCTGCCCGCGTTCGACGGCAGCGACACGGAGGAGTTGACGATCGACGAACTTCCCATCCGGGTCTACACCGCGAAGAAGGGCGGCGAAGTGGTCGGTTATGCCGTGCAGTCGGCGACCAAGAACGGTTTCGGGGGCATGATCCGCCTGATGGTCGGCTTCACGCCGGAGGGCGAAGTGATCAACGTCAACGTGCTGGAACAGGCCGAAACCCCGGGGCTGGGCACGAAGATGGCCGATGAAGGCAATGTGCTGCTGGGCAGCATCCGGGGCAAGCGGCTCGAAACGATGCAGCTCGTCGGAGGTAAGTTGGCCGTGCGCAAGGACGGCGGCGACGTGGACGCACTGACGGCGGCGACGATCTCGTCGCGGGCTTATGTCGATGCTATCAACCGTGCCTGGATGGCCTGGAAGAGCGTGGCGACGGGCGCACCGGTGACAGATACCGCAACGGGTGCTTCGCAGCAAACGGGCGGAGACGCTGCAACTGCGGGCGACGGCCGCGAAAACGGCATGGAACGAGGCCGCGAAAATCGTCAGGAACGCGGATTGAATCGGGATAATCAGGGAGCGGACGCTCAGGAAGGAGGACAAAATGAATAAACAGAATATTATTTTCGACGGCATCGTCCGCAGCAATCCGACATTCGTGCTGGTGCTGGGCATGTGCCCCACGCTGGGTACCACCACTTCGGCCGTAAACGGCATGGGCATGGGCCTGGCGACGATGGCCGTGCTCGTCATGTCGAATCTGGTGATTTCACTCATCAAGAACATCATTCCCGACAAGGTGCGCATTCCGGCCTTCATCGTGGTGATCGCCTCGTTCGTGACGATCATCCAGATGCTGATGCAGGCATACGTGCCGGCGCTTTATGCCGCGCTGGGCGTCTTCATCCCGCTGATCGTGGTGAACTGCATCATCCTGGGGCGCGCCGAAGCCTTCGCTTCCAAGAACGGAGCCTTCGACTCGGTGCTCGACGGCATCGGGATCGGCCTGGGCTTCACACTCGCACTGACCGTGATCGGCGCCGTGCGCGAGATTCTGGGCAGCGGCGCCATTTTCGGTGTAAACCTCGGAATTTCGAACTTTACGCCCCTGATCTTCGTGCTCGCTCCGGGAGCCTTCCTGGTGCTCGGGTATCTGATGGTATTGTTTAACAAATTAGCCAAGAAGTAGTTATGGACATTACATATTTCGCAATCGTCATCGGCGCCATCTTCGTCAACAATGTGGTGCTGGCGCAGTTCCTCGGCATCTGCCCGTTTCTGGGCGTGTCGTCGAAGGTCGAGACTTCGCTCGGCATGAGCGCTGCCGTGACTTTCGTGATGGCGATCACCGCCGTGGTCGCATGGGCGATCCAGACCTATATTCTCGTGCCTCTGGGGATCGAGTACATGCAAACCATCGTTTTCATTCTGGTCATCGCCGCTCTTGTGCAGATGGTCGAGATCATGCTGAAGAAGGTGTCGCCCTCGCTCTATCAGGCGCTGGGCATCTTTCTACCGCTCATTACGACCAACTGCGCCGTGCTCGGCGTGGCGATCCTGATGATCCAGAAGGAGTTTAATCTTTTGCAGAGCGTGACCTATTCGGTCTCCATCGCCGTCGGTTTCGGCCTGGCGCTGGTGCTCTTCGCCGGTATCCGCGAGCGACTCGACTTCGAGGATGTTCCCAAAGCTTTCCGTGGCGTGCCCATCGCATTGGTCACGGCCGGAATTCTGGCGATGGCCTTTATGGGATTTTCCGGCCTCGTCTGATTTTGATGATTACGGCACACCTGCCGCACATCGTTCAAGTTCCCGAACAGGACGTACTTCAGTACTACCCGTCCGGGAATTTTTCCCGATGCGCGACATCTGTACCGCACTGATCAATAATCGTTTTCGATTTTATAGGGCATCTTTGCACTTGCACTCGTGCGGCACGAATGGGACGTATTTCTATACTACCCGTCCGTGCCGCACTTCTTTACGGTAAAGATTCGTTTATCGATCATAGAATACATCTTCCTGCCTCAGTGGCGGTGTTCGTGCGGTAGGAGAGCGGGACGTATGAAATGCAAAAGATCCATTTGTCCCGTCGTCTCGGGACCCCTGGGTACTGGAATCAAGTCCGTTTCCAGAGCCTGTCTATTTTGTCTGGCTTTTGTGAGCAATTGCGGACGCTGCCTGCTCGGGGCCGAATGATAAGATATCCATGCGTTGATTGCCCGAGTAGAAATTATAGGGACATTCCGGTTTTTGTTTGTTATGCCATGATACCGATAATGACGGATACGATCGTATTTTGCCGCTTTTTCGGCGAATAAAAAAGGGGGTGTATGTATAAATTACAGGTAGATAGCGGATTATACTTTAATTAGCAATATCTTTGCAAGAAAAAATATAAAAAATTATTTGGCTGATCGACCGATATTTTTTACTTTTGTAACTCAAGCTGTGGAATCTTCCACAACGTGTGCGCGTGAAAAGTGGGGCATATTTGCGAAAGGCGGCGCGTAAGTGATTGATATGTGTTGAGATACGTATTAATCATGGAGCCAGAGGTATGTGCATATGGCAAATTTTAACGAAACCGGCAGGAGAGTAAATCGATTCGATGGGACAATCAGAAACAAAGGTCTGGTGGGCGATGAGCGCTGTCTTCAATCGTTCTCTGAGAATAAAGAGTATTCTGGAGGCCCTTTCTGTCGAATGTTTCGTTCCGATGCGCAATGACGTGCATCTGGTCGGCCGCCGCAAAATCTGCAAAACAGTCCCTGCTGTCCGGAATCTGATTTTCATTCGTTCGACTTCCGGCCTGATCAAGACGTTAAAGTCGCATTATCCATTTATTCAATATCTTACCTGTAAGTCAGACGGACACGTAAAGCCCATTGTCGTTCCCGACGAACAGATGCGCCATTTCATTGCCGTTGCCGGTACCAACGAAGACCGGCTGATTTATCTCGCCCCCGCAGAGATCCGGTTCGATGCCGGTGACAAAGTGCGCATCAGGGGTGGCGTATTCGACGGTGTGGAAGGAGTTTTCCTGAAAGTGAAAGGTGCCAGGGACAAGCGGGTTGTGGTCTCGATAGAAGGCGTTGCAGCAGTTGCGACAACAGCGATCCATCCCGATCTGCTGGAAAAAATCTGATTTGCATTTCTCATACGAAAATCGATTGTTTTTATGACGCATGAGTATCTGAAAACAATGATCTCCGATCTTTCGGAGATCGAATTCGACATGCGGCCGACCGAACATTTGCTGGCATTGGCGAGAAGCTATGTGTCGCTTTACAATCTGGTGGCCTGCAACTCTCTCGATGAGGAATTCGGTGACCGCAGCCGCTATCTCGGGAAAATCGACAGGCTCTTTGAACTCCTTGCCCATAATTGTGCGACGGAGAGTGACACTCTTCTGCAATGCCGGATGGTCGATACGATGTATTCTTTGGTGTGCGAGCCGTTGGTCGTGGTGGATCTTGCCAAGAAGCACCTCTGCGACGAATTTGCCGCAAAGCTGATCGATCGTTGTGGGGAGCCGTCGGGGCTGTTACAGACGGGTATTTGCCGGTGCCTTGCGAATCTGCTTTACCCCTATCCCGCGCAGGACGATGCTTATTTGCTGCTGTTCAAACGGGCCGTCAGCGGTTGGGTGGCAATGCTCGACGGCGATTGTTGGCCGGACGTTCCGGCCGGTGAGGCACTCGAACGTATCGCCGTGATGAATATGAATTCTTTCATGCTGCTCGACGAGTCGCACGATGCACTTATTCCGAAGATTTTCAGTCATTACCGCAACACGGTACCCGTTCCGGAAAACCCGGAGGATTTCGATCCGCAGATGCTGCCCACGCTGTTGCGGCTCTACGAGACGGCTGTGCAGGGTAACGCTTACGAACCCGATTTTGCCACAGCCGGGCGTATTGCGGATTTTTTGCGGAATTACGGCCGGAAGCTGCCTTCCGGGCATGAAAATTGGCTTTATTGCATGGCGTGTGCAATAACGTTTGGCTGTGTGCGTCTATCCGATACGATGCAGCAGTGTGCATTCATAGGGTGAATGTGTCTCCGGAATTATAACCTATCCATCAAAATATTATGTCCCGACTGATTGAAAAGTTACACCTGGACCGTTACGTAAGTTCGCGTTTGATTCTGGCGCTGGATCTTCTGGTCTCGGTAGGATCGTCGTTGATTTCGTTGTTTCTGAGCGGTATTTTCTTTCGGAATTTCGCCGATGCGTATCTTACGCTCTGGTGGTTGGGCGGCTCGCTCTTCTTCTCGCTGTTTTTCTTCGCGGCGTTCCAGACCCACAAATCCGTGATTCGTCATTCGACGCTTCGGGAGTTGTGGAAGATCGGAGGTGCCGTGCTGGGGAAGGGACTCTTGCTGGGGATGCTGCTCTGGATTCTGCCCCATGCCGACATCAGCGACGTGCGTCTTCTCGCTACGCTGCTTTTCGACGTGCTTCTGACGCTTACCACGCTCGTTGTCATGCGGGTGGGAATGATCGTCGTCTACGATGCGATGAAGAATAGCCGCAAACTTCGCCGCCAGCGCCAGAAGGTGCTGGTGTACGGAACGGGGGATAAGTCCGTGTCGCTCGTGACGCGTCTCCAGAATTCGCCGCATTACGAGGTGGCGGGGTTCCTGACCTATGGCCGCCGTCTGAAAAATCATACGATCTCGGAGTGTGCGGTCTACTATTTCGAGCGGGAGGAGAGCATAAAATACCTGCAGCATCGTTTCGACATCGATTCGATCCTTTTCGCCAACGATTCCGAAGCAAAGACCGAACAGGAACGATTGATCCGCTACTGCGTGGACTGCGGCGTGAGAATCCTGATCGCACCGCCCATCGACGAGGTGATCGACGGAAAACTGATGAAACAGTCGATCCGCGAGATCAAGATCGAAGACCTGCTGGGACGGGAGGAAATCGAGATTTCGATGGATGAAATCGTTGCGAATTTTTGCGGAAAGACCGTGATGGTTACGGGTGCCGCAGGGTCGATCGGTTCGGAGTTGTGCTGCCAGCTGGCGACTTTCGGAGTCAGGCAGCTGATCCTGTTCGACAATGCCGAAACACCGATGCACAACCTGCGCCTCGAACTGGAGGAACGCTATCCCGACCTGGAATTCGTTCCCGTGATCGGGGACATCCGGCTGGAGCGGCGGCTGGATTATGCTTTCCGCACCTACCGTCCCCAGATCGTGTTCCACGCCGCTGCCTACAAACACGTTCCTCTGATGGAGGAAAATCCGTGCGAAGCGGTTCTGGTCAACGTAGCGGGCACGCGTAAGGTTGCCGACAAATGCCTGAAGTATGCCGTGGAGAAGATGATTATGATTTCGACGGACAAGGCGGTGAATCCGACAAACATAATGGGCTGTACCAAGCGGCTCGCCGAAATTTACGTGCAGTCGCTGGGACTGGCCATCGAGCAGGGCAGGATTGAAGGCAAGACGAAATTCGTCACCACCCGTTTCGGGAACGTGCTGGGATCGAACGGTTCGGTGATTCCCCGTTTCCGGGAGCAGATCGCCAAAGGCGGCCCCGTGACGGTTACTCATCCTGAAATCACACGGTTCTTCATGACGATTCCGGAGGCCTGCCGCCTGGTGATGGAGGCGGCCACGATGTCCACGGGGAATCAGATTTTCGTGTTCGACATGGGGCAGTCGGTAAAAATAGCCCACTTGGCCAAACGCATGATCGAGCTGGCCGGCTTCGAACCCGGCAAGGACATCAAGATCGAGTATACGGGTTTACGCCCCGGCGAAAAACTGTACGAGGAGGTGCTTTCGAACAAGGAGAACACCCAGCCTACGACTCACCACCGCATCCGCATAGCGACGGTGCGCGAATACGATTATGCCGATGCGTGTGCCGCCGCCGACGAGCTGGAGCCGCTTTCGCGTGCGGTGAATATTCCGGAAATGGTGCGGCTCATGAAACGTACGGTGCCCGAATTCAAGTCCCAAAACTCGAAGTTCGAGATGTACGATCGCGAGGTTTCGAAAGCCTTGTAATATGAATATGGATGACGTGCGGATGAAAGTCGTAGAGATCAATACGGTCTGCGGCAGCGGCAGCACCGGGAGGATCGCCGTGGATCTTGCGAATGTGTTGCTTGCCGGCGGCCATGCCTGTGAAATTGCCTACGGCCATTTCGATACGGATTATGAACCGGCATACAGGATCGGCACCTGCCTCGACGGCGTGATACACAAGGCAGGTTCCCGGCTGCTCGACCGGCAGGGGTTTTTCAGCAGGGGAGCCACCCGCAAACTGATCCGCCATCTGCGACAAACGGCGCCCGACATCGTGCATCTGCATAATATTCACGGGCATTACCTGAATATCGACCTGTTGTTCCGTTACCTGGCGCAGCAGCGCCTTCCTGTGATCTGGACACTGCACGACTGCTGGCCTTTTACGGGGCATTGCGCCTATTTCGATTACGCGCAGTGCGAAAAGTGGCGTACCGGATGCAGCGACTGCCCGAACAGGGGAGCATATCCGCCGTCGCTGCTGATCGATAATTCCCGAAGCAACTACCGGCTTAAACGGGAGATTTTCAACCGACCCGGCGAGATGACCATCGTGACGCCTTCTCGCTGGTTGGCCGACCTGGTGAAAGGCTCCTTTTTGTCGGGATACGATGTCCGCGTGATTCCCAACGGAATCGACACCCGCGTGTTCGCCCCGGCCGGCGCGGAAATAAAAAAACAACTCGATGCCGAGGGCAAAGTGCTTTTGCTGGGCGTGGCGCTGGGCGGGTTTACGGGCCGAAAGGGATTGACCTATTTCCTCGACCTGGCGCAGCGGCTGCCCGAAAACTATATGATTGCTCTGGTGGGCGTCAGCGGACAGGAGATGAACGCGCTGCCCGAAAATATCCGGGGAATCGGCCGGACGGGCAGTGTGGAGGAGCTGGCACTGTATTATTCGGCCGCCGACGTTTTCGTCAACCCCACGCTGGAGGATAATTTCCCGACCACCAACCTTGAAGCACTGGCCTGCGGTACGCCCGTCCTGACGTTCCAAACTGGCGGAAGTCCCGAAGCCATCGACCCGCTTACGGGCGTTTGCGTGCCGAAGGGCGACCGGGATGCCCTGTTGCATGCCGTGCTGGAAATGAATACGGATTTCAAACGTCGTCACGGGGAAGATTGCCGCACACGTGCCGTCCGGATGTTCGATAAGCATGTAGCTTTCGCTGCATACGCCGATTTGTATAAAGAGCTGTTCAACCGTTGCCGATGATTCCGTATATCGTTCTTATTCTGCTGATCCTTTTTTTCCGGACGGTGCTCGGTCCCGACCGCATTTGCCGGGACAGGAAGAAATGGTTCCTGATCTGGGCGCTCGTTCCGGTTTTTGTCCTGATGGCCTTCCGAGGTGAGTCGGTGGGGGCCGACACCACGTCCTATATCCGTCTGTTCGACGATGTGAAAAGCGGTCAGTTGGAGGAGGCGGACGAGCGTATGGAGGTCGGTTATTACTGGGTTTCGCGGTTTATCGCCGACCATCTGGAAAATGTGATCTGGCTTTTCGTGATAACGTCTTTGTTCACGTGTGTCAGCATCGGGCGCTTTATCTACCGGAATGCGAAGGATCCCGCGCTGGTTCTGCTGTTTTTCGTCACACTGGGCTTCTTCCAGTTCGCACTGAGCGGTGTGAGGCAGACGCTGGCCATATCCATCACGTTATGGCTCTATCCCTACATCCGTGAGAGGCGTCTGATTCCGTTCCTGCTCGGGGTTTTCGTCGCCTCCCTGTTCCATAAATCGGCCCTGCTGTTCCTGCCGGCCTATTTTATGGCGCAGCAGCCGATCACGCGGGGTCGCATTCTGCTGGAGATGCTCGGTTTTGCCCTCCTGTTTTTTATCGCCGACAAAATCCTGCTGCTGGCGGCGGACGTCATGGATTACGACTACGGAATCGAAAGCACCGATAACGGATATATCTTTTTTGTCATCGTAGCCCTCATCACGCTGGCGGGAATTATAAACCGAACGTCCATTCTCAAACAGAACCCGGACAACAGGAATATCCTGAATCTGAACTTCATCAGTTTTGTTCTCTGGGGAATACGCCTGGTCAGCCGCACGGCCGAACGGGTAACCCTGTACTTCATGCCTTACACATACGTGCTGCTCGGGGAGTATATAACTTCCGTGCGGAACAGAAGCTACCGGACGCTGATTTATTGGGCGGTCGTCACGGCATGTATCCTGCTGTTCCTCTACCGGGTTTCCCGGGATGAAACCATGTTTTATCTTTTTGTATAAATGACGAAAATTTTGTTTCTCATCAATACCCTCGGCGGTGGCGGAGCGGAAAAGGTGCTGACCGATCTGGTGAACAACCTGCCGCCCGACAAGTACCGGGTTACGGTGCAGACGGTCATCGACACGGGGATTCACCGCAAGTCGTTGGCGTCGCATGTAAAATACAGGTCGCTGAACCGCATCAAGATACCGTTCGTTGGCAAGGTATGGACTTATCTGATCAATTTCGTCATCCCTCCCGCCTGGACATACCGGTGGGGGATTGCCGGCGATTATGATTACGAAGTGGCTTTTCTGGAGGGAGTGCCGACCAAACTGCTGGCCGCAGGCCGTAAATCCAACGCCCGGAAGTACGCATGGGTGCATATCGACCTGTCGGTCTGCTACGGCCATGAAAAGGTATTCGGATCGATCCGGGAGCATGCCGCCTGCTACGCGAAGTACGACCGGGTTTTCTGTGTGTCGGAATCGGCAAAGGAAGGTTTTGTAAAATTGTTCGGCGAATTTCCCCCCCCCTTGCGGTCGTGTATAACCCCGTCGATGTCGCTGCGATAAAAGCCCTGAAAAACGAAGAGGGTGGTGCGGTGTCGGAAGACACGGGCCGGTTTACGTTTGTCTCGGTCGGTCGGCTGACGGGACAGAAATCCTATCTGCGGTTGCTGCATGTCTGCAAGCGGCTGCTCGAAACCTGTCCCGTGCCTTTCCGGGTATGGATTCTGGGCGAGGGCGAAGAGCGGGAGAACCTGGAAACCTTCATTCGGGAGAACGGGCTGCAGGAAGTTGTTCATTTATTGGGATTCCAAAAAAATCCCTACAAATACATGGGCCGTGCCGACGCTTTCGTCTGCTCGTCGCTGACCGAAGGGTTCAGCACCGTGGTGACGGAAGCGATCGTACTGGGCATCCCCGTCGTGACGACGGATTGCGCCGGCATGAGAGAAATCCTGGGCGATTCGGAATACGGCCTGATCGTTCCCAACTCGGAAGAGGGGCTGTACCGGGGAATGTCAGCGTTGCTGACCGATCCCGGGGTATATGCCCGCTACCGGAAACAGGCGGAGCAGCGCAGCGGGGTTTTCTCGCTCGCGGAACGCATGTCGAAAATCGAGTTACTGTTTAACCAACCATATCATGAGTAAAAAACCGTCTTTGGTCGATCTGCCCGTACTGATGATCTTTTTCATACGTCCCGACACGTTCCGCCAGGTGTTCGAACGGGTGCGGGAGGCGCGTCCCAGCAAGTTATACCTGTGTCAGGACGGGCCGCGACCGGATCGTCCGTCGGATGTGGAGAAGATCAACGCCTGCCGCGAGATCGCTTCCCACATCGACTGGGAGTGCGAAGTGCACCAGGCTTATTCCGATGTCAATTACGGCTGTGACCCGAACGTGTACCGGGGATTGAAATGGGTGTTCGAAAAGGAAGAGTACATGGTGATGCTCGAGGACGATGCCGTGCCTTCCCTGTCTTTTTTCTCCTTTGCCAAACAGATGCTGGAGAAATACCGGGACGATACGCGCATATACATGATCTCCTCGTTCAACCTTGCCGAAAGGTGGCCGTGCCCCAACGACTACTTCTTCGCTTATACGGGCACGATGTCTGGCTGCTGGGCCATGTGGAAACGCTGCTGGGAGGAACGGGACGAACGACTGGCGCTGCTCAAAGACGAGTATGCCGTCAAGTTGTTCAGGCGGCAGTTTGCCGAACCTCATGTCGCGAAGTCCGAACTGCGGCGCCTCAACAGACAGCGTAAATCGATTTTGCAAGAGAACAAAATTGTGTCTTTCGAAGCGGTGGTGGACGTGGGCCGCCTGTTCAATCATCAACTGGCGATTGTTCCCGCGAAAAATATGCTGAACAATATCGGTATGACGGCCGACGCCACGCACGGCACGGCTACGCTGCGGCATTTCCCCCGGCAGATACAACGGATTTTCTATATGAAAACCTGGGAAATGCCCGCTACATTGCGCCATCCGTCCTGCATTTTGCCCGACAACGGCTACCTGAAGCGGGTTTCGAAAATCCTGGGATGGAATCCCGTTGTCGATTTCTGTCGTAAAGTGGAATCCCGCCTCCGGCGGATAATTTTTAAGTAATCACAGGTATGATCCGGTCGAAGAGCGATTATCTTTATTACCTCGAATGCGACAAGGTTGCATTGGGGATAACCTATGCCCGTCCGCGTTATAAGCACGACGTGATCTGGAAGTTCGAGCGTTTGCTGCGCAAATGCGAGTATATCGAAAACACCAAACGCTCGGCCCCCCCCCGCCTGTTTTGGCTGCTCGCAAGCAAATATTACAAATGGCGGTATGTCGTTCTGAGCCAGAAACTGGGCTTTTCGATCGGTTTCAATACATGCGGTCCGGGATTGTCGATCGCCCATTACGGTGCGCTGACAATCAACCAGCATGCCCGCATCGGCAAGGACTGCCGTATCCACGAGACCGTAACCATAGGAGCCACGGACGGCCCGGATGACGTTCCGGTCATCGGCGACCGGGTTTTTATCGGTTCCGGCGCCAAAGTGCTGGGACGCATCACCGTGGCCGACGGGGTAAGCATCGGCGCCAACGCGGTCGTGGTAAAAGACATCACCGAACCCAATATCACGGTGGGCGGCGTCCCCGCCCGGAAGATCAGCGACAACGGTTCGGAAAAATATGTTGTAAGGGCAACCGAAATAGTCGACGGTTATGCGAAATAAAATCAAACAGTTTTTAAAACCCTTCTACCGTAAATTCATCGTCCTGCTCAAGGGTTACAGGCGTATCGGACTAAAAACGTCCGAATTTTCGATCATTTCCAACAACTGTACGGGAGGATATGTCTACCAGTATTTCGGAGTGACTTATTGCTCGCCGACGGCCGGTTTGGGTATTCAGCCCCCGGATTATCTGAAACTGATGCAAAATCCCCGGCATTATTTCACGGCACCGCTCAGATTTCTGGCCGATATTCATGAATCCCGCCACTACGAAGAGCGTAAGAATGCGCAGAATTTCGGCAACTATCCGATCGGGATCGTGGACGACGTCGAAATTTTTTTCTCGCATTATAAATCGGAGGAGGAAGCGCGCCGAAAATGGGAGAAACGTTGTTCCCGTATTCGGTATGACAAGCTGTTTTTTCTGTTAACCGAGAACGAGTGGACGACGGAAGACGTACGTGCCGGATTTCTGGCCTTGAACACCCCCCCCCTTACCAAAGCCTATCTGAGATACAGCCAACCCACGGGGGATACGGCAAAAGACGAGTATTATGTTCCCGGAGTACCCGTTAATAACGGTATTGCAAGTTGGCAGCCCGAAATCGTCATTGCCAGTCTGCCCTGGAAAAAAATCATCAACGCACTTTAGCACCCGTATGGAATCGACTCCCTTAGTGTCCGTTATCGTCCCCGTGTACAACATGTCGCAGTGGCTGGAGCGCTGTATGCGGAGCCTGCTGCGGCAATCGTATCGCAATCTGGAGATTATCCTGGTTGACGACGGTTCGACGGATGACAGCCCGGACATCTGCCGGCGGTATGCCGGCAGTGACGCGAGGGTGACCGTCCTGCATAAGTCCAACGGCGGCCAGGGCAGCGCCCGGAATGCCGCCCTCGACATTGCCCGGGGCGAGTATATCGGTTTTGTCGATCCCGATGACTGGATAGCACCGGACATGTATGCGTTTATGGTTGGAAAAATGTACGAACGGCAGGCAGACATCGTACAGGTCGGCTGGCATACCGTAAGCGGGGAAGAATCCGGGACGGACGTGTCGGAAGTGCCTCTGGAAAAAACCTACTCCAACCGGGAGGCACTGTCCGAACTGGCGAAAGGACAGGCTGCTTTTTTAAATACGAGCGTATGTTCCAAACTGTTCCGCACCACCGCAATCCGAGGATTGAGATTCAGCGAAGTGCGTGCCTATGAGGACGACGAATTCGTTTACAAAGCCGTGTGGCGCGCCCGGAAGATCGTGGCGGATTCGACTGCGAAATACTATTATTTCATCCGGCCCGGCAGTACGATGACCTCCCGGTTTAACCTCAATAAACTGGCGCTGGTGACCGTTCAGAAAAATATATGCGACTTTCTTGAAACGAATGTGCCCGAGTTGTACGACCGGCAGCAGCGCGTACTCTGCTCCAAACAGTTTTACGTTCTGGCCTGTCTGCAATCGAATAAAGCGCTGGATCCCGGAGGAATGCTGGCCCGACAGACGGTCGATGCGATCCTCGATTCGTACGAGGAATACATGCGCAATCCGCAGATGGGAATGAACCGCCTGATGTTGTGGGCTTTGAAGCATACGCCGGTTTTTTTCTGGTCGTTCGTGCTGCGGCGCAAATTCTCCCGCAGTTTATAGCCAACGGTCAAAAATTACCCCTTGAACCATGAAAATTATTTTTTTAACCGACAGCTACTTCCCGGCAGCCTCTCCGAACGCCATCTGTGTCTCGAAGATTGCGGACAGGCTTGCTGCCAAAGGTGAAAAACCCTCGGTTATCACGTTGAAAAACAAATTCGGGCAGGCGTCGCAGGTCGATTTCGGAACCTGTGAAGCCGTTTATCTGCCTCCCAGTCTCCTGAACCGGTGGCAATGTTATCACAATGCGAATCCCCGCAAATGGCTCGCTCTGTCGTTGATCGTGCTCTGGCGGATGAAAAGCCTGTTCTATGCCTTTTTCTGGCCCTTGTTGTCGCCGGTTGCCGTGCGTCGCTACTACCGGGAGGCCATTCGCCAGATCGACCGTTACGGAGACGACCGGCAGGTGGTTGTGGTTTCGGTGTACAAATCGCTGGAAGCCTCGCTTGCCGGCTGCCTGCTCAAAAAGCGACGCCCTGCGATCCGCCATATCCTCTATACGCTGGATGCCGTTTCGGGCAGTATCATTCCTACGATCTTCAACAGCAAACGGATCGCCCGCCATTCGATCGGGCGCTGGGAGCGCCTGCTGTTCAAATATGCCGATACGATTTGTCCGATGCGGTCGCATGCGGCTTATTATGCGGCACCACGATACGACGAGTTCCGGGATAAAATGAAATACATGGATATTCCCCTGGTGTCGGAAACCGATCGAAAAGACGGTAACTCAACCCCGGAGAATGGTTTGCGGTTCGTATTCACGGGCTTTATGTCTTCGCAGACGGCAGACCCTTCCTATATGATCGAACTGCTGCGGCAGGAGGGCGGGAATTCCGGCATATCGGTGGATGTATATGGAAACGTGTCGGAGGAAATCGCAAAAAAACTGGAGCAGGCCGCACCGTTGACGATTCGCAGACACGGGAAAGTGCCCTATGAGCAAATTGCCGGAATACAGCGGAGTGCGGATGTGCTGGTGAATTTCGGAAACAACTATCCGTGCGCGATTCCGTGTAAAATCTTCGAATACATATCCGCCAAACGTCCGATCGTCAGTTTTTATAAGTCCGACGACGACGCGTCGAATCCTTACCTGAGACGTTATCCGTATGCGCTGTTGATCGACGAGCGGCTGCCGGTTGACCGGAATCTGCCGTTGCTGCGAAAGTTTCTGGAACAGATGACCCCCCCCCCTTGCGGCGGAGAATTCGTGGGAGCTTACATCCCTGTATTGGGACAATACTCCCGAACCGATGGTGCGGGAAATACTTGGAGCCGGCGCAAAATAAACGGAATAATCAGGAGCTATGGACGTTTTATCTAAGCAGATTCTGTTCTGTGTCATCTGGAGGTATGCCGAGAAATTCGGCAACCAGTTGATACAGTTCGGCGTGTCGATCGTCCTGGCCCGTATCCTGTTGCCGAGCGATTTCGGTACCGTCGCGTTGAATGCCTTTTTTCTGGTGATTGCTTCGCTGTTGACCGACAGCGGCTTCGTCAGTGCCGTCATTCAGAAAAAGGAGGTCGATCAACTGGATCTGGCGACCGCATTTTATTCCAACCTGGCCATTGCCCTCTCGCTGTATGTCCTGCTGTTCGCCGGTGCACCCTATATCGCCGAATTCTATCATACGCCGATCGTTGCCCCCCTGTTGAGGGTGCAGGCCCTGATTCTGATCTTCTCGGCGTGCAACGGCGTGCAAACGGCCCTGCTGTCGCGGCGGATGCTGTTCAAGAAGAGTTTCAAGATTACTTTTACGGCAACGGTCATAAACGGCGCCGTCGGCATTACGATGGCCCTGACCGGCTGGGGCCTGTGGAGTCTGGTTTTTTCACAGTTGTCGGCGGCATTTGCCACGACGGTCATGTTCTGGCTGACGATCGGCTGGCGGCCGACCTGGGAATTTTCGTATGAGCGTTTTCGCAAATTGTTCGGTTTCAGTTCCCGGTTCATGACGGTGAGTTTGCTAACCGCCGTTTACAATAATATTCTTTCGGTGATCATCGGTAAAAAGTATTCCAGTACACAACTCGGGTATTATAACCGGGGACAGGCGTTGCCGGCACTGGCCATCGACAACCTGGCCAATTCGCTGGGCCAGGTGCTGATGCCGGCGCTCTCGTCGTGCCAGGATCAGCCCGACCAGATACGGAGTAAATTCCGTCAGGCGATCGTTTACAGCAGTTACGGTATTTTCTTCCTGCTGACGATGATGATCGTACTGGCGAAGCCCCTGATTCTTTTTCTGTACGGAGAAACGTGGGCGCCGAGTATCCCTTTTTTACAAATCGTCTGCGTAGGATATTTCTTTTATGCGGTCAACCAGGTGAACCAGATTGCCATTTGCAGTGTCGGACGCAGTGACCTCCACCTGAAATACGACCTGATAAAAAAGGGGGTCATGACGGTTATTTTGTTGGGGTGCATCCCTTTCGGTATTTACCGGATGGTTTGGGGATACAGCGTCTCAATGATTATTGCCAGCTTTATCAGCACCATCCCGACCGGCCGGATTGTAGGCTACGGTTTGCTGCGCCAAATAAAGGATGTCGGCCCCACTCTGGTCGCAGCGGTTATAGCGGGATTTTGCGCCAGCCTCCTGTCGGATATCGTCGTTTCGAAATTCCTGTGTCTTGTGATTCAGTTCGCGGTGGGTGCGATGGTTTATCTGGCGTTGTCATTTCTTTTCAAACTGGATGTTATCATGATGATCGTGAGATATTTACCCCGGATAAAAGGCGCGAAAAACAATTAAAAGTATGGACTATGCTAAAATGAATTTCTTACAGCGCAGCGTGCTGCGTGTCGTAAGAAAATTATTCGGGTTCGAACACGAGGACAAGCGTGTGAATTGGCTGAAAACGCTTTACTTCAATTTCCGGACGATGCCTTTCGCCCAAGCCAGGCGGCTGCCGGTCTATATTTACGGAAAAGTATCGTTCATCAGCCTGGACGGCGAAGTGCGTATTGTGGGCGATGTGAAGCGCGGGATGATCAGGCTGGGAATCAACGTGGATCTATTCAGTGGACGCAACCGGGGTCTGATCTGCCTGCCGTCTCGGGCGTCCATCACCTTTCACGGCGCGGCCAAGGCGTATGTGAATTATATTTTCCGGCTGGCTCCGGGTGCCTGTCTGGAGTTGGGGAATCGTATTATCGTGGGTTCCAACGTGAAAATATGCTGCTCGAAACGGATTTTCATCGACGATTTTTCCGGGATCGGCTTCGAATCCCAGATCATCGATACCAACTTCCATTATATGGTAAATTGCGAAGATGGTTCGGTACGGCGTGCGAGCAGTCCTGTCCGTATCGGAAAATACAATTGGATCGGCAACCGCACGACGATCATGCACGGAACCCATACGCCGGATTATGCCGTCGTCGGATCCAACTCGCTGCTCAATAAGAACTACGACGTTCCGGAAATGGCGGAAGGGGGCATCATTGCCGGCAGTCCGGCCGCTATCCGTTCGGCGAAGAAAATCCGGGAAATCACCAATGCCGAATATGAGGCGATGCTGAACCGGTATTTCGAAGAGAATCCGGAGACTTCGCTCTACCGGTTCGAAAATTGGGGGAAATTTCCCCCCCCCTGTTTTCGCGGGATTCCCAGTTCGGATAAATACCGGACTTTGCTTCAGTTGACAGAATTATCGAAACTATAAAATTTTTGACTTATGGGATTATTTACAGGAAAAGTACTCCTGATTACGGGCGGAACGGGTTCGTTCGGCAATGCGGTGTTGCGCCGGTTTTTATCGACCGACATCAAGGAGATCCGAATTTTCTCGCGTGATGAGAAGAAGCAGGACGACATGCGCCATTCGCTTCAGGATCCGAAGGTGAAATTCTATATCGGCAATGTCCGCGACAAGTCTTCGGTGGATATTGCCATGCGCGGCGTTGACTACGTCTTCGCCGCCGCCGCGCTCAAACAGGTGCCTTCGTGCGAGTTTTTCCCGATGGAGGCCGCCCGAACGAACGTACTGGGAACGGGCAACGTGCTGGATTCGGCGATCGAACACGGTGTGAAGAACGTGGTCGTCCTTTCCACCGACAAGGCGGCATATCCGATCAACGCGATGGGCATTTCGAAGGCTCTTATGGAGAAGGTCGCAATCGCCAAAGGACGGGAATTGGGGGAGGATGCTCCTACGACGATCTGCTGCACACGCTACGGCAACGTGATGGCAAGCCGGGGTTCGGTCATTCCCCTGTGGGTCGAACAGATGATCGACGGCAAGCCGATCACGATCACCGATCCGAACATGACGCGCTTTATGATGACGCTCGACGATGCGGTGGATCTGGTACTCTATGCGTTCGAACACGGCCATAACGGAGATTTGTTCGTGCAGAAGGCTCCGGCCGCCACGCTCGACACCCTCGCCGCCGCGCTCAAGGAGATTTACGCGAAGGTCGATCCGAAGTATGGCCGGACGGAGGTGAAAGTCATCGGAACGCGCCACGGCGAAAAGCTCTACGAGACGCTCGTTACGCGCGAGGAGATGGCCAAAGCGGTCGATATGGGCGACTATTACCGTATTCCGTGCGATACGCGCGACCTGAACTACGACAAATTCTTCACCGAGGGCAGCGAGGATGTCTCGCGCATCGAAGATTACCATTCCCACAACACGCGCCGCCTGGACGTGGAGGGCATGAAGGAACAGCTGCTGCGGCTGCGGTTCATTCAGGAGGATCTCGGGATGATCGAACGCGCCAAAGCGCGCGACATCCGCTCGGAGTAATCCGGTTATCCCGCCCGTCCGGAGCGGCTGTCCGGACAGATTTCAGTTTCGCGGCCCCCGGGCCGCAACCTTTCAAACCTTTCACAACATGCTACGCATAGGAATTACGGGGCAGCCCGGATTTGTCGGTACGCATCTGTTCAACACGCTGGGCCTGTCGCCGGAAAAATACGAGCGCATTCCCTTCGAAGACGCTTTTTTCGAGTCGGAGCGGGCTTTGCGCGCGTTCGTCCGGCAATGCGACGTGATCGTGCATCTCGCCGCAATGAACCGCCATCCCGATCCGCAGGTGCTTTACCGCACCAACCTGAAACTCGTCGGCGACCTGATTGCGGCGATGAAGGCCGAAGGGGTCGCCCCGCACGTGCTCTTTTCCTCTTCGACGCAGGAGGAGCGGGACAATGAGTACGGCCGTTCGAAGCGCGAAGGCCGGGCCATGCTGGAGGAGTGGGCGTCGGAGAACGGCGCGAACTTTACCGGCATGGTCGTCCCGAACGTCTACGGGCCTTTCGGGCGGCCGAACTACAATTCGTTCATCGCCACATTCGCCTATAAACTCACGCACGGGGAGCGCCCCGAGGTCTTGCAGGATGCACCCGTAAAACTGATCTATGTGGGGTCGCTCGTGCGGCATATCCTCTCCCGGATCGACGGTGCGGCCGCGTCGGCTGCCCCCCGGATCGAACGCGATGCGGTGCCCCACGATTTCGAGAAGAACGTGACGGAGATCCTGCACCTGTTCGAAACTTACAAAGAGCAATACTTCGACCGGGGCATCATTCCCGCGCTGAAGGATACGAACGAGGTGAATCTGTTCAACACGTTTCGCTGCTATATCGATGCGCAGGCACACTTTCCCGTCAAACTCGTCCCGCACGCCGATCCGAGGGGCGTGTTCGTGGAGACGATCCGATTGGGCGTGGGCGGACAGGTCTCCTTCTCGACTACCGTTCCGGGGATCACCCGTGGCAACCATTTCCACACGCGCAAGATCGAACGCTTTACCGTCATCCGGGGCCGGGCGCGCATCCAGTTGCGCAGGATCGGAACCGGGGAGGTGCTCGATTTCTACCTCGACGGGCGCGAACCCGCCTATGTGGACATGCCCGTCTGGTACACCCACAATATCACAAACATCGGTGACGAAGAATTGTACACGCAGTTCTGGATCAACGAATGTTACGATCCCGAAGACGGCGACACGTTCTTCGAACCCGTCGATCCTGCGGAAAATTATATCGTAAAGTAATCATGCAGAATATGAAACGATTGAAAGTGCTGACGGTCGTCGGCACCCGTCCCGAAATCATTCGGCTGGCCTGCGTACTTCAGGCGTTGGACGACTCACCCGCTATCGAGCACGTGCTCGTCCATACGGGACAGAATTACGATTACGAACTCAACGAAGTCTTCTTCGAAGACCTGGGACTTCGTAAGCCCGACCATTTCCTCAACGCCGCAGGCGGCAATGCGACCACCACGGCGGGACAGATCCTGATCAATATCGATCCGGTACTCGAATGCGAACGGCCCGACGCCTTCCTGGTGCTGGGCGATACGAACTCGTGTTTGTGCGCCATAGCGGCCAAAAAACGCCATATCCCTATCTTCCACATGGAGGCGGGAAACCGTTGTTTCGACCAGCGTGTGCCCGAAGAGTCGAACCGCAAGATCGTGGACCACATTTCGGACATCAACCTCTGTTACTCGGACATTGCCCGCGAGTATCTGCTCTCGGAGGGACTGCATCCCGACCGGGTGATTAAAACGGGCAGTCCGATGTACGAAGTGCTGAACCGCTACCTGCCCAAAATCCGCAGGTCGGACATTCTCGAAAAACTCGGGCTGGAGAAAGGCCGCTATTTCGTGGTCTCGGCCCACCGAGAGGAGAATATCTCTTCGGAGCGGAACTTCCGCAACCTGGTTACGGTGCTCAATACCGTAGCCGCCACCTACGGTTATCCGTTGATCTTCTCCTGCCATCCCCGCACGCGCAAGATGATCGAGCAGAAAAACATCGAGTTCGATCCGCTTGTACGCCTGATGAAACCCATGAGCCTGAGCGATTACAACCAGTTGCAGATCAATGCCAATGCCGTGCTGTCCGATTCGGGAACGATCTCCGAGGAGTCGTCGATCCTCAACTTCCGGGCGCTGAATATCCGCCAGGCCCACGAACGTCCGGAGGCAATGGAGGAGGCATCGGTAATGATGGTGGGACTCAATCCCGAGCGGGTCATGCAAGCCCTGGCCGAACTGCAGTTGCAAACACTTCCTCCCGAAGAACGGAACTTCCGTCCTGTGGCGGACTACTCGATGCCCAATGTCTCGCAGAAAGTGGTGCGGATCATCATTTCATATACGGATTATGTCAGGAGAACCGTTTGGCAGGAGTAACGCGCCGGCTTATACCCCGTTGGTCAGCATCGTCATACCGGTTTACAACGGAGCCAATTACCTGGCGCAGGCGATCGATTCGGCGCTGGGACAGACTTATCCCAACATCGAGGTGCTGGTCGTGAACGACGGCTCGTCGGACGACGGAGCTACCGAGCGCGTCGCGCTGTCTTATGGCGATAAGATCCGCTATTTCGCCCAGCCTAACGGAGGGGTCTCCTCCGCCCTGAACTACGGCATCGGGCAAATGGCCGGGGAGTGGTTTTCCTGGCTGAGCCACGACGATCTTTACATGCCGGAAAAGGTGGCCCGGGAGGTGGAGGTTTTGCAGGATGTCGCCAGCCGGGAGTCGGCGGTCGTCTATTGTGCCGACCGTCTGATCGACAAGGACGGGAAACCGATCTTTCATCCCGACACCCCTCTTGCGGGCACTTTTACGGGCAGGGAATTTTTTCTCGCCTTTTACGGTTCGCGACTCAATATCAACGGCTGCACCCTGCTTATCAACCGGTCGCTGTTTGCGCGCTTCGGCGGGTTCCGGCCGTTCAAATACGTGCAGGACGTGGAGTGTTGGGTGCGGTTCATGCTGCACGGCGCCTCGTTCCACTGCATTGCCGACCGGCTCGTAGCCATGCGGGTGCACCGGGGGCAGGTGACGGTGCGCTTTCCCGAACTTTACTATACGGAGCGCTCCGAGTTCGGAAAGATCGTGGCGGACACCTTGCTGGCGGAAAAGACGGCCAACGAACCCCTGATCCGTTGCTACCTCTCTTATCTCTACAAAACCGGCGACCGGATCACGGCCGCCTACCTCGTGCGGCAAACCGGGGAACTTTTTCCTGTACGCAAATACCTCTACCGGGGCATGAGCTATGCCGGTCGGTTCATGCGATGGGCTTACCGGAAGTTGATCAAACGGGCCAAATAAACCGAACATGCCTAAGATTCTGAATGTCGTCTGCGTCTATTTTTCGATTCCGTTCTTTTTCGGGGATCAGTTGTCCTATTTCACCCGAAAGGGCTATGAGATTCATCTCAGTTGCAGCCCTTCGGAAAAACTGACGCCTTTTGCCGCGAAACACGGTTGCAAGACTACGGAAATCCGCATCGACCGCAAATTTTCGGTGCTGAGCGATTTGAAAGCCGTGCGCCGGTTGTTCGGCTACATCCGCCGTGAACGGTTCGACATCGTGTGCGGACACACGCCCAAAGGGGGGCTGCTGTCGATGATCGCCGCCTTTTTTGCCGGAGTACCCAGGCGGGTTTTCTTCCGGCACGGATTGGTTTACGAAACCAGTACCGGACTTAAACGCTTTATACTGGTGAATGCCGAGCGCATCGCTTCGCTCTTCGCCACGCAGGTCGTGTGCGTGAGTCCCTACCTGGTCGAGCGCAGCCTGGCTGACCGCCTGACCCGAAAATCGAAAATGACACTCCTGCATATCGGCTCCTGCAACGGTGTGGATGCCCGGGGAACGTTCGACCCCGACCGCGTCGATCCCGCAAAGCGGGAGGCACTGCGGCAAAGGCTTGCACTGCCTTCCGATGCGTTTGTCATCGGTTATACGGGCCGTTTGGTGAAGGATAAGGGGATTGTCGAACTGGTCGATGCCTTCCGGGCGGTGAACTGCGAAAATCCGGGGACGAGACTGCTTCTGGTGGGACCGCTCGAAGAGAGGGATCCGCTGCCCGAGGCGACTGTGCGGACAATCCGCGAACATCCCGGCATCGTCTGTACGGGTCTTGTGGAGTCCGACATGGCCTGCTATTACGCGCTGATGGATATGTTGGTATTGTGTACGCACCGGGAGGGGTTCGGCACCTCGATCCTCGAAGCCTCGTCCATGCGTCTGCCCGTAGCGACCACCTCGCATACCGGCAGCCGCGATGCCATCGTGGACGGGAAAACGGGTGTGTATGTCGAAACGACGGCCGAATCGCTTTCCCGGGCGATCCGCGCCTATATGAACGATCCCGCCCTGTGCCGGAATCACGGGGAGGCGGGAAGGCGCTTCGTACTCGAAAATTTCGAGCAGGAGCTGATCTGGCGGGAAATCGAAACCAAAATCTACCGGGCTTAAAGATATGTACGCATTCATTCTCATTGCCATACTGCTTTTCCTGTCGGAGTTGCTGTACTTCCGGCTGGCCTCCCGTCTGGGCATCGTCGACCGGCCCAATATCCGCAGTTCGCATACGCACACGACGATCCGGGGCGGAGGCGTTATTTTTCTGGTCGGGGCGTGGGCCTGGTCGGCCGTATGGGGATTTCCCTATCCCTGGTTTCTGGCCGGACTGACGCTTATCGCCGGAGTCAGTTTCGCCGATGACATCCGTTCGGTACCGAACAAAATCCGGATTGCGATCCATTTTGCAGCCATGCTGCTGATGTTCTATCAGTTGGGACTGTTCGAAGCGGGAGCGTGGTGGTACCTCCTCCCGGCATGGATCGTCTGCACGGGGATCATCAACGCCTACAATTTCATGGACGGGATCAACGGGATCACGGGCGGTTATTCGTTGGCCGTACTGATTCCCCTCGCGGCGGTCAATGCCCGCACGCCGTTTGTCGGAAGCCCCTTGATCTGGGTTACGCTGCTCAGTGTGGGTGTCTTTTGTTATTTCAATTTCCGTCCGCGTGCCCGTTGTTTCGCCGGTGACGTCGGCTCCGTGTCGATAGCTTTCATCCTGCTGTTTCTGTTAGGCTCGCTGATCCTGCGCAGCGGAGAGTTGTGGTACCTCGTCTTTCTGGCGGTCTACGGGGTCGATTCGGTGCTTACGATCTGCCACCGTTTGCTGCTCCGGGAAAATATCTTCAAGGCGCACCGCAAACACGCCTATCAACTCATGGCCAACGAACTCAAAATCCCTCATGTCGCCGTATCGGCGTTTTACATGGCACTGCAGTTGCTCATATCGTTCGGAGCGATCTGCCTGCCGGTCGATGAATGGATCTATTTCGGAGGAGTCATTGTCGTGCTGAGCGTGTGCTACGTGCTCTTTAAACGGAAATATTATCACCTTCATGCAGCATATCTGAAAATGCAAAATCAATAGATGTATGATTATCGACGATAAATTGCTCGACACGGTTTCTGCCGAAGCGCGAAAGAGCGAGAGGCTCCGTATGAACTACAACCTGCATGACAGGCTCGATTCGGGGGCGCAGCGCTTGCTCAACGCGCTCGAACCGGGTACCGTACTGCCCGTCCACCGACACCGGCACACGGCTGAGACCTACGTGCTGCTGCGCGGACGCATCGACGTTTTGTTTTATGACGACCGGGGCGCGCAGATCCGGCGTTTCGAGTTGAACCCCCTTCTGGGAAATTACGGGGTTCATATTCCCCGGGGACAGTGGCATACGGTCGAGGTGCTCGAACCGGCCGTAATACTGGAGGTGAAGGACGGGCCTTATACACCGCTTGCTCCCGAAGACCTGCTTGCGTAATGGATCGTACGGACCGGATGCTTTGCGTCCTCTTGCGGGCGGGATTGGCCGACGAAGCGACCGGCGGAGCGGGGCGACCGGATTTGGCGCTGCTTCCGCAGCAGGGACCGTACGACTGGCCTGCCGTGTATGCGCAGGCTTCGGCGCAGGGAGTGCTGGCAGTCGCTTGGGACGGGTTGCTGCGATTGGCCGCAGAGGGGATTATCGCTCCCGGGCAGCTTCCGGAACGGGAGCTGAAACTTCGGTGGGGTTGCAATGTCGGGCTTATCGAGCAGAACTATGCACGACAGAAGGCACTGATCGCCAAACTTGCGGCATTTTACCGCAGACAAGGCTTCCCGATGATGCTCCTGAAAGGATATGGCCTGAGCCTCTGTTATCCGGTGCCCGAACACCGGCCGTGCGGGGACATCGACATCTGGCTGTATGGTCACCAGCGGCAGGCCGATGCGGCGCTGCGCCGGGAAAAGGGGGTGACCATCGACGAAGACAAACATCACCACACGGTATTTGTGATCGATGGCGTGATGGTGGAAAATCACTATGATTTTCTGAACGTCCATTCCCACCGTTCAAACCGGATACTCGAAAATTCGCTGCGCCGGCTGGTACAGGAACCGGGTGAGACGCAAAGTGTCGGCGGGGAACAAGTCTTTCTGCCGCCCGTGCAGTTCAATGCCCTGTTTCTGCTCCGTCATGCCGCAGGGCACTTTGCGGCGGCCGAGATCGGACTGAGGCATGTTGCAGACTGGGCTTTGTTTGTGCGCACGTATTCCGGACAGATCGATTGGGCGGCGCTCGATGCTGTGGCGCGGGAGATGAACATGCACCGTTTCCTGTATTGCCTGAATGCGATTTCGATCGACCTGCTGGGGCTTGATCCCGCGCTGGTGCCGCCGTTCGGAAGGGATTCCGCACTCGAAAGACGTGTGACCGAAGAGATTTTGCATCCCGCATTCGCGCAAAAAATGCCCGCAAAAAGTTCCCTTCCCGCAGTCGTGGGATTCAAATACCGGCGATGGCGCGAAAATCGGTGGAAACACCGGATCGTCTACCGTGAAGGTGTTTGGAGCGCTTTTTTCCAACTCGCATGGAGCCATGTCCTCAAACCCAGGTCCATCCGGGAATGAGACACTGTTTTTGTCTTTTAAAGCCAGGAGCCGGCCCGCAAGGTGTGCGGGAAAAATCCCGGCGATCGTTTGCCGCCCCGCGCCCGAAGAAGTGCCCGGGCGGATTGTTTTCAGGCGTAATGCCTGGCGGGTATCGCCTCCCGAGTGGGGATACTGCCCGGCTTATTGTTCCTGCGCGTGTCCGGAATCGTCTGTGGAGGGTGTGTCCACGTGTTCCTCAACCGGGACGAATCGCCGTTTGAATGCTTCTGCGGCGGTATGGGAGATGTAACTCCAACGGGTGAGGATCATCAGAAGCAGCATCGCCACGACGACGATCATGAGTTTCTCCTGAGCACTGAGTTCGTGCAATCGGTTCCAAAGTTTCATCGGGCGGGAAATTATTTTGTGAAAAGCGCGGGTTTCTGGATGCAAATCGTTATTTTTGCAAAAATATAACAAAAACCCGAAACCGATATGGAAGATGTCGTAAAACTTCACGACAAACGATTCCGCGTGATGATCCCCGCCGCTCAGATCGACGAGGCGGTGGCTGCTGTTGCCGAGCGGATCAACAACGATTATAAAGACAAGCAGACGCCGCTGTTCGTGGGCGTGCTGAACGGTTCGTTCATGTTCATGAGCGACCTGATCAAAAAAATCGAGTTCAACAGCGAGTTGTCGTTCGTGAAGCTGGCTTCGTACGAAGGAACCTGCACCACGGGCGAGGTGAAGTGCCTGATCGGGTTGAACCACAGCATCGAAGGCCGCCATGTCATCATCGTCGAGGATATCGTCGATACGGGTGAAAGCATCGAGCATATGGTGCGTGAACTGGAGGCGATGCGGCCGGCGAGTATTGCCGTCTGTACGCTCTTCTTCAAGCCGGGTTCCTACCGCAAGCAGATTCCCATCGCATACAAGGCGATGGAGATCGGCAACGAATTTATCGTGGGCTACGGCCTTGACTACGACCAGTTGGGCCGCAACTTGAAGGACATTTACGTGGTTACGGAGTAATGACGGGAACGCAACGCAACGAAGTACTCGACGGCGGGCGGAAACTTCCGCTCGTCGAAGATTTTTATACCATCCAGGGCGAGGGATTCCATGCCGGAAAGCCCGCCTATTTTATCCGCCTGGGCGGATGCGACGTGGGATGCAGTTGGTGCGATGCCAAAAATACCTGGAATCCGCGCCTTTATCCGCCGGTGGACGTGCAGACCATCGTCGACCGTGCCACGGCCTGTCCTGCGCAGGCGATCGTCATCACGGGAGGAGAACCTCTTCTCTATCCTTTGGAGCCGCTTACAGGAGCCTTGCGGGAGCGGGGTCTGGAGATCTTTCTTGAGACTTCGGGTTCGCATCCCTTCAGCGGACGTTTCGACTGGGTGTGCCTTTCGCCCAAACGCCGCCAGCCCCCTCTGGAGGAGGCCTATGCCCGGGCGCACGAGTTGAAGGTAATTGTCGAAAGCGAAGCCGACCTGGAGTGGGCGGAGTACAATGCCTCGAAAGCAAATGAAAATTGTTTGCTTTATCTGCAGCCCGAGTGGAGCGTGGCCGAACGGATCATGCCGGTGCTGGTGGAGTATGCCAAAGCGCATCCGAAGTGGAACATTTCGATCCAGACCCATAAATACATGCACATACCCTGATGCGATTCGAATTGGGCAAACGGTTCTGGATCGTCACTACGGCGATCATCGTGGTCTTCACGATCTTCGTCGTGGGGCGCAACCTGTTGCATGCCGTGGGGATCAAGCGCGAAATCGCGGCCCTCGAAGACAAGCGCGACTACTATCGGGCGCGGATCGCCGAAGACAGTACGCTGATCGAACAGTTGCGTTATGACGATTATCTGGAGGCCTATGCCCGGGAACATTACCACATGCAACGACGCGACGAGCACGTGTATATCATCAAGAATTGAAGAGGTAAAAATCGGATATCGACCATGAAAGCAGCCTGCAAAGGCTGCTTTTTCAATTTAATAGTGGCTGAATCCCTGCCAGTCGAGCGACTGGGGAATGCCGTCGCGCAGCCAGACCAGACCGGGCAGGGAGGTGATCCGACCGACGGGATAGAGTTCCGTGCCGAAGCGGTCGCGGAAATCGGTGCAGAGCGATGCGACCTGCGACGAGTCGGCCGTCAGCAGCAGTTTGTAGTCTTCGCCCCCGCACACGGCGGTGCGGACATCGACCGGGGTGGGGATGCACTCCAGATCGATCCGGGCGCCCACGCCCGAACGTTCCAGGATGTGCCGGATGTCCGAAGCCAGCCCGTCCGAAAGGTCCATCATCGCATGCACTTCCCTCCGGCCCCCGAGCCAGACGCCCTCTTCGACCTGCGGCTCGGGATTGCGGTGTATGGCCGCCAACGGCGTGTCGCAGCTTCCCTCCAGCATGTCGCGCAGTCCCGCCGCCGACTCTCCCAGCACGCCGCCCGTGAGGATCGTGTCGCCGGGGCGCGCGTCGCCGCGACGTTTGATATGTCCGTTCGCCGCGCGGCCGATGGCCGTGACGTTGACGACGATGCCCGATTCGGACGCGGTGGTGTCGCCGCCGACGAGCGCGACGCCGTAGCGTTCGGACAGCGCGCGGTAGCCCTCCAGAAATTCCGAGGCCCAGTCGCCGGTGGCGTCGGGCGGCAGGGCGAGCGACAGCAGGGTGGCCACGGGGCGGCCTCCCATTGCGGCGACGTCGCTGAGGTTTACGGCGAGCGCTTTGCCGCCCAGTTCGCGTGCCGAAGTTGCGGCTCTGAGAAAATGCACCCCTTCGGCCAGCAGGTCGGAAGTGAACAGCAACGATTCTCCGTCACTGACGGGCAGTACGGCGCAGTCGTCGCCGATGCCTTCGAACCCGTTGTCCGGAAGCGGAGCGAACAGGTCGCGGATATGGTCGATCAATCCGAATTCGGTCATGATTTTTGGTGCTGTTATCTGCTCCGCAGAGCGATTTGCGATGCGGTCGACGCGTGGACGGCGCACCCGGATGATCCGCGCCGGCCGGACAGACAGGTGTTGGCATACGGATTGCCCGTTGTTTCCGCGAAATCCGATGTCAAGCGCAATTTTCCGGCCCGGGCGTGAATTACTACCGCTTTATCCGGATATACGGAGGTTCCCGGGAGGACGATAGCTTGTAACAATGTATCTGTATAGTCCATGATCGTAATGACAGGGAGACAAAGTTACCAAAATTTCCCGAAATTGACTATCTTTGCGAAAAATGAACTTTCGCTTCCGACAGGCTGCGGGCGATACGAGGTTTCGAAAACCCTCCCACGAATAGAAAAGAGACGATGAAAATATTGATTCTGAACGGCCCGAACCTCAATCTGCAGGGGCGGCGCGATCCGGGTGTCTACGGCACCGAAACGTTCGGCGAGTATCTCGCCGCACTGGGCGGGCGTTTCCCCGGCGTGGAGTTCGGTTACTTCCAGTCCAACATCGAGGGCGAACTGATCGACGCCGTGCAGCAGGCCGACGGAACGTACAACGGCGTGGTGCTCAATGCCGGCGGCTATACCCACACGTCGGTGGCGCTGCGCGATGCGGTTTCGGCCGTCGGGGTTCCGGTCGTCGAGGTGCATATCTCGTCGATTCTGGCCCGCGAGGAGTTCCGCCGCGTCTCGCTGCTGGCTCCCGTGGTCGTGGGGTCGGTCATGGGCTTCGGGTTGCTCTCTTATGAACTGGGCGTGCGTGCGCTGCTGGCTCGTGCCGCCGAATAAATATGTATAATCAAATCGATACGATATGTATAGAATGAAAAAAACCAAAGTCGTGGCCACGATGTCCGACTTTCGCTGCACGGAGGAGTTCGTCAAAGACCTTTTCGACGCCGGTATGGATGTGGTGCGCGTCAATTCGGCGCATGTGACGGAGGAGGGCGCCACGCGCATCGTCGAGACGGTGCACCGCGTGAATCCCGCCATTCCGATCATGATCGACACGAAAGGTCCCGAAATCCGGGTGACGACCATCGCCGACGAATACGGCAACAGCATCAACTACCGTCCGGGCGACGTGGTGAGCGTGCGCGGCTCGAAAGGCGATGACCTCACCACGCGCAAGGTGGTTTACATGAACGTGCCCTCGATCGTGCAGGATATTCCCGTCGGGGCGCGGATGCTGATCGCCGACGGCGAGCTGGAAATCCGGGTGAAGGAGAAGAGCGACGAGGAGCTGATCTGCGAGTTCACTGTGGGCGGCAGCCTGCGTTCGCGCAAGAGCGTCAACGTTCCCGGCGTGTCGATCTGCCTGCCTTCGGTGACCGATAAGGACCGCCGTTTCATCGAGTGGGCCGTGCAGAACGAGGTGGACTTCATCGCGCATTCCTTCGTGCGCGGAGCAAAGGACGTGAAGGCTGTGCAGGATATTCTCGACGCCCGCAACAGTCCGATCAAAATTATCTCGAAGATCGAAAACCAGGAGGGGCTGGACCACATCGACGAGATCATCGAGGCATCGTACGGCATCATGGTGGCCCGAGGCGACCTGGGTGTGGAGTTGCCCGCCGAGGCGATTCCCAATACGCAGCGCCGCATCGTCGAAAAGTGTATCGCCGCCAAGCGTCCCGTGATTATCGCCACGCAAATGCTCTATTCAATGGTCAAGTCGCCGCGTCCGACGCGCGCCGAGGTGAGCGACGTGGCCAGTGCAATCTACGAGCGTGTGGACGCCGTGATGCTGAGCGACGAGACCGCGATGGGCGACTTCCCGGTGGAGTCGGTCGAGACGATGGCCCGTATCGCCCGCGAAATCGAGCGCGACGAGGAGCATTTCAAACCGATGATCGATATGGACATGGTGTCGGTGAACCACGAAATCACGGCCCAGCTGGCCCGCTCTGCGGTACGCGCTTCGACCAACCTGCCCATCAAATACGTGGTGCTCGACACCAAGACAGGCCGCACGGGCCGTTACCTGGCGGCTTTTCGCGGCCAAAAGACCGTAATGGCCGTGTGCTATCAGCGTCATGCACAGCGTATCCTGGCCCTTTCCTACGGTGTGGTGCCGATCCTCCGGAACCAGGAGCTGGGTGACAAGTACCATTTTCTGGTCGATGCCCTGGAGTTTCTCGACCAGTATTGCAAGTTGAAAGACGAAGATTTGCTGGCGATTGTGGGCGGCAGTTTCGGGCCTGACGGCGGCGCATCGTACGTCGAACTGGCCAGCGTGGCCAATGTCCGTCGCCGTAATGCCGATATTGCTGCGAATAAATGTTGATCGTCAGTGTCCTGCGTGCCGACTTATGACCGTGTGGCGGAAACCACGACTCAAGAAAACCGGAGTTGAAGAACGAACTCAAAGATAAGGTCGCGCGGAGCATGGCGTGGAGCATCGGCGAAAAAATTGGCACGATGCTGCTGCAGGCCGGGGTGAGTATCATCATCCTACGCCACCTGTTGCCGTCGGTGTTGGGAGCGTGGGGTATCCTCACGGCCCTCTCGACTGTGGCCCTGATCGTCGTGGACAGCGGTTTCTCGCAGGCGCTGATCCGTCGTGCGGACCCTGCGCCGGGTGAGTACAAGGCGGTTTTCCTGTTCAATATTGCGGCTTCGCTTGTGCTCTATGTGCTGTTGACGGCGCTGTCGCCGTTGGTAGCCCGTTTTTACGGAATGCCGGACATTTCGGTCGTGGCGCCTGTTTTTTTTCTGTTGCTGCCGATCAACGCCCTGTGTGTGATCCAGAACACGATGTTCACCCGCCAGCTGCGTTTTGCCCTGATGTCGAAGGTGGTCTTCGCCTCGTCGGCGGTGAGCGGACTGGTAGCCATCGGGCTTGCCGTCGCGGGCTGCGGCCTTTGGAGTTTCGTGGGGCAGCGGGTCGCGGCAATGGCCGTGCGTACGGGGCTGCTCTGGTGGTACAGCGACTGGCGGCCGACTGCCGCCCGTGACCGGGGTGCGTTGCGTCGGATGGCACCGTACAGCCTCAGCCTGATGGCCACCGACCTGATTTCGGCGCTGTACAATAAAATCCCGCAGTTCTTTCTGGGCAAACTCTACCCGTCGAGCGTGTTGGGCTACTATGACCAGGCGCAGAAGTTGAAGGATCTGCCCGTCGCCTCGACCATGCAGGCGGTGCAGGGTGTGACGTTTCCGGCGTTGTCGCGCATCGGCGACCAACCCGCCAAACTCGCCGAGAGTTACCGGCAGGTCGTGATGGTCGTCGCCTATGCGATGTTTCCCGTTGTGGCGGGGCTGATTGCCACGGCAGGCGAGTTTTTCGCCGTTTTCCTGGGTGAGAAGTGGATGCCGACGGTGCCCCTCTTCGAGGTGGTTTGCCTCACGGGGCTTTTTTACCCGGTGGCGATGGTGGCCTATAATATCCTGAAAGTGCGCAGCGACGGGAAGATCATCGTGCGGCTGGAGGTGGCTAAAAAGATCGTCATGACGGCAATTTTCGTGGTGACGATTCCCCACAGCGTGACGGCTGTGGTGTGGGGTCTGGTGGCGATCGCGTTCTGCGAAATGGTCATCAATTTTCTCGCTACGACCCGTTTTACCACACTGACGCTCTACCGCTTCGTGCGTACGCAACTGCCCGTGGCGCTGGTTGCCGCCGCCATGTATGCCGCCGTAATGGGTGTGGGCGGTCTGCTCGGCCCGGAGCCGCTATTGCGACTTTGTGTGAAAGTGCTTGTGGGTACGCTCGTCTATTGGGGCTTTTCGGCCCTGTTCCGGCTCGAAGCCTACCGCGAGGTGGTGGGGATCGTCAAAGCACAGTTGGAACGCTGAATTCCTAAGCGTATTCTTTGGGGGTTATCACACCGCGCAGCACGACCAGCGCATTGGTTACCAATGATTCCAGTTCGTTTTCTCCCGGGTACACGGCGATCGGAGCGATGAAGGCGCAGCGTTCGCGGATGGCATCGACCACCGGCGCGTTGTAGGTGATGCCGCCCGTGAGAATTACCGCGTCCACCCGTCCGGCGAGGGCTGCGGCCATTGCCCCGATCTGCTTCGAAATCCCGTAGCACATGGCATCGGCCACCAACTGTGCTTTTTTATCCCCCTTCTCGATGCGCTCCATCACCGCCATGAACGAGTTGGTTCCGAGGTGAGCTACCAGTCCTCCTTTTCCGGCCAGCATCTGCTGGATGTCATGGCGCGTGTACCGTCCCGAGAAACAGAGGTCGGCCAACTCGCCCGCCGGGATCGACCCGGCGCGTTCGGGTGCGAAGGGGCCGTCGCCGTCGAGGGCGTTGTTCACATCGACGACCCGTCCTTTCCGGTGGGCGGCGACCGAGATGCCGCCGCCGAGGTGCGCCACGATGAGGTTGGCCTGTTCGTAGACGATGCCCGTGCGGTCGCAGTGCAGACGGGCCGTGGCCTTCTGGTTGAGGGCGTGGAAGATCGAACGTCGCGGACATTCGGGCAGGCCGCTCAGACGCGCGACATCGTCCAGTTCGTCCACTACGACGGGGTCGGCAATGTAGGCTTTGACCCCCGCCATCGCGGCGATTTCGGCGGCCAGCAGCCCGCCGAGGTTGGAGGCGTGTTCCATCGTGGCATTTCGAAGATCGCTCCGCATCGCCTCGTTCACTTCGTAGACGCCGGCGGGAATGGGTTTCACAAGGCCGCCGCGACCGATCACGGCGTCCAACGCTCCGAGGTCGAATCCCTGCTCCGCGAGGGCCGTGAGGATCATCCCCCGGCGCCAGTCCAACTGGTCGATCACATTGGAGAAGCGAGACACCTGTTGGGAGGTGTGTCGCAGGGTCAGATCCAGCAAAGGCCGCTCCTCGTCATAGAGGGCGACCTTCGTGGATGTTGAGCCCGGATTTATAGCCAAAATCTTGAAGCCCATAAAATGTTGTTAGGTTGGTTAGGTTGCGTTGTTTGCTACATGCGGCGCATTCCGACTTTTTTCGCTCCGACGACGGGTTTTCCCGATTGCCGGAGGTGCCGGCGGCCACTCGGCGGTGCTTATTTCACCGCCAGGCAAGCCAGGGCGATGGAGAAGAGCTTCGTCCGGCTGGTGTCTCCGCGTGAGGTGAGTACGCAGGGGACTTTGGTACCCATCACCATCGCGGCCAGTTCACCGTTGCAGAGGTGGGTGGTGCACTTGAAGAAGACGTTCGCCGATTCCAGGTTGGGGAACAGCAGGCAGTCGGGATCGCCCGCCACGGATGAACCTTTGACCTTCTTGTGCTCGGCCACCTCCTTGTAGAGCGCCACGTCGAGCGACAGAGGCCCGTCGACGATGACGTTGCCCAACTGGCCGCGATCGCCCATCTTGGCCAGCAGCGCGCCCTCGGTCGAGGAGATCACGTTGGGCAGCACCTGCTCCGAGGGGGCGATGCAGGCGATTTTCGGCGTTTCGATGCCCAGCAGTTTGGCCGTTTGCGACAGGTAGCCGATCTGCTTCATCTTCTGCTTGAAGTCGGGCTGGGGTATCACCGCCACGTCGGAGATGACGAGCAGTTTGTGGTAGCAGGGCATTTCGACGATCGAGACGTGGGTCAGCACGCCCTTCGGCGGGAAAAGCCCCGCGTCTTTGTTGAGAATGCCGCGCATGTACTTGTCGGTCGACACCAGTCCCTTCATCAGGACGTCGGCATTGCCGGCGACCACCGCCCCGACGGCCTGCTGCACGCACTTCACGTCGCTGGGTTCGTCGACGATGTTGAACGCCTTGATGTCGATGCCGTTCTCCTCGCAAACCTGCCGGATAACCTCTTTGTCACCGTAGAGCGTCGGCTCCACAAGCCCCTCCTTGTAGGCTTCGTACACCGCTTCGAGCGTATGCGAATCCTGGCCGTAAGCCACGGCCAGCCGTTTTTTACCTTTCTTTCTCGCCTCTTCGACGATGTCCGTAAGATGCTGAATCATGTATCTGTTGATTTTAACCGTTTATTTTACCAGATTGTACGTGTCCGTGGCGATCACCAACTCTTCGTTGGTGGCGATGACCGCCACCTTGACTTTCGAGCCGGGTGCCGAGAGGATTTTATCCACGCCGCGCGCGCCCTTATTGGCTTCGCGGTCGAACTCGACGCCCATGAATTCCAGCCCCGAGCAGACCGTCTCGCGCATCTCCTGCGAATTTTCGCCCACGCCGCCCGTGAAGACGATCAGGTCGACGCCGCCCATTTCGGCCGCGTACTCCCCGATGAACTTCTTAATACGTCCGTAGTACATATCGCGCGCCAGAATCGCCCGCTCGTTCCCCTCGTCGTAGGCGCGGTCGATGTCGCGCATGTCGCTCGACAAGTCCGTAAGGCCGTATACGCCCGACTTTTTGTTCATCATGGCGTTCAGCTCGGCGTAGGACATTCCCTCCTTTTCACCGATGAAGGTGACGGCGCTGGGATCGACGTTGCCGCAGCGCGTGCCCATCACCAGCCCGTCCACGGGCGAGAAGCCCATCGACGTGTCGTAGGATTTGCCGTTGAGAACGGCCGTTACCGAACCGCCGTTGCCGATGTGGCAGGTGATGATCTTCGAGTTGCCGAGATCGAGACCGGTCATTTCGGCTCCGACCTTCGCCACGAATTTGTGGCTGGTGCCGTGAAAACCGTATTTGCGCACGCGGTACTTCTCATAGTAGGCGTGGGGCAGGGCAAAGCGGTAGTTGACCGCCGGAATCGTCTGGTGGAACGAGGTGTCGAACACCGTCACCTGCTTTACGCCCGGCAAAACCTTTTCGATCGAAAGCACGCCTTCGAGGTTGGCGGGGTTGTGCAGCGGGGCGATCTCGAACAGCGAGCGGATCTTCTCCTTCACTTCGTCCGTCACAATGCAGCTTTCCGGGAAAAATTCGCCGCCGTGCGCCACGCGGTGGCCGACGGCTTTCACCTCGTCCAGCGAGCGGATCACGCCGTGTGCGGGGTCGGTGAGGGCGTCCAATACCAACTTGATACCGGTCGTGTGGTCGGGTATGGGTTGGTGCAGCTCGAATTTGTCCTTGCCCACGGGTTTGTGCGTGAGGTCGCCTTCCGGAAGACCGATGCGCTCCACGAGGCCTTTGGCGAGCAGCGTGCTTGCCGTCGGTTCCATGTCGATCACCTGATATTTGATCGACGACGAACCGCAGTTCAATACTAAAATTACCATAATGTATTTATTTTTAAGTTTTCAATTCCTTACCTGTGCCCCGAGCCACATCCCCAATGCGGTGCAGGCCATGCAGACCGCAACACTCAGGAAGATGTACAGCAGCGCGGGGCCGTAACTTCCCGCCCGCAGCAGCCGCACGGCGTCCGCCGAAAAGGTCGAGAAGGTGGTAAAGCCTCCGCAGAATCCGACCACCAGCAGCCATGCTGCGGCCGGCGAAAGCGTCGTTTGCAGCAGGAAACCGATCGCCAGCGACCCTATGGCGTTGACCGCGAACGTTCCCGCCGGGAACCCGCAAAGCGTATGTCCCGCCAGCACGATGCCCGAAAGCAGGTAACGGGCCGCACTTCCGAGCGCTCCTCCTGCGGCGACGGCAATCAATTCACGGATCATAAGATAAATATAGGTTCTTTTTTACGAATATGCAAATTTACAGAAAAAAAAGTTACGATCCGTCGTCTTTAGGTCGTTTTTTCAGGCCCGGCGGTCGAAAAATGTTTCATGGCTGCCGAGTTTGCCCGTCGCCCGTAACGACGTACTTGTAAGTCGTCAGTTCGGGCAGCCCCATCGGGCCGCGTGCATGGAGCTTCTGGGTTGAAATGCCGACTTCGGCGCCGAATCCGAACTGCCCGCCGTCGGTGAAGGCGGTCGAAACATTGACGTAAACGCACGCCGCGTCGACCGCGCGGGTGAACTGCGCTGCGGTCCGGTCGTTTTCCGTAACGATCGCTTCGCTGTGGCGCGACGAGTAGCGGGCGATATGGGCCAGCGCTTCGTCGAGCGAACCGACTGTTTTTACAGCCATTTTGTAGTCGAGGAACTCTGTGCCGAAATGCTCCTCCGAAGCGTGCTCCAGCAGCTCGGCGGGGTAGTGCCCTGCGAGGTGATCGAAAGCGTCCGTGTCGGCATAGAGCGTGACATGGCGTTCGGCAAGCGGGCCGCAGAGGGCAGAAAGGTCGGCGAGGCGGTCGCGGTGAACGACGAGACAGTCGAGCGCGTTGCAGACGCTCACACGCCGCGTTTTGGCGTTGCAGACGACGGCCCGGCCTTTTTCGAGGTCGCCCTCCCGGTCGAAATAGGTGTGGACGATCCCCGCTCCGGTTTCGATCACCGGGATGCGGGCGTTTTCGCGCACGAAACGGATCAGTCCCGCCCCGCCGCGCGGGATTACCACGTCGACATATCCCCGGGCATTCAGCAGCGCCGTGACGGCTTCGCGGTCGGAGGGCAGCAGCGTGAAGGCGGCCTCGGGGAGACCTTCCGCGCGGAGGGCTTCGCCGAGCAGCACGGCGATCGCTTCGTTGGAGCGGCGGGCGTCGCTGCCGCCTTTCAGCACGCAGGCGTTGCCCGTCTTGATGCAGAGGGCGAAGATGTCGGCGGTGACGTTGGGCCGCGCTTCGCAGACCATGCCCACCACACCGAACGGCACCCGCACTTTGCGGATGGTCATGCCGTTGGGCCGCGTCCGTTCTTCGATCGTTTCGCCCTGCGGTGAAGGGAGCCGCGCCACCGACTCCATGTCGGATGCGATGGCTGCGATTCGTTCGGCCGTGAGGCGCAGGCGGTCGCAGAGAGGCGATGAGGTCGGCATGGCGTCCAGGTCGCGGGCGTTGGCCGCGAGCAGTTCCCCCGTGTGCGTACGCAGCAGACTGGCTGCCCGCAGCAACGCGGCTCCGAGCCGTTGCTTATCTGTTTGGGAGAGGATTGTTCCGGCTTCGCGGGCCGCTTCAAAGAGAGGTTGATATTCCATTTGAATCAGTTGAAAGTTGAACTTTGCGGGTAAGCGAGGGCAGAGCCGAACTTGTTCGGGCTATGCCGAGCGGGAGCAAAGTCAAGCCCCCGCAGGGGGATTAAGTTGAAAGTTGAAAATTGAACCGACGCAGCAGGAGAGGGCAGAGCCGGAACTTGTTCGGGCTTTGCCGAGCCGCCAGGAGGAAAAGACGGCGCAGCAGGCTTCCTGTTTTCTGAGAGCGGGGACCCCGGGTGCACCGAATGCGGACTTTGCCGGGCGAAGAAAACACGGAGACTCCGCAGCATGCTAAATCGATATAGCAGACGGGAACGGAGCCGAATTTATCGGGGTTGTGCCGAGCTGTCGGGAGAAAAAGCCCTCTGATGGGGAGTGATGCTCGCATTCGATGCCGGAAAAAAGTGATTCTTTTATTCGAGGTAAAGATAGTCGCAGTGAACGAGGGGTCTGAGTCCCTTGCGGCCCCGGTTGCGGCGGGCGGTGGCGCTGTCGCACGCGATGCGTCCCACGGCCAGTTGCGTGCCGTCGGGCGCGAGGATGCGTACCAGGTCGTCGCGTTCGAATTCGCCTTCGACCTCCACAACGCCCACGGCCAGGATGCTGGCCGCCTTGCTTGCCCGGACGGCTTCGGCAGCCCCGGCATCGATGCGCAGCGCTCCTTTGGCGAACCCTTCGCTGCTTGCGATCCATTTCTTGACGCCCGAAGCCCCGTGCGGCGAGGCTTCGAAGCGCGTGCAGACCACGTCACGCCCCTCCAGGATGAGGTCGGTAAGGATGTCGTCGCGGCGGCCGTTGGCGATCATGACTTCGATGCCTTCGGCAGCCGCGCGCGACGCCACGCGGCTTTTGGTTGCCATGCCGCCCCTTCCCCGCGACGAACGTGACGGGTCAATGTATTGCGTGAGGTCGCGGCCCGGAGCTACGCGGCGGATCACCTGCGATGCGGGGTCGGAGGGCGACCCGTCGTAGATGCCGTCGATGTTGCTCAGGATGACGAGCGCCTGTGCGTTCATCATGGCGGCCACCAGTCCCGAAAGTTCATCGTTGTCGGTGAACATCAGCTCCGTGACCGAAATCGTGTCGTTTTCGTTGACGATCGGCAGTACGCCGCCCGCGAGCATCGTCTCCATACAGTTGCGCTGGTTGAGGTACTGGCGACGCGTGGAAAGGCTCTCTTTGGTGGTGAGCACCTGTCCGCAGACGATGCCGTATTCCTGAAAGAGGTCGTAATAACGATTCAGCAGCTTGACCTGGCCCACGGCCGAGAAGAGCTGCCGGGCTGAAACGGAGTCGAGTTTCCCGGCGCTTTGTCCCAGCACGCTGCGGCCCGAAGCCACGGCGCCCGACGAGACGAGGATCACCTCCGTGCCCGCGCGGTGCAGCCGGGCGATCTGGTCGACGAGGGCCGAAATGCGTGTGGTGTCGGGCCGCCCGTCGTCGCGCGTCAGCACGTTGCTGCCCGCCTTGACGACGATACGGCGATATTTTTTATTGCTGTCCATCTTATTTAAGTGAAAAGTGAAAGGTGAAAAGTGAAAGGTGTCGATCCCAGAAAAGGTTAATGATGAACTGTGAAGATGTATCTCTCCTTGTGTCCTGACTGCACAGGCTGATTATGAATTATGAATTGTGTATTGTTCCGATCACCATGCCTACCGCCTTTGCGACCTCTTGATACGATGATGATCCGGAAAAGAACTTTTCCCTTTTCCCCTTTCCCCTTTCACTTTATTAAGGTTCGAACTTGTATCCCACGCCCTTTACGGTAACGATGTGCCGGTCGCCGATCTTCTGGCGCAGTTTCCGGATATGTACGTCGATCGTGCGGTCGCCTACGACCACTTCGCTGCCCCAAACCTTCGAATAGATATCTTCGCGTGAAAAGAGCTTTCCGGGGGCGGAGTGCAGCAGGGCCAGCAGGGCGAACTCCTTGCGGGGAAGCGCCAGCTCGCGGCCTGCGATGCGCACCGTGTAGCGGTCGCGGTCGATGTCGATCTCCGGCCCTGCGGAGTGCTGCGGTTCGGTCCGGCTGTCGATGCGCTTGAGGATGGCCTGCACGCGGCTGACGAGCAGCTTCATCTTGATGGGCTTCACCAGGTAGTCGTCCGCACCCACGCCGAACCCGGCGAGTTGCTGCTCCTCCTCGCCCAGCGCCGAGAGGAAGACCACCATCGTGTCCCGCAGTTCGGGGTTTTCGCGGATGGCACGGCAGGTCTGTGCCCCGTCCATGACGGGCATCAGCCGGTCGAGCAGGATCAGGTGGGGGTGTACTTCCGCCGCGATGCGCAGTGCCTCGGCACCGTCCTGTGCCGTGTAGACTTCGTACCCTTCGCGGGAAAGGTTGTATTTCACGAATTCGAGAATGTCGGCTTCGTCGTCGACCAGCAGAATACGGTGGCTCATGGCATCGGTTGCGGATTGGCCGCACACGGGTGCGGCGCTGCGTGAATAACTTTGCGAAGATAGTGATTTTCCACCGAAATATCCAATAATTTGTCGTACCTTTGTCCCTTCAAATACAGATATATGACGAACGAAGCTGATTTCAGCACATTGGGACTCAGCGAGCAGATGCTCGCGGCCGTCCGCGCCAAAGGATTCGAAATACCCACCTCCATCCAGCGCCTCACCATCCCCCGCCTGCTTTCGGGCGAAAACGACATCATCGCCCAATCCCAGACCGGTACCGGCAAAACGGCGGCTTTCGGGCTTCCGATCCTCCAGCAGATCGAGCCTTCGAAGGACGGGGTGCAGTCGATCATCCTCGTGCCGACGCGCGAGCTGGCGCTGCAGGCAGCCGAGGAGCTGCTGAGTTTCAACCACGAGCGGCGGCTCTCGATCACGGCCATCTACGGAGGCGCCGCGATGAGCGAGCAGCTGCGCCGACTTTCGCGCGGCGTGGATATCGTCGTCGGTACGCCCGGGCGGGTGCTCGACCACATCCGCCGGGGTACGCTCAAACTGGATAAGGTGCGCTTCCTGGTGCTGGACGAGGCCGACGA
>DBFWKV010000042.1:0-27769 GCA_048465795.1 Alistipes sp.
GTTGTCCGCCCGCTTGGTTGTCTGCCCGTTTTTATTCCCGTATGCAGCGTACCGAGTAGGCGTCAGCACGTGCGCCGCCCCCGATGGGCGAGGCCGTAATCATCTCTGCGCCGTTCATGTCCCTGATCTGGAACGAAAGCACGGCGTAGGCTCCTCCGGTGAACATGTCGGTCGGGTAGGGCGAGTTACCCCAGTAAGAGCCCCACATTCCGCTCATGCTACCCATAAGCATGGCGTAAGAGCCGTCGTAACGGGCCGCACCGGCAAAGTAGGAAGAGACGGTCGGACTGAGGTTGAATGTCCATCCGTAGTCGTAGTCGTCGATCGAGAGTGCTCCGTCGCCGCTCGTGTCGGCGATGTTGAATTCGGAAATAACCCAGGCATAGCCGCCCGAAGCCGTGAAACTGCGAAAGACGTCGGCTGGAGGCACCCGCCAGCCGACGGGGCAGGGATCGTAGAACGATTTGGCCCCTTTGTTCGGCAGGTTGTTCTCCGCGTCTTTCCTGTCCCCGTCGGGATTGCCCCACAGGGCGTTGTCGCTCCGGTCTGCTTGCAGCCAGTCGCGCGATGCGGCGAACTGGGCCATGTTCGAGATGCAGACGGTCGGATTGGCAGTCGCGTATGTCAGATTGTTGGCTTTCGTGTCCGACCAGGAGGAGTGGGAAACGGCAACTTTCCCGCCATCGGCATCGTAGAGGGGCGCGCCCACCGTCGAGGTTGTACCCGTCAGGGTTGCGGCCGCCGGGAAGGGATCCTTGCGGCCCCATTGATAGAGCATGCCGTAGCTTTTGACGTCGCCGGCTTTGTTTTCCAGCGCTCCGAGATTCATGTTCATCACCTGGTAATTCGCAGCCGAAGCCAACGAGGTGACTTCCGCCTCCGGGAACCAGATGTGCCAGCTCCAGAGAATCGCTCCGGCATCGTCTTTTACGGCAATCAGCGCATTGCCCCGAATGCCGGAGAGCGTGAATTCGACTTTATTCTTCACCAGTGCCACCTTTTTTACCATGTCCGGGGCCGTTTGCCAGACCAGTTCGGCAGAGGTGCCTTCGACCGGTTCGGGGACCGCAAGCCCCTCGGTCGCAGCTCCGTTGCCGCGCACCGTCGCATCGAACGAATACCGTCCGGCTTCGGTGACCAGGTAGCAGTTCGAAGTTCCTCGTTCACAAAGGTCGGTAGCCGGATCTTCGCCCGCTTCCTGTGATACTTTCAGGGTCGTGCTGACTGCCCGGTTACCGGCTCCGGCTACTACGGTTACCGTTGCCAGGGGCATCGGAGAGGTGGTTCGGTTCCTGACGGCCGTGACCGTGAACCGGTCTTTTTCCTCGGTGACGATACACCATTTTTGGTCGGAGGCGGCGTGCCAAACGGGCATATTGGTTTCGACGGCGATCACCACACTCCCGCCTTCGGCCTCGAAAACAACCGGAGCGTCGGGCCGAATCGTCAGTTCGGGTGCGGGTTTGGGCACCGGCGCATTGTTGCCGGAGTCGGAGCAACCGACAAAACCTGCGCACAGGGCGCAAAGCAGGAACAAAAGTGATCTTTTCATACGTTTCACACAAATAATTTCTATCGCCGGGGATTTCCGGCGAAAAACCTAACCGACCTTCTGGACAAATGTAAATCAACCGCCCGGAAAAAACAAGCGGTTGCGCCTTTTTGTGCCGTTTCATGGAGGAAAAACCGTATGAAGCCGCCGATTCGGGCAGATGTGTGTTATGCCGCGAAAGCGGCCTTCGCGGCCTGTGGGGCTGCAGCTGTGGGGTCAGGTACCGCCAACTGCGCGGCAGTGGAATTATTTTGTCCGCACAGGCTTTATTGCAGGGATAAATCCTTATCTTTGTAGTTCGAACAAAGTGAGCATGTCCGGTATCAAGCAACAACTCGCCTCCGGCGTATTTTATACTGCGATAGCCAAATATACGGGCATCGTGATTTCCATCGTCATCACAGGCGTGCTCTCGCGTCTGCTGACACCGTCCGATTTCGGTACGATCGTGCCCATTACCGTGCTGGTGACGTTTTTTACGATTCTGGGTGATGTGGGCATAGGGCCTGCCGTCATTCAGAACAACCGGCTCACCGATGCCGACGTGGCGTCGATCTTTTCGTTCACTCTTTTCACCGGCGGCGGTCTGGCCCTGCTTTTTTTCCTTAGTTCGTGGGGTATCGCCGCCTTCTACGATTCGGAGATTGTCGTCGTATTGTGCCAGATACTTGCGGTTTCGCTTTTCTTCGCCTGCGCCAATGTGGTGCCCAATGCCTTGCTGTACAAGGCGAAGAAATTCCGTTATCTGGCAGTGCGTTCGCTGGCCGTACAACTTCTGGCGGGCAGCATCGCCATCTTGTCGGCATGGTTCGGCGCCGGGTTGTATGCCCTTGTGATTCAGTCGGTACTGTCGAGTATCTTTCTATTCATCATCAGTTACCGCGCCCGGCCGCTTCCCTTGCGTCTGCGGCAGTTCGACTGGGAGCCGCTGAAAAAGATCCGCAGTTTCTCCTCCTATCAGTTCCTGTTCAACGTCTTTAATTATTTCTCGGTGAACCTGGACAAACTGCTCATCAACAAATTCATGGGTCCCGCACCGTTGGGTTATTACGACAAATCGTACAAACTCATGCAGATGCCCCTGCAGAACATCCCTTATATCATTACCCCGGTCATGCATCCGATTTTCTGCCAGATGCAGGACGATCTGCAGAAGATGAGTTTTTACTATAACCGGATCGTGCGTTTTCTGGCATTTGTGGGGTTTCCGCTTTCGATACTGCTCTTTTTCACCGGACACGAGCTTATCTACATCATCTTCGGGCCGCAGTGGGAGGCTTCGGTGCCCGTGTTCCGCATACTGGCGCTCTCTGTGGGATTTCAGATCGTGCTCTCCACCTCCGGTTCGATTTTTCAGTCGTCCGGCTCCACACACCTGCTGCTCCTTTCGGGGGTTCTCTCCACGGTGGCCATCGTGACGGCCGTGCTGACGGGTCTCTTTGTGTTCGGAACGCTCGAAGCCGTCGGGGGAGTGTTGCTGGTGGCCTTCGTAGTCAACTTTTTTCAGGCATTTTCAATCATGTACTGTATCCTCTTCAAAACGGGGATGATGCCCTTTTTGAAGCAAATTGCCTCTCCTCTGGTGTTGTCGGCAATCGTCGGGGGACTCCTTTTCCTGCTGTCACCTTTTGCCGTGCCGACAGGAGAAATTCCGTCGCTGATGTTGAAAGGAGCGACCACGGTTTGTGTCGTATTCCTCTACATTCAGTTTACCGGGGAGTATGACTTGCTGCGAAAAACGGGCGAATATCTCACCCGCCTTCGCCGTAAATGAATCTTATTGTTTTTCCGGAAAATAGGTGCGCAGAAATCCTTCGAACCAGTCGTTCGACGTATAGCTGAATGTGTCGGTCGTCAGCGAAAGCGTCCGCTCCCTGCCTCGCCTGAGTTGCGCCTGTCGTTTGTAAAACTGTTTGCGGCGCAAACGCCCCAGAACGTAGGAGACCAGCGTGTCTGCGGCTAACGGACGCATCGGACAAAAATGGGTGGTGTCGATCCGGCTCACCGGTTTGTTCAAAGCAGCCATCAGACTTTTGGGAATCAGATAAAAACGGCCCAGCGTGTAGCTGCTTCCCAGGTATTTGTAGGGTATCTTCAAACCGATTTCGATCACGGGATAAGTCCCGAATACCTCATACTGCCTGCCCCGGATGTTGCCGGCTGCGATCTGAGGCGCCGAAAACGCCCCCGTGACGAGCAGTTGGAAAATGCGGAGCCGATCCCTCGGCTCTTCCTCCCGAAGTGCGTAATGTTCGCGTATCGCATCGAATTCGTCGTGCAAGGCTTGCCGGAAACGTTCGTAGTAGGCTTCGTTCGTTTTTACATACTTCCTTGCCCGGAACAGGTAAGCAGCCACCAGCTCTTGCGGAGCAGAATGAGGGAATGCCGTGTAGAGTTCCGTGCCGAAAACGCCTCCGAAGGCAATATCGTCCGCTTTCGCCGTGAGGAAGAGTTCGGTCATCACGCCGTTTTCCCGAGGCGAAAATCCGTCGGTCATGCGGTAAAACGTTTCCCTCTGCGTGTCGGGGTCGCAGTAAAATACGTTCAGGGGAAGTCCCATCGATTCGGCGACCTGCGCGGCAATCGTCCGGTCGAGGGAATCTCCATCCTTCCATTCCGCGATCCGCAGATACAGATCGGGGTAGTATTCCCGCACCAGCGAGGCGGTCAGGCGACTGTCGAATCCGCCGGTGACCGTCGCCCATGCTTTTGTGCCCTGGATGGCCGGATGACGGATTGCGCGGCGAAGCGTGGCGAGAGTTTGTTCCTTGAGGCTTTTCAGCGATGCGATTTTTCGGTTATCTACGTCGAAACGCAACCCTCCGGTTGCAATTGCCCCGGTACGGGTGTCGATGGTCAGGTATTCGAATGCCCGCAGTCGCCGGATGTCGGGATCGAGCGTTCCGCAGCCCAGTGCTGCCGGGTAGAGACAGTGCCGCATGGCCAGCCATTCGAATGCTTTGTACTCATCGCAACGATTGCCCGTAGAGGAATGCATCATCCCGAACGAAGAGGAGACGGAGCGCTCCGCCGCGTTGTAGTATATGTTGCGGGTTTGCAGGAAATCTGAAAAGAGGTAAAGTATGGGACCTTTGCGCAGCAGAATCAGATATTGTCCCGCCAGTCGTTTTTTCAGCGCAGCGATTGACCTTTCGCTTCCGTCGAAACTTCCCGGCAAGCCGCCGGGCAAAAGCGCTCCGGAGGTTGTTTCGCAGTCGAAAGCATAGCCCAGAACCGTGATGCTGTCGTTCCCTTGGGCATAATGCGAAATGGTTCCTTCGTTGTAGAAAATGTCGCAACCCGGGGCGATGGTTGTCCGGCGAGCATAAAACTTTTCCGGCTTCGGGATTCTAGAGGCGCTCCCGCCGTGCAAGTAGTAGAAATCAGCCATAAGTTGCCGTTCGTTTTCGTGTAAACGGTTGTTTTATCTCCGGGCAGATAGATTCACTCCCGATCGTCTGCTTCAAAGATACGACAAAATATCGGATATTCAAATCGTCAGTCACCGCCCGGTGCCGGTTTCGGACCGAAACTTCCTCAGGCGGATCGAATGCCTCTGGGAAACCGATTTATAAATCGGAGTATTCGGCTGCCGCGTCGAAACAAGGGCAGGCTTTTGTCCATTCCGAAGGCTCCACGATGCCGTTGCCGTTGCTGTCCGGCGAAAAGTCGCGATGTCCGAGAATCCGGGATGCCGGAAACTGCTTGCGCATTTGCCCGAGCAGCAACGTCAGCGCTGCTTTCTGCTCCGGTGTGCGGGTGTCCTTCGGCCGGCCGGCCGTATCGAGACCCCCGACATAGCAAATCCCGATGCTGTCGGCATTGTGGCCGGCAACATGGGCGCCCTGTTCGGCAACGTCCCGGCCACGGTGAATGGTGCCGTCGAGTGCGATGACGTAATGATAGCCGATTTTGCGGAAACCGCGTGCGCGGTGCCAGCCGTCGATTTCGGCGACACTGACCGGGCGGCCTTCGGGTGTTGCCGTGCAATGCAGCACAAGGTAATCGATCGTTCGCATGATGCCTGATTTTATGGCGCAGCCCTATGCAGAAGGAGCACCGCGTGAATGCTGCAAAGATAAGTCGCTGCGGTGTGCCGGAAAAGCCGCGTGTAAAACCTTTCCGTTTTTTGTTGCGCTTTCACCCGGCTTGTGGCTGTACGGAAATTTATGTCGGAATCCCGCACTGAAACAAAAGCCCCTCCGGTCGGGAGAGGCTTGGGGGCTATACTGCATATTTTCAGGGTGCCAAACCGATTTTTAGGTTTAGAACTGCGGTAATCCTATTTCTGCCTGAAATAAATCTGCAGGGGCACGCCCGAAAAATCCCAGTGTTCGCGGATGTTGTTCTCCAAAAAACGGCGGTAAGGCTCCTTGATATACTGAGGCAGGTTGACGAAGAACGCGAACTGCGGCGTGGGGGTCGGCAGCTGCGTGACATACTTGATCTTGATGTATTTGCCTTTGGTCGCGGGAGGCGGATAGTTCTCGATCAGAGGCAGCATTACTTCGTTCAGTTCGGAAGTCGGGATGCGCCGTTTGCGCGATTCATAGACCCGGATGGCGGTCTGCAGTACGTCGAAGATACGCTGTTTGTTGATTGCCGAGGTGAAGATGATCGGAATGTCGTTGAACGGAGCGAGTTTTTTCATCAGGAATTCCTTCCATTCCTTCATCGTATTGTTCTCCTTTTCGATCAGGTCCCATTTGTTGACTACGATCACGCATCCTTTGCGGTTGCGGACGATCAGGTTGTGAATGTTGAGATCCTGCGATTCGAGTCCCTGCTGCGCGTCGAGCATCAGGATGCAGACGTCGGAATTTTCGATGGCCCGGATCGAGCGCATGACCGAGTAGAATTCGAGGTCTTCCATCGTTTTGCCCTTCTTGCGCATACCTGCCGTGTCGACGAGGTAGAAATCCATCCCGTACTTGTTGTAGCGCGTGTGGATCGAATCGCGCGTGGTGCCGGCGACGGAGGTGACGATGTTGCGTTCCTCCCCGAGCAGGGCGTTGGTCATCGACGATTTTCCGACGTTGGGCCGCCCGACGATGGTGATGCGGGGCAGTTCGTCCTCTTCGTCGGCCGCCGCGTCTGCGGGCAGCGCTTCGAGAATGGCGTCCATCATTTCGCCCGTACCGCTTCCCGACATGGACGAAATGCAATAGGGGTCGCCCAACCCGAGGCCGTAAAATTCGTGCGAGGAGTAAATCTGGTCGTTGTTGTCCACTTTGTTGCAAACCAGGATCACTTTTTTCGACGACCGGCGCAGAATGTCGGCCATCATCGCGTCGAGGTCGGTAATGCCGGTTTTTACCTCGACAAGAAAGAGAATCACATCGGCTTCGTCGATGGCCAGCATGACCTGGCGCCGGATGTCGTCCTCGAAAATATCGTCTGAATTGACGGTGTAGCCGCCCGTGTCGATCACTGAAAACTCCCTGCCGTTCCAGTCCGTTTTGCCGTAGTGGCGGTCGCGTGTGGTGCCGGCTGTTGCGTCCACAATGGCCTGGCGCTGACCTACCAGTCGGTTGAAGAGCGTACTTTTGCCCACGTTCGGGCGTCCTACGATTGCTACGAGACTCATAATCTTTTCTTTTGGATTTGCAAAGATAGTGCAAGCCGAGCGCAAAAGCAAACGAAAGTTTGCATTTTGCCGAGGCGCCGCCTATCTAAGCCGAAGGCAAAGAAGTGCAAGCCGGGCGTAAAAGCAAACGAAAGCCGTGAAAAGCCCGACAGCCCGAGGTGCTGTATGTGTCCGGGTGTTACAGAAGGTATTTCTTTTCGGTGTCTCCGGCCTGTTCGGGGTAGACCAGCACCAGGCTGTAACCCCGGAAATAGGTTCCGAGATAATGAGCCATGCGGCTCATTGCAGGCAGATACGAGATGCGGTCGCGGCGGCTCATCACCACCCACAAACAGTCGTTGGCTCGAATTTCATATGCCAGCCCCGGGAAGTTGTCCCAGTCGTCGAAGGTGACGAATTCGGCGTCGAGACGCCGTTTCCCGCCCGTGCTTCGCAGGTATTCCTGGGTAGTTTCCGTGGCGTAGAAAATAGTGCGGGCGCCGGTGTTGCGCGTCAGGTTGCGGATTTTTTTCAACCATAGGGGAAAGCCTGCTTCCTTCTCCGCCTGCGCCGGAACTACGATCAGATGGCGCCGTATGGTGGCAATCGGTTGTTCGGCTTTGTAAATCAGTGTATTGGCATTGCTTTGGCCAAGTACGCCCTCTGCCGTTTTCCCCAGGAAAGACCCCGGCAGCAGTCCTTTGTCGCGGTCGGCGTGCAGTCCCATGATCAGGTCGGTAATATTTTGCTCGAGCAATACGCTGGCGATGGCGTTCACGACGTTGACATCGAAACGCAGCAGCCCCTGCATCGGATGATCGCCCGCAGCAGCCGTCGTCACGGCCCGGTCGAGGAGTTTCTGCGCCTGTTTGGCCGCTCCCGCGTTCCCGGTTCTGTTGTCGATGGCGTTCAGGGCGTAGAATCCCGTGCTGCGGCCCGGTGATTTGATTGCCGTACTGAAGTTGACCAACTCGTCCACCGTGTGCTCGTTCGACACGGGGATCAGGATGCGTTCCTCCGGGCGTTTCTCCCCTTCGGCCGGCTTCATGTCGTTCAGGGCGATGTTGTGAGCTCCGCGCTGTGCGGCGAATGTTGCGATCGTGCAGGTGACGAAGATCATCAGGATCGTACCGTTGAGCACACTCTCGTTGAGCAGGCGGATCGGCGTTCCGTCGGGATTTTCGCCGAGAATCACGTTGTAACCCACCGTCACGGCCGCGAGCGTCGCTGCGACGTGGGCGCTGCTCAGGCCGAAGATCACCGTGCGCTGGTCACGCGAGAGGCGGAAGGTCTTCTGTGTCAGGGCTGCGGCGGCGTATTTGCCCGCCGTAACGAGCACGATCATCACGGCACTCACTTCGATCGTCTCCCAAGTCTTGAAAAAGGCGCGGTAGTCGATCAGCATCCCCACGCCGATCAGGAAGAAGGGGATGAAGATGGCGTTGCCCACGAATTCGATGCGATTCATCAGCGGCGAGGTACGCGGGATCAGACGGTTCATGCCCAGCCCCGCGAGAAACGCCCCGATGATCGGTTCCAGCCCCGCAGCCTGGGCGAGGAACGCCCCGAGGAAAACCATCACCAGCACGAAGATGTACTGCGAAAGGTTGTCGCTGCACTGTTTGAAGAACCAGCGTCCGATCAGCGGAAAAAGCGTGATGATCAATATGATGCAGAGAATTACCGAAGCCGAAAGCCGGTACCAGAACATGTCGTCGGCGGTGCCTGTCGAAATGCCGACCACGATCGTCAGTACCAGCAGCGCCAGGATGTCGGTGATGATCGTACCCCCTACGGCGATCACCACGGCCTTGTCGCGCGTGATGCCCAGCCTGCTGATGATGGGGTAGGCGATCAGTGTCTGCGACGCGAACAGCGCGGCCAGCAGGATCGAGGAGAGCAGCGAGAAGCCGAGGATGCAGTAACCGGCCACGATGCCCAGTATCATCGGTATGGAAAAGGTGTAAAGCCCGAAAACTACGCTGCGCCAACTGTTGCGTTTGAAGTCGCTCATGTCCATTTCCAGTCCCGAGAGGAACATGATATAGAGCAGTCCTGCCGTACCCGACAGGATGATGCTGCTGTCGCGCATTACGAGATTCATTCCGTGTGGCCCGATGACAGCCCCGGCGATAATCAGCCCCAGCAGGTAGGGAATCCGCAGCTTGTTGAGCAACAGCGGCGCCGCGAGGATGATCGCCAGGATCAGCATGAACTTGAGGATGGGATCCTCCAGCGGCAGGGTGACGGGTGACAGCGCAAGAAACATGGGCAGGGAATTGATGTGGACAAAATTAAGAAAAAAACGCGAAATGCGGGTGGGACGGTGTCATTTTTGAAAGAATTTTTACCTGCCGGGCCGAACGGAAGATCGTGCGGCTTTTTTGTACCGTTCTTTGTTCGCAGATGTAAAAAACCGCCCGGTTCTGTCTTGTTTTTGTGAAAAAAACGTAACTTTGACCAAATGTATAAAGGTTTTTTCTTTTGGAATGAGGAACGAAAAGGTTGACAAACGGTTGTTAATGCCCGTGTTGATGGGCTTTTTTATCATGGGGTTTTGCGACATCGTGGCTCCGATCACGGGCCGTATCGCCACCGAATTCGCGCCCTCGCAACAAGCGGCCGTGAGTTTTCTGCCCACGATGGTGTTTCTGTGGTTCCTGCTGCTGTCCGTGCCTCTTGCGTCGCTGATGAACCGTATCGGACGCAAGGCGACCGCACAGATCGGCTATGCCTTTACGGTGGCGGGACTGCTCGTGCCTTACGTTGCGGGAGACGGTTGTGCACTGGGGTGGTATTTCCTGGGATTCGGCCTGCTGGGCATCGGTAACACGGCGATCCAGGTGGCAATCAATCCGTTGCTGGCGACGATCGTGCCTCCGGAGCGGATGACCAGTTACCTGACCGTCGGCCAGATTTTCCGCAATACGTCGCTGCTGCTGCTGGCGCCGATCGTCACGGGACTGGTGGCGGCGACCGGCTCGTGGCGCCTGCTGCTGCCGATCTATGCCTTGCTGACGATTGCGGGAGGCGTGTGGCTGCAGATGACATCCGTTGCCGAACCGGAAAAGGGTGCCCGTGCCGTCAGTTTCTCCGACTGCTTCCGGCTGCTTCGCAACCGTACGGTAGCGCTCTGTACGTTGGGTATCGCCTGCTTCATCGCTGCCGACGTGGGGATCGGATTTCTTTCGGTACGCCTCATCGACCAACCCGATTCGATCCTTACGACCACGGGTTTCTATGCCTGCCGGATCGTCGGCACGCTGGTGGGTGCCTACGTGCTGGTGCGGATGTCGGATGTGAAATACATGGCCTGGAACATGGCGGGTGCGCTGGCGCTCTGCGTGGTGCTGCTTTTCGTGCAGGCCGAAACGCCGGTCTACATCGCCGTCGGGCTGCTGGGGTTCGCAATGGCCTGCGTCTTCGCTACGCTCTACGCCGTGGCGACCAAGAGCGCTCCCGGGCAGGCGAACGAAGTCGCGGGGCTGATGATTCTGGCTATCTCGGCCGGTGCGGTCTCCGGGCCGGTGATCGGAGCGATCATCCGCACTGCGGGCGACGCCCGTTTTGGGGCACTGTTCGTGATTGCCTGCGTGCTTTACCTGCTGTGGGCGAGCGTGAACCTAAAATCAAAAATTAAGAATTAAGAATTCAAAATTTTTCGATCCCCGTTGCGGTTTTCGCAACATCCGAAAAGATCAGGGATTCCCGAAATGAAAATAATTAACCATGAAGAGTCATAAAATCGTACTGACCTTGTTGCTTGCCTTTTCCGCGTGTGCGGTGCGGGCGCAGGGGCCGCGTCTGAAAGTGGAGTGGGGCGCGATGGGCGGTGTGAACATCGTCGATTTTTCCACGTCGATGGATAACACCGAAATCAAAAACAAACTGGGCTGGCAGGCGGGTATCCATATGGGATTGGTTTTCGGTGCCTTTGCCCTCGAACCCGAAATCCTTTACGTCCGGCAGGGAATGCGTATCCGTGAAGAAGGTCATAAGGAGGTGAATCTGAAGTCGAACTCGATCGACGTGCCGGTGCTGGTGTCGTTCAGGTTGCTGCGTCCGGTGCGGATTTTCGCAGGCCCGGTGTTCACGGTGATGAACGATTGCAAGCAGAAGTCGGGCGGCGACCTGCTCGATTTTGCCCGCGTGCGGCCCACAATGTCTTACAGTGTGGGTATCGGCGCCACGATCATGCGGCACCTGATGATCGACCTGCGCTACAACGGGCAGTTTTCGGGCAAGAAAGACGTGCCTCTGCCCAACGGCGATAAGATCGGCAAGCTCCGTTCGTACAATGTGGCGATCAGCCTCGGATATCTGTTTTAACCTATGACGGACGCTGTCGGTAAAGAAATTCTGGTCGAAGGGGTCGATCCCCGCGAACTGTACGGGGCGCAGAACGCCTATCTGGAGCAGATCAAGGAGCTTCATCCCCAACTGAAACTCATCGCCCGAGGCTGCTCGCTCAAGGTGCTCGGGCCGAAAGAGGAGATCGAACGTTTCGAGAGACGCATGAACGGGCTTGTGGCCTACTACCTCAAATACGGCCATATTTCGGCCGAGGTCGTGGCGCAGGCCTTTTCCGGGGGAATCTCCCGCCACGATGCGCCCGTGGACAAGGATGTGATCGTCTACGGCAACAACGGCAACATCATTCGTGCCCGGACGGTCAATCAGCAGAAACTGGTGAAACTTTACAACGACAACGACCTGCTCTTCGCCGTGGGGCCTGCCGGTTCGGGCAAGACCTATACGGCGATTGCACTGGCCGTGCGTGCATTGAAGGAGAAGCAGGTGAAGCGGATCATCCTGACCAGGCCGGCCGTGGAAGCGGGCGAGAAACTGGGCTTCCTGCCCGGTGACATGAAGGAGAAGCTCGATCCCTACCTGCAGCCGCTTTACGATGCGCTCAACGATATGATTCCTGCCGCGAAACTGGAAAAATTCACCGAGGAGGGTACGGTGCAGATCGCCCCGCTGGCCTACATGCGCGGCCGTACGCTGGACAATGCCTTCGTGATTCTGGACGAGGCGCAGAACACGACGCTCGCGCAGATCAAGATGTTCCTGACGCGCATGGGGCGCAACGCCCGGTTCATCGTCACGGGCGACGTGACGCAGATCGACCTGCCTAACAAGCGGGACAGCGGCCTGACACGTGCGATCGGGATCCTGCGCGGGGTGGCCAATATCGGCATCGTCGAGTTCGACAAACGCGACATCGTGCGGCATCCGCTGGTGAAGTATATTGTCGAGGCGTTCGACAAGCAGGCCGAACGGGAAAATGCACTCCGAAAAGAACACGAATAGAACTCGTTTTTCAGGCAGAAGTGTCGTTGAGACCGTCTTCGGGTATGTCGGAAGTCGGTCTTTCGCCCGACACAGGAAACGAAAAAAGAATTAACCTTAAAACAGAATAGTATGGACAAGAATCTCACGGCTTTAAAACCCGCGCTGGTTTGGAAGCATTTCGCAGAAATCGTAAATATCCCGCGTCCCTCGCACCATGAGGAAAAAATCCGCCGGTACATCCTCGACTTCGCCGAGGCGCACGGTCTGGAACACAAGGAGGACGAAGCACATAACGTCTATGTACGCAAGCCCGCTTCGAAGGGGATGGAAAACCGCAAAGGCGTGGTGCTGCAAGCTCACCTGGATATGGTGCCGCAGAAAAACAACGACAAGCAGTTCGACTTCGAGAAAGACCCCATCGAGGCATATGTCGATGGCGAGTGGGTTACGGCGAACGGCACCACGCTGGGTGCCGACAACGGGATCGGCGTCGCTGCGATACTGGCCGTGCTGGAGGACGATACGCTGGTGCACGGGCCGTTGGAAGCGCTCTTCACGGCGACCGAGGAGACCGGCATGGACGGCGCCTTCGGCCTGAAAAAAGGATTGCTGCACGGAGATATTCTACTCAATCTCGACTCGGAAGAGGAAGGAGAGTTGTACGTGGGCTGCGCCGGAGGACTCGATGCCAACATAACGTTCCCATATACCGCCGAACCGGTTCCCGCTGCCGGTTACAAGGCCGTTGAGCTGGCTGTTAAAGGCCTCAAGGGCGGGCATTCGGGCATCCAGATCGTCTGCCAGCGGGCCAATGCGAACAAACTGCTGTTCCGTTTCCTGTGCATGACCTGTAAGTCCTTCGACGTGCTGCTCTGTTCGGTGGACGGCGGCAGCCTGCGTAACGCCATTCCGCGCGAGGCGACGGCCACGGTGCTGGTGAACGCGAAGGATATGGAGACGTTTGTCGAGGAGGTGAAAGCCTACGAAAAGACGATCGAAGCCGAATTCGCCGGCATCGAGGATACGATTTCGATCGGGGCGAAGGAGTGTGACATGCCGGAGGAGATGATCGCCCGCGAAGTTGCTGAGAAGTTGACGAAGGCTGTGGTTGCCTGTCCCGACGGTGTGCAGAAGATGTCGATGGCCATGCCCGGACTGGTGCAGACCTCGACCAATCTGGCGCGCGTGGTGTCCGACGGAAAGAACGTGTCGCTGCAATGCCTGCTGCGCAGTTCGGTGAACTCCGAAAAGGAGGCGCTGGGCGATGCCATCGCCGCCGTGTTCTCCCTGGCAGGCGCCAAAGTGGAGCTTACGGGCAGCTACGACGGTTGGAACCCCAACATGGCGTCGCCGATCCTGGCCGCCATGCGGGCGTCCTATAAGTCGCTCCACGGCAAGGAACCCGCTGTGACGGCCATCCACGCAGGACTGGAGTGCGGCATCATCGGCAGCAAATATCCCGGGATGGACATGATCTCCTTCGGGCCGACGATCTGTTATCCCCATTCGCCCGACGAGAAGGTCGAAATCGCTTCGGTCGGGAAGTTCTACGACTTCCTGGTGCATACGTTGGCCCACGTTCCTCAAAAATAGCGCGTTTTGGAGCCGAACGACGTAAAATGGTTCGTCATCGTCAATCCCGTTGCCGGAAGCGGTCGCGGGCTTGACCATTTTCCGCAAATCTCCAAACTGCTGCGCGATGCGCATATTCTCTGCGAACCGGTCTTTACCGAGCATAAGTTCCACGCGACGGAACTGACCGTTTCGGCCGTGAAGGAGGGCTACCGCCACATCATCGTGGTGGGGGGCGACGGTACGTTGCACGAGGTGGTGAACGGGCTGTTCATCCAGCAGGAGGTGCGCCCCGACGAGGTGCTGCTGGCCGTGATCGCCATCGGAACCGGCAACGACTGGATGCGGATGTTCGGCGTCTCGAACCGTTACCAGGATGCTGTGCGGGCTATCCGGGAACGCTGCTCGTTTCTGCAGGACGTGGGCGTCGTCTCGTACGAGGAGGCGCATTACCGCCAATGCCGTTATATGGCCAACGTCGCCGGGACGGGTTTCGACGCGCATGTGGTGCGGAAATTCTCCCACCTCAAAAAGAAGGGCCGCAAGGGGCGCTGGCTCTATACGTGGTGCCTGGTGCGGCAGTTCTTCCGCTACAAATCGACGGGCATGAAAGTGTGGGTCGATGACCGCCTCGTGTATAACAACCTGCTTTTCAGCATTGCCATCGGTATTTGTAAATACAACGGCGGGGGTATCCAACAGCTTCCCGAGGCGGTTGCCGATGACGGGATGTTCGACGTGTCGCTGATCCGCCCCGTGCACTTCTGGCACTTGCTTTTCCGGTTTCACTACCTATTCAACGGGGGGATTTACCGCATCCGGCATATCCTGCAGGAGCGGGGCCGTAAAATCCGTATCGAATCGTCTCCCGAGGTGACGGTGGAGGTGGACGGTGAATTGCTTGGAGAGTCGCCGCTGGAATTTACGATTCTCCACCGTGCCGTCCGGATCGTGGTGGCGCGGGAGTTTCTGGAAAAGTAAAACGTAAAAAGGGAAATCCGCCGGATTTCCCTTTTTACATTAATGGCGCTGTTGTTCCTAATTCGCGGTTTCGATCACGTCCACTTCGGTGATCTGCCAGTCGAACAGGTTGCTGGCGCATTCGGCCTCCATCTGGCTGACTTGCGACATGTCGGTGGTATCGGCCAGCATCTCGGTGAAGAAATCCCACGTCGAGTTGTAGGCGTCGTCGACTTTCGATGCGAAGCACTGGTAGAAGGCACGCTGTTGATCACGATCCAACCCTGCGGGAAGAATGCCCTGGGCTACCAGATAGGGATAAGGATAGAGGTGGCGCATGTTGTGGGCGTCGGCATTGAGGTCGTCCACAATCGTGGTTACCACAACGATGTCAACGGTATCGTTCACACCCGGCATCTGCATGAAAGTGGCGTAGACGGGATAATCGTTTTCGAGCGTGGCGGCTACTTCGTCCGTGAAGAGCATGTACTCCGCATCGGTCAGATCTTCCAGATAAAGCATCTGGCGGTAGTCTCGCAGGGATTCACGCATGGCTTTACGTTGTTCGTGTGTCCATTTACGCTCGGGCGAGCAGCCGTAAATGCCTGCGGCGAACAGAGCCAGGACAGGTAAACAGAGGAGAATTTTTTTCATTGTTTTCCTTGATTTTGGTTTTACTTGCAGCCAAGACGCAATCTGTGTGCCAAAATTTTCCTATCTTCGCGGAAGAGAAACTTCCGCTTGGACAGGCTGCGCCTCAGCAATGACCTTACACGTTCGGCATTGCGTCCGGCTTGCACTGTCTTCGTCGTCCAATCAAAAAAACTGTAAAATGGATGTCCTGACTTTCCGCGATTACTGCCTTTCGCTTCCTCTGACCGAAGAGAGCACTCCTTTCGACGAAACCACGCTCGTCTACAAGGTGGGCGGTAAAATGTTCGCCTGCGCCGATATGTCCGGTTTCGATACCATTGCCGTGAAATGCGATCCCGATGAGGCTTTGGTGCTCCGGGAACGGTATGACGGGGTGAATGCGGCCTACCATTTCAACAAAAAACACTGGAACGGGATCCGTACGAACGGCGACCTGCCGGATGCTTTCCTGCGCGAACAGATTCGCAATTCCTACCTGCTCGTATTGCGGCGGAACGTCACCCCGAAAACGCTCAGGGAGGAGATTCTGGCTTACGTCGCGGAGCACGGCCTGCCCGAATAATCCGTTGTGAATTTCAACTGCTGCGAAGCGGCCATGTGCCGGCGCCTGCGACGTGTAGTTGCCGGGACTCTCCGGTTTTCAGATAATTTGGGCCGACGTGCCTCCCCGATGCGGAGCGGCAAACCGAGGCTGTAAGAAAAAGCCCCGGGAACTTCGAAAGTTCCCGGGGCTTGCCGTATTATCGGATCTGCCTGCGCCAGCGCAGATAACCTGTGACGGCCATTGCCGAATAGATGGCGTAGAGCGTGGCCGTGAGCGGAATGTCCTTGTAGATATAAAGTCCCAGCGTCACCACATCCACCGCCAGCCATACGAGCCACTGCTCGACGTATTTGCGCGATAGCATCCACATCGCCACGATGCTCCCCGCCGTGGTGAGGCTGTCCCAGAACGGCACCGTACTGTTGGTAAAGTTGGTGAGCAGTAAGTAGATGCCCGCGTGTGCCGCGAGGTAAACCGCCACGAGGCCCGGTACCGTTGCGAGGGGCGTGTGCCCGATCCGCGCGTCTGCGGATTTACGCCGGGGTGCCTTGCGCCATACGAGCCAGCCGTACAGTCCCGCCAGCACGTAATAGGCCTGCATCGACGCATCGGCGTACAGCCCAGCCGTGTAGTAGAGCGCTCCGTGGATGAGCGGCATGACGAGTCCCACGATCCAAAGCCGGATGTCGGCCCGGTATTCGAGCCAGAGATAGAGCATCCCCAACGCGAAGCCCGCGACCTGCAGCACCGATTTCCAGGCAACCAGTTCCCCGTCCGATCCGGACAGCAGGCCGGTTGCCGCGAAAAAGCCGATGCAGCCGGCCAGCAGCAGGGTGAGGAAGATTTTGTCCAGGCGTGCGGGAAGGTGCGGCATTGTGTCAGAATTTAATCGTTACATTGGCCAGTACGTGGAGCGGCGCCTGGGGAAAGTAGTAGGACATGTCCGTGCGCTTGCCGTCGCTCACCGACGAATAGCCGTATCCGTTGCCGCAGTACTCCGTGTTGAAAAGGTTGCCGATCAGCACGCCGAACCGGACGCTCCTGGCCAGGCGCGTGCGCAGCGTATAACCCAGGTTGAGGTTGGTGAAGCAGTAGCTGTCGAGCGACAGGGTCTCGATTTCGTTGTTAGTGAAATATTGCTTGCCGACATACTGCGTGTGGAATACGGCTTCGAAACCCTTGTAATGGAAGTCGAGCAGCAGGGCGGCCATCGACGACGGCGAATAGGAGATGGTTCGCTCGCCCAGGTTCTTGCCGAAAGTGGGACTGTCCTTGAGCGCATCCACGTAGTCCTCGATCCTGTTTTGGCTGAAAGTGGCGTTTGCGCTCGCCGTGAACCATCCGGCGACTTTCCACGAGGCCGACAACTCCACGCCCCGGCGGTAGCTGTCGGCCACGTTGATGTTCAGGGCGTCGTAGCCGTCGTTCACCAGACCGGTCTGCACGAGCTGATCCTTGTACTTCATGTAGTAGAAATTCACCGCGAGCGACAGGCGCGGAGCCGTGTACTGGTAGCCCAACTCGTAGTCGTAGAGTTTTTCCGGGGAGGGCTGGTCGCCGATCCCGGAGAACATGTAGCGGTCGGTGAAATCGTTGCGCGTAGGCTCCTTCTGGGCGATGGCGAACGAGAAATAGAACTTGTTGCGCTTGGCGAGCGTGTAACTCAGGCCTGCACGGGGGTTGAAGAAGTGGTATTTTCTGTCCACGTCGATGGGCTGCATCCGGGAGGTATTCCAGTCGTAGTTGTCGTTGGTTCCCCAAGCCTCATAGTGTACGTAACGGTACTGCATGTCGGCGAAGATGCGCAGCCCTTTGGTCACGTTCCAGTTGGCGCGCGCGAAGAGGTTGGCGTCCTGCTTGTCCACGTCGTTGTCGTACCAGCGGCCTCCGATCTGCGGGCGCTGCATGCCGTCCACCCAGTCCAGCTCGCCCCAGTGCGGGCAGGAGTAGTAGCTCCACGAACCGCCGAATGCCAGGTCGAAATGCTTTCCGGAATAGGCCCCCGCTGCGTTGATGCCTCCCAAATGGTTGCGCATGATCTTTTCGCGGATCAGGTCGGCCTGCTCGGTTTCGGTTTTCAGATTGGTGTAGCCAGCCAGCCAGGCGTCGTCCTTGTATTGGCGGTAGTAGCCGTCGCCAAAGGTGTAGAAAGCCGTGGCGTTGAGTGTCCAGCGTTCGTTGAAACGGTGGTTGAGCAGCAGCTGGTTGTTGATCTGCAAATAGTTGTCCGTCTCGTCGTCGTAGAAGTTCACCTGCTGCCACTCGCCGTCCTCGCTGTTCCAGATGCGGTGCGAGTAGCTGTCCGACGTCCGGTACATGCCGCTGCGGTTGTAACGGCGGCCGTTGCGCTCCATCTCCTCCTTCGTGGCGCCGTTGTAGGAGAGGTTGGTCTTGGCCTTGCCGCCGAACGAGACGAGTTTGAGCATCGTGTTGCCGTTGTAGTAGGCGCTCTGGAACATGTAGGATTTCAGGTCGGTGGCGCCCCGGTCGATGTAGCCGTCCGAGCCGATGTGCGTCAGGCGCGCATCCACGGCCCAGTGGCCGCCCATCAGGCCCGACGAAACCTGCACGGCCTGCTTGTTGGTGTTGTACGATCCGTAGCTCAGGGCCGCCGAGCCGTTGAAGTCGGTCGGGAGCGATTCGGTGGTCATGCTGATCGCGCCGCCGAAAGCGCCCGTACCGTTGGTCGAGACGCCCGCTCCGCGCTGTATCTGCATCGTGCCGACCGACGAGAGGAGGTCGGGCGTGTCGTACCAGTACATCGAATGGGAGTCGGGATTGTTCATCGAAACGCCGTTGATGGTGACGCTGAGGCGTGTGGCGTCGGTGCCGCGCAGCCGCATCGAGGTGCCGCCGATTCCGATGCCGGTTTCGTTCGTGGCGACCATCGAGGGCGTGAGTGCCAGCACGGACGGAATGTCCAGTCCGTAAGCGTTGCGTGCAATCTCTTCGCGCGTGATGTCGACGAAGGCGACGGGTATGGATTTCGTGGCGCGCGTGGCCGTCACTTCGATCTCCTGCAAGCGATACATGCGCAGCGAGTCCTGCGGCCCGGCGGGCCGTTCTTCAGCGTGTGCGGCCGTGCAGAGTGCGATGACCGCGATGGGCAGTAAAAACCTTTTCATGTTTAAACTTTTTGAAGTTAAAGAACTGAAAAGGGGTATGCGTGAAAGATTATGCGTCCCGGTCTCGGCATTACCCGTCTCCGGTTCTATGGGTATAATCTCAGCCTGATAGTAAGGCACCCCTTCGGAATATCGTCGGCAAAGGTAGAAATAATTCGGAATCCACCATTCGGAATCCACAATTATTTTCATAAAACGAACGCTATCCCGACTCGGGACAGCGTTCGTTCAACCTGAACGGAAATTCCGTATCGGATCGTGAATCACGGTTTGCGCCAGATTTTCGACATCTCTTCGAGGGTCTTGCCTTTGGTCTCCGGTACCCATCGCCATACGAAGAGGGCCGAAAGCAACGACATCAAAGCATAGATGCAGTAGGTGCCGCCCACGCTCCAGGCACTCAGCGAGGGAAAGGTCGCCGAAACGAGGAAATTCGAGATCCACTGCGCCGCGACCGCGACCGCCACGGCCTGCGAACGAATCGTGTTGGGGAAGATTTCGGAGATCAGCACCCAGCAGACGGGACCCCACGACATCATGAACGAGGCCGTGTAGAGGATGATGAAAACCAGCGCTGCAAGACCGATCGAACCGGAAAACGACAATCCCGCGAGTGCTGCCATGCCGATCATCATCCCAGCCGAACCGATGATAAGCAACGGTTTGCGGCCCAGCTTGTCCACCGTAAAGATCGCCACGACGGTGAACAGGATGTTGACCATACCCATCACGACCGTCTGCAGCATCGATGCGTCGCCCGAAGCGCCCATCTGTTCGAAGATGCGCGGTGCGTAATAAAGCACGACGTTGATGCCGATAGCCTGTTGGAAGAACGACAGCAGGATACCAGTGACGATCACCGCCATGCCGTAAGAAAAGAGCCGTTCGGTTTTCTCCCGGGCCGTTTTGCGGATTTCGTCGTGAATCGCGCGGGCTTCCGCCGCGCCGTTGATGCGCGTCAGCACCCGCAAGGCCTGCTCGTCGCACCCGGTAAGCGTCAGGTAGCGGGGCGTCTCGGGCACAAACAGAACGAGGACGAAAAACGTGGCTGCGGGGAAGGCTTCGCTGAGGAACATCCGCCGCCAGCCGATCTGGGTCATGGCGGCCTGGATGGCTTCGCCTGTGTCACCGAGTTGGTTGCGGATCAGGTAGTTCACGAAATAGACTACCAGCATGCCGAAAATGATGGCGAACTGGTTGCACGACACGAGTGTGCCCCGGATCTTTGCCGGCGAAATCTCGGCGATATACATCGGACAAACCGCCGAGGCGATTCCCACGCCGATACCTCCGATGATACGATAGAAGTTGAACGAGGCCAGCAACGCCCGCGACGGCACGCCGTAGGGCAGCAGGCCGCTTTCGGGCCACCACGAGCCGACGGCCGAGACGAAGAAAAGTACCGCAGCTGCCGCGAGTGCCCGTTTACGTCCCAGCCGTCCGGCAAGGATGCCTGACAGGGCGCCGCCCAGAACGCAGCCGATAAGGGCGCTCGATGCCGTAAAGCCGTGAAGCCACGGCGTGTAGGTGAAGTCTGCGGCTCCCCGGAAAAAAGCGTCCAGCGCCTGCTCGGCTCCCGATACGACAGCCGTATCGTAGCCGAATAGCAGCCCGCCGATGATCGCCACAAGGACGATCGAGAAAAGGTACGTGCGGCTTCCGTTTTGTTGGGTGAGAGTCATTGAAGTTGAAAGGTTAAATGTGAAAGGTCAAACGTGAAAAGTTAATAAGTGGCTGTCAGTTCGCTTTACGGAATGCTGAGAAGGGAAATCGCAAACCGCAATCTTGCGTAGTTCCGTTGTGAATTTTGAATTGGTCTCCCGAGCAGCCCCATTTTCACTTTTCAACTTGGTTTTCAGATATACATGTTCACGATGGCTTCGTAGAGTTCCTGCCTGCCGCTTCGCTGCGCCGGTTCGTGCGTGCGGGCATAATCGGCTACTCGCTCCAGCGTCAAGCGGCCCTGCTCGAAGGCTTTGCCTTCGCCCCGGTCGTAAGAGGCGTAACGCTCGGCGAGCATCTTGCAATAAGGCGAGTCGTCGAGGATGTCAGCGGCGATCAGCAGCGCACGCGCCATCACGTCCATTGCGGCGATGTGGGCGATGAAGATGTCCTCCAGGTCGGTCGAGTTGCGGCGGGTCTTGGCGTCGAAGTTCGTGCCGCCGCCCTGCAAACCGCCACCTCGTACAATCACCATCATGGCCTGCACCATCTCGTAGAGATCGATCGGAAATTGATCCGTGTCCCAGCCGTTCTGATAGTCGCCCCGGTTTGCGTCGATCGATCCGAGCATCCCGGCATCTACGGCGCACTGGAGTTCGTGCTCGAACGTGTGGCCCGCGAGTGTAGCGTGATTGACTTCGATGTTGACTTTAAAATCCTTGTCCAGTCCGTGTGCCCTGAGAAAGCCGATTACGGTTTCTGTATCGACGTCGTATTGGTGCTTCATCGGTTCCATCGGCTTTGGTTCGATCAGGAAGTTGCCTTTGAAGCCCTTCGACCGGGCGTAGTCGCGGGCCATCTTCAGCACCGTGGCCAGATGTTCCTTTTCGCGTTTCATGTCGGTGTTCAGCAGCGACATATACCCCTCGCGGCCGCCCCAGAAAACGTAGTTTTCTCCGCCCAACTCGATCGTGGCGTCGATGGCGTTCTTAATCTGCAGCATGGCCCGCGCCGCCGCGTCGAAATCGGGGTTGGTCGCGGCGCCGTTCATGTAACGCGCATGGCTGAAGACGTTGGCCGTACCCCAGAGCAGCTTGATGCCGGTTTCGGCCTGCTTCCGTTTGGCGTAGGCCACAATTTCCTTCAGGTTCTTTTCGTATTCTTCGACGGTGGAGCCTTCGTCGATGAGGTCCACATCGTGGAAACAGTAGTATTCGATACCGATTTTCTGCATGAATTCGAAGCCTGCGTCCATCCTGGCTTTGGCCGCATCGAGTGCCGTTGCGCCCTCTTTCCAGGGGAACTGTTTCGTGCCGCCCCCGAACGGATCGCCGCCTTCGGCGCAGAGGGTGTGCCACCAGGCCATCGAGAACCGGAACCAGTCCTTCATTTTACGGCCGCGTACGATCCGCTCGGGATCGTAATAGCGAAATGCCATCGGATTTTTCGAATCTTTACCTTCGAATGCGATCTTGCCCACTGTGGGGAAATACTCTTTTGTCATTGTCATGGAAATTATTTTGAATATGAATTTTCTTTTCGTTCAGCGGGCTTACGATTCCTGTGCCTGCCGAAGGATCGGTGCGGTCGCTGAGATTATTTGTGAATTTCGTTTTCCACTTCCTTTTTCCAAGCCTTGTAACCGGCTTCGAGCGCCTCTTTATCCACAGGGGCGGGTTCGACCGTCTCCAGCCGCCGCAGCGAAGCGAAGGCCTCTTCGCGGGTTTTGTAATAGCCGGCGCCCAGTGCCGCGCCGCGCGCCGCCCCCAGTGCGCCGTCGGTGTCAAAGAGTTCGATGCGGGCGCCCGTGAGTGTAGCCAGTGTCCTGCGGAACAGGGGTGAGAGGAACAGGTTGGCTTTCCCTGCACGGATTACATCCGGGCTAAGTCCCATCGAGCGCATGATGTCGATGCCGTAGCGGAACGAATAGGCGATGCCCTCCTGTGCTGCACGCAGGATATGTGCCGTGGTGTGACGGTTGAAGTCGATTCCTGTGAATCCGGCTCCCGTGCAACGGTTTCCGAGCACGCGTTCCGCGCCGTTGCCGAAGGGCACGACCAGCAGCCCGTCCGATCCCGCCGGTGCCTGCTCCGCCAGCGAGTTCATCCTGTCGTAATCGATTCCCTGCGTGAAGTTTCGGCGCACCCACGAATTGAGAATTCCCGTGCCGTTGATGCAGAGCAGGATGCCGTAACGGGGGGCTTCGGGCGTGTGATTGACATGGATGAAGGTGTTGACGCGCGAGAGCGGATCGGCTTTGGGGGTATCTGCGACGCCATATACCACACCGCTCGTGCCGCCGGTCGCCGCGATTTCACCCGCCTGCATGACATTGAGCGAAAAAGCATTGTTCGGCTGGTCGCCCGCACGGTAGGAGATCGGTGTCCCTTCGGGAATGCCCAGCAATTGCTCGGTCGCCGCGTCGGTACGTGCTTGCAGGCCGATCGAAATTACCGCGTCGGGAATCATCGTCTGCGGGATGCCGTAATACTCCGCCACGAAGCCGGCCCGCCGTCCTTCTTTGAAGTCCCAGAGAATCTGCTCAGAAAGCCCGCTCACGGTGGTGGACATCCGCCCCGAAAGCCGGTATGCGATGTAGTCTCCGGGAAGCATGAATTTATGGATTTTTGCAAAAAGTTCCGGCTCGTTGCGTTTTACCCAGGCGAGTTTCGAGGCGGTGAAATTGCCCGGTGAGTTGAGCGTGTGCGCGAGGCAGAAATCGCGGCCTATGCGTTCCAGTGCTTCCGCACCGATTCCGACGGCCCGTGAATCGCACCAGATAATCGACGTGCGCAGGGGCTGCCCTGTTTCGTCGAGACAAACCAGTCCGTGCATTTGATACGTGATGCCGATCGACACCACATCGCTCATCGGAAACTCCGATGCGATCTTGCGGATACCTTCGCAGACGTATTGCCACCACATTCCGGGATCTTGCTCCGCCCATCCGGCGCGGGGAGCGCCGATAGCCATTTCCGAGGCGGGATTGGTTGACGAAGCCACGCATGCTCCCGACGCGATGTCCATCAGCGACACCTTGACCGACGAAGAGCCGATGTCTATACCTAAACTTTTCATGGCAGGTTTCATTTCGTTTTTTCCGTTCAGTAACTCCAGTTGTTGATAAATCCCAACTTCTGCCTCTCTTTCACGGCTTTTTGGTAGGCGTTTTTATTGAAGGTGTAATATTGTGCCGGTTTGTGCGCTACGCCCTGTTCCTTTTCTTCGGTGGGGGTCAGAAAACCCGACGAAAGGATTTTCTTTCGGAAATTGCGGTTGTCGATTTCGATTCCCAACACTGCGCCGTAGAGGGTTTGCAACTGGCGGATCGTGAATTTGCGGGGCAGCAGTTCGAACGCTACGGGCGATTGGATCATCTCGCGGTATAATGCCGAAAGGGCGGTCGAGAGTATTTGTTTGTGATCCATCGCCAATCGCTGAATGGCTTCCACTTCGACCCATTGTGCGCCTTTGGCCGTCGTGTAGGCAATCGTGCGGTTGTCGAGTTTCACCAGTGCATAGTAACCGACGGTGACGACCCGCTCGGTACGGATACCGTGATAACGGTTGATCCACGCCAGTTCCTCGCCGTTCACGCGATTCGGGTCGGAGAAGATTTCCATCTGTTTGAGATAAATGTCGCGCAGCCCGGTGGCTTCGGCCAGCACACGGTTCGCGGCATCGGGCAGCGTCTCGTTTTCGAGGATCATGGCCCCCGGCAGTTTGAGCCGGTCGAGGTGCGAATCGGGCGTGTAATCGCGCCGTTCGATCAGCAAAACTTTGAGGGACTGTCCGTTAAAGCCGAATACGGCACAGTCGACCGACAACGATTGGTTCATCTGGATGGACATAAATGCGGTTTTGGATTATAAACGTAAAAATATCCATTTAGGTACGGAAAAACAAACTTAGTGCAAATTTTACGCTAACTAACTCCTGCAATCCTTGTCTCGTGTGCGCCGGGCTGGAATCTGATCTTGAAAAGATAGGAACTTTTTTACGCTAACGTTCCTCGGGATGCGTAAAACTTCTCCGGAAAGAAACGTAAAAGCCCCGCACAATGCAGTGCGGGGCTTTCGAAATCTGTCGGTTGCCGTTCAGTAAGTGCCGAACCGGTAGACGATTTTCTGACAATACAGTTCACCGGGCTTGAGCAGCGGCGACGGAAAGTCGGGGCGGTTCACCGCATCGGGATAGTTCTGGCACTCCATCGCCACGCCGTCGTAGTCGTTGTAACGGCCGCCCGACTTGGTTTCGGGGCAGCCGCCCGCGAGCCAGTTGCCCGTATAGACCATCACGCTGGGCTGCGACGTGAGCACCGTGACACGGCGTCCCGATCCGGGATCGCGCAATTCGCCGGCCTCGCTCAGTATGTTGGGGCGCCAGCCGTCGATCGGGAACGGGTGGTCGTAGCCTTTGAAATCCCGGATATGGTTGAAATCGGATGCGATTCCTGCACGGAAAGAGCGGAATTCCCGGAAATCCTGCGGTGTGCCCGACACGTCGAGCCGCTTGCCCGTCGGAATCTGTTTGTCGTTCATTTCGAGTACCTTCGAACTGTTCAGGCGCAGTTCGTGGTCGAGGATCGAACCGCTTCCTTCGCCCGCGAGGTTGAAATAAACATGGTTCGTGAGGTTTACCGGTGTGGTTTTGTCGGTCTTGGCCAGGTAGGTGATCTCCAGTGCGTTGTCGTCATCGAAGTCGAACACGGCCTCCACATGCAGTTCGCCGGGGTAGCCCTGGTCTCCGTCTTCCGACGTGAGGGCCATCACCACGCGGTTGGTCTCCACGCGGCTTTCCCAAACCCGGTTGGCAAAGTTGCGTGTGCCTCCGTGCAGGTGGTTCACACCGTTGTTGACCTCCAGCCGGTACTCTTTCCCTTCGACTGTCATTTGCCCGAAAGCGATGCGGTTGGCCACGCGGCCCACGCTCTTGCCCGAAGCCGCTCCGTCGTAGAAATAGCCTTCGGGATGCTTGTAACCCAGCACGACGTCGGCCATGCGGCCTTCGCGGTCGGGAACTTTCACGGCGACGACCGCCGCCCCGTAGTTGGTCAGCTGCACCTCGGCGCCGTTACCGTTGCGCAGGGTGTAGAGGATGATCGCCTCTCCTTCGGAGGTCGCCCCCCAGACGTACTGTTCGATGTCGATCATCTATTCCGCAGGTTTGAGATTGGCCAACAGGTTGTCGATCCGTCTCAGGGTCTCCTCCTTGCCGATAAAAGCCGTCACGTCGTACATGCCGGGGCCTTTGCCGGCGCCGACGAGCGCCAGACGCAGCGTGTTCATCACCTGCCCCATGCTGTAGCCCTTCTCTTCGATCCAGGTGTGGACGATGCGTTCGGTGTTCTCCGCCGAAAAATCGTCGATTCCCGCCAGCACGCCGCGCAGTTCGCGCAGGATAGGGGGATTCTGCCCTTTCCAGTATTTCCGGGCCTGCTTCTCCTCATACTCCGCCGGCGCCGCGAAGAAGAATGAGGTGAGATCCCAGAGGTCGGTCGTCAGCGTGGCGCGCTCCTTCATGATGCCTGCGGCCTTGCCTGCCTGTGCGTCCGAAACCTCGATGCCGTGTTCGCGCAGGATCGGCTGCATGATCGCCGCCAGCTCCGCATCCGTCTTGTGATGCATGTATTGTGCGTTGAACCATTTCGCCTTCTCCGGCTGGAAGCGGGCGCCCGATTTCGAGACGCGGTCGAGCGAGAAATTGTCGATCAGTTCCTGCATCGAAAAGATTTCCTGCTCCGTACCGGGATTCCAGCCCAGCAGGGCCAGCATGTTGACGAACGCTTCGGGGAAGTAGCCGTCCTCGCGGTAACCGTGGGCGGTTTCTCCGGTCGGGGATGTCCAGAAGAGCGGAAATACCGGAAAGCCCATCTTGTCGCCGTCGCGCTTCGAGAGTTTGCCGCCGCCCGTAGGCTTCAGCAGCAGGGGCAGGTGGGCGAAAGCGGGCTGCGTGTCGGTCCAGCCGAACGCCTTATATAAAAGGTAATGGAGCGGCAGCGAGGGCAGCCACTCCTCCCCCCGGATCACGTGGGTGATCTCCATCAGGCAGTCGTCCACGATATTCGCCAGGTGGTAGGTCGGCAGGCCGTCCGCCGATTTATAGAGGACCTTGTCGTCGAGGGTGGCCGTGTTGACGCTCACGTCCCCCCGGATCAGGTCGTGCATGCGGACCTCCTCGTTCTCGGGCATCCGAAAGCGGACGACCCACTGGTCCCCCCGCTCCATGCGTTTCCGCACCTCATCCGCGGACAGGGCCAGGGACGTGGCCAGGGAATCCCTTACCGTATGATTGTAGGAAAAAGTCTTGCCTTCGCTCTCGTACCGGGCGCGCAGCGCGTCCAGTTCTTCGGGGGTGTCGAAAGCGTAGTAGGCCCAGCCCGCCTCCACCAGCCGCCGGGCGTACTCCAGGTAAATGCCTTTGCGCTCGCTCTGCCGGTAAGGGGCGTGAGGGCCGCCCACGGACACCCCTTCGTCCACCTGTATGCCGCACCACCGGAGCGATTCGACGATGTAGTCTTCGGCACCGGGCACGAAACGCTGGCTGTCGGTGTCCTCGATGCGGAGCAGGAAATCCCCGCCGTGCTTCCGGGCGAAGAGGTAGTTGTACAAGGCGGTACGCACGCCCCCCATGTGCAAGGGTCCCGTGGGACTGGGCGCGAAACGCACCCTGACTTTACGTTCTGTCATTTTATTCGGGTCGTATGTATTTCGACGAGGGAACAGCCGGCGGCAACCGCGCTCCTCCCTCCCGTGTTTCTTCGGTACGGACCGTTCGCCGAGGCGACGGATTTACCGCTTGATGTGGTATTCAAGCTTGACGGTGATGCTGGCCTTCTT
>DBFWKV010000043.1:0-103304 GCA_048465795.1 Alistipes sp.
TTTTTCATTTTTAATTTAATAGATGTGTTCGTCCCTGCGCTCCTTCTCGCACGGGACGGGCGTACGGCTGAGCGACCGCCATGCGTACCAGATATAAGCTACGACGAAGGGGATCATCAGCGAGACGACCGACATCGCCTTGAGGGTGAATTCGCTCGACGAGGAGTTGCGGATCGTCAGCGACGACTGCATGTCCGAGAGCGAAGGGTAGTAGGCGGTGCCGTTCCACCCGGCGCACAGCAGCAGTGCCAGCACGGTCAGCACCGTGCCCGCACCGCCGAACCAGATGGCCCTGCGGCTGCCCTTCCAACCTGCGGCGATGCTCCACAGCACCAGGACGATGCCGATCAGCAGGATCGCTGCGACATAGGGCATTTCGACGAGATTGTGCAGGTATTTGTAGGGTTCGCGCGAGATCGTCCCTGCGGCGTCCTCGCTCCAGCCCGTCGCCAGCAGGATGCAGACCAGGAAGGGCAGGAAGAAGAGCAGGAACAGAACGGCATACCGGCGCATCTGCCGCTTGGAACGCATGCGCAGCGGTTCGTCGTCGAGATTGTTCAGGAAGTACTGGCAGGCGAGCATGCCCGCGAGGAAGACCACGGCCACGCCCAGCAGCAGGTTGCGCGGGTCGGCGACGGCCTCCAGTCCGTGCCAGGGGGTCGTCCACTGCGAAATGACGGTGTTGCCCCCGAGGTCGGCCAGATTGAGCCGGTCGACCGTGAAGTTGGCTCCCGTGAAGAAGGTCGCCACGGCCGTGCCCAGCAGCAGCGGGCCTGCGATGCCGTTGACGATCAGGAAGACGTTGTAGGTCTTTTCGCCGAAGACGTTGCCCTCCTTGCGGCGGTATTCGTAGGCCACGGCCTGCAGCACGAAGACCAGCAGGATCGCCATCCAGACATAGAACGCGCCGCCGAACGAGGTGGAGTAAAACATCGGAAACGAGGCGAAGAAGGCTCCGCCGAAGGTGACCAGCGTGGTGAAGGTCACTTCCCACCGATGTCCCAGTGCGCCGACGAGCAGCGTGCGTTCCCGCTCGTTTCGCCCCAGGATGTAGAGCAGGCCCTGTCCGCCCTGCACGAAGAGCAGGAAAACCAGCAGCGCCCCCAGCAGGGAGATCACCAGCCACCAGTAGTGTTGAAGAAGCAATAAGGTATCCATAGTCGTCCGTTATTCGTTTTCAGGCCCGATTTTGATTTGCCGGAACATAATGCTCAATTCGGCGATCAGCAGCGCCGTAAAAAGCGCGAGGAAGATGAAGAAGGTGGTCGCCACGGCGCCGCTCCCGATCTTCGAGGCGGCGATGTCCACGGGCATCAGGTTCTGAATGGCCCACGGCTGGCGGCCCGCTTCGGCCACGATCCATCCCGCCTGCGACGCCAGGTAGCTCAGCGGCACGGCGAAGATCATGATCCACAGCAGCCAGCGTTTCCGCTCGAGCGTGCCCCGGCGGTTGAACCACCACACCAGCGCCAGCAGCAGGATGAAAAGCAGCCCCGCACCCACCATCAAGCGGAAGGAGTAGAAGAGCAGCGGCACGTCGGGGATCAACTGTTCGGGGCTGTTGAGGTAGCCGTAGCCGAAGTAGGCGAAATATTCCTTCAGAAACTCCTTCCCCTGGGGCGTCGCGGGGTCGAATTTAGCGGTGATCTCGTCGATCGTCGCCTGGTCGCCGGACTCTTTGGCCGCCTTGTAGCGGGCCAGTTCGCCGATCGCCACCCGGCCCCGTTCGATCTTCTCCACGGCGGGCATAAGGCCGTATTGCGTGTTCCCGTCGATCAGGTCGTTGATGCCCGCCACATACGCCTCCGCATCGCGGTAACTCATCAGCGAGAGCAGTTTCGGAATTTCTATGCGGAAGTAGAACGCATCGTCGGTGTTCCTGCGCTGCTGTTCGGGCCTCAGAATGCCGACGGCCGTAAGCGGGGCACCCTCCTGCCCGTCGTAAAGCGCTTCCATCGCGGCCAGTTTCATCGGCTGCACGCGGGCGACCAGCGAACCCGAGTGATCGCCCGTGAAGGCGGTCAAAAGAGCGAACACGAATCCGAAAGCCGAGGCGATGGCGATACTTTTCGACGCCATGCGCTGTTCGCGCCCCCGGAGCAGGTACCAGGCGCTGACGCCCACGACGAACAGGGCGGCCAGCGTGAACGACGAAATGACCGTGTGGAAGAACTTGTCGACCGCCACGGGCGAAAGCGCCACGTCCCAGAACGAAGTCATCTCGTTGCGCACGGTTTCGAGGTTGAACGTACAGCCGATGGGGTATTGCATCCACGAGTTGGCCACCAGAATCCACCAGGCCGAGAGGTTGGCGCCGATGGCCGTGAGCCACGTCGCCGTGAGGTGGAAGCCCCGGCTGACCTTGTTCCAGCCGAAGAACATCACGGCGATGAAGGTCGCCTCCAGGAAAAAGGCCATGATGCCTTCGATGGCCAGCGGAGCGCCGAAGATGTCGCCCACGAAGTGCGAGTAGTTCGACCAGTTGGTGCCGAATTCGAATTCGAGGATGAGACCCGTGGCCACGCCGATGGCGAAATTCACGCCGAACAGGCGCATCCAGAACTTGGTCATTCGTTTCCAGAATGCGTCGCCCGTGCGGTAGTAGCGTGTCTCCATGATGGCGATCAGCACACTCAGGCCCAGCGTCAGCGGGACGAAGAGCCAGTGATAGGCGGCCGTCATGGCGAACTGGGCCCGCGACCAGTCGACGGTTTGCAAGTAGTCCGAGATCATAAGCGGATATTATTCGTTTGGCAGAATCAGTTGTTCGAGTACGTGGTCCCTGCGTTCGGCGTCGCTGTGTCCGGCCATCGGGTCGCGGAAGAAAAAGAGCTTCAGCACGGCGAACAGGATGAACAGCTTCAGCAGGATAATGGCCCACAGCGTGCGTCCGAGCGTCATCGCGCGGAAGCCGTCGAGGTAGAAACGCACTACTTTTCGCAGCATGGCAGCCATCTTTCCGGGAAGTTGATCCTACCAAAGTTACGTAAAAAAACGAAATAAAAAAACTGCGGTTCCGAAAAACCGCAGTTGTGTATAAGAATACCGGAACAGCTTATTGCAGGTGCTCGTTCTCGCCGGTAAGCGTGCCCAAAAAGTCTACCATGCGGTCGACCTCCTCCTGCGTATACTCCGTGCCGGTCTGGAAGCGCAGCATGGCTACGACCGCCTCGTCGAGCGTCGCGGCCGATCCGTCGTGGAGGTAGGGCGCCGTGAGGGCGATGTTGCGCAGCGTCGGGGTTTTGAACCGGTGCAGGTCGCGGTCGCTGCCCGTGAAGCCGTACAGTCCCCGGTCGTCGTCGTTCGCGGGAATCTCCGGGTTGCGGGCGGCGAAGTAATCCTCCATGATGCCCAGATACTCGAACGACTGTCCGCCCATCGCCTGTCCTGCGTGGCAGGTGGCGCAGTTATGGGCCTTGAAGGCGTGGTAGCCGGCGATCTGGTCGGCCGTGATGGCGCCGGTGTCGCCCTTGAGGTATTTGTCGAACGGCGAGTCGGGGGTCACGAGCGTCTTCTCGAATTCGGCGATGGCGTCCGTCACGGTCGCGGCGGTCAGCCCTTCGGGGTAGATGCCGGCGAATTCCCTGACGAGCGCCTTATCCCCGCTCAGCCGGGCCACGATGTCGTCCCACGACTGCGTTCCCATCTCCACGGGGTTCACCGGAGGCCCTGCGGCCTGGTCGGCGAGCGTGGCGGCGCGGCCGTTCCAGAACTGCTGGCAGTTGAACACGGCGTTGTAGACCGTCGGGGCGTTGATGCCGCCGAATTGTCCGTAGATGCCTTCCGAGGTACGGGTATTGTCCATGCCGCCCTTGTCGAGCGGGTGGCAAAAGGCGCACGAGATCGTTCCGTCGGCCGAGAGGCGTCCGTCGTGGTAGAGTTTGTAGCCCAGGGCTACTTTGGCGGGGTCTGTCGGCAGCGAGGAGACGATGGGCTGCACGGGTTCATTGGCGAATTCGGCTGCTGCGAGACCCGTGGCGAACCGCCGGGCGCGCACATCGCGGATCCAGGCGGCGATCACTCCCTTCTCCTCGTCGTTGAACCCGGTGCCCCAGTGCACGAGTTTATACTCCGTGACGGGCATCGATTCGGTCAGCATCGCCTGCTCCAGTTTGGCCAGGTCGGCTTCGTTCACCGAACGCAGGTCGTCGGTGACAGTTTTCAGATCGGCGAAGCGCGTGCCGCGCGTCATGTGCAGGTTCATGCGCGTCCCGATCACCGGCAAACTTGCATAGAACGGTTTCTCGGCCTCGTGGTTGTGGCATACGAGGCAGTCGTTCTGCTCCAGAATGGCCGCCACCTGCTCTTCGAGCGGAACGTCGGCAGGAATCGACTTGCGGAAATTGAAGCGGTAAATGGCCGTCACGGCTGCCGCCGCGACGAGCACCACGATTGCGGTCAAAATAATTTTTTTCATTACAACCTGAGTTTGATGGGTATTATTAAACAAAAGTAACGATTTTACCGATTATTCGTATAGGTGTGGAGGCTTTTTTTCGCCGCAGGCAGGTAATCGATGCCGTACCAGGTCACCTGGAGCGCGAGGAAGGCGACCGCGAGCAGGATTACGGCCGTTTTCCGCCGGGCGGGCCACCGCAGCCGCAGGTGGATGTAGCCCAGATAGAGCAGCCAGGTGACCGCCGCCCAGCTCTCTTTGGCGTCCCAGGCCCAGTAGGTTCCCCAGGCCTTTTCGGCCCAGACGGCGCCCATCAGCATGCCGAGGATCAGCAGCGCGGCGCCGATGCGTGTGAGTCGGTCGGCGGCCGTCAGCAGCTCCGGCCTGCGGAAGAGCGAAACCGTCGCCACGGCCAGTCCGGCGGCCATCACGGCATAGGCCAGCATGTAGACCGTGACATGCGGCACGAACCACACGCTTTGCAGTGCCGGCATCAGCGTCGCCGCGTGGATTTCGGGCCGCAGCCAGTTGATGACGGTGAAGACCGTGGCCAGCACGGCGGAGAAGGGGAGGAGGAACCTGTACTTCCAGCGCATGTAGAGCACCCATCCGGTGAGGGCGGCGAAAAAGGAGTAGAGCAGCCGCGTTTCGCCCATCGTGCGCATCGGGGCGCGTCCGGCCGTGTACCAGAACAGCGCGATGAAAAGCCCGAAGAGCAGGGTGCCCGCCGCAAACAGGGCGCTGCCGCTGCGGGGCCTGCGGAAGGCGAGCGCCGCACCCGCGAGCCACAGTACGGCCGAAGCACCGCCGAACCAAACGAATTCGTCCCAGGAGATTGTCATTTGCGGAAAAGAATTAAGAGGGAACCCGCAGCCAGCAGCGCCACCCCGAGCCAGACCACCCGCAGCCACGGATCGCGCACGACGAGCAGCACCGTATAGGCGCCCCGCCGCGTGTCATAGCCGTCCTGATAAAGGGTATAGCCCCGGTGCCGCAGGGGAGTGTTGACCTCTACTTCGTCGGGTTGTCCGTCCAGCAGCAATTCCGAACGGAACTGTCGGGGCGAACCGTCGTCGTAGCGTTCCGCCGCGAAACGTTCGAGACGGATTTCGAAGGGCAGGGGCACGAGCTGCCCCTTGTCCGTCACGGCCAGGCGGCTGCTTTCGCCCCGACGCACCTGCATCCGGGCCTGCGTCACGTCCGGAGCGCCGAACAGTGCACCCCACAGGATCAGGAAAAGCCCGGCGTGGTTCAGGAGAAACCCCGCGCTGCGCCGCATGCGCAGACCGTGCAGCACCGTCAGCCCCAGCGAGGCGGTGAGCAGCAGGATGATTCCGATAAAAGGCCACGAATGATAGAGTCCCGCAGCTCCGGTGCCTTCGGCGATACAGAGGGCGGCCGTGACCAGCAGCAGCGCGACGGCCGTGCGCAGGTCGGTCAGCAGCCGGTAGAAGCGGGTGTGGGAGTAGTAACGTTCCACGGCCCAAAGCGCCGCGACGAAGGCTGCCGCGAGGATCAGCGAGGCGGGAAAACGCCAGAGCGATATGTCGGCTATCAGGGAGTTCACGGCCCAAATATAGGGCTTTTATGCAACTTTTTCGTACTTTTGCCGTTCGGAAACAGGTTAATGAGCTTCGAACATGCAAAATAAAATCCCCAAAACCCCTTCGGCGTGGGTTTCGGTTCTGCCGCTCGCGGTGCTGACGCTGCTGCTGTACGTGGTGATCCGCGCCTTCGGCGGCGATGCCATCAACGGCGGCAGCCAGATCGCGCTGCTCTCGGCCACGTCGGTCTGCGTGATGCTGGCCATCGGCATCTACCGGTGCCGGTGGGCGGTGCTGGAGGAGGCGATCATCGACAACATCCGCGCTTCGGCCTCGGCCATCGTCATTCTGCTGCTGATCGGCGCTATTGCCGGATCGTGGATGGTGAGCGGTGTGGTCCCGACGCTGATCTACTACGGACTGCACGTCCTGCATCCGTCGTTTTTTCTGGTCGCCAGCTGCGTGATCTGCGGCGCCGTGTCGCTGATGACGGGCAGTTCGTGGACGACGATCGCCACCATCGGCGTGGCGCTGATGGGCATCGGCCAGGCAATGGGATTTTCTGAAGGCTGGATCGCCGGAGCTATCATTTCGGGCGCCTATTTCGGCGACAAACTCTCGCTTCTGTCGGACACGACGGTGCTGGCCTCCTCGACGGTGGGGGTTCCCGTGTTCTCGCATATCCGCTACATGCTCTACACGACGCTGCCCTCGTTCGGCATCGCACTCGCCGTTTTCACCGTCGCGGGGCTTACGCTGGGGCACGACGGTGCGACGCACGCCGAACTCTATGCCGACACGCTGGCTGCAACGTTCCGCATCACGCCCTGGCTGCTGCTGGTGCCGCTGGCGACGGGCGTACTGATCGTGAAGAAACTGCCGGCCATCGTAACCCTTTTCGCTTCGGCAGTCTTCGCCTGCGTCGCCATGCTGATTTTCCAGCCGGAGATCGTCGCTTCGGTGGCCGGTGCGGAGCAGTTGGGCTTTATGTCGGGATTCAAGGGTGTGCTGATGAGCTGTTTCGGGCCGACGGCCATCGAGACGGGCAGCGCGCAGCTCGACGAACTGGTCGCCACACGCGGTATGGCCGGTATGCTCAATACCGTGTGGCTCATCATCTGCGCCATGTGTTTCGGCGGCGTGATGACGGGCAGCGGCATGCTGCGCTCGCTGACGAGGGTTTTCCTGCGTCTGGTGCGTCGTCCGGTCTCGGCCGTGGCTTCGACCGTCGGCGCGGGCATCTTCTTCAACCTATGCACCGCCGACCAGTATATCTCGATCATCCTCTCGGGCCGCCTGTTCCGGGATCTCTATGCGGAGCGCGGATTGGAGGAGCGCCTGCTGAGCCGTTCGGTGGAGGATTCGGCCACGGTGTGCTCGGTGCTCGTGCCGTGGAACTCCTGCGGTATGACGCAGGCCACGGTGCTGGGGGTGTCAACCTTCGTCTACATGCCTTATTGCATCTTCAATATCGTCAGCCCGCTGATGTCGGTGCTTGTCGCGGCGATCGGGTGGAAGATCAAAAGAATTCAGAATTGCGATCCTTCGACCCTTCGACAAACTCAGGGATCGAGGAAAAGTGAAAAGTGAAAAGTGAAAAGTGAAAAGTGAAACCGACGCAGCAGGAGAGGGCAGAGACCGTTTACGGGCTTTGCCGAGCTGCAAGGAGGAAAAGACGCCGAAGGCGGATTAAAGTGAAAAGTTTTCGATCATCGAGCTTGTCGAGATGTCGCAAAGACGCATTATGAATTTTGAATTATGAATTGTGAATTGGTTGTTTTCGACCTCGACGGCACGCTGCTCGACACGATCGGCGACCTGGCCGTGGCGTGCAATGCCGTGCTGGCCGTGCGCGGGCTGCCGCAGCACTCCTATGAAGAATATTGTCATTTCGTGGGTAACGGCATCATGCGGTTGGTCGAGCGGGCGCTGCCCGAGCCGCTGCGCACGCCCGAAAACGTCGCCTCGGTGCGCGCTGACTTCGTGAAGTATTATACCGAACACATCGATACGTATACCAAACCCTACGACCGAATCCCGGAGTTGCTCCGGGAACTGGTTGCACGGGGCGTACAGGTCGCCGTGGCGTCGAATAAATTCCAGGCAGGCACGGAGAAACTCGTGCGGCTGTTTTTCCCCGAAATACCTTTTGTCGCGGTCTTGGGTCAAAGGGAGGGAGTGCCCCTGAAACCCGATCCGGCGGTGGTGAACGAGATTCTCTGCCGAACCGGTGCCGCAAAGGAACGCGTGCTCTATGTCGGCGATTCGGGCGTGGATATGCAGACGGCCGCCGCAGCCGGCGTGCGCTCCGTGGGCGTTACGTGGGGCTTCCGCTCACGCGAAGAGCTGACCGCGAGCGGTGCCGGCCATATCGTCGACCGCCCGGAGGAGATATTGAACCTGCTGTAATCGGTCCCGTCGCACCCGGCAGTGATTTGCTATGCCGGCTGCCGCGTCAGCAGTAGTCCTGCACGTCTTCGATGGTGATGCGGTCGCCCGAGAGGATGATCAGCCGTTCGATGACGTTGCGCAGTTCGCGGATATTGCCGCTCCACGGCATGGCACGCAGGGCGTCGATCGCCGCCTCGTCGATCGCTTTGGGCGGGGTGCCGTACTCCGAGCAGATCGTGCGGATGAAGTGGTCGGCCAGCAGCGGAATATCTCCCGGATGCTCGCGCAGTGCGGGAACTTTGATAATCACCACGCCGATCCGGTGATAGAGGTCTTCCCGGAAGTTGCCTTTCGCAATCTCTTCGCGCAGGTTTTTGTTCGTCGCGGCGATCACGCGCACGTCCACGTCCACATCCTTGTCGCTGCCCACGCGGCTGATCTTGTTCTCCTGAAGCGCGCGCAGCACCTTTGCCTGCGCCGCCAGCGACATGTCCCCGATTTCGTCCATGAAGAGCGTGCCGCCGGTGGCCTGCTCGAATTTGCCTTTACGCTGTTTTACGGCCGAGGTGAAGGCGCCCCGTTCGTGGCCGAAGAGTTCGCTTTCGATCAACTCGGACGGAATCGCCGCGCAGTTTACCTCGACGAAAGGCGCTCCGGCCCGGTGGCTCTTTGCGTGGAGCCAGCGTGCCACCAGCTCTTTGCCGGTGCCGTTTTCGCCGGTAATCAGCACGCGCGCTTCGCACGGGGCGACCTTCTCGATCAGGCTTCGTACATGCTCGATGTCTTTGGATGTTCCGATGATGTGTTCCACCTGCGCCGGACGCGCCCGGCGGGTGCGGGTCTGCTTTGCAGGCGTATCTTCCTGTTCGGTATTATCCACCGTTTTGTGGATCGACTGCAGCAGGCGGTTCATGTCGATGGGGCGCGTCAGGTAGTCGCGCGCTCCGCTGCGTACCGCTTCGACGGCCGAGTCGATCGTCGCATCGCCCGCCAGCACGATGAACGGGATCTCGGTATCGGGAAGTTTGCAGTCCGCTCCCGTGAGGATAATATCGAAAGGTATCTTTTCGCACAACTGCGCCGCTGCGTCCTCGTTCTCGGCGGCTTCGGTGGAGAAGCCTTCGTATTCCAGTCGCTCGCGGAGCGTATTTCGCATACTTTTTGATTGATCCAGAATTAAAACCTTTGCCATATCTTGTTTTTACTGAAAAATTACTACTTTTGCCGAAGATAAACTCTGGCTTAGGCAGGCGGAATCACGCCGATGACCGGTACTCGTCCGGTTTTGCATCCGATTTGCACTGCTTATGTCCCAAAGTTATGACTTTCCGTCGAGCAAAACCAATCCCCGAAGGTATGCCTGAAAAGACCGGAAGTCATGCAGGGATATCTTAATAAGGTCTATCGCCTCAGCCCGGCCGGAGTGTCGGAAGGGCCGAATGAAACAGGCGGAAGAACCGAAAATTACAGTATGAGAAAAAATTACAATTACGGGCGGCGTAAGCTCTACCTGCCCGAGTACGGCCGCCATATTCAGGAGATGATCGACTCGCTGCTGAAGATCCAGGATCGGCGCGAACGCAACCGTCAGGCCCGTGCCGTGATCGCCGTGATGGGCAACCTGAACCCGCTTCTGCGCGATACGGCGGACTTCACGCACAAGCTCTGGGATCACCTGTTCATCATGTCTGACTTCCAGTTGGATGTGGATTCGCCTTACCCGCGTCCGACGCGCAAGGAACTGACCGTTTCGCCGCATCCGCTCCGGTACAGCCAGGGCCGGATCGCTTTCAAGCACTACGGCAAGTATGTGGAGCAGATGTTTCGCAACCTCGCGGGCGGCAAGGACCGTGCCTCGGTCGCCCGCACGGTAGACAATCTGGCCCGCTACATGCGCACCAAGAGTTACGAGTACAACCAGGAGCATCCCAACAACGAAGTTATCGTAAAGGACATAAAGCGGATGTCCGGAGGCGCTATCGAACTCGATGAAGTTGCTTTGAATAATATCCGAAGCGATTATAAACAGCACTTTTCAGCGCGTCCGCAAAAAGGCCCGCAGCGCCCCCAGCAGCGTCAACAGCAAAAAAACCGGCCTCAGCAGCACGCACGGGGCTTCTCGAAAAATAACGGCGCCCGCCACAATTCGTCGAAGTAATTTCGCGTTTTTCCAAAGAATTGAATATATTTGTCGTAATAACTGCGAAATAAATGAACAAACAAGTTCTCTTTGTCTCTCTCTCCGCAGCCGTGGTGCTGTGTGCCTGCCAGTCTTCTAAAGTGCGTATTACGGGGCGTTTTGTAGGGAATAATGCGAAAAGCGTCTACCTCGAACAGGTTTCCCCGCTCGTGCAGAAAGTCGTCGATTCGGTGGAGCTGGATAAGGAGGGAAACTACCGGTTCGAACTCAAAGGGGTGGCGCACACGCCTTCTTTATATAATGTGATCTATAACGGTGAACGGATTCCGCTGTTGCTGGCCGGGGGCGAGCGCCTGACGCTGAACTCCGTAGGAAGCGTGATCCGCAACTATACGGTCGAGGGATCGGAGGAGTCGCAGCTGCTGCGCGAATTCTACCAGGCTTACGTGGGGGGTGCGCAAAGGCTGGATAATATCGTGTCGCGTTATGCGCGAACCGACATTTCCGAGGAGCAGCGCAAACAACTGGCGCGCGACTATACGGACGAGTATTACCGCATCCGCCGCGAACAACTCAAATTCATCATCGAACACAAATCGTCGCTGGCGGCGGTCTATGCTCTTTACCAGCGTCTGCCGGGCGATACGAACCTTTTCAACGGGGACAGCGACGTGGTCTATTTCCGCACCGTGGCCGAAGCCATCGAAAAGACCTATCCCGATTCGCCCTACCTGCCGGCGCTTCTGGGCGAAATCGCCCGTATGGACGCCCGCATCAACCTCACGTCGCGTATCAGTGAAACGGGTTATCCCGATTTGGAACTGACGGATATCTACGGCAAGAAGATCCGCCTCTCGTCGCTGGCGGGCAAGGTCGTGCTGCTCGATTTCTGGTCGGCCGAGCTGGGAAACAGCAATGCGGCGAATGCCGAACTGAAAACCCTCTATGCGAAATATGCCGACGCGCCGACGGGTTTCGAAGTGTATCAGGTGGCGATCGACAGTTCCAAACCGCTGTGGATCACGGCCGTGCAGGAGCAGCAACTGCCCTGGATATCGGTCAGCGACCTGCGCGGACAGGCGTCGCCCGTGCTGGGCCTGTACAACGTGCAGAAACTCCCGGCCAACTTCCTGATCGACCGCGAGGGAAATATCGCGGGCAAGGATTTGTACGGGCCGGAACTCGACCGGCAGCTCGAAGAGCTGACCCGATAGAAACGAACACGAGGCCGACCCTGCGAAGGGTCGGTTGCGTATAAACCGATCTCCGAAACACCGATGTACTATTTTGCATCCGACATACACCTGGGCGCCGGCGATGAAAAGCTCTCGCGGGAGGTGGAGCGCCGTTTTGTCGTGTGGCTCGACCGTGTGGCGCAGGATGCCGAGGCTATTTTCCTTGTGGGCGACCTCTTCGACTTCTGGTTCGAATACCGCCGCGTCGTGCCCAAAGGGTTTGTGCGGACGCTGGGAAAACTGGCCGAGTTGACCGACCGGGGCGTGCGGGTGGTTTTCTTCACGGGCAACCACGATATGTGGGTGGGCGATTACCTCGCGCGCGAATGCGGAGTCGAGGTGTTCACCGGGCCGCAGTTGCTGACGCTCGCAGGGCGGCAGGTCTTCGTGGCACACGGCGACAACATGAATATCCGCCACCTGCCCGTGCTGCGGCTGATGAACGCCGTGTTCCGGTCGCGTACGCTGCGCTGGCTGTTTTCGTGGGGCGTGCATCCCGACTGGGCGGTGCGTTTCGGACGCTGGTGGAGCGGCAAGTCGCGCAAGTCGCACAACGCGGCCGATGAGCGGGCAGACAAAACCGGGAGACAGGGGTTCGGCCCCTGGCTTACCGAGCCGCTGATCGCCTATGCCCGCGAATATGCCAGGACGCACGAGGTGGATCATTTTGTATTCGGTCATATGCACTTCGCCCGCGATTACCATGAGGGGGCGTTGCATGTGGTGAACCTGGGCTGCTGGGAGAAAAACCCCGCTTATGCCGTGCTCGACGCCCGGGGCGAAATGACGCTGAAAGAAGCGGGACGCGAAGCGTCCGGCTGTGCCGGTTCCTCCGCCCGGATACAACCCTGACAATACTCGAACCATGAAACAATACCTCGATTTGCTGCGCCGGATCAAGGCCGACGGAGTCGTGAAGGGCGACCGCACCGGCACCGGCACCAAAAGCGTTTTCGGCCACCAGATGCGCTTCGACCTGGGGGAAGGATTCCCGCTGCTGACCACGAAAAAGGTTTTTCTCAAAGGCGTGATCCACGAACTGCTGTGGTTCCTGCGGGGCGACACAAATATTAAGTACCTTGTCGACAACGGGGTTCATATCTGGGACAACGATGCGTTTCGCTACTATAACGATCTCTGCGTGCGGCACGGCGTGCTGCCTGTAGACCGGGAGACGTTCCTGCACGCAGCGCAGGAGGGCGTCGATTCCCCGATCGAAGGCTACCGCTTCGGCGACCTGAACCATGTCTACGGCTACCAGTGGCGTTCGTGGCCGAAGCCGGACGGCGGAGCAATCGATCAGATCGCTCAGGCCGTGGAACTGATAAGGCATAATCCCGATTCGCGGCGCATCCTTGTTTCGGCCTGGAACGTGGCGGAGGTGGACGAGATGGCGCTTCCGCCCTGTCATGTGCTGTTCCAGTTCTATGTAGCGGACGGACGGCTCTCCTGCCAGCTCTACCAGCGCAGCGCCGATACCTTCCTCGGGGTGCCGTTCAATATCGCCTCCTATGCGCTGCTGACGCTGATGATGGCGCAGGTGTGCGGCCTCTGCCCGGGAGAATTCATTCATACGCTGGGCGATACGCACCTCTATCTGAATCACCTGGATCAGGTGGAAGAGCAGCTTGCGCGCGAACCGCGTCCCCTGCCCCGGATGCGCCTGAATCCTGCCGTGACGTCGGTTTTCGACTTTCGTTACGAGGACTTTATGCTGGAAGGTTACGATCCCTGGCCCGCGATCAAGGCGCCGATGTCGTTTTGAAACTGTGTTTCAAAATGACAAATTAAAAATTAAGAATTAAAAATGAAAAATTTTAATTTAACAGTATTCGAGTCTGTTAATGCCGATCGTATGGTAGCAGCGGAATTTGTGAATAATTCGAACTGGAGCGAACTGATTTTTAATTCTTGATTATGATAAGCATTATCGTCGCCGTGGCTGAAAACGGCGTGATCGGCGGGAACAACAGCCTGCTGTGGCATATTTCCGAGGACTTGAAACACTTCAAGGCCCTGACGACGGGTCATCCTGTGGTGATGGGCCGCAAGACCTTCGAGTCGCTCGGACGACCGCTCCCCAACCGCACCAATGTCATCATTACGCGGCAGGCGGCGGAGTTTCCGGGCTGTACCGTAGTGCATTCCTTCGAGGAAGCCGTGGCGCTTTTCCCGCGGGAGGAAGAGGTGTTCGTCATTGGCGGAGCGCAAATTTATGCACAGGCGCTTCCGGTGGCCGGCCGGTTCTACCTGACGCGCGTGTTCCATGCCTACGAGGGGGATACGCTTTTCCCGGCATGGGACCGGACGCAGTGGCGGCTGGTCGCTTCGGAGAGGTTCGCCCACGGCGCTACTTTCCCCCATCCGTTTGCCTTCGAGCGCTACGAACGGCGGTAAATTAGGTATTTATACCCTTGCGCGGCTTTGCCGCAGCACGTACCTTTGCTGCTGCAAAGGTTTTTTTGTGCCTGCTGCTGTCGGTCGCGTGCGACAAGTCCCCTCCGAGGAGGGGATTCAGGGGTGGGTCGGATTTGCAAACACGGCCGCAGGCCGTGAAGAGCAACGGTCGGAAGTGCCGGGGCGGTAAAAAAGTAAGTGCCTTATGACTAAATACTTCGATCTACTCATGGAGGACGTGCGGATGAAGGAGGGCCTTCAGTCGTGCATGAACTGCGGCGTCTGCACGGCGGTGTGCCCTGCGGCCGAGTTTTACAACTACGACCCCCGTCAGATCGTGAACATCGTGCAGACGCGCGAGGACAGCGCCATCGAGGAGCTGCTGAAAAGCGACGTGATCTGGTATTGCGGCGAGTGTATGTCGTGCCGCCCGCGCTGCCCCCGGGGCAATACGCCGGGGTATGTGATCCAGGCGCTGCGTACCCTGTCGCAGAAGCTGGGATTCTTCGTCGAGAGCGAGAAGGGTCGTCAGCAATTGGCGCTCAAACGCATCATCGGCGAGAATATCCTCCGCACGGGCTACTGCATCGTGCCGCGTCTGGTGAAGCCCGACCTGCACCCCGAGCAGGGTACCGTGTGGCAGTGGATCTACGACAACGACAAGGAGATTTACGGCCAATTCACGCCCGTGTACATGCGTCACGGTGCCGGTGCTTTGCGCCGCCTCGACGAGGAGTCGCTGGCCGAAGTCAACCGGATTTTCGAGGTGAGCGGCGGACGCGAGATGTTCGATACGATCGAACGTTTCTCCGACGAAAAGGCCCGCGAAATGGGGTACGAGGAGGGTGCCGACCAGAAGTACATGATGGATGTCTTCCTTTCGAACAGCAACGAACATTATTGATGCCATGATGAAACGGGCAAGCTGGAAAGAGTACCAGAAACAGATCGCCGACGATCATTATTATTACGGCCGCAGTTGCATCCGGCAGAACTTTTTCCCCGGAAGCGAAAAGGCCTTTATCGATATTCTGCATAACGACCTGGGCAAAGACCTGCTGGACGATCCCCTGCATTCGTCGTGTACGGGTATCGGTTACCATTCGGACATCGTGCCCCTGGAGACGATCATGACGGTCGTGGCGCGGCAGTTCGCGCTGATGAACGAGGCAGGATACGAGAATTTCGTCACCTCGTGCATCACCTCCTTCGGTGTATACAGCGAGGTGCTGGCCACGTGGCACGAATTCCCGGAAACCGAGCAGAAGGCGCGCGAGAACCTGTTCAAAGCCACGGGCCGCGAGTTCAAAATCCCCGTCAGCCTGGCCCATACCTCGGACGTGATGTTTCATTTCCGCGACGAAATCGCCGCGAAGGCCCGCCACCGCTTGGTGAACACGCAGACGGGCGAGCCGCTGAAAGTCGTGGAGCATATCGGCTGCCACTACGCCAAAATATTCCCCAAATCGGGCATCGGCGGGTCGGAATTCCCCTACGTACTGGCCGGCATGGTCGACGCGTGGGGCGGCGAATGCGTGGACTACCCCGAGCGGCGGCACTGCTGCGGGTTCGGGTTCCGCAACTACCTGGTGCAGGCCAACCGGGGCTATTCGATCGCCAACTCGCACAAGAAACTGGAAAGCATGGCCCCCTACAAACCCGACTTCATCGTGGCCAACTGTCCCGGTTGTGCGATGTTTCTCGACAAGTGGCAGTATACCATTGCCGAAATGGAGGGTACGACCTTCGGCGAGAACGGCCACGGCATTCCGGTGCTGACCTACGAGGAGATGGCCGGACTGGTCCTGGGGTACGATCCCTGGGTGCTGGGGATGCAGATGCATCAGGTGGACGTGGAGCCGTTGCTGGACAAGATGGGAGTGGATTACGACCCGGCGGCCAAATACCTGGGTCGCAATGGAAAATACATCGGAAAACCTGCGTCGGCGGTGGTCAACTGCTGCTCGACGGATACCGTATACGACATCAGAGAGTAATGAAACGAGTAATTGTCATAGGCGGCGGGGCCGCCGGTATGCAAACGGCGCTCCGCCTGGCGGACGAGGGCTTCACGCCCCTGATCCTCGAAAAGGAGGCCGAACTGGGCGGCAAGCTCCGCAACTGGTATGTCCTTTTCCCGACCTTCACTCCGGCGTCGGAGGTGCTCGCCCAGTTGAAGGGCCGTGTGATCCGCCGGGGCATCGAGGTGCGAACCTCGGCTGAAGTTACTTCGTTCACGCCGCGCAGCGTCACGCTGGCCGGAGGTGAGATGCTGGCCTGCGATTCGGTGGTCGTTTCGACGGGCTTCACGCTCTTCGACGCGGCGATCAAGGAGGAGTACGGCTACGGAATCTATGATAATGTCTTCACCACGGCCGACATCGAGCGGATGCTCGCCGAAGGACGCGTGGAGCGCAGGGACGGGTCGAAGCCCCGGCGCATCGCCTTCCTGCACTGCGTAGGCTCGCGCGACGAGAAAGTGTGCCAGTCGCACTGCTCGCGCGTGTGCTGCATCACGGGCGTTAAGCAGGCGATCGAGATGAAAAAACTTTTTCCCGACGCGGACGTGTTCAACTTTTACATGGATATCCGCATGTTCGGGCCGGGCTACGAGGAGATGTATCGCGAGGCGCAGCAGACCTACAATATTCACTTCGTGCGCGGACGTATCTCGGAGGCCAGTCCGACGATCGACGACCGCATCCAGATCAAGGCCGAGGATACGCTGACGGGCCGTCCGTTGCGTATGAGTGTCGACATGCTGGTGCTGATCGTCGGGATGCGGGCCAACGATTCGAATGCCGTCTTTGCCGAAAACACGGGACTCGACCGGGCACCGAGCGGCTTCATGGCCCCGAAGGACATGTTCCTGGGAAATGTGAAAAGCAATGTCGACGGCATCTTCTACGCCGGAACGGTGACGGCCCCGAAGAACATCGGCGAAACGCTCAACGAAGGATGTGCGGCGGCGGATGCCGTGGCGCGTTATTTAAAGGCATAGGCGATGGCGGCAATCAATTTCGGTTATACGATTTCCCGGCCGCGGGCTATCGACATGGATCGCAACAACCTGCGTAAGAGCGACGAGATCCTGCACGAGATGCCCGAACTGCAGTCCTGCATCGGCTGCGGGGCCTGCACGGCCGTCTGCACGGCGGGTAACCTCACGTCGTTCAACTTCCGCAAGGTGCACACGCTGGTGCGCCGGGGCGAGTACCAGGGCGCCTACGAGGAGATGAACAAATGTATGCTCTGCGGCAAGTGCCGTCTGGTCTGCCCGAGGGGGATCAATACGCGGGGTGTGGTGATGCTGATCAAACGTAAACTGGGGGATTTCTGACATGACTTTTTTCGCACCTTTCTGTATCCCGTTCATGGTCGGCGCGGCGGTCATGTTCACCGTGCTGCTCTGGAAGTGGGGTTCGTGGCTCTACCGATTGCCGCGTGCCGACAAGAAACGGATTCTTATGGGGCTGCCCACCGTCCGCACGCTGGGCGCGGTGTGGGAGGTGGTTTGCGAGTCGCTGCTCCACTGCCGGATTTTCCGGGTCAACCCCTTGCTGGGCTACATGCACATGTCGCTGGCTTTCGGCTGGTTCCTGCTGATCGTGGTGGGGTGGATCGAGACGGTCTCCTACGTGGGGCTGCACTGGGTGCCGCTTCAGGGACACGTTTTTTTCAAATACTTCGCTACGGGACTTCCCCATAAGCCGGTTTTCGACTTCCTGATGGATTTCCTGCTGCTGTTCGTGCTCTCGGGCGTGGCGCTGGCCTGGGGCAAACGTTTCTTCTCGAAAGGAATGGGTATGCGCCGCACGACCCGACACGTACCGGGCGACCGGATCGCCCTCACGGCCCTGTGGTTCGTGTTCCCGGCACGACTGGCTGCGGAGAGCCTGAACAGTGCGCTTTACGGCGGCGGCGGATTCCTGACGGGGTCGCTCGGAAACCTGCTCGACGAATATGTCGATGCGACGCTGCTGCTCTATCTGCAGCCTGCGGCCTGGTGGTTCTACTCGTGCTGCCTCGGGGTGTTCTTCGTGGCGCTGCCGTTCTCGCGCTACATGCACATTTTCACGGAAATTCCGCTGATTTTTTTACGTCGTTACTCCCTGCGTTCCGGGGAGAAAGAGGGTTCGTTCGACCGCTTTCAAATCGAAGCCTGCTCGCGCTGCGGCATCTGTATCGATCCCTGCCAGTTGCAGAGCGAATTGGGTATCGACGACGTGCAATCGGTCTATTTCCTGCGTGACCGCCGTTACAACCGGCTGCGCCTGGCTACGGCCAACAATTGTCTGATGTGCGGTCGCTGCCAGGAAAAATGTCCTGTGGGGATCGATCTCAATACGCTGCGGCTTTCGTCGCGCGACACGATGCGCAACATCCCCGATGAGCGACGCTACGAATACTTCAAAGGACTCGACAGGTCGCAGGGCACGGGGAAGGTCGGCTATTTTGCCGGCTGCATGACGCTGCTGACGCCCCGCACGCTGCTGGCAATGGAGCGGATCTTCCAGGCTGCCGGCGAAGAGGTCTGGTGGGCCGACAAGGAGGGCGGCGTCTGCTGCGGACGCCCGTTGAAACTCTCCGGCGAGACCGATTCGGCGCGCAAGATGATGACATACAACACGGAACTCCTCCGCAGGCACGGCATCACGACGCTGGTTACTTCCTGCCCGATCTGCCTCAAGGTCTTCCGCGAGGAGTACGACCTGCCGGGGGTGGAGGTGCTGCACCATTCGGAATACCTGCTGCGATTGATCCGTGCCGGGCGGCTGAACGTGGTGCAGGGAACGCATCGTTTCACCTACCACGATCCCTGCGAGCTGGGACGCGGCAGCGGGATTTACGACGAGCCGCGTGCGGTTATCGCAGCCGTCGGCGAATTGCTGGAACCGGCGCACGCGCGTAAAAACGCTCTTTGCTGCGGCTCTTCGGTGGCCAATACGGCCATTTCCGATGGACAACAACTCAAAATTGCTCGTTCGGTGGTCGCGGAGTTGGAGGCTACGGGCGCCCGAACGATCGTTACCGCGTGCCCGCTTTGCAAGAAAGCGCTGGGGCGCGGGGCCGCAGCCGAGGTGCGCGATCTGGCGGAGGTCGTGGCCGGGGCTTTGCGGTAATTCTTTCGATTGTAAACGACTGATTTTTAGTTTGTGCTTCAATTTTTAATTTTTAATTTTTAATTATATTTGCCAAAGCCGAATATTTGTATTATCTTTGCACACGCAAAAGCGATAGATCGTTTATCTGAAAAACATATCGCGGGATGGAGCAGTTGGCAGCTCGTTGGGCTCATAACCCAAAGGTCGGAGGTTCGAGTCCTCCTCCCGCTACTAAGACAAAAGGAAGAGATATTTATCTCTTCCTTTTGTCTTTTGTCCGAATATCCTATCTTTGCACTTCGCTAACGAGGTTACTATGGTGAAAAAGAATATTCTGGAATGCATCGGTTCCACGCCTTTGGTGCGGATCAACCGCCTGTGTCCGAACCCGAAGGTCAATATCTATGCGAAACTGGAAGGCTTCAACCCCACGGGCAGTATCAAAGACCGCATTGCCGTGAAGATGATCGAGGCGGCTGAACGCGACGGGCGCCTGACGCCCGGGAAAACCATTATCGAACCGACGTCAGGCAATACCGGAATCGGACTGGCGATCGTGGGTATCGTGAAAGGCTATCCTGTGGAGATCGTCATGAGCCGTGCGGTTTCGGTCGAGCGGCGCAAGATCATCCGTTCATACGGGGCGAAAGTGATCCTTACGCCGGCCGAGGAGGGAACGGACGGGGCGATCCGCCTGGCCCGGAAGTTGGTAGCCGAACATCCCGATAAATATTTTATGCCCGATCAGTTCGCCAATGCCGGCAATTATCTGGCGCATTACCAGTGTACGGCGCTCGAAATCTGGCAGCAGACGCATGGTGAGATCGATTATCTGGTCTGCGCGTTGGGCACTTCGGGAACGCTGATGGGCATATCCCGCTTTCTGAAGGTGATGAAACCCGGCATTCGCGTGGTTTGTGCCCAGCCGATCCGGGGACATTATATTCAGGGCCTGAAAAATATGGAGGAGGCGATCGTTCCGGAGATTTATGATCCTTCGCAGATCGATCATCAGGAGATGGTCGAGAGCGAAGAGGCGATCGCCACGGCCCGGGAGATTATTGCGAAAGAGGGTATTTTCGCCGGAATGAGCAGCGGCGCGGCGATGCTGGCAGCCCTGCGCACGGCCGAGCGGATCGAAAGCGGCAACATCGTCGTCGTTTTCCCCGACCGGGCCGAGAAATATCTGAGCACGTCTATGTTCGGGGAGTTCTCCGATGACTGATGGATGCCGTTTCGTTGTTCGAGAGGCCGCACTGGATGTTCCGGCCCTTTGTCTGGCCGGACGGCGGTATGCTTTTTGCAGCGGACCGATACAAATTCAGTGACTATGAAGGAGAATGAAAACACGAAGTGCGACCCCTGCGAACAACAGTTCGAAGACGGGGTCAAAGAGATTGTCGATCAGGTGGAAGGGTACTCCCGCAAAGAGCATGACGATAAGGAGAAGGAGGTAGATGCCGCTTTCCAGTCGGGAACCGCAGAGCGGAAATAACTCAGCAGAGGGAGTGACACTCAAAAAGAGGTGCGTTTATAACGCACCTCTTTTTTGTGTCTTCCGGATTTGGGGCGGGGTTGCGTTTTCCGCATGGACGGAACGGGATTCCGTCCGAAAACCGATATGGATGCGGGCAAAGTGGCGGTTTGCGAAAATCAACGGTACGGCCGGCCTTCGGAGATGCGGAAAACGGATCGAACTGTCCGTAAGATATTTGGAACCCGCATTGACGGTTTGTCCGCCAAGACTTACTTTTGTCTTGGAAAAAAGGGAGCAGTGACTATGCTGAGAACCGGGAAAACGGCAGGCGGCTATGGGGTTTGCCGCCGATCCGTCCCCGGTGCGTACCGATGCCGCATCCTTCGGCTGCCTTGCCGGGCGCAGGTCTTCACGATGGTCTTTGCGTCGGCCATTCATCAATCCGAAGCCGGGTAGTACGGCCGAGGGATGCGCACGGTGCGTTTTACAACTCGCTGACCACCTCCCTTTGCCGGCGAAAAAAGCGGATGCGCTGCAACTCTCCGCTGCGCGTAATCAGTGTCGAAAACCGACACAGCGATAAAATCCAGCGTTTCATGTGATCGAACATCCCGGGATCGGAGGTGCGTATGGCGTTGAGCGAATACACGGCGATCAGGCATATATGGTGATACTGCGTGGCTACATAGCTGTACGAGGCTTCCAGGTCGATGTCCGAGATGTAAATCTGTGCTTCGCGGCCCGAGTGGAAATGCCCCGTAGCGGCAATTTCCTCCATCTCTTCGAGCACATGCAGCAGTTCCTCCCGGAGCGTATGGATACTTTCCGCCGAGATCAGGTTCATGGCCCGGAAGTGGCGGATGGCATTCACCCAGTGCCGGAAAACCGTATTGTCCAGAATAAAATTCGTCGTGCGGATGTTCTGTGCTTCCCGGACGAAAAGTCCGTAACTGTCGGTCAGTGCTTCCGGAATGGCCATATCTTCGAAACATTTGACCGAAGCATCCACAAGGTCGTGCTGGTGAAGCCATTTGAAAAGTTTGAAGTTCGACAGGTTGACGTAGTTCATGTAGAGCGACTGGGGCAGATGATTTCCCGCCATGGCGAATTGCGATTCGGGTTCGGAAGCCATCTGCCGGTAGAAGGTGATGTCCTGATGCATCAGCCTCAGGTACGTGTCGAACGACGTGGAATAAGTGCTGAAATTGAGCCGGAACACGGCGCTCCCCGGAGTGGATTGACAGGCGGTTTCGTCGAGCGAAATATCCATTTCGCGGCTTAGCCGGGCCGCTTCGGCGAACGTAAAGGGCACTTCTCCCCGCAGTCTGCGGTAAGCGGCTTCCCGGCCGATGAGCAGAATGTCCGTCAGCAGATTGGCCGCATTCTGTCCCGGCGGTGTGCGCTGCTGGATGCGGGCGATCAGGTCTGCATTTAAGGTATCTTTCGACATAAGGGTCTTTTTTTACGGTGCAAAAAACCGGTAAATGACAAATTTACGAAATCCCGTCCAATGATGCAATTTTCCCCGGATTTCCACCCTTCGCACAGTACATCCGTTATACGCATAAAGCCCGGATAAGCCGGGCTTTATGAAAACAGGATGCGATCGGGTTTACCGTTGCTGCCGGTAGGCTTCTATACCGCTGCGCAGGAAGGCGATGAAACCCTCCACATCGAGGTTGTACCCCCGGGGCGGGACGAGCACTTTGCCGTCGCGGCCCTGCAGCACGTAGTAAGGCTGGGCATTCACGCCGTAGGTTTTCAGCACGTACCATGAGTTGATCTTGCCGAGGCTTTTGAGCACCTTGCCCGTATCGGTGGTCACCCAGTCGCTTTCGGGCAGCGTTTTCTTGTCATCGAGGTAGAGCGCCGCGATCACGTAGTCGTTGCGCAGGATTGCGAGTACTTCGGGGTCCGACCACACGCGCTCCTCCATCTCGCGGCAGTTCACGCAGCCGTGTCCCGTGATGTCGATGAACAGGGGTTTTCCGACCTTCGCGGCGTAGGCTTCGGCTTCCTGCAGGTTGAAGAAGCCCTGAAGTCCGTGGGGCAGGTGCAGGAAATCGCTGTGCTTGGGGCGGCTGCCGTCCACCGTAGTGAGGCCCGCAGCCGGTGCAGCGGCCGCCGTGCCGTCCCCTCCCAGCACGAAATCCTGGGTCTGGCGGGGCGGGAGGTAGCCCGAAAGCCCTTTGAGCGGCGCGCCCCACATGCCCGGGATCAGGTAGACCACGAACGTGAAGGTGACGATCGCCAGCGCCAGGCGGCCTACGCCGAGGTAGGGCATTTCGCTGTCGTGTGCGAACCGGATTTTGCCCAACAGGTAAAGTCCCAGCAGGGTGAAGACCACGATCCATATGGCGAGATAAATCTCCCGGTCGAGCAGGCCCCAGTGATAGGTCTGGTCGGCCACGCTGAGGAATTTCATACCCAGCGCCACCTCGACGAAGCCCAGCACCACCTTCACCGAGTTGAGCCAGCCGCCGCTTTTGGGCATCTTTTTCAGCAGCGAGGGGAAGAATGCCAGCAGGGTGAACGGAAGCGCGAAGACGATGGAGAAGGCGAGCATGGTGGCGATCGGCACCCAGAATTCGCCCCCGCCGGTCGATTTGATCAGCACCGAGCTGACAATGGGACCGGTACAGGAGAACGACACCAGCACGAGGGTCAGGGCGAGGAAGAAGATGCCCGAAAGCCCCTTCTTGTCGGCTTTGCTGTCGCTTTTGTTGACCATCCAGCCGGGCAGTGTGATCTCGAACGCGCCGAAGAACGAGGCGGCGAAGACCATGAACACCGCGAAGAAGATGACGTTGGGCAGCCAGTGCGTCGCCAGCCAGTTGAAGATGTCGGCCGTCACGGTGTCGCCGCCCACCAGCCATGTGATGAAGATAATCGCCGCAATGGGCAGCGTGTAGAGGCTCACGATGAACAGGCCGTACATCAGGGCGCGGAACCGGCCCCGGCGGGCGCCGCCTTCGCCCTTCATGAAGTAGGAGACGGTCATCGGCACCATCGGGAAGACACAGGGTGTGAACAGCGCCGCGAAGCCCCACAGGATCGCCTCGATGATATAGGCCCAGAAGGTTTTGTCGCCGCTCGCGGGCTGCTGCGCCGTTTCCGGCTGTGGAGCTTCGGAGCGTATCGTGGCGGAATCGGCGGAAATGTCGTTGTCGCCGGCCTGTGTCGTGGCGATCACCGTCGGAGCGCTCGACGCGGATGTCTTTTCGACGACGATCGTCAGCACGGTATCGGCCGGAGGCAGGCAGGTTTTGTCCGTGCAGAGCATCCACTCCAGCTCCGCCGTCAGCGTGGCTTGCGGGGCGCGGAGCGTCACTTCCTGTGCGAAGAGCGCTTTTCCGGCGACCGTGCCGATCTCCATCTTCATAAAGGGGTCGTATTTGCGCTCGGGTTTGGACAGCATCTTCACCCCGCCGTCGAGTGTGACCCCATCGCCGGGCTTGAATACGATCGTGGTGGCATTGGGACCACCCAATTCGTAAGGCCCCATGTCGTACATGTGGTAGCCCGAGGGGATAGCGGCTTCGAGGTTGATGCGGTAGCGGTCGCCTTCGACGTGTGTTACCGAACTTTTCCAGGAGGCTTCCTGGGCGACGGCCGACGAGACTGCCAGCATACAGAGACTCAGGAAGATGTACCGAAATAATCTGACCATATCGTTTTTTAGTTTTGTGCAAATATACGGTTTTTCGGGAATAAATTGGCGGCCTGTCGATTTATTGCTACATTTACGCCATGATCCGGTTGTCGCTCATAATCGCTACCTATAACCGTGCCGAGCCGCTTCTTGAGGCACTCGAATCGGTCGTAAGCCAGACTGCGCCTGCCTCGGAGTGGGAGTGTGTGGTGGTGAACAACAATTCGCAGGACGATACCGTTGCGCGGTTCGAAGCGTTCGCCGCCCGTTATCCGGCCCTCGATCTGCGGCTGGTGACCGAGCGGCGGCAGGGACTGTCCCATGCCCGCAACCGGGGAATTGCCGAAACGACAGGCGAATACATTGCCATCATCGACGATGATGAACGCATCAACCCCGGATTCATTGCCGCTTACATCGGCTTCTTCGACGCGCATCCCGCTGTGGCGGCTGCCGGAGGACGGATCATTCCCGAATACCCCGCAGGCCGGCCCCGGTGGATGTCGAAATATACGGAAATTCCCATCGCCAATCCGATCGACCTGGGCGATCGGGCGCGTCCGTTTCCTGCGGGAAAGATTCCCGGAGGGGGCAATATGGCCCTGCGGCGTGCGGCGGTCGAAAAATACGGAGCTTTCGACCCTTCACTCGGGCGCACGGGAACGAAACTCATCGGCGGTGAGGAAAGCGATCTGTTCGAGCGCCTGGCCCGGGCAGGCGAACGGTGCTGGTATGTGCCGGATGCGGTGATGTGGCACATTATTCCGCCTCAGAAGCTGACGGAAAGCTATTTCCGGCGGTTGTGTTTCCATATCGGTGTTAGCCAGCGAGTCCGGGCGGAAATGAACGGGCGCTACGCTCTGACGCTGCTGTGTGAAGGGCTGAAATGGGGTGTCACCCTGCTTTTGGCGCTGACGATGCGTCCCTGCAAATCGCGCTGGCTGCTCCGTATGCGACGGGAGGTTTCACGGGGACTTCGGAAACAATTCATAATTCATAATTCAAAATGAAGAATTACATAGTTCGTTTTTTATAAGTACAAAACCGCCGGACTTTGTCCGGCGGTTTTCGGTTCTTGCGTGAAGGCACTCCCTTTACCTTTTAATATAACTCTGCAGCGCCGCGACATACGCTTCGAAAGCGTCGACGCCGGTCTGCGTAATCCTGCAAACGGTGCGGGGCATCTTGCCGAGGAAGGTCTTTTCGACCCCAATGTATCCCGCTTTGCTCAGTTTGTCGATCTGCACGCTCAGGTTGCCCGCCGTGGCGCCCGTCTGTTGGCGCAGAAAGCCGAAATCGGCGCTTTCGACGCTCAAGAGTACCGACATGACCGCCAGACGCAGCTCCGAATGCAGCAGGGGATCGAGTTCCTTAAACATGCTGTGTCCCGGTTTTGGCACGGTTCGACCGGTGGTTCAGGACATGTCCGGGGATAACCATCATGATGAGGAATGCTGCGGCGAAGACCAGACACGCGTCGACGCCCGGCACCGTCAAACAGCACACCGAGAGCAGTATGCCTGCGATGCCGCCGACAAATCCCGGCCGGAAACGGATCACCAGGCCGGTCAGCGTCACGCCGATACCCATCAGAAACGTAATCAGAAAGAGAATCGGCATCTGGTAAAAGAACATGGCAAGCATACTTACCCCAAGAGCCGTGCAGCCCAACACAGCCCAGATGTAACCGATCACGCGGTCGATATAGTTCCGCATGCCGCGCGGTTCCCGGCTGCGGGTCAGCCACATCAGCGGCCAGCCCAGCACGGGAATGCCGAACCAGAGCAGGTTCCAGCGCGGATCGCCGGTTTCGCGCAGGGCAACCCATACGGCAATCGTGACAGCTGTCGTTACGTAGCCCCAAATTACGAGGGGGCGTCCGGCGTTGCGCTCCATCTGCGAACGGGTATTGTTGATCATCTCGGTGATCAGGGCCAGGCTTTGCCGGCTGTCGAATGCTTGGTTTTCCATCGTTTAGCGGTTTTGAGATCAGTTGTCATAATTGCGCTCGTCGTCGCAGTCGGCGTAGTAATAAAGCGTATTGAGCAGCAGGCAGAGGCCCCAGCCCGCTACGACCCATCCCACCCACCAGTAGTGGGGCGAGGTCATGGCGTTTACGAAGGTCAGAAAGGCGCAAACGGCGGCATAAGCGATCAGCTTGCGGCGCATCCACCGGTTGAAACGGCGGTTTTTCGGGGTTTTGGTGTCCGTTGTTTCCATAGTCATCGTGTTTGATGTTTGAAATACAAATCCGATGCAAATATAAAGTAGTTTACAATGTAAACCAAATTTCAGACCGGATAATTTCGAAATTATTGATACCTTTATACAAAGGTGGAAAAACGTTTTTATAGAACCGGCGTTGAACCGGTTGCAGGTGATGCAACGGATCGCTGGAGAGGGATAGTCCAGGATAGGATTTGGAACGGGACTGAAGAGTTCCCGAAATATTTTCAAAAAATATAGTACTTTGTATTGCATAATACTAAAACTTGTACTATATTTGTGCTGTAAAAGTAGTGAAGCACACTCGGTTTACACCGGATATGAATGTAAATACTTATGAAAGAGACTGTTAATGTGAATATCGGTGCTCAGGCCTTCGTCCTCGACCGTGATGCCTGTGCCGTGTTGCAAGGGTATCTCGACGACATCCGCAGCCGTTTGTCCGAAGCTCCCGAGGAGACGATGGGAGACATCGAATCCCGCATTGCGGAAATCCTGCGGGAAAAGGTGCCTTCGCCGATGCGGGTCGTCGACCTGCCTGCGGTGCGGGCCGCAATGGCCCAGATGGGTGCGCCGTGCGATTTCGGCGAATGTTGCGGGGATACGGCCGCTCACCGGGAGGAGAGCTGCGCGCCGCGCCGTTTGTACCGTTCGCGGAAGGATCGTGCGATTGCCGGCATTTGCGGCGGACTCGGCGAATATTTCCATGCCGATCCCACGCTTTTCCGCCTTGCGGCGCTCTTGCTGATCCCGTTCGGCACCCTTTCTATCTGGGCTTATATCGTGCTTTGGGTGGTTGTTCCGGAAGAACCTGTCCGCAAATTCGACATGAATAATAAAAAACGATAAATGATGGAAACGACATGCAATCGGTTTACCCGTTCGTCCGACCGGATGATCGCAGGTGTTTGCGGCGGCATTGCGGAACATTACGGATATGATGTTTCGCTGGTGCGGGCCGCCGCGCTGGCGGCGCTGTTTTTCGGGGGATTCGCCTTTTGGGCTTATATCCTTTTGTGGATCATCACCCCCCCCCGGGTACTCAAACGAATAAAGGAGTAGATTTATGGCAGAAGATAACGTAAAAGCGCAGATGCGCAAGGGGATTCTGGAGTATTGTATCCTGGCGATCCTTTCGCGGGAGGATTCATACGCTCCGAAAATTATCGCGGAATTGAAGCAGGCCGAAATGATCGTGGTCGAAGGGACGCTTTATCCCATTCTCACCCGGCAGAAGAACGCGGGACTGCTGACCTACCGTTGGGAGGAATCGCCGCAAGGCCCTCCCCGCAAATACTATACGCTGACCGACAAGGGGCGTGAGTACCTTCGTTCGCTCGACGAGGCCTGGGATGAACTCGTGGGGCAGATACAAACCATCCGTCACGGAAAATAACCTTGAAAAATCCTATTATTATGAAGAAAATTCTGATTGTTGCAACAGCTACGGCTTGTGCGGCCCTTGTGTTGGGATGTATGTTCTGCGTGGCAGGCAATTTTATCCGCAACGATAAAACCCTCCGGGGCAGCGGTCGCCTCGTGACCGAAGAGGTTCGGGTAGGGGCGTTCGATAAAATTTCGGCGCGGCACAATGCTGCGGTTTACGTGGTCGAAGGAACGCCGGGAACCGTGAGCCTCAAAGCCGACGACAATATAATGGAGTATGTCGAGGTGGAGGTCGAAAAAGGTACGTTGAAAATCGGTTTCCGCGACGGATTCCGCAGTTTCAACAACGTTACCCTCGAAGTCACGATTCCTTCCGACGGCAAACTGAGCGGCTTGTCCGTTTCGGGCGCGTCGAAGATTGCCGCCGTACCGGTGCTCACGGCCGATGCCGTCGAACTGAAAGTTTCCGGGGCTTCGAAACTCGCCGCCAATGTGAAGTGCGCTGCCTGCGACATCGATGTCTCGGGCGCTTCGAAGGGCGAGGTCGGCGGTGATATGGGCGATTGCGAAGCGGATGTCTCGGGGGCTTCGAAGCTCCGGCTCGCGGCCAATATGCAGCGTTGCGACATGGAGGTGTCCGGTGCTTCGAGGGTCGAGGCCGACGGTACGGCCCGCACTTGCGAAATCGAAGTCAGCGGCGCATCAGCGATAATGGCCGATACCTTCGTGACCGCTAATTGTACGGTCCGGGCTTCCGGCGCTTCGAAAGCATCCGTGAACTGTACCGACACCCTGAACGCCCATGCTTCGAGCGCTTCCAAAATCGTCTATTCGGGCGGAAGCACCCACAACACGATCGAAAGTTCGAGCGCCGGTTCCGTTTCGCGTAAATAACGAAAAATCACCGTCTAAATAAACGACGATTATGAACGAAGTGAAAAAATGCAGTGTTTCCGGTGTCGCCTTCACGATGGACATGGATGCCTACGAAGCACTCGACGCCTATCTGCAGAGCCTGAAAGAGACCTACCGCGACACGCCCGACGGGGCGGAGATCACCGCCGACATCGAGGCCCGCATCGCCGAACTGATCCTTTCGGCGCAGGACAGCAGCCGGGTGGTGGAGAAACCGCTTATCGACAATATCATTGCCCAGATGGGTTCTGCGGAAGACATATCCGACCAGACGGGGGAAGGGCGTCAAGGGTTGCCCCGCATTCCCCGACGCTTGTACCGCGATACGGCCAATGCCAAGCTGGGCGGCGTGTGTGCCGGGATCGGCAAATATTTCGACATCGATCCCGTGTGGGTGCGGCTCGGTATTTTCCTGCCGCTGGTGCTCTCGTGCTTCGGGTGGCTGCCCGTCCTGCGCTGGACAGGCCCGATGATGGGCAACCTGTTCGGAATCTTCGTGGTTTGCTACCTGATCATGTGGTTCGCGGTACCGGCGGCCCGTTCCGCGCGGCAGAAACTCGAAATGAACGGGGAGAGGATCACCGCGAATTCCATCCGCGATACTACCGCAGCTTCCGGCGATGTGGACAGCAAGGCCAAACCGATCGTGGCCGACGTGGTGTCGGTATTCGGACAGGTGGTGCTGATCCTGCTCAAAATTCTTGCGGGGATTCTGGTCTTCGGACTCATCATCGCAGCCTGTGCGCTGATCATCGGACTTTTTGCCGTCGTGGTCGGCGGGCACGAATTGCTCACGCCTGCCTTTTTGCAGGATATGAGCCTCTGGCTCCCGGTATTGGGCATATTTGTTGCATTGATTCCGGTGATCCTGCTCATTTATGTGCTGATGTGCCTGATCGCCTCGCGTAAGCCCGGAGCCAAAACGGTGCTGGCTATTTTCCTGCTGTGGCTGCTGAGCATCGTCGCCTGCGTATGCGTGGCAATCCGGGGGCATAATGAAATAGGATGGTGGAACCGTCCCTCGGCCGTCGAGCGGATTATGAAGACCGACGTGGTAATCGACGGCGATTCGACGACCGTAGAGCGTCTGATCCGTGATGACCGGGAGATTGAGAGTGTGCTGGAGGTGGAGCCGAAGAGCATACATATCCGTGTCCCGGAAAAGCACATCGACATCACGGTAAAAAGGGATTCGGCTGCATTGCGCATCGGTGCTGCCGGCCCGGGAGACAAAGAGTGAAACGACAGAAGTTGATCGAGAGAAAGTTTTTTCAGAACAGGGGCGGTGCAAAGGTGCCGCCTTTGTTTTTTGAAAAAATTAAAAAATTTACTACCTTTGGACGTTTTCGCTGAGCGAGGCCCTGCCGGGCGGAGAAAACGAAGGAGCATTTCAACGTTTTCGCTGAGAGACGGCGATATTCCGAATAAATGCGGGCTTTGCCGGGCGGAAACCGGAGAAAGAATTTTAAGCGATTTAAAATAGAATCTATGGCTGCCATTAAATGTATCGGTATTCTGACCTCCGGAGGCGATGCTCCGGGGATGAATGCTGCAATCCGTGCGGTGACCCGTACGGCCATTTTTAACAATTTTTCGGTCAAGGGAATCATGCGCGGGTACAAAGGACTCGTGTATAATGAGATCGTCGATTTCAAGTCCCAGAGCGTCAGCAATATCATCCAGCAGGGCGGCACCATTCTGAAGACGGCACGCAGCCAGGAGTTCATCACCCCGCAGGGGCGTAAGACCGCCCATGACAACATGGTAGCCGCCGGCATCGATGCGTTGGTGGTGATCGGGGGCGACGGATCGCTGACGGGTGCCAGCATCTTCGCCGAGGAGTATAACGTCCCGATCGTGGGGCTGCCCGGAACGATCGACAACGACCTGGGCGGTACCGATTCGACGATCGGTTACGATACGGCCCTCAATACGATCATGGACGCCGTGGACAAACTGCGCGATACGGCGTCGAGCCACGAACGCCTGTTTTTCGTGGAGGTGATGGGCCATACGGCCGGTTACCTGGCCCTGAACAGCGCCCTTGCCACAGGTTCCGAGGCGGCGATCATTCCGGAGATGGACACCGAGTTCGACCAATTGGGCGAACTGATCAACCACGGCTTCCGCAAGAGCAAGAATTCGGCGATCGTCATCGTGGCCGAAAATCCCAAGACGGGCGGCGCTGCGGCGCTGGCCGAGCGTGTGAAAAAGGAGTTCCCGCAGTACGACGCGCGCGTCACGATCCTGGGACATATCCAGCGCGGCGGTTCGCCGACGGCGGTCGACCGCATCCTGGCTTCGCGCATGGGCGAGGCGGCGATCGAGGCCCTGCTCGAAGGACAGCGTAACGTGATGATCGGCATCCGGAACGGACAGATTACCTACGTGCCGTTTTCCAAAGCCGTCAGCCACAACAAAAAGATCGATCGGGGCGACCTGGAACTGGTGAAGATACTCTCGATCTGATTTTTAGTTCATACTACCCAAACTATCCCAAATTTTTTGATGAAACGTGTTATTGGAATTGGAAACGCCCTGACGGACATGCTGGTCAACCTGAAGACCGACTCCGTGCTGGCTCGTTTCAAGTTGGCCAAAGGCTCGATGAGCCTCGTCGACACCAGGCTGCAGACCGAGATTTCGAAGTCGGTGGCAGGACTTCCCTATTCGCTGTCGCTCGGCGGTTCGGCGGGAAATACCATCCGGGCGATGGCGCAGCTGGGCTGCAAGGTCGGCTTTATCGGCAAGGTCGGTAAGGATACGACGGGCGATTTCTTTATCCAGGCACTTGAGAATCTGGGGGTCGAGCCGGTGATTTTCCGGGGTACGGAGCGTTCGGGAAAATGCGTTTCGCTGATCTCGGCCGACGGCGAGCGCACGATGGTGACGCATCTGGGTGCGGCGCTCGAACTGCGCGCGGAGGAGATCGTGCCGGAGATTTTCGACGGTTACGACTGTCTCTATGTCGAAGGCTATCTGGTGCAGAATCACGAACTGATCCTGGGCGCGGCGAAAACCGCGAAGCAACGCGGTCTGAAAGTGGCTATCGACCTGGCCAGCTTCAATGTCGTCGAGGAAAATCTGGCCTTTCTGCGCGGTTTGGTCGAAAAATACGTCGATGTTGTCTTTGCCAACGAGGACGAGGCGAAAGCCTTCACGGGTGAGGCCGAACCCCTGAACGCACTTCAGGCCATTTCGCAGATGTGCGAGTTGGCCGTGGTGAAGATCGGCATCAAAGGGGCGCTCATCAAACAGGGCGATGAAGTGGTGCATGTCGGCATTATGGCCGCCGCGAAACGTGTCGATACGACGGGTGCGGGCGATTTCTATGCTGCGGGCTTCCTCGCCGGGCTTTGCGACGGACTGTCGCTTCGTCAGTGCGGGACGATCGGTGCCGTCACGGCGGGCAAGGTGATCGAAGTGGTCGGTACGACGTTCGGCGAAGAGGCCTGGGCAGACATACACCGGCTGGTCAACAAGGTCAAAAACGAGAAATATCTCTTCTAAAAGGAAGATCGGAGATACGGCGGCCGCAGCGGAACAAATCCGCTGCGGCCGTCTTGTCGTATGAAGGATTCCGCAATGGTTATTCCCAATCGTCGAACGATCCGCGCTTTGCCCGCTTGGGAATTTTTCGTAACTTTATCCGACCAATATTTCCAACCTATGAAGAAAACCTTGCTATCGATGCTGCCCGTTGCTGCATTCGTATGTTTGCTTGTGCCCGGCCTGTATGCGCAGGGCCGGTGGACGCCCGAGGCCGATGCCCGTGCCCGGGAGTTGCTGTCCCGGATGACCGAGCAGGAGAAACTGGAGTACGTCGGCGGAGACGAGTGGATGTACATCCGTGCGATCGACCGCCTGGGGATTCCCCGCGTGAAGATGTCCGACGGGCCGCAGGGTCTGGGAACGCACGGCAACTCGACGGCCTATCCCTGTGCGCTGATGCTCGCGGCGACGTGGAACACCGATCTGGCTTACCGCTACGGCGAGAGCCTCGGAAACGACTGCGTTGCCCGTGGGGTGAACATCCTGCTTGGGCCGGCGGTCAATATCTACCGCGCGGCGATGTGCGGCCGCAACTTCGAATATATGGGCGAAGACCCGTGGCTGGCGTCCCGCACCGCCGTGGGGTATATCCGGGGCGTGCAGGATCGGGGCGTGATGGCCGTGGTGAAGCACTTCGCGGCCAACAACCAGGATTACGACCGCGACAACGTCAGTTCGGACATCGGCGAGCGGACGCTCCATGAAATCTACTTCCCGACCTTCCGGGCCGCCGTCGAGGAGGCCGGTGTGGGTTCGGTGATGACCAGCTACAACCTGCTCAACAGCGTTTGGACGACCGAGAATCCCTGGCTGCTGCAGGAGGTACTGCGCCGGCAATGGGGTTTCCGGGGAATCGTGATGTCCGACTGGGGCTCGACACACAACGCCCTGCCCTCGGCCCGCAGCGGACTCGATCTGGAGATGCCCGCCGGGGAAAAGATGTCGCCCGAATTTCTGCGCCGTATGCTGGAGGCGGGGGAAATTACGTGGGCCGACATCGATCGTCGCGTATTTCACATCCTGCGGACGTGCATCGCGTTCGGTTTTTTCGATCCGAAACCGATTTCCGACCGGCCTCTGGACGACCCGACTTCGCGCGCTACCGCACTTGAAGTGGCCCGCGAAGGTGCCGTGCTGCTGAAAAACGACGGGGTGCTGCCCATTGACCGCAGGCGGGTGAAGCGGATCGCCGTGATCGGCACCAATGCCCGCAAGATCGTCTGCGGCGGCGGCAGCGGCCGGGTGACGCCCTTCTCCGCCACCACCCTCTGGGACGGTTTGGAAGCGCAGGCTACCAAACGGAAAATCAGGATCGACTATGTCGACCTGCGTGACTTTATGCCCGACGTGGTGTTCACAGGGGCCGGATCGCAGCAACCGGGCCTGCGCGGCGAATATTTCCTCGGCACCGAGTTGCAGGGGGAGCCGGTCGCCGTGCGCAACGACCGCTGCCTGCAGTACGACTGGCTGCTGGGCCCGGGTGTCGAAGGTGTTCCGCAGGAGAATTATTCGGTGCGCTGGACGGGAAAGGTGCGTCCCGTGCAGAGCGGTGATTATGAATTCCTGGTTGGCGGAGACGACGGGTACCGGATGTATTTCGACGGCAAACTGGTGGCCGAGGATTGGTCGAACCACGCTTTCAAAGCCCAGACCTACGCCTGCCGTCTCGAAGCCGGACGCGAGTACGACGTGCGCCTGGAGTATTACCAGGCGGGCGGCGGCGCATCGTTCGAATTTTCGTGGTCGATGCCCGGCGTGAGCGACGACGCCTTTGTCGCCGAACTGGACAAAGCCGATCTGGTGATTGCCAACGTCGGATTCAACGCTTCGAACGAGGCCGAGGGCGGAGACCGCACCTTCGACCTCCCGAAAGGCGAGGCCGAACTGCTGCGCCGGGCCTTGAAGTCGAAAACGCCTGTGGTCGGAGTCGTCAATGCCGGCGGCGGGGTGCATCTGACGGACTACATGCCTTCGCTCAACGGGTTGCTGTGGGCCTTCTACCCCGGACAGGAGGGCGGACAGGCCCTGGCCGAGATTCTTTTCGGCGAGGTCAGCCCCTCCGGCAAACTGCCGATCACGATCGAGAAACGGTGGGAGGATAATCCCGTATACAACAGTTACTATGCACCGCAGGGTACGAAACGGGTCAATTACAGCGAGGGAATCTTCGTGGGGTATCGCGGTTATGACCGCCTGAAACGCGATGTGCTGTTCCCGTTCGGGACCGGTATGACCTATTCGACGTTCGTATTGGACGATGTGCAGGTTCGCAATAGGGCGGATGGCGACTGTGTCGCGGAGGTCGCTTATACGCTTCGCAATACGGGACGGCGCACGGCTTCGGAGGTCGTGCAGATTTATGTCGGCAAGCGGGGCGGGAGCGCCGTGGCGCGTCCGGAAAAAGAGTTGAAATGTTACCGGAAAATCAACCTCAGGCCCGGCGAAGCGAAACGCTTCACCGAGCGGCTCGACAAGCGTGCCTTCTCCTACTATTCGGTCGCCGATACGGGCTTTGTGCTCGATCCGGGGGATTATGCGGTGCAGGTCGGGTTCTCGTCGCGGGATATTGCGGCCGAAGTTCCCCTCACGGTCGACTGACGCAGGATGCTCAATGGTTTTCGTGACAGTCATCTATCGTAATCGAATCAAGTCCCGGCTGGTATAAGCCGGGACTTCTTTGTTTCGTTCCGGTTCTTTTTCAACCGCTTGAATCCGTGAATGCGGACGTCGGGGCTGTTCGCCGAGCCGCCGGAGCAGTCATTCCAGCTCTTGTCTCCGGTCGTCAGTCCTCGAATTTCGCGGAGAGGAACTCGCGGTTCAGCCGCGCGTCGCCCCTTTTCAAAGGGGTTGGGGGATTGTCTGTACGGTTGCGCGCCGCGCCTGTCGCGCGAAAAAAGCCTGTGCGTTTCTGCACAGGCTTTTCATTCCGGCTCTTGTCTCCGGCCGTTAGTCTTCGAACTTCGCGGAAAGGAACTCGCGGTTCAGCCGCGCGATATGCGCGATGGAGATATTCTTGGGGCACTCGGCCTGGCAGGCTCCCGTGTTGGTGCAGTTGCCGAAGCCGAGTTCGTCCATCTTGGCAACCATCGCTTTGGCGCGGCGCGCACCCTCCACGCGGCCCTGCGGCAGTTTGGCGAGCGACGATACGCGGGCAGCGACGAACAGCATGGCCGAGCCGTTCTTGCAGGTGGCGGCGCAGGCGCCGCAGCCGATGCAGGCCGCTGCATCCATCGACTCTTCGGCATCGGGCTGCGAAATGGGAATCGCATTGGCGTCGGGCACCGAGTTGGTGCGTACCGAAATAAAGCCTCCGGCCTGCAGGATCTGGTCGTAAGCCTGGCGGTTGACCACGAGGTCTTTGATCACGGGGAATGCCGCCGAGCGCCACGGTTCGATGGTGATCGTCTCGCCGTCTTTGAATTTGCGCATGTAAATCTGGCAGGTCGTAGCGCCCTGCCCGGGGCCGTGCGCCAGGCCGTTGATGTGCAGCGAGCACATGCCGCAGATACCCTCGCGGCAGTCGTGGTCGAAAGCTACCGGCTCCTTGCCCTCGTGGATCAGGCCGTTGTTCAGGATGTCCAGCATCTCGAGGAACGAGGTGTCGGGCGAGATGTTCTCGACCTTGTACGATTCGAAAGCACCTTTGCTTTTAGCGTCTTTCTGACGCCATATTTTCAATGTGAAATTCATAGTTGCAATTGTATGAAAGTTTACGTCAAAAAGCCTTAGTCCTTGTAGTTGCGCTGTGCGGGGTGTACGTACTCGAAGTTGAGCGGCTCCTTCGTCAACTCGGGAGCTTCGTTTTCGCCCTTGTACTCCCAGACGGCTGCGTAGACGAAGTTTTCGTCGTCACGCTTGGCCTCGCCCTCTTCGGTCTGGTGTTCGACACGGAAGTGCCCGCCGCACGACTCTTCGCGGTTGAGCGCATCGCGGGCCATCAGCTCGCCCAGTTCGAGGAAATCCGCCAGACGGAGCGCCTTCTCCAGTTCGACGTTGAAATCGTCGGCCGTACCCACGACTTTCACGTCGCGCCAGAACTCCTTGCGCAGGGCCTGAATCTCGACGATCGCCTTTTCGAGCGACTCTTTCGAGCGGGCCATGCCCACGTTCTCCCACATGATGTGGCCCAGTTTCTTGTGGATGTCGTCCACCGACTGTTTTCCCTTGATCGACAGCAGGGTGTTGATCTTCTCCTTCACGGCTTTCTCCGCCTCGTCGAAGGCTTTGGTGTCGGTTTTCACTTTCGGAGCCTGAATCTTGTGCGAGAGGTAGTCTCCGATGGTGTACGGAAGGACGAAGTAACCGTCCGCCAGACCCTGCATCAGGGCCGAAGCGCCCAGACGATTGGCTCCGTGATCGGAGAAGTTGGCCTCGCCGATCGCGTAGAGACCCGGAATGGTGGTCATCAGGTTGTAGTCGACCCAGATGCCGCCCATCGTGTAATGCACGGCGGGGAAGATCTGCATCGGCTGCTCGTAGGGGCTTACGTCCGTAATCTCCTCATACATGTCGAACAGGTTGCCGTAGCGCTGCTTGATGATATCTTTGCCCAGGCGTTCGATGGCGGTTTTAAAGTCGAGGTAAACGGCCAGGCCGGTCTCGTTCACGCCGAAGCCCGCGTCGCAGCGTTCTTTCGCGGCACGCGAGGCCACGTCGCGCGGCACGAGGTTGCCGAAGGCCGGGTAGCGGCGCTCGAGATAGTAGTCGCGGTCTTCCTCGGCGATCTCCGACGGTTTTTTTGCGCCCGAACGGATCGCCTGCACGTCCTCGATCTTCTTGGGAACCCAGATGCGGCCGTCGTTGCGCAGCGATTCGGACATCAGCGTCAGTTTCGACTGCTGGTCGCCGTGTACGGGGATGCAGGTGGGGTGGATCTGCGTGAAGCAGGGGTTGGCGAAGCCGGCACCCTTGCGGTAGCACTGGAAAGCGGCCGAGCCGTTCGATGCCATGGCGTTGGTCGAGAGGAAGAAGACGTTGCCGTAGCCGCCGGTGGCGATCACGACGGCGTGTGCGCCGAAGCGCTCGATTTCGCCCGTCACCAGGTTGCGGGCGATGATGCCCTTTGCCTCGCCGTCCTCGATCACCACGTCGAGCATTTCGTGACGGGGATAGCTTTTCACGGTGCCGGCCGCGATCTCCTTGTTAAGCACCGAGTAGGCGCCCAGCAGCAACTGCTGACCCGTCTGGCCCCGGGCATAGAAGGTACGCGATACCTGCGCGCCGCCGAACGAACGGTTGGCCAGCAGGCCGCCGTATTCGCGGGCGAAGGGAACGCCCTGTGCCACGCACTGGTCGATGATCAGGTTGGCGACCTCCGCCATACGGTAGACGTTGGCTTCGCGGGCGCGGTAGTCGCCGCCCTTGATCGTGTCGTAGAACAGACGGTATACCGAGTCGTTGTCGTTCTGGTAGTTCTTCGCAGCGTTGATACCGCCCTGTGCGGCGATCGAGTGTGCGCGGCGCGGGGAGTCCTGGATGCAGAAAACCTTGACGTTGTATCCGAGTTCGCCCAGGGAAGCGGCTGCGGATGCACCGCCCAGACCGGTTCCGACAATGATGATGTCGAGCTTACGCTTGTTCGCGGGGCTTACGACCTTGATAGCCGCCTTGTGGTTGCTCCACTTCTGTGCGAGTTCACCGGCGGGGATTTTAGCATCTAATTTGAAAGCCATATCGTGTGTGATTTTATTGTTGTACAAGGAATTAGCAGGCGCCTGCAAGGCAGGGGCAGTTGGCCCAGAGGAAGTAAACGATCACAACGGCTGCGAAGCCCAGGAATACGATCGTGGCCACGATGTTGGCGATACACTTCAGGCGCGGATACCACGTGTCGTTGGCCCAGCCGGCGCTTTGGAACATCGACCATACGCCGTGCGTGAGGTGGAACCAGAGTGCCAGGAACCACAGGAGGTAGATCACCACGTAATACCACTGCGAGAAGGTGTAAGCGATCAGCGCTGCGCCGTCTGCGGGATGCAGGCCCAGCGAGTTCTCGTGGCCGCCCAGAACCTCTACGAGCTGCATTTTCGCCCAGAAGTTCACCAGATGCAGTGCCAGACCCGCCAGAATGATGAAGCCCAGTACGAGCATGTTCTTCGATGCCCACGAAACGCCCGGTTCGACGACCGTCACGGCGTAGCGCTCCGAGCCGCGCGCCCGGCGGTTTTCGAGCGTCAGCACGATGGCGTAGATAAAGTGCAGGATCACGCCCAGCGCCAGTACGGCGGTGCCGGCCAGCGCATACCAGTTGGCGCCCAGCAGCGCGCAGATCAGGTTGTAGCCTTCGGGCGAGATGATCGCTACGAGGTTCATGGACATGTGGAAGAGGATGAAGAGCACCAGGAAGCATCCCGTAATGCTCATTACCAACTTCTTGCCAAGCGATGAATTAGATAAAAAACAGCTCATAATAGTTGAATTTTGTTTATATTTGTAAATGATTTCGTGTGTGCATCCGTAAAAACGGCATAAGCCGGACAACGGTGATCCTTACATCGGCGATGTCCGGGCCGGATTTGTCCGCGTTAAAATTAAACTTCCGCAAAGATAGCTATTGTTTGCAGAATAACAACAAAATCGGACGGGAATTTGAAACGTAAAAACATGTTTTATGCTTAAAACGGAACTGCGCCGCAAGATGCGGGAGTTGAACCGTTCGTTGGTCCCTGACGTGCGTGCCGCCGCATCGGAGCGGCTTTTCCGCCGGGTGGAAACGTTGCCGGCCTTTGCCGGAGCGCGAACGGTGGCGCTCTTCTGCTCGCTGGGCGACGAACCCGATACCGCGCCGGTACTGGCGTGTTGGGGACTGCGGAAACGACTTGCCGTGCCGCGCGTCGAGGGCGATGAGATGCGGTTTTACTGGTACGATCCGGCGACGCTGTGTGCGGGGGCTTTCGGTATTGCCGAACCCGGACCGGGAGCCGTGCGGTGCGATCCCGCGCAGATCGATCTTGTCGTGGTGCCGGGCGTGGCTTTTACCCGGGGTGGCGACAGGTTGGGGCGTGGCAGGGGCTATTACGACCGGTATCTTTCGCAGCCGGAAATGCACGCCGTCAAGGTGGGGGTATGCTATGCGCACCAGCTGGTGGACTGCCTGCCTGCGGAGCCGCACGATGTGACGATGGATTGCGTGATTTCGGAGTGATCTTTTATCCGGTTCGGCACGATGCGTGCGACATCCGGCCCAAAAAACACAGGTATGAAAAAAAGGAAGGTAGCGCTGGCGCTGGCCGGCGGCGGTGCGCGGGGACTGGCCCATATCGGAGCCATCGAGGAGCTGGAACGCCGGGGATTCGAGGTGAATGCCGTGGCGGGCACTTCGATGGGGGCGCTGATCGGGGGCATGTATGCGGCGGGTCATCTCGATGCATTCGCAAAATGGATCCTGACGCTTGACAAATATAAGGTTTTCAGTCTGGTCGATTTCACGTTCAGCACCGAAGGGTTGGTCAAGGGCAACCGCATCATGCGCGTGATGCAGGAGATGGTGCCCGACATGCGGATCGAACAGATGGCGCTTCCCTTCGCCGCCGTGGCCGCCGACTTGCTGACCGGGCGCGAGGTCGTACTCGACAGGGGCGGATTGTACGACGCGATCCGTGCTTCGATCTCGATTCCTTCCGTCTTCCGCCCCGTGCATAAAGACGGGATGGTGCTGGTCGACGGGGGAACGGTCAATCCGCTTCCGTTGAACCGCGTGCGACGCGAAGAGGGCGATTTGCTGGTTGCCGTGAATGTCAGCGGCACCTTCTGTGCCGACTCCGTTTCGCGTGCGAATGCATCGCTCAACTATTACAAACTGCTTGTCGCCTCGTCGCAGATCATGCAGCAGCACATTACCCGGCTGATGTGCAATCTCTATAAACCGGACATCCTGATCGAACTGCCCGCCGACTGTTTCGGGATTTTCGAATTCTACCGGGCGCAGGAGATTATCGAAGCGGGGCGGGCGGCGACCCGGGCCGCGCTGGACGGTTATCAGGAACTGATACATGTCGATCCCGTACCCGTGACGGTCGGCTGACCGTTTTCGGTAAGCGAGGGCAGAGACGGAACGAAGTTCAGGCTCTGCCGAGCGGAGAAAACGACGAAAGACATTCAACGTTTTCGGTAAGCGAGGGCAGAGGCGGAAGGAAGTTCAGGCTCTGCCGAGCAAAGAAAACGACGAAAGAAATTCAACGATAAAAATGCCCGGATTGGAGATCCGGGCATTTTCGTACGCTGAGGCAGGCATTACCGCTTGTCCTTCCCGTAGATGTAGGTTGCCACACGGTGACTGCGTTTGCCGATGGGTACGCCCAGACCGAGCGTGACGTTCATCGTCTGCTGCTTGACGGGCAGCCACTGGGGTGTGTGCTTCACCGTCAGGATGTCGGTGGCGATGTAGAAGTTGATCCAGTTGGGGCAGAGGTTCAGCGCCAGGCCGACGGCGCCTCCCCGGTTGCCGATCACCGAGTAGCTGCCTGTCATCGTGAACCAGCGAATGGGATGGAAGTTGACCGAACCGGTGATGTTGTGCAGGGTTTCGTACTCCCAGATGCGGGCCGTGTAGAGCAGGCCGATGCCGATCTTGTGTCGCCAGACATTGTATTCCAAACCCGCATTGACCGAGGCGCGCAGCATGCGTGTTGTGCCTTTGGTCTGTGATTTCCGGAACTCCAGTACGTCGAGGTCGAATTTGGGCTGAGGCGTTGTTCCGTCGCTGTTGATCTCCACGCCGGTGAAGCGCAGCTCCTTGCTCGAAACACCCTGCTGGCTGTGCCCCTTGCTCCAGGAGATGAAGCCCAGGTCGTTCACGGCCAGCGACGCCTGCAGGTTGGGCAGGATGTCGTAGGTGGTACCCAGATCGACCGCGAATCCGTAACCCGACGGAGCGGTGGGTTTCAGGTCGATGTCGCCCATTTTGTACACCTCTTCGCCGTTGTCGTTCCGTTTGGTGGCGATGTCGAGTCCTGCCGCCGTGATGTCGAGACCTCCGGTCGCTTTGATAAGCCATTCGTCCTGATTGAGCGAAACGTCGAAGCGGTCGTAATACATGCGTGCACGGGCTACACCGAGCAGGAATTTGCCTCTCACACCGATATAAAGGCGGTCGTTGAGCAGGGGAAACGAGTAGTTGAATCCCGCTTCGAGGTAGGAGTCGGCGCTGACCCCGATATTCGAAATATCGGCGCTGCGCCCTTTCTTCAGGAATTCGAAGAGTTCGTAGGGCAGCGTAGCATCGGCATTGACCCGGACGTTGAGGTCGAACGACCAGAAATTCTTGTGGTTGCGTGTAAAGGCGCCGAATCCGATGAGGTTCACGCGCGAGTCGATGCCCAACAGGTTGTCGGCTTTAAGACCGCTCAGGGCGTCGGCCGACGACACCGAACTGTCGATGAGCGTCACCAGGCGCCCGTTGTGCGGGTAGAGGATTTTGTCGAGCGAGAGGTTGCCGCCGGTGGAGAGGTCGAGGCCGCCCAGTCCGGGGATGTTCACATAGCCGCGCAACGGGGCGAAAGCCGGGTTGAGCTGGCTGCGGAGGGTCGTCCCCTCCATGAAATAGGCAGTGGGGTTTTGCGCTGCGGCGCCCGTGACGAGGCAAAGTGCCGCGAAAATGAAGATCCGTGTTTTCATGGTCGCCGAAGGTTTAGAGATCGAGTTTCAGCCCGCCCTTCTTGCGCAGGCACAGGCTGAAGCGAATGCGCTGCCCGGGGGAGAATCCCCGGCCGGGATAATATTTGGTGAGTTCGACCTCGATGTCGATCCAGGTGCCTTTGACGATTTGCCGCAGGTCTTCCGAGTATACGCGGGTGTCGGGTATCGCCGATTCGGCCGCCGGTTCGACGCACGAAGTGAAACTTACTTCGGTGCCGGTGAAACGGGGCGTTACGTCGTAGCCGACGGGCAGCGAGCTTTCGATCTTCCCGTAAAGATGAAGCGTGTTTTTGGGGTCGGAAGTGCCTTTGGGGTCGAGGTTGTCGGCCAGCATGTCCACCACGTCGTCGCCGATGTCGATCCGGTCGATCTCGTACCGCACGGGTTCCACCCGCAGGTCCTGCAGGTAAGTGGCCGCCAGCGCGCGCGTAGCCTGCTGGATTTCGGGAAGTTCGCGGAAATAGGTTCGAAACGCGGTTTTGAATGTTTGTTCGGTGACGTTCCCCTGGATGGGCAGCAGCGACTGGAAGTCCCTGCGGTATTTCTCCCAAGCCAGGTCGCCCAGCGCGATGAGTTTCGCGTCGTCGGTTTCCAGTTGGGAGAGCAGGGCGGAGAGCAGCGAGTCGAGGTAGGAGGTTTCGCTGAGCAGACGCCGGATATCGAGGTAGTCGGCGTTTGCGGGCAGCCGGGACGGCAGCCAGATGTCGGCTTCGTCGAAGATGGCCTCGATGTCCGTGCCGCCGTTCGAGAGTTCGTTCATGCGAATCTCGACCGAGGCCAGGGGCATCTCGAACGTGGTCGTCTCGTCGCCGATGGTGACGTTGTCCGTGTCGATCTTCGACAGGTCGTAGTCGTTGTCCACACAAGCCGAGGCGAGGCACGCGATCAAAAGCAGGAGTAGCGGTTTTTTCATACGCGTTGGGTGTAGTGTTTGGGGATTTTTACGTTTGTCCGCACATGGAAGCCAGGTCGCTACGTGTTCCGGGCCTGGATTTTGCGCGGTCGTGACAAATGTACTATTTAACGATGAATAAAACAATAAATCGGACTTTTTTACTATATGAGAGACCGCATCGGAGTAGGCTTGCGGCCGTTTATTCTCCGGCCGGATGTTCTTGCGCAATGGAATCCGGGAATAATTGTTAAATTTGCGCAAAACTTATGGCCGAGACCGAAAAATATAATCTGAAAGAGCAGGTGGCCCTGCTGCCCCTCTCGCCCGGTGTCTACCAGTTCGTGGACAAAAAGGGTACGATTATCTATGTCGGCAAGGCGAAGAGTCTGCGCAAGCGGGTTGCGTCTTACTTCATGCAGAGCAAGGAGCACAGCGCGAAGGTGCGTGTGCTGGTGCGGCAGATCGTAGAGATCCGGCATATCGTCGTGAACAGCGAAACCGACGCCCTGCTGCTCGAAAATTCGCTGATAAAAACCCTCCAGCCCAGGTACAACATCCTTTTGAAGGACGATAAGACCTATCCCTGGATCGTCGTGCGGCGCGAGCATTTTCCGCGCGTGCAGTCCACGCGCCAGCTCGTACGCGACGGCTCGCACTATTTCGGCCCGTACAGTTCGGTGATGATGCAGCACAGCGTGCTGGATTTCGTCCGCGAGGTTATTCCGCTGCGTACCTGCAAACTCAACCTCGCGCCCGAGCAGATCGCCAAAGGCAAATATTCGGTCTGCCTGCAATACCACCTGGGAAACTGCAAAGGTCCCTGCGTAGGGTTGCAGTCGGAGGAGGAGTATGCCCGGCAGGTCGATCTGGTCGTGTCGGTTTTGAAGGGCGACCTGCGCCCCGTGCGGATTTATCTCGAGGCGGAGATGGAGCGGGCCGCCGCGGAACTTCGCTTCGAAGCGGCGCAGCGGTTCAAGCAGCGTCTCGACGCGCTGGATAATTACTCGAGCAAGTCGGTGATCGTCAGCGCGAAGATCGTCGACGTCGATGTCTTCTCGCTGCTGCCGGACGACGATGTGGCCTACTGCAACTTCGTGCGCATCCGCCACGGCTCGATCGTCGGCGTTTACACCGTGAAACTCTCGACGGGCGTCGGGGGAGACGAGCGGGACATGCTGACGCTCGCCATTCAGCATGTCGTCGAAAACATTGCCGGGGGACAACTTGCGAAGGAGGTGATCGTGCCCTTTCTGCCTTCGACGACGCTGCTCTTCGACGGGGTGACGTTCACCGTGCCCAAGCGCGGCGAGAAGCTGGAGCTGCTGGAGTTCTCGCAGAAAAGCGCCCGCATCTACCGCGCCGAGCAGTTGAAAAACCTCGAGATCAAGAATCCCGAGCGACATACCGAGCGGCTGATGGAGGCGTTGCGCAAGGAGTTGCGGCTCGAAAAGCAGCCCCGACATATCGAGTGCTTCGACAACTCGAACCTCCAGGGTACCAACCCCGTCGCGTCGTGCGTCGTGTTCCGCGACGGGAAGCCTTCGCGCAAGGAGTACCGCCATTTCAACATCAAGACCGTCGAGGGACCGGATGACTACGCGTCGATGCGCGAAGTCGTTTACCGTCGTTACAGCCGTCTGCTGGCCGAGGGTGCCGGGTTGCCCGACCTGATTATCGCCGATGGCGGGAAAGGGCAGATGGGCGTGATTCACGAGGTTCTGGAGTATCTGGGACTCGATATACCCATTGCCGGACTGGCTAAGAATGACCGTCACCGCACCTCCGAACTGCTCTGCGGATTTCCGCCTCTGCTGGTCGGTATCCGGCCTACCTCGCCGGTATTTCACTTCCTGACGCAGATTCAGGAGGAGGTGCACCGCTTTGCCGTCAACTTCCACCGCCAGAAGCGGAGCAAAACCTTTATTCACAGTGAATTGGAGCAGATCGAAGGGATCGGGCAAAAGACTGTCTCCGCACTGCTTTCCCATTTCAAGACCGTGGCGCGTATCAAGGCAGCACCCGACGAGGAACTGTCGAAAGTTATCGGTGCGGCGAAGACTCGCAAGATCCGGGAACACTTTCGGCAAAGTGAAATGTGAAAGGTGAAAAGTGAAAATGGAAAGTGAACCGATGCGGCAGCGAGTGCAGCGGGCGCATTGTGTGCGGACTCTGCCGAGCCGCAAGGAGGAAAAGACTGCGCAGCAGGCTTAACTTTGCGATTACGTGAAGGGTAGAGATCGGCGATGCATGCCGGGCATGCCGATTATCGGTTATTGTCGGATTACCGGTATCACTGCCGGAAGATCACAGCGTACAGAAGAACGTCACCAGAAAGGGCACCGAAAAGTCGAGCACGCAGCCGTGGAAAATCGAAACGACGGCGTATTCGCGCCCTGCGGCGCGGGTGATGATCGGAAGGGTGGTGTCGAACGTGGTGGCTCCGCCGATCGAGACGGCCGCCAGCGGTCCGAACCACCGTGCCACCAGCGGGGCGAAAAGCAACGTGAAGATTTCGCGCAGGACATTGCACAGCAGAGCCACGGTCGCCAGCTCCGTTCCTTTGAAGTCGGCGATAAAGATGCTCGACAGCGAATAATAGCCGAATCCCGCTCCCACGGCCAGCGAATCCCATGCCGTCAGCCCGGTGAACAGCGCTGCAGCCAGCAGACTGCCGCCCAGCGTGCCGACTGCTGTGAAAAGCGGGAGCAGTGCCAGTCTGGGGCTGAGCCGCCGTATCTGTTCGGGGAGCGTCGTGTCGCTGCCCAGCGTGATACCGACGCAGAACATCAGCGCATAGAGCACATAGGTGCTGAGCCGTGATCCGGCCAGGTCGAAAGGCGACAGTCCGTAATATCCGACGGCGCATCCCGCCGCGAAAAAAGCGATGATAACCAGACTACCCTTCATCGTCGGAAATTGGCGTTCCAATCGTATGATGTGCGATGCAGCGCCCCAGCAGCCATGCCGCACCGATGCTTCCGGCAACCGAGCAGGCGAAAATCACGGCTGCGCTCCCTCCGAGGGTCGCCATGCCGCGGATCACCTGCGGATCGGAGCCGACCTCCACGCCCAGCAGGAAGAGCAGCAGCCAGATGATGACTGTCACCAGACGCGGCACGGCCCTCAGTTTGCGTCCGGCGAGCAGCCGTCCGACGAGGATGCCGGCCAGAAGAACGGCGAAGACGATCCCCATTCCGCTATTCCTGTTTTTGCATGAGTTTCGTAATCTGCTTTTCCGCTTCGGCGTTGAGGTTCGCGGCCTGCTTCTGAGCCGCTTCGACCAACTTGTCGCCCGCTTTCTCCGCCGCCAGGCGTCCCAGCGGGTTCTTGGCGCCGTCGATCAGCTTCTGCCGCTGGTCCCGTGCCGCTTCGATCAGCCGCTCGCCGGCTTTCCGGGCCTCATCCCGGAGTTGTTCGGCGCGTTTCTGCACCTCTTCCCCGAGGCTTTCGCTGCCCGTGAGTTTCTGAAGCTGTTCGTTGACGATGTTGGTCACGGCCTCCTGTGCCGCCTCCTTCATTCCCAGGGTGATCTTGGGCGAAGAGAACGTGCCGCCGATGCCGACGTTGACTGCCGCAAGCATTCCGCCCGTGGTGCTCGCCGGCAGCGAGACGCGGGCCGTGTAGTCGATGCTCTGGTCGAGTCCCGTCGAGCCTGACATTCGCACGGCGATGTCGCCCATCTTCAGGTCGAAAGGCTGTGTGGTGATCCGGCCGTTGCGGATGGTGAAGCGGATGGCGATGTCTTTGGCTTCGATGGTGCGCAGGGCGTCGTTGCCGAGGGCTTTCGAGAGGGCGTCGAAGGCTTCGATATTCTGGATGCGGATGTTCTGCGATTTGATTTCGCCGGAGGCGTCCAGCGTCTTCAGATCGGGCGACATCGTGCTGTCGAGACGGGTTTTGAGCGCCAGCGTCATCGAGTAGTCGCCGCCCGTTTTACCGAACAGGGGCACCAGTTTCTGAACGGTCTCCAGCTCTTCGAAAGTTTTCGAGAACGAGGCCTTCGAGATACCCATGTCGAGCTGCAGGGCCGGTCGCTGCGGGTCGGCTGCGGTGGAGTAGCTGCCTGAGGCGGTAACGCTGCCGCCGAAGGCTTTCAGCCGCAGGCGGTCGAGCGTGAGGGCGCCGCCGGCAATGCCCGCCTCACCCGTAATGTCGGTAAGAACGACCTTTTCGAAAAGCACTTTGCCCAGTTCGGTATTGAGCGAGAGGTTGAGGTTCCCCGGTACTTCGAGCACTTTGGCGGAGGCCGTTGCCGCTTCGGCCTGCGTCTCGTCGTTGCCTGCCGGGACGGCTGCCGTCAACTCGTTGAGGTCGATCAGGTTCGATTTGACATAGAGACGTCCCGAGAGCAGGTCGCCCCGCAGCAGATAACCCAGGTAGTCGCTCATCTGTCCGTTGGCCGCCAGATCGCTCTGCCCGAACGTAACGCCGAAGTCGCCGAGGGTCAGTGTCGAAGGCGTTACGGTCGCTGCCGCACGCCGGATATGCAGTGCGGGAAGCCCTTTCAGCCGTGCGGCAAGATCCTCCACGAGGAAACGCCCCGCTGCGTCGAATTTTTGGTAACGCTTGTGCTCGATGTCCGACATGCGGCCCGCGACTTTCAGATTCGCGGTAATCACTCCGCTCAGCTCCTCGCCCTTTTCGAGCGGATAGACCTGGCGGATGTCGCCCAGGTCGAAACGTCCGTTTATCGCGGCACGGAACTCGGGATCGCTGGCCAGCGTGGTGGCGTGGAGCGATGCGGCGACTTTGTTCCCGGCCATCGTGAACCCGAATTCCGAAATGTCCACGACCGTTTTGTCCGTCACGCCTCCGGGATTCGTGACCTTTGCCGCCAGGCGGATGTCCGTCACGGCTTTGGGCAGCGAAGAGTATTGGAAACTGCCGTTTTTCACCTCGAGCGAGAAGTCGAAGGCGGGCAGCAGGTTTCCCCGGAATTCCCCTTTTGCCCGGAGGCCCAGCGTCAGTTCCCCGCTTGCCGCAAGGCTTTTGAAATTACGGGTGTAGAAGGACGGGATCATCGACAGGATATCCTTGAAGTCCACTTTGCCGCATCCGGCCGTGATGTCCAGCGCCAGGGCGTCGTCGCGCAGTTGCGCCCATCCGTCGAGCGAGAGTTCGACGGCGTTCAGCCGCAGCGTGTTGTGGTCGAATGCGAACCGTTTCTCACGGAGGTCGGCGCGGATCACGGCGTCCAACTCGGCGCGGGTGTCGCTCAGCAGCGTAAGGCCGCCCGATACAAGCCGGACGTCCCCGGCCGTCAGCCGCAGGTCGACGTCCGTTTCCTCGGCTGCGAAGTTACCCCGCAGCCGCAGGTCGGCAGGTGCCGTCGAAAAACGCATACGGGTCGAGTCGTCCACGTAGGAGAGCACAGCGTCGGAGATTCGGAACTCTTTGATCGATAGTTTGAAACCGGAACTTTCCTGTCCCTCTTCCGGTTTTTCGGCCGGGACCTCCGCTGCGGGTTTCACGATGTCCCAGTTGACAGTGCCGTCGGCGAGTTTACGGGCGTGGAGTTCGGGGTGGGCGAGAATCACCTTCGTCACTTCAAACCCGCCGTCGCCGAATACCGAGAGGATGTCGACCACCACGGAGATCCGTTCGGCCGCAGCGAGCGTATCGCCCTCGAAAGGTGCATGTCCCGTGAGCGTCAGCCCCTTCAACTCGACCGAAGCGTGGGGGAAATGGCGCAGCAGGCTGATATTCAGCCGTTGGAAATCGAGCCGGGCATCGAGCCGGGCATTTGCTTCCCGTTTCACGAGCTGCTCGATCTTTCCCCGGAATACCATCGGGACAAAGATGGCTGCCGCCAGAATCACGGCGATGAGGATCGCCAGCGTGATCAGTAATTTTTTCATCGTAACTTATAATTTACGGACGAAGAGCGTGGTCTCCGCCTTTTCGAATCCGGCCTTCAGGTAAAGTGCGTGGGCTGCCGTGCGCAAGGGGTTCGACGTGAGCGACACATGTTCGGCCCCGACGGATGCGGCGTGCGCTACGGCGGCTTCGACCAGTGCCCGGCCCGTGCCTTGTCCGCGCTGCGACGCATCGACCACCACATCCTCGATCCATGCTTTGCGGCCCGAAGGCACGTCGTACCAAGCCAGCGTCAGTACCCCGACCGTCCGGCCCGCTTCGCAGGCGGCAAAAAGTGCGGCGTTGCGGCTCCGGACGACCGCCTCCAGTTCTTCCGCCGTCGGGATGCGTATCCGATGGGAGAGTTGGGGCATCAGCCGCCGGAAGGCTTCCGCCAATTCCTGCGTGATTGTGCTTATCCGTTGTATTTCAGTGGCCATATCAGAAAATTCGGAACAAAGTTAACGCTTTTCTTCCGATTTGTGCGAAAAAGCCGTGCCGTTCTCCTGAAAAAAGATTACTTTTGCAGCGCAACGGTTCCCGAAGGTGCCCTCAAAAGGCGCCGGGATCAAAAGGGAATGCCGTGAAAACCGGCAACAGTTCCCGCTGCTGTGAGTTACATATACGTGTTGCGGCACTCTTTGCCACTGGCCACCGGCCGGGAAGGCGCTGCGACGGTAACGAGTCAGAAGACCTGCCTTTGCGTTTCGGAAGTTTACACACCCTGCGGAGAATGGGGTGGCAACGGTCGCCCGTATCCGGTTCTGACGGTTCGCTTGCCCCCGCCGCAGTTTTTTGACGGCGATGAATCGATTTTTTCTGCGAATCCTGTATGCGGCACTCTTAGGGGCTGTTTGCACCGCTTGCATGGACTACGGCCCTGCGGACCGGGAGGCCCTCAACCTCTCGCAGCGCGGCGTGTTCATCACCTGCGAGGGGAATTTCATGTCGGGCAACGCTTCGCTGTCGTTTTACGATCCTGCCCGGCGGGAGGTGCGGAACGGGGTTTTCCTGCGGGCCAACGGCATGAAACTGGGCGATGTGGCCCAGTCGATGGCCGTGCGCGACGGACGGGGATACGTCGTGGTCAACAATTCGGGCGTGGTCTACGTGATCGACACCGATACCTTCGAGGTGACGGGGCTGATCGAAGGGGTCGTTTCGCCCCGCTTCATCCATTTCACCGACGACACGACGGCCTATGTCACCGACCTCTACGATCCGCGCATCACGGTGGTCGACACCCGCAGCAACCGCATCCGGGACCGGATCGGAATGAACGGCCATAAATCGACCGAACAGATGGTGCAGTGGGGCGACAAGGTGTTCGTCAACTGCTGGTCGTACGACGATAAAATTCTGGTCGTGGACGCTGCGCGCAACGTGCTGACCGACTCGATCCAGGTCGGGCCGCAGCCGTCGGCGCTGGTCGTCGACCGGCGCGGGAAACTCTGGACGGTGACGGACGGACGCCAGGCAGGGGTTGCGGCCGCACTTTACCGTATCGACGCAGCGACGCGGCGCATCGAGCAAACCTATGTCTTCGGTGCCGACGACCATCCGTCGGGTCTGACGATCAACGGCGCGCGCGACACCCTCTATTTCATCAACCGCGACGTGTGGCGGATGCCCGTCACGGCCGACGCGCTGCCCCGCGAACCTTTCCTGCGCTATACCAATACCATTTATTATGAGGTCGGGGTCGATCCGCTGACCTCCGAAGTCTATGTGGCCGATGCGATCGACTACGTGCAGCACGGGGTGGTTTACCGCTTCACGCCGAAGGGAGTGCCTGTCGATACGATCCGCGTGGGAATCACGCCCGGCGGCTTCTGTTTCAAACCGAAAAATCCGTAATTCCATGAAATATTCCTTTTTGGCGCTGGCGCTCCTGTGCGCCGCCTGCAATTCGAGCGAGGAGACTACCACCTCGCGGACGAGCGAGCCGTTCGACCGCATCTTCGAGTACACGCCCGCTCCGGGGCAGTTCATCAACGAACCTGTCAGCGGGTTCGATGGGGTCACGACGCCCGAAAAAGCCTGCGCCTACGCCGAAGATCGGCTGCGCAAGGGGCGATACGTCTCGCTGGGCGGCTGGGGCGGTTATCTGGTAGCCGGCTTCGCGCAGCCCGTGGAAAACAGCGGCGGCTACGACTTGCTCATCGCGGGCAATGCTTTCAACAACTCTTCGGAGCCGGGAATCGTGTGGGTCATGCGCGACGAGAACGGCAACGGCCTTCCGGACGACGTGTGGTACGAGCTGCGCGGCAGCCGCTACGACGACGCGCAAACCCTGCACGACTACGAAGTGACCTACACCCGCGCGGGGGAGAACCGGCCCGTGCCGTGGCGTGACAACCGGGGCGCTTCGGGCGAGATCGCCCGCATTGCGGAACACACGCAACCCGATTATTTCCCGCTGTGGGTCGGCGCGGGCGCTGCGGAGTACACTGTCCGGGGCGTACGGCTTCCGGACAACGTGGAAAAGGTCGGCGATATATTGATTGCGCAGCCCTTCGAATGGGGGTATGCGGATAACTGGTCGAAGACCGACCGGGCTTCGGGCGGTAACCGCCTGCGCATCTCCGATGCCGTGACGGCGGAAGGCGCTCCTGCGAATCTGGAGCGGATCGACTTCGTGAAAATCCAGACCGGAGTGAACCGGCAGGCACCGCTCATCGGCGAGGTTTCGACCGAGGTGTGCGGGATTCAATGTTACCGGACGGTAACCAAATAACGGCGTGCGGCGGATTGCGTTCATACTGCTCTTGTTGCTGACCGTGCCGGCCGTCGGGTCGGCGCAGCGGGATACCACGGCCTATGCGCTCGACATCGAGCGCGTGGAGATTGCCGCGCAGCGTCCCCTGGCGCAGATCGGCGTGCAGCGCACCACGGTGGACAGCACCGTGCTCTATGAGAGTGTCGCTACCTCGCTGGCCGATGCGCTGACGGCCGGCTCGACTCTTTTCATCAAGTCTTACGGCCGCGCCACGCTGGCGACCGCCTCCTTCCGGGGAACGGCTCCGTCGCATACGCAGGTGACGTGGAACGGGATGCGGATCAACTCCCCGATGCTGGGGCAGGTGGATTTCTCGCTGATCCCCTCCTATTTCATCGACGATGCCGAGATTTTTCACGGAGCCAGTTCGGTGGGCATCACCGGGGGCGGTCTGGGCGGGGCGATCGCGCTGGCGACCAAACCCGTGCGCGACCAGGGGTTGGGGCTGCGTTATATACAGGGCGTCGGTTCGTTCAGCACCTTCGACGAATTCCTGCACCTTACCTACGGCGGCCGGAAGTGGGGCACGTCGTCGCGCCTGCTGTACAGCTCGTCGGACAACGATTTCAAGTACCGCAATTACGACCGCAAAGACTTCCTCCTCGATCCCGACGGCCATGTCGTCGGCTCCTACTATCCGCTCGAACGCAACCGGAACGGCGCTTTTCACGACCTGCATCTGATGCAGGAACTCTACTATGACTCCGAGCGCGCCGGACGCTTCTCGCTGGCGGCCTGGTATCTCTCGTCGCACCGGGGGCTGGCGATGCTCGACACCGACCGCAACAGGGAGCGGTCGAAGAAAAACACGCAGGACGAACGGACGCTGCGTGTGGTCGCGGGCTGGGAACGCCTGCGCGGGGGATTGAAACTTGCCGCGCGGACCGGTTATACCTATACCGACATGCAGTACCTGCAGTTGGCCGACGCCGAGGGCAAGGGCAACTATTTCGCACAGGTCGATTCGCGCAGCTACGTGCATACGGTTTTCGCCAAAGCCGAGGCGGAGTATTGCCCGGGCGAAAAGTGGTCGTTTTCGGCCGATGTGACCGGGCATCAGCACCATGTCAGCAGCGGCGACCACACGGTCTTGGATGCCCAGACGGGCGAGCACCGGGACAAATACTACCGCGAAGCGCGCTTCGAGGTGTCGGGCTTCGCGGCGGTCAAATGGCGGCCCGTGCCGCGCCTGGGCTTTGCGGTGAACGTGCGCGGGGAGCTTTACGGCGACGAATTTTCGCCGGTGATCCCGGCGGCTTTCGTCGATTACCTGCTTTCACGCCGGGGCAATGTGGTGCTGAAAGCCTCCGCAGCGCGCAATTTTCGGTTTCCGACGCTCAACGACCTCTATTTCCAACCGGGCGGCAATCCCGACCTGCGTCCCGAAAAAGGGTGGACGTGGGATGCCGGGGCTGAGTTTTCCGTGCGCCGGGAAGGGGCTTCGTACAGCGGTTCGGCGACCTTTTTCGAGTCGGGGATCGACGACTGGATCCTCTGGGTCAACAGCGGCACGAAGCTGGGGATCATGACGCCGCTCAACCTAAAGCGCGTCCACAGCTACGGAGTCGAGCTGAAGGCGAACGCCGATGCGGCGCTGGGCGGCTCCTGGCGCCTCTATTTCGACGGCCATTTCGCCTGGACGCGCTCGATCAACCGGGGCGACCCGTTCAGCCCGGCCGACCGCTCGGTAGGTCGTCAGCTGGTCTATATTCCCGAATTCTCGGGGGCCTTCACCGCGCGGCTGTCGTGGCGGACGTGGACGCTGGGCTACAAATGGTGTTGGTACAGCCGGCGTTATACCATGTCGAGCAACGATCCGGGCGTGCTCGGAAGCGTCGCACCCTACCTGATGAACGACCTTTCGCTGGAGAAAGCGTTCGATTGGAGTTGGGCGCGGATTTCGCTCAAAGGCTGCGTGAACAACCTCTTCAACGAGGATTATATTTCGGTGCTCTCCCGCCCGATGGCGCGGAGGAACTATGCTGTTTATATAGGTATCACCCCCAAATTCGGACGACGATGACTTTGCGTGAACAGCTGATCGAAATGAGCGAATCCGGCTACCGGAAATTCACCTCGGCACTTATGCCGGGCGTGGAGCACGTGCTGGGAATCCGGATTCCCGTGCTGCGGGACATGGCCCGCGAAATCGCCCGGGGCGACTGGCGCACGTACCTGGCCGGGGCGGAGGATCACTACTTCGAGGAGCGGATGTTGCAGGGGCTGGTCGTGGCCTGTGCGAAGTGTCCGGTGGAGGAGAAACTCGCCCTGACGGCGCGGTTCGTGCCGAAGATCGACAACTGGGCCGTGTGCGACTGCTTCTGCTGGCGGCTGCGCCGCAACGAGCGGGAGCCGATGTGGAACTTTATTCAGTCTTATTTTCATTCCGAAAAGGAATACGACGTGCGCTTCGCCGTGGTGATGGCACTCGGTAATTTCGTGGACGAGGAGCATCTCGAAGCGTTGCTGGCACTGCTCGACGGCGTGCGGCACGAGGCGTATTATGCCCGCATGGCTGTGGCCTGGGCGGTGTCGGTCTGCTTCGTGAAGTTCCCGGAGCGGACGCGGGAGTGGCTCGAAGGTTGTTCGCTCGATGACTGGACCTACAACAAATCGCTGCAGAAGATCGTCGAGTCGTACCGGGTCGGTGCGCAGGCCAAAACCGAGGTGCGCAGCATGAAACGTCCGGCAAAATAGCGTAGGATTCCGAAAATGTGCTATCTTTGACGCTGACTTTGACAGGCTGCGCCCCGGCAAAGTGCAAACAGGTTTGGCTTTGCTCTCGGCTTGTTCTGTCTTCGTGAAAAATAATTCCGCACATGCGCAAACTGGTCATTATACCCACCTATAACGAAAAAGAGAATGTCTCGGCGATGATCGACAAGGTTTTTTCGCTGGAGGAGACTTTCGAACTGCTCATTATCGACGACGGTTCGCCCGACGGCACGGCTGCCATCGTCCGCGACCGTCAGCGGGAATTTCCCGGCAGACTCCATCTGCTCGAACGCCCGGGCAAACAAGGGTTGGGAACGGCCTATCTGCTGGGTTTCCGGTGGGGGCTGGAGCAGGGATTCGACTGCCTCTGCGAGATGGACTGCGACTTTTCGCACAACCCCGACGACCTGGTGCGCCTCTGCCGGGCGGCTGCCGAAGGGAACGACGTGGTGGTGGGGTCTCGCTACGTGGAGGGCGTGAACGTGGTCAACTGGCCGATGTCGCGGCTGCTGATGTCCTACTTCGCCTCGATGTACGTGCGCCTCGTCACGCGAATGCCGGTGCGGGACGCGACGGCAGGCTTCGTCTGCTATTCGCGCCGCGCGCTGGAGACGATCGACCTCGACGCCGTAAGGATGAAAGGCTACGGCTTCCAGATCGAAATGAAATACTCCGCCTGGCGGCTGGGGATGCGAATCAGGGAGGTGTCGATCGTCTTTGTAGAGCGCCGCGACGGCGTGTCGAAGATGAGCGGCGGAATTTTCGGCGAAGCCTTTTTCGGCGTGTTGAAACTTCCTTTCCGCCGGATTCGTCCGCGCAGGAAATAATGCGGGTGCGGCCGTTTTTACCGGCAGCCGGTTGTCGTGTGTGTTGTCCGAACATGCTTCTTGTTGTTCGCAGGTGAAGACAATCGATCGGAGGCTGTATCCGTAAACTTTTCCCTTTGAACAGAACGTAAATCCACCGCAAACCGGATGAAAACGCCCCTCTCCGCAGCCGCACCCTGCGGGAAATGTTCCTGTCACACGGGTTATGTATCCTCAAAGAAAAACACTATCTTTGTTCTGCGTATAATATGATGTATATGAAACTGCAACTCGATCCTTCCTCTTCCAAACCCCTACACCGGCAGGCCGAGGAACTGCTGCGCGTCATGATCCGGCAGGAGGAATATCGCAAAGGCAAGCTGCTACCCAATGAAGTGGAGTTGTCGAAGGAACTCAACATCTCGCGCAACACGCTCAGGCAGGCGATCAACAAACTGGTCTACGAGGGGTTGCTGGTACGCAAGAAAGGCTACGGTACGACCGTCGCGCCCCAGGGCGTGATGAGCAACGCCCGCAACTGGATGAGTTTCTCGCAGGAGATGCACAAACAGGGGATGGTCGTGCAGAATTTCGAATTGCACATCAGCCGTAAAAGCGCTCCGGCGGCTGCCTCGGGGTTTCTCAATGCGTCCGAAGGGGAAAAACTGCTCTGCCTGGAACGTCTGCGCGGAAAACCCGGGCTGCCGTTCGTCTACTTTATCTCCTATTTCAATCCGGCGATCCCGATGTCGGGCGAGGAGGACATGACCGTGCCGCTTTACGAGAACCTTAAAAATAACTACGGAATCATCGTCAAAACCTCACGCGAAATGATTTATGCCCGCAGCGCGAGCGAGGAACTGGCCGAAAAACTCGACATCGATCCGGGGGCGCCGATCCTTGTCCGCGAACGCTTCGTGCTCGATGTCGACGACGCTCCGGTGGAGTACAACATCGGTTATTACCGTGCCGACAGTTTCACCTATTCGATCGAATTTACCAACGACTAACTTATTCCTACCAACCCAATGAACAAATCAATTTCCAAAGTACTGCCTGTCCTGTTCGGTTTCTTCGTGATGGGCTTCTGCGACGTGGTCGGCATTTCGACCAGCTATGTACAGCAGGATTTCGGACTCAACGAGACCGTTGCGGGCTTCATCCCTTCGATGGTTTTCATCTGGTTCCTGCTGCTCTCGATTCCGGCGGCCATCGCCATGAACCGCATCGGACGCAAACGCATGGTGCAGGTCAGCAACATCATAACGATCATCGGTATGATGATTCCCTTCATCGATTATAACCTGGTGACCTGTATGACCGCCTTCGTGCTGCTGGGTATCGGCAACACGATCCTGCAGGTGTCGCTCAACCCCCTGCTCACCAATGTGGTGAAAGGCAACGCGCTGACCAGCTCGCTGACGGCGGGCCAGGTGGTGAAAGCCGTTTCGTCGTTCTGCGGACCCTTCATCGCCGCCTTCGCCGCCGGGGTGCTGGGTAACTGGCAGTACCTCTTCCCGATCTTTGCGGGCATCACGGTGCTTTCGGCGGCCTGGCTGATGGTTACGCCGATTCCTGAGCAGGCCGAAGCGCAGCAGGCGTCGCCGGTGGGAGCCACGTTCGCGCTGCTCAAAGACCGCACGGTGCTGCTGCTCTTTCTGGGTATCGTCTTCGTGGTCGGCGTCGATGTGGGCATGAATACCGTATCTCCGAAGCTGCTGATCGAACGCGGCGGATTTCCCGTCGAGAGCGCCAGCCTCGCTTCGAGCGTCTATTTCGTCTGCCGTACCATCGGTGCGCTGGTCGGTTCGATCCTGCTGGTGCGGATGAACGACGTGCGCTACTTCCGCATCCATATCTTCCTGGCGATTGCCGCAATGATCGCCCTTTATTTCGTGCATCACACGATCGGCGTGCTGGTGCTGATCGGTGTGATCGGTTTCGGCTGTTCGAGTATCTTTTCCGTAATCTATTCGACGGCTCTGAAGTGCCACCCCGAAAAGGCCAACGAAATTTCGGGACTGATGATTACGGGTGTTTTCGGCGGTGCGGTGATCCCTCCCCTGATGGGTGCTGCGGCCGACTTCACCGGTACGCAGGTCGGCTCGCTGCTGGTGATCTCTGCCTGTATGGTCTATCTGGCGGGCTGTGCTCTCGCGCTCAGGAAATTCGCAGCGAAATAATCGCGTCCCCAGTCATAGGAAGCGGCTGAACCACAAAAGGTTCAGCCGCTTCTCCTTTACCGGAGGAGTGTCTTATTCGACGCCCCAATGTCTGTTGGGTTCCGGTCCCATCTCCAGTTCGAGTATGCCGCCGTCCAGCAATGCGGCGGCGGGAAAGCTGAAACTTAGCAGCGGCTTGCCGTCCAGCTTGGCGCTCTGAACGTAAATGTTCCTGCGCGAAGCGTTCCGCGCCTTGATGGTGAAGGTGCTGCCCCGGCCGTAACGCCCGCCGAGGTCGATGACCGCCTCCCCGAACAGGGGGCTTGCGATTTCGTAGACCGGCTCGGTGCGGCAGCCGCCGTCGGTCTGGAACAGACCGAGCGACGCCATGACGGCCCAGGCACTCATCTGCCCCTGATCCTCGTCGCCGAGGTAGGCGTTGGCGACGCCCGTGCCGTAATAACGGTCGAGAATCGAGCGGCTCCAACGCTGTGTTTCCCACGGTGCTCCGGCGTAGTTGAACAGGAAGGCGAAGTGCATCGACTGCTGGTTGCCCTGCACGACGGGATGATCCCAATATTGGTCGTTGGGGGCGTTGTAGCGCCACGCCTCGTCCCGGTTGAATCCCCAGAGCAGGCGGTCGACGAAACGCCGCCTGCCGATCTTCCCGACCAGCGCCGGAACGTCCTGCGGCACGAAGAAGGTCAACTGCCAGGCGTTGCCTTCGACGTAATGGTGATTCGCGCCGCTGCGGAAAGGATCGAAGTTCTCTTTCCAGACACCCTTGCTGTCGCGCATGTGGCAGTAGCCCTCGTCGCTGATGACGTTGCGCCACCAGTAACCCCGGTCGTTGAAAGTTCGGTAAATCTCGTCGTCGCCGAGCGCTTTGGCCAACTGGCCCACCGTCCAGTCGTCGAAGGAATATTCCATCGTGTTGGAAAAGCGGCCCTTGTCGTAGGGGACGTACCGGTGCTTCATGTAGGATTCGATGTCGCGGTTGCCGGCGAAGCCCTTGAAAATTTTCCGGGCCGGTGTGGTTTGCATCTTCACCGAGGCTTCGAGGGCCTTGTGCGCATCGAAGTCGCGGATGCCCATCTGCCACGCGGACACCAGCAGTGGAATTTCGTGCTCGGCGACCATCACGGGGATGTAGTTCATGCCTGCCGGGCCTTTCGAGAGCCAGCCGTTCGCGTCGTACATGGCCAGTTGCGAACCGACCCAACGGCTCGACCACTCGGGCGTGAGGAGGTTCCAGAACTGGTTGAGGTTCCAGAATGTGTTCCAGAAGGCGTCGCAGCCCAGCATCACGTCCTTCGAAGGGTCGGCGACACGCCGTACCTTGCCGTCGGTCGAGACCCACTCGCCGTTGACGTCGCTCCACGTGTTGCGGCTGCACAGGGCGCGGTACATGTTGTTGTAGAAGCGCACCTTCTCCAGCCGGTCGTTTGTGCGGATCGCCACGCGGGCGAACAGGTCGTTCCAGGTGTCCGCCTGATTTTGGCAAACGGCCTCGAAGTCCCAGCCGAAGGGTTCCGAAAGTTCCGTTTCGAGATTCTCCTCGGCATTGGCCACGCTTACGAGCGAAATGCCCGAACGCACCTTTACTACGGGTGTTTGCCCCGGATCGAACACGGCGAACAGGCCCGCATCGGTGCAGGGACCGCTTTCCAGACCGTCGGTTTGCTGCTCGATCGTCCCGTCGCGCCAGCTTCCCAGCCGCTTGAACGGCCGGTCGAACTCGATGACGAAATGCAGCGTGTAGTTCTGATCCGCGTCGTGGCTCCACACGCCGGGCGAGAACTGGCGGCACGAACCCTCGATACGGCGGTCGCCGGCCCGGCGCACGCAGACGCTCTGCAACTGAATTCCATACTCCGTCTGCGGATGCAGTTCGATCAGGATGCGCCCTTCGCCCCGGTCGGCGGGGAAGGTGAACCGTTCGAAACCGCAGCGCGTGGTCGCCGTCACTTCGGCCCTGATGCCGTAGTCCGTGAGGTCGGCGGCGTAATAGCCGATTCCGGCCTGCTCGGTGCGTTTGTCGATACGCGAACGATAGCCCTCGTCGGGCTTCTGCTCGTCCCCGACCCGCACGATCAGCTCGCCGTTCGCGGCCATGATGCCCAGTCCGCCCAGCGTCCATTCGTGAATGTGGCTGAAGCAACCGATGTTTTCCAGCGAAGGCTGATAACCGGCCTGCCACCCCGTATTCTGGTTGTCGGGACTCATTTTGACCATGCTGAACGGCATCCAGGGGCCGGGTGCGATCATCCAGCGCGAGTGTGCGGTGCCGATGCGTGTGTCGACGTATCCCGCCGGAGTTTGTGCGGGCTTCGGCGAGCGTGTCACGGTGCCTTTCGCCACTTCACGACCGTCGCACAGCACGCGGTACGTGCTGTTTTTCCGCTTCTTCACGGCAGGCATCGGGGCTTCCAACTGGTAACGCCCGGCTTCGATCCGTTGGCTGAGAATCTCCCGGCCGTCGAGTTCGACGGCCAGCAAAGGGGTTTCGGCAAGCCATTCCACATCGACGATCAGGGGTTGCACGGCGTGTTTGTTTTCCTCGAGCTGATAGGATGCCGGTTCGACGCTGCGGACGAACAGGCTTTCGGGCTTTGTGGTTTTCGTATCCGTCGGGCCTTCGAGCGCCACGCGGTCGAACAGGATCCACGAACCTTCGAGCACTGTGATCGTCACTTCGTTGCCGCCGGGCCGGAGTACGCCGGGCCGCAGAGGAATCTCCAGCGTGCGGGGTGTGGCTTTTTCGAGACGGCCCGTGAGCGAGAGCGTATCGGTGATATCTTCGGTCTGGGTCGGTTTGCGCTGGGTGCGGATGTCGCAGCCCGGGGCGTCGAGCTGGAATTTGGCATCCTGCGTGTTGACGCTGACTTTCACCATCGGCAGAAAATTTTTGGCGTAATCCGCCAGATCGACTACGAGTTTGCAGTCGCCGGACGGTGCCCTGTCAAGCCCGAAAAGGATGTTGACCTGATGCGTACGCCAGCCTGCCGTGTTCCATGTCCCGCCCCAGGTGTCGGCAGGGCCTGGGAGTACATACGGGAAATCGGCTTCGGGACGGGAGTGGCCGACGAGGTGGAATTTGTCCTCGTAACCGAAATCTTCGGACAGGAAGTCGCGGAACCGGTCGGGTGCCAGCGCGAATTCGGCTGCCGAACGGTCGGCGGTGCCGACGCTCCAGATTGTACCGGAGGCGGTCTGTGCCTGCAGACCCGTGGTCAAAAGAGAGGCGGCTATTCCCGCAAACAAAGTTTTTTTCATCATGGATTGAATTGCGTGACTCTTAATGTTCATACAAGATGGGTGTAAAATAAACAATTATTTCGGGAATATGCAAACGAGGTCTGTTTTTTTACGCGAAAACAACCCGATCCAATTTCACGGGGAGGGGTAGGGATCAACGCATCCATGACGCTAACGTATTTTAAATGTGGCGCTTGTGTGAATTGAATGGCAGGCGATCCGTTCTTCCAAATTCTGATCTTCCTGGTTTTCTTGCCCTCTGCCGTCGTAGTCGGAATTTACATTTGTCCCGTGGATAATAAATGGTTCCTTGTCGGGTACCGCAACTTTTGAAGCGTGCAGAACGTTATTGCCCTGCACGATGGATAATCGATTCCCGGTCTCACGATCCCGGCGTACCGCCGGGGGCTTCTGAGGTTTTTTTATATTGATGTGCGGGGAATTGAAAAATATTCTTTACATTTGCAAAGTATAAATGTTCGGACATATGTGAAATAGGCCAACATATTGTACCGCTGATAAATCCTGAGACAATCCTGCAAAAACCCGAACCGCCATGAACAAATTTTTGTTAATCCTTTCTTCCTTTGCTGCGGTCTGCCTGACCTCGTGCGCCGCACAGGAGTCCCTGACCGACTATGTCGATCCCCGCATCGGGACGGCCCATTCGCGCTGGTTTTTCTTTACGCCGGCCGCCGTACCCTTCGGTATGGCCAAACTCGCCCCGACGACCGACGGACACCTGGGCAATGCAAGCGGGTGGCAGGCCGTCGGCTACGACGCCCGTCACACTTCGATCGAAGGTTTTGCCAACTTCCACGAATTTCAGGTCGGGGGCGTGGTCGTGGCTCCGACGGTCGGAGCGCTTCAGACCGTTCCCGGAGATGCGGAAAATCCCGAAAGCGGCTACCGTTCGCGCTTCGACAAGCAGGACGAGACCGCCCGTCCGGGTTATTACGCCGTACTGCTGAAGGACTACGGCGTAAAAGCCGAACTGACCGCCACTCCGCGCGTCGGATTCCACCGTTACACCTTCCCCGCCACGGAGGAGGCGAACCTCATCTTCAATATCGGTACCCGCATGGGCGAAAGCGGCCCGGTGCGCGACGCCTCGGTGACCTACACCGACGACGGCCGCATCGAGGGCTGGGTCGTGACCGAACCCGTTTATGTGGACATTTATCAGAAAGGGGCTACGGTGACGATGTATTTCAGCGCCGTGCCCGATGCCGAGCCTGTGGCTTTCGGTACTTTTTGCAACGAGACGTGTTTCCCCGGCGAGCGGAACCGCACGGGTGTCGGTACGGGCATGTACCTGCGTTTCGACACCCGCGAGCGGCGGGATGTCGGGCTGAAGATCGGACTCTCCTATACGTCGGTCGAAAATGCCCGGCAGAACATGGAGGCCGAGGCGGACGGGATGGATTTCGACGGCGCGCGTGACGCGGCGCACGCCGCCTGGGAGGAGGCACTGGGCCGCCTCCGCGTCGAAGGCGGGCTGCGGGAAGACCGCGTGAAATTCTACACGGGACTTTTCCACGCCCTGCTGGGGCGCGGCCTTGCCAGCGACGTGAACGGCGCCTACCCGAAAAACGACGGCACGGTGGGCCGAATCGCGCTCGATGCAGCGGGCAAACCCCTGCACAACCATTACAATACCGATGCGATCTGGGGCGGCTTCTGGAATCTGACCCAGTTGTGGAGCCTCGCCTGGCCGGAGTACTACGCCGACTGGATTTCGAGCCAGCTGCTTGTCTACAAGGACGCCGGGTGGCTCGGAGACGGTATTGCTTGCAGTAAGTACGTTTCGGGCGTGGGCACCAACTTCACCGGGCTGGCCATCGCTGCGGCTTACAACTGCGGTATCCGCAACTTCGATGTCGAAACGGCTTACGCCGCCGCACGCAAAAATGAGCTCGGCAGCGAGGGCCGTCCGGAAGGGGCGGGCAAACTGGACGTGGGCCAGTTCGTCGCACGGGGTTACTCGCCTTACAAAGACCGGTTCGGAGAAACCGGGTCCGACGGCTCGGGATTCTCCGTCTCGCATACGCTGGAATACAGTTTCAGTGCCTATGCCGTGGCGCAGATGGCCCGTCGACTGGGACACGAAGCCGACTACGAGCAGCTCTCGACGCTCTCCGAAGGCTGGAAGCTCCTCTTCGATCCCGAAACTAAACTCATGCGCCCGCGCGACGAGCAGGGCCGCTTCATCGAGAAGTTCGATCCCTATGCTCCCTGGATCGGTTTCCAGGAGGGGAACGCCGTGCAGTACACCTATTATGTGCCTCACCATATCGACCGGCTGGTTGAAATGGTCGGCCGCGAGGAGTTCAACAACCGCCTCGACAGCACGTTCCTCATCTCGCGGGAAAACGTATTCGGCGGCGGCAAGACTATCGACGCCTTTGCCGGGCTGCACACCTATTACAACCACGGCAACCAACCCAACCTGCATATTTCGGCGCTGTTCAACTTCTCGGGCAAGCCCTGGCTCTCGCAGAAGTGGATGCGGACGATCTGCAACGAGTTCTACGGCACGGAGGGTATCCACGGCTACGGGTACGGCCAGGACGAGGATCAGGGCCAGTTGGGCGCCTGGTACGTGATGGCTGCAATGGGACTGTTCGATGCGAAAGGACTTACGGCCCCCGGTCCCTCGTTTCAGGTGGGAAGTCCGCTTTTCGACCGGATCACGGTACAACTGAATCCCGATTATTATGAAGGGCGCGAATTCGTCATCGAAACCTCGGGAAATACCCCCGAAAACTACTATGTCGGTTCGATGGAACTCAACGGCAAACCGCTCCGCAGCGTGCAGCTGCCTTTTGGAGAGATCGTCAAGGGCGGCCGCCTGAAAATCGCTTTGGCTGCGGAACCGAATACCGCACTGACGGAGTAAGCCGCAAAACGATCCGCTTATGAGTTTTTCAGAAAATGAGCGCTACGCCGTCGGAGCCGACATCGGCGGCAGCCACATCTGCTCGGCGGTGGTCGACCTTGCCGAAGGAACCATCTGCGGCGAGACCGTCACGACGCCCGTCGACAGTCGTGCCGGGGCTGTGGAGATTCTCGACGCCTGGGCCGGAAACATCCGGCAGGCGGCGTCGTCGGTGCCCGGGGGAACCGTGCGGCGGATCGGATTCGCCTTTCCGGGACCTTTCGACTATGTACGGGGAATTTCGCTGATTCACGGCGTTGACAAGTTCGACCGCCTCTACGGGCTGGACATCGCCCGGTCGATGCAGGCGCGCCTGCCGGATGCGTGCGACTTCCGCTTTGTCAACGACGCTTCGGCCTTTGCTTTGGGCGAGTGCCTGGGCGGTGCGGCGCGCGATGCCGGCCGGGTCGTTGCGCTGACGCTCGGCACGGGGGTCGGTTCGGGATTCGTGGAAAACGGCCGCCTGGTGGAGTCGGGCGAAGAAGTGCCTGCGAACGGTTGGGTTTACTGCCTTCCTTTTGGGGACGGTATCGTGGACGATGCGTTTTCGACCCGCTGGATTTGCAGCCGGTACGAACAACTCACTGGCGAGCGAATTGCCGGCGCGCGCGAAGCGGCCGAACGGCACGCTGCGGATGCGGCCGCGCGGCAGCTCTTCGACGAATACGGCGAGCGGCTGGCAACGTTCGCCGGCCCTGTTTTGCGTCGTTTTCGCTCCGAAACATTGGTGTTGGGCGGCAATATCGCGCGCGCCTGTCCGCTCTTCGGCCCCGCCATGCGGCGGCGGTTCGAACGGGACGGCCTGGCGGTGGAAATCCGTGTCTCCGACCTCATGGATCGGGCTGCCCTGCTCGGTGCGGCCTCGTTATTTTTATAAATTTAAAGGATATGTCTGTTCTGAGAAAAACCACACAATATGCCATGCCCGTTGCCAAACAGGCGGCCGACGGGTATGATATTTATCCGACTCACGATCTCGGAGCCGGGAAGATTTTTTGCGACTATGCGTCGCTCGCACGGCGGATCGCCGGTCGCAGGCAGGTCGTCGTCGACGGGTACGCCGGCGTTCGGTTCGACTTGTTTACCCGTGAACTGAACAAGGCGCTCCGAGCGCTCGGCGTTAATCCCGTCTGGTGGAGCGTCGACGCGGCGCTGAAGCCCGCAGAGGAGATCGACCGCCTGGTTGCCCCCTATCTGGGCGGCGACGACCCGATTTTCGGCTTCCGTGCGCCCCTGCGGCTCGAAGACTTTTTCGACGCGGAAAAACTGAAGGCTCTTGCGCCCGATCCCGCCGCCGGGATGAACATTCTGGTCGGTACGGGCGCCGCGCTCGCGGGCTGGGAGGGCGAAGTGCTCTACATCGACATTCCGAAAAACGAAATCCAGTTCCGTGCCCGTGCGGGTAGCATCGTCAACCTCGGCGCCGCAGCCCCCGACGCGCCGAAGAGGATGTACAAGCGCTTCTACTTCGTCGACTGGGTCGTGCTGAATCGTTATAAAAAGGAGCTGCTGCCCCGCATCGATATCGTCGTCGACGGACAGCGCGAGCGGGAAATCACCTGGGCCGAAGGCACCGACGTGCGGCAGGGGCTGGAGATGCTTTCCGGCAACTGCTTCCGCGTGCGTCCCTGGTTCGAACCGGGGGCCTGGGGCGGGCAGTGGATCCGCGAGCATATCGCGGCCCTGCCGCACGACGTACCCAACTATGCCTGGTCGTTCGAACTGATCGTTCCCGAAAACGGACTGATTTTCTCGAGCGACGGAGCGATGCTGGAGGTGTCGTTCGACATGCTGATGTTTCAGGCGGGAGAGCAGGTCGTCGGCAAGGCCTGCCACGAGGAGTACGGCGACGAATTCCCGATCCGCATGGACTACCTCGACAACGTCGACGGCGGCAACCTCTCGATCCAGTGCCACCCGCAGCGGGAGTATATCCGCAGGAATTTCGGCGAAGTACTGACGCAGGAGGAGACCTACTACATCCTCGACACCCGCCCCGGGGCCGAGGTCTATCTGGGCTTTAAGGAGGACATCGTACCTGAACAATTCGAGCGGGCGCTCAACGAAAGTTTCGAGAAGGGCACCGAGCTGGACGTGCCCCGCTATATCAATTCGGAGCCGGCCGCGCGCCACGACCTGTTTCTGATTCCTCCCGGCACGCTCCACAGTTCGGGCCGCAACAACCTGGTGCTGGAGATCAGCACCACGCCCTATATCTTCACTTTCAAGATGTACGACTGGCTGGCGCTCGACCTCGACGGCAAACCCCGCCCGCTGAACATCCGCCGTGCGATGGAAAACCTCTGTTTCGACCGCAGGGGCGATAAGGTGCGCCGCGAACTGGTTGCGCATCCCGTCCTGCTGGAGCGGGGGGCGGACTGGGAGCTGTGGCACCTTCCGACGCACCCCGACCACTCCTACGATGTGCACCGCTACAAACTGGCAACTGCCGTGGAGATCGCAACCGAAGGCAAGTGCCATGTGCTCAATCTGGTGGAGGGCGAGAGCGCCGAAGTGGAGACCGCCAACGGCATGCGTTTCCATCTCAACTACGCCGAAACGCTCGTGGTCAGCGCTGCCGCCGGGTCGTACCGGATCGTCAATTCGTCGAAGGGGGAAATCCTGGTAGTGAAGGCTTTTATGAAATAGGTCGAACTTTAATTATTCCGAAAATGAATCGTTTGATATACAAGATGGTCTTTGCCGCAGGAATTTCAATCATGGCTTTTGCCTGCAATACCCCTCCGGCGATGTCGCCCGAACTGGCCAAGCAGATCAATACGGACACTCGGCTCGACACGGTTCGTGTCCGGGCCGAACGGCTTGTCGCCGGGGGCCTGAATGCCGGGGACGGCTATGACGAGGTGTGGATCCGCGACCTGAATACCTTCATTACGCTGGCCTGCGAGGTCGCCGACCGCGAACAAATCCGTAAGTCGCTCGTCCGGTTTTTCCGGTTTCAAGGCCCCGGGGGAGATATTCCCGACGGATATGTGGCCGTTCGCGGCGATATGACTGGGTACGACTACCGGTACGCCTCCTCCGAACCCGGCCTGGCGGCTCATAAAAATACGGTCGAGACCGATCAGGAAGCATCGCTGATACAGGCCGTCCGCAAATATATCGAGGCCACGGGCGATACGACCCTGCTCGGTGAGGAGGTCGACGGACGTACGGTTCGGCAGCGTATGGGCGATGCGCTCCGGTTCCTGCTTGCGGAGCGTTACGACGAACGGTACGGACTGCTGTGGGGTGCCACGACGGCCGACTGGGGCGATGTGCAGCCCGAACATCCGTGGGGCGTAGCTTTCGACGAGTCGTCGCACCGGGCCATCGATATTTACGACCAGGCGATGTTTCTCATTGCCGTGAACGACTATCTGGCGATGACGGACGATCCGGAGGAAGCCGCGTTCTGGAAAGAGCGGTCGGCCTCGATCCGCCAGAACGTTCGCAAATACCTCTGGGACGAACCGCGCGGCAAGTACATTCCCCATATTTATTTGGAGGGTTCGCCTTTTGCGCCCGATCTCGACGAAGCGGCCATCCATTATCACGGGGGCACGGCCGTCGCCATCGAAGCGGGGCTTCATTCCCCGGAAGAGGTGCTCGCGCTTTATGAAACGATGGAGCGGAACCGCGTGGCGGCAAAAGCGAATTCCATCGGTCTGACGCTCTATCCGACCTACCCCGACGGAGCGTTCCTCAATGCAGGTATGGGACCTTACTGCTATCAGAACGGCGGCGACTGGACGTGGTTCGGCGCGCGTATGGTGCGGCAGATGGTTCGTTACGGCTATTATGAGGAGGCTTATAAGAGCCTTGATCCGATGATTGCGCGCGTATTGGACAACGATGGTTTTTACGAGTGGTGGACGCCCGCCGCCGAACCCAAAGGTTCCGGCTCGTTTCGCGGCTCGGCCGGCGTGCTGTGGGATGCGATCGGTGCGCTCCGCACCGCCGCAGCGGCGGACGTGCAATAAACAGGACTTACACAAGGACGGCGGGCGTATCGGAAGATGCGCCCGCTTTTCGTTTTGCATCCGATGGTGCCGTCATGTGTTACGCGGCGGCCCTCGATCCGGAAGGTGATTTCCTGCCGCAGACCGGAACGGTCTTTACCGGTTGTCGGAACGTACGGGGCGGACGGATGGCCCGGGCACGCCATCAGGCGGCAGCCCGTAACGCCCTAACCGCAGGACGCTTCTTCGCCGGAATCCGTAATCGGGGTAAAACCATCCGTAATCCGGATACCCGCCATTCCGGTTCCAACCGGTAATTTTGCAGCAGGTCAAACCTAAGGAATATGCAACTATGAAAAGAATCCTGATTTTAGCGACATTTATTATTGCGGCACACACGATGGCGTCTGCACAGACGGACGCGGACAATTTCTACAAAAGCGGCACGACCGTACGACACTGATTCCTTTCGACAAACTGGAGTCGTTTTCCGCGAAAAACTGAAATAACGTATGGACATCTTCGAAAGAATGCGTCACGGCGAGTTGATCCTCGAAAGCGATCCGGAATACCCGAGGCTTAAAGAGGCCCTGCTGCGGGGCATGCGCATCACGGGACAACTGAACGCCGCGTACCACACCCCGGAGCAGACCCGTGCGGCGATCAGCGAACTGACGGGACAGACACTCGACGAATCGGTATGGATCGTACCGCCGTTCCGCACCGACTTCGGGCAGTTCATCCGTTTCGGCAGGAAAGTGTTCGTCAACAGCGGCTGCATATTCATGGATCGCGGGGGAATCACGCTGGAGGACGGCGTGTTCATCGGCCCGGACGTGAAACTCATCACGGAAAACCACGCCGAGGAACCCGGGTTGCGGCACAATGTATATACGCGGCCGATCCTTATCCGGCGCAATGCGTGGATCGGGGCGGCGGCCGTAATCCTTCCGGGCGTCACGGTCGGTGAAAACGCCATCGTGGCGGCGGGAGCGGTGGTGACCAAAGATATTCCCGACAATACGCTCGCGGCTGGGGTTCCGGCAAAGGCAGTACGGAAAATCAGGGAGCGTTGCCGGTGAAGCGCCAGTTGCTGCCGCCCCGGTGTTCGTGTGGTCGCATTGCCGGGATTTACGGCGTGCAGTCGGGTGAAGGAACCGGCACGGTCCGGGCCGGCAGTGCCGGGGATGCCCGATCCGGCCCCGAACCGAATCGGAAGCCGTGCGAACGGATCGAACGGCGCCCGTATCACAATTCGACGGCCGCGAGGTCGGCGAATGCCTGCCGGAAATCCCGTTCGGCGGTGAGAGCTCGGTTCACGGCGTCGTAGTAGAGACCGATCTCGACAATGTAATCCAGCAGTGAAATCTCGCCGGCATTCAGGGCTTTGGCCAGCAGTTCGGTGTTGTCGAGCGACGAGAGCGATTCGCGGTATTTCGCTGCGGCCAGCCGCAATCCGTCGGCGCGCACGTAGAGGGTCTGTAACCGGTCGTAGAATTGCTGTTTGGTATCCTCCTGACGGGCCTGTGCCGCTACGACGGCGGCTTTCGCCTGCTTCACTTTGTTCTTGTTGCCCCACAGCGGGATCGACATGCCGATGGTAATACCCTGGTAGGACTGTCCCAGTGTCTTTTCGCGCATGTAGCCGGCCGAGAAGGTCGGCAGGGCGAGCGTTTTGCTGAGTTTGACCTCTTTGCGGCTTACCTCGACCTGCTCGCGGACGTATTGCAGGAGCGGGTTCTGTTGCTCGGCATCGGCATACCACGCTCCGAAATCGGCGGGCAGTGTCTGCGCATGGTAGGTTGTCTGGTCGAACGGAATCGCCGTGCCTCCGTTGAGGCGCGCCAGTTCCGAGAGCAGTACCGTGCGTTCGATTTCGATACGGGCCATTTCACCCTGTACGGACGAGAGGTTCAGTTGTGCCTTGTTGTACTCCAGCCGGTTGGCGTCGCCGCGTTCGAGCCGTTTCCCGTAGCCGTCGGCCAGCGTTTCGGCGTACCGGAGCTGCCGGGCGGTCTCGGTACGCAGCGCATTATAGTAGATCAGCGAGATACAGTATTGTTTGGCTTCGAGCAGTATATTGATCCGCTCGGACTCGTATTGCAGTTCCAGCAGACGGTTCTTGCCGTCGGCCAGCCGGTTTTTCATACCGCCGATCGTGGCGATGTCGAACGACTGCGTGACGCGAATGTCGTTGCGGTTGCCGATCTGGCCCGGCGACCCCCACAGGTAATTGAACTCCACGTCGGGTCCGGGCAGGAAGATGTCCGTCCTGTTGGCCAGTTGCTGGGCCGCGACCTCCTCGCGCAGTGCTCGGAGCGTTGTGTTGTTCTCTTCGATAGCCCGAAGCACCTCCTGCGTCCTGTCCTGTGCGGCGAGCGGGAAAAATACCGCTGATGCCGCTATCCATAACAGCTTTCTCATTTTCTTATTCTTTGTTTATGATTTCCGTCGCGGCCGCGTGCCGGCGGTTCATGTAAAAATACATGATCGGGATGATGAACCCGTTGAGCAGCGTCGAGCTGAGCAGGCCGCCGAGGATCACTTTGGCCATCGGGCTTTGAATCTCGTTGCCGGGCAGGTCGCCGCCCAGCGCGAGCGGAATCAATGCCAGTCCCGACGTCAGTGCGGTCATCAGGATCGGGTTCAGCCGGTCGAGCGAACCCTGCACGATACTGTCGCAGACCGACGCGCCCTGCGTGCGCAGCACATTGTAACGGTCGATGAGCAGCATACCGTTGCGGGTTGCGATGCCGAAGAGCGAGATAAAACCGATGATGGCCGGAATGCTCAGGATACCGTGCGTGAAGAAGATGCTCACCACGCCGCCGATCAGCGCCAGTGGCAGGTTCAGCAGGATTACGAGCGAGAGTTTCACGCTGCGGAATTCGTTGTAAAGCAGCATGAAAATCACCAGGATGGAAAAGACCGAGACAACGAGGATCGTCCGCGACGCGGCCTGCTCGCTTTCGAACTGTCCGCCGTATTCGATGTGATAGCCTTCGGGAAGGGAGATTTCGGTGTCGATACGCTCGCGAATGTCGTTCACGACGCCGCGCAGGTCGCGCCCTGCAACGTTGGCCGAAACGACGATCTTCCGGGCCACGTTCTCGCGGCCGATCGTATTCGGTCCCGACGACGAAACCACGTCGGCTATGTTTTCGAGCGGTACTTTGCGGCCGTTGGCATCGACGATGAGTTTGCGGATGCGCTCGGCGCTTTCGCGGCTGTCGTCGTTCACTTTCAGCGTCAGGTCGAATGCCTTGTTCCCCTCGTAGACCTGCGATACCACCTCTCCGCCCAGCATCACCCGAACGATCTCGGCAAAGCGGGGCAGTGTCACGCCGTATTTGGCCAGCATCTCGCGTTTCGGTTCGATGCGCAGTTGCGGACGCTCTACCTGCTGTTCGACGTTCAGATCGGCAATGCCTTCGACATCGGTCACAGAGGCTTTTATCCGGTTGCCCAGCTCGTACATCCTGTTGAGGTCGGTGCCGAACAGCTTGATGGCGATGTTGGCCCGCGTTCCCGACAGCATGGCGTCGATACGGTGGGTGATCGGCGCCCCGATCTCCACGTTTACGCCGGGAATGACCCCGATCTTTTCGCGGATTTCGGCCAGCACCTCCTCTTTCGAACGTTTACCGAGCACGAACGGTGCCTCGATCTCCGAAGTGTTCACACCCAGAGCATGCTCGTCCAGCTCCGCACGCCCCGTTTTGCGGCCGACGGTCCGGATCTCGGGAACGGAGAGCAGAATCTGCTCCGCCATACGGCCGATCTTGTCGGACTCGTCGAGCGATATGCCGGGCAGCGTGCTGACGTTGATCGTGAACGAACCCTCGTTGAACGGCGGCAGGAAGCTGCGGCCGAACGTGGCGAGCATTGCCACGGCGGCGACGAATACCGCAGCCGTCGCGCCCAGTACGATCCGCTTGTGGCGCAGCGTCCATTGCAGGGCGGTCCCGTATCCCGCTTTGAGTTTGCGTGCCACATAAGGCTCTTTGCCGTCCCTGTCCGCCTTCGGGCTGCCTAACAGGTAGCTCGACAGTACGGGTGTCAGTGTCAGAGCCACGAAAGTCGAAGCGAAAAGTGCGATGACGAACGTAATCCCGAGCGGCGCGAGCATCCGCCCTTCCATGCCCGAAAGGAAAAAGAGGGGTGCGAAGCTGGCGACGATAATCAGCGTCGAGTTGAGGATCGGCATGCGCACCTCTTTCGAGGCTTCGTAAACCACCGTGAGTACGTTGCGTTGTTCCTCTTTCGGTTTGCAACGGTTCTCGCGCAGGCGTTTGTAGACGTTTTCCACATCGACGATGGCGTCGTCCACCAGCGAACCGATGGCGATGGCGATGCCGCCGAGACTCATTGTATTGATGGTCAGTCCCAGCAGGTCGAGTACAAGGATGGCGACCAGGATCGAGATCGGAATCGTGACGAGCGAAATAAGGGTCGTGCGGATGTTCATCAGGAAGAAGAACAGCACGATTACCACGAAGAATGCCCCTTCGTAAAGCGATTTCTGCACATTGTCGATCGAACTGTCGATAAAGCGCGCCTGCCGGAAGATGTCGGTCGAAATCTTCACGTCCGCCGGCAGTGTCTTCTGCAGTTCGCTCAGCGACCGGTCGAGTTTCTCGGTCAGTTCGAGCGTACCGGTCGCGGGCTGCTTGGTGACGGTCATCAGCACGGCCGGAACGCCGCGCTCGGAGGCTGCGCCCAATTTGGGTGCTTTGGAGCCGACCGCCACTTCGGCGATATCGCCCAGCGTCACGGGAATGTCGTTCGTGTTCTTCATCACCGCTTTTTTCAACGCTTCGAGCTTGTCGGTCGAGAGGATGCCGCGCACGATGTATTCGTTGCCGAATTCATAGAGCACACCGCCCGAGGTGTTGCGGTTCATGTCCCGCACCACGTCGGTCACTTCATCGAGTCCGACGCCGAAATGCTTCATCCGCCCCGGATCGAGCAGGATTTGGTACTCTTTGATGTCGCCGCCCAGCACCGTGACCTGCGCCACGCCGCCCGTCGACAAGAGGCGCGGGCGGATCGTCCAGTCGGCCAGCGTGCGCAGCTCCTGCAACGAGGTCGTGTCGGCCGTGAGGCCCACGATCATCACTTCGCCGAGGATCGACGACTGCGGGCCGAGCGTGGGTTTTCCCACGTTCGAGGGCAGCGATTCGCCCGCGACGGCCAGTTTTTCGGATACGATCTGCCGGGCGCGGTAGATGTCCGTGCCCCAGTTGAATTCGACCCAGACGATCGAGAATCCGGTGGTAGACGACGAGCGCACGCGGCGCACGTCCGTCGCGCCGTTCACAGCCGTCTCTACGGGGAATGTCACCAGCCGTTCTACCTCTTCGGGAGCCATGCCCGGGGCTTCGGTCATCACGACGACCGTGGGGGCGTTCAGGTCGGGGAATACGTCTACCTCCATCCGGCTCGCGGTATATCCGCCTGCGAGTATCAACAGTACCGCGCCGACGAGCACGACCAGACGGTTGTTGAGCGAAAATCGAATTATTTGGTTCAGCATATGGTTTCTTTTCGGGGATTAGTGTGTATGGCCTTCCGGGATGACGGACGTGTTGGCTGCCAGTTTCACCTGGTAGGCGCCATTGGTTACGACGCGCTCGCCGCCCGTAAGGCCCGAAAGGATGCGGATGCGCTCCCCGTCGCTTTGTCCGGGTTTGACTTCCCGTTTTTCGAACGCTTCGTCGCCGGTCTGTACGTAGACGAACCAGACGCCCTGTTCCTCGGTCAGTGCCGAAACGGGTACGGCGATCACGTCGTTCTGGGGTGTACCCAGCAGGAACACCTCGACGAACGATCCGGGGGCGATTTCGCCCGTGTTGTCGAATTCGAAGGTCACGGGGATGTAGAACGACGTCTTGCCGGAACTTTTGCCCACCGACAACAGCCGCCCGTTGAGGGCGGAAAGGGAGTAGGCCTTGTTGTCGTATGGCATGACGATGTTTGCGCCGGCGACGGTTTTCAGGTCGCCGAACCGGCTCGGCGGTACATCGGCCCGCAGTTGGAGCCTCCGGTTCTGCGATACGGTGGCAATAGGTTGGCCCACAGTGACGTAATCCCCCTGTCCGACCAGCCGCCCGGTGATGTAGCCGCTGATGGGGGAGGTGACGCGCAGACCCGATGCGGTGACATTTGCAGCCTGTGCCTCGTAGGCCGTCCGGGCGTTTTCGTAACGCAGGCGCACCTGTTCGAACTCTTTGGCGGAGATGATCTGGTCGGCGACCAACCCTTCGGCCCGTTGGTATTCCTTGAGCGCTGTTTCGTAAGCGATTTTCGCTTTCGCGGCGGGGTCGCCCTCCGCAAGGTTTCTGGCAGACAGAGTCACGACGGTCGCTCCGGCTGCGATCGGCGCACCGGGGGTCATGGCCTGTCTGGAGAACGATACAATGCCGTTTGCAGTTGCTACGACGGTCGCCTCGTCGCCCTGTGCGGCACTGATTTCACCGCTCGCGGGGATTACGTGGCGGAATGGGACGGGTTTCACGGTGTCGGTTTCCAGGCCGGCGAGCGCGGCCTGTTCCCGTGTAAAGACGATTTCGCCCGTATGGTCATTGCCGTCCGGTGCGGGGTCGTGGCCGTCGCGCCCGGAATGGGCATCGGAATCGTACTTATCGTTTTCAGTGTGGTTATGGTTGGTCTGCCCGCCGTTACACCCGGCAAGCAGGAGCGCTGCAAAAGTCGCGGCGCCCAGAATCTGTTTTTTCATCTTTCGGTCGTTAGCCGGCGGATGCGCCGTAAAAGGCGGCATCCGATCGTGTTTATCGAATGGGAGATATGCAATTATTATGCATAAGGGATTTCGCCCCGGAGAGCCGGAGCGGAAAAAGGGACACGGAAAGATTTCGATCCGCGTCAGGAGAGGCAGGGAGGTGCGCGCAATCCGCCGCCGGAACGGGGCGCGACGGACTCGTAAGCGAGGATATAAAGGGCAAAGTCCGTCTTCGAAACGGTTTGTCCGGGTACGGGAACCGTCGGTGCAGCCGCTTTTCCGACGGCTTGAGCAGGTTGTGCGTCGGGGGTTGGAGTAGCCGCCGGCATAGCTGCACGGGTATAGGCCGTGTGCAGCGCACAACCCTCCCCGGCAGCGTTTTCGCCGGTCGTGTCGTGGGTCGTATGGCGGTCGTTGTAGGTACGGTCGGCCTCGCACAACTCCATGACCATACATACCTCCGACCGATGGTGGTGATGCGGGACGAGCGACAATGCGGTTAAAACCAGTATTGCTGCCGACAGAGCGGATATGTGGACGATTCGTTTCACAGGGCCGGGAATAGAGCCGGTTTACATGCATTCCCGGGTAAATCGAAAGATTTGCGTCGGGTTTCGGTAATTTAACGCAAGAATCGAAGGGGTAGTATCTTCCAGCAGGAATTTGTTGGCAGCCGTCTTTTAACGCACGCCCACCCAATAAAAATAAAACACCTATTAATCGACTGACTAATAGGTGTTTTCCGTACCCGGAGCCGGGGTCGAACCGGCACGACATTGCTGTCATTGGTGTTTGAGACCAACGCGTCTACCGATTCCGCCATCCGGGCAATCCTTTCATCTGAAGGATGAATCGGGATGGCAAAGGTAAGGAAAATTTCAGAATTCCCAATTCTAAAGCGACAAAATTTTGCACCTCTGCGATGCCTTCGCCGCATTTCGAACGGGATTTAAGTCCGTAATGCACCGGCTGAACGACTTGCCGGAGAAAAACAGGAGGAAGAAATACCGCGATTCCCGAGCGATACATTCCATCCGATACGGCATTCCGTTCGAGGCTTGCGTGCTCCTCGAAGAGTTCGCTACTCGACCGGCATCTCTTTATATATAAGTGTCTCCCATTCCGGGTGGCGGTAGATATAGTGGGCGACGAAGCTGCACTGCGGAACCACCTGCAGCCCCTTTTCGCGCACGTCCTCCAATACGGCGCGTACCAGTTCCGAGCCGATGCCCTGTCCCTCCGCTTTGGCGGGAACATGGGTGTGGATCAAAATAATCAGATCGGGTTCTTTGGCGTACTCGATGACGGCTTTCTCGCCGTCGAGGTCGAACTCGTAACGCTGTTCGACTACGTTGTCGGTCAAGGTGTGTTTTTTCATGATGACGAAAGGTGTTAATCCGGATATTCGATGTTCAAATTTAGTTCCGAACCCGGGAAATCCGGTGGCAATTTATTAATTTTGCGCCATTATGTCCCGAATATCCACACTCCTTTGCGACTGGTACGCCCGCCACGGGCGCGACCTGCCCTGGCGCCGGACCCGCGATCCGTACCGGATATGGCTTTCGGAAGTGATCCTCCAGCAGACCCGCGTGGCACAGGGAACGGCTTACTATCTGCGCTTTACGGAGCGGTTTCCGGAGGTGGCTGCGCTTGCCGCAGCCTCCGAAGACGATGTGCTCAAACTCTGGCAGGGGTTGGGTTATTACAGCCGGGCGCGCAATCTCCATGCTGCCGCGCAGGAGGTTGTCTCGCGGTTCGCAGGTGTGTTTCCCCTGGCTTATGAGGATGTGCGTTCGTTGCCTGGCGTGGGCGACTATACGGCCGCCGCGATTTGTTCGATGGCCTATGATGCACCCTGCGCCGTGCTCGACGGCAATGTGTTCCGGGTGCTGGCGCGACTTTTCGATCTCGACACCCCGATCGATACTACGACCGGGCGTCGGGCTTTTGCGCAGTTGGCCGGGGAGCAGCTCGACCGGAAATGTCCCGGAACCTACAACCAGGCCATTATGGATTTCGGGGCGCTGCAATGTACGCCCGGACAGCCCGATTGTGCGCGGTGCCCCTTAGAAGGCTGCTGCCTGGCGCGGGCTGCGGGAACGGTCGCCGTGCGGCCCGTGAAGCAGGTGCGCACGAAGGTGCGCGAGCGGTGGTTCAACTACCTGCAACTGGTTTGCGGCGCAGAGACCTTGCTGCACCGTCGTGGTGCGGGCGACATCTGGCAGGGACTCTATGAGTTTCCGATGATCGAAACCGGGGGTGCGGTGGATTTCGAAATGCTGGCGCAAAACGAAGCCTTCCGCACCTTGTGCGGGGATGCCGCGAACCGGATATCATGCCGCACGACCGAACTCCCGCGCCATCAGCTTTCGCATCAGACGCTGCACGCGACCGTCCACCGGATCTGCCTGGCGCACTGGCCTGCGGGGGCGGATGCGTATCTGCGCATTCCGGAGGCGTCGTTGGGCGATTATGCCGTGCCGCGTCTGCTGGAGCGCTACTTGATCAAATACCAGATGTAAGCGATGTAAATCGCCAGGAAAAGGGCGCCTTCCCAGCGGTCGATCGTTTTGCGCCGGAAGGTGAAGGCCGTGATGAACAGCAGCAACGAGCTTAGCACGACCATCACGAGGTCGAGCGTGGTGATGCCGCCCATCGAAAGGGGATGGATCGTGGCGCTGATACCCAGAATGAGCAGGATGTTGGCGATGTTCGAGCCGATCACGTTGCCCAGTGCCATTTCGGCCTTGCCCTTGAGCAGCGAGACGATCGACGAAGCCAGTTCGGGCAGCGACGTGCCGCCCGCCACCAGCGTGATGGCGATCACCGACTCGCTGATGCCCAGTGTCCGGGCAATGTGCGTGGCGCTGCGCAGGAAGAGTTCTCCGCCGCCCACCAGCGCGGCCAGTCCGCCGAGGATCATCGGTACCACGATCCACATCGATTTCTGTTTTACCGTCTTTTTTTGAGCCGGTTCTTCCCGGATTTCCTTGCGCGCTTCGCGCACCGTGTAAATCAGCAGCCCGATATAGAGCACGAGCATCACGATGCCGTCGAGGCGGCCGATCGTGTCTGCGGCGTGTGCCCGGAACAAGCGGTCGGAGGCCATCAACAGCAGGAGCAGCGAGGCGGCCAGGCCGAAGGGGATATCGCGCCGGATATTCTGCCGCGTGAGGGCGATCGGAGCGATCAGGGCGCAGATGCCCAGGATGACGAAGACGTTGAAGAGGTTCGATCCGACGACGTTGCCGATTGCCATACTGCTGTTTTTGGCTATTGCCGAGAGCACCGAGACCACCAGTTCGGGTGTCGAGGTGCCGACGGCGACGATCGTGAGGCCGACGACGAATTCCGGTACGCGGAAACGCAGGGCGACGGCGGCCGAGCCGTCGGTGAGAAAGTTTGCGCCGGCGAGGATCAGCCCGAGGCCGACGATGAGCAGCAGAATATCCAAAATTTTTAATTCTTAATTTTTCATTTTTAATTGTCCGGTTATGCCAGCATGATCAGGCTGACGGCCATCAGTGCCATGCCCGCCACTACGCCGTAGATCGAGATGTGCGCCTCGCCGTATTCGCGGGCTGCGGGAAGCAATTCGTCGATGGAGATGAAGACCATGATACCCGCCACAACGGCCAGCACACAGCCCATCAGGGTCGGCGACATGAAGGGCATCAGCACGAGCCATGCCAGCAGGGCGCCTACCGGTTCGGCCACGCCCGAAAGCAGCGAGAGCCAGAAGGCCTTGCTGCGGTTGCCCGTGGCGTAGTAGATCGGGATCGAGACGGCAATGCCTTCCGGGATATTGTGGATCGCCACGGCCACGGCGATGGCGATACCGAGTGCCTGGTTGTCGAGTGCCGTGGTAAAGGTGGCGATACCTTCCGGGAAGTTGTGGATGGCGATTGCCAGGGCGGTCATCATGCCCATGCGCATCAATTTCGCGTTTTTGGGCTGCTTGTCCATCTCCTCGATCATGTGGGCCTCGTGGGGGTTTTCGAACGAGGGTACCAGCCGGTCGATGATGCCGATCAGCAGAATGCCGCCGAAGAAACTGGCGACGGTGATTGTCACACCCAGTTGTGCGCCCCATGCCGCCGTGAGCGTGATTTGAGCTTGCTGGAAGAGTTCGACGAACGAGACGTAGATCATCACGCCGCCCGACAGACCCAGTGAAAAGGCCAGCAGACGTTTGTTGGTGCGGTGCGCGAAGAAGGCGATGGCGCTGCCGATGCCGGTCGCCAGGCCCGCACCGAGTGTCAGCATGAGGGGAAGGAAGATATTGGATTCCATGTGTTTTCTGTTTCGGACGTACCCGGTTTCCTCTGCGGGAGAGGGCATACGCGCTTTTCGTTGCAAAGATAGTGCAAGCCGGGCGCAATGCCAAACTTGTTTGCGCATTGCCGAGGCGCCGCCTGTCTAAATGATGAAATGGAAAGAAAAATAACTCAAAAGGAAAATTTATCAGTTGTGTTTGGTGGTTTTTAAAGAATAAATAATAACTTTGTTACCTGCAAACACAACAAAACGATGGATCGTACTTATGTGATAGGCGTAGACTACGGCACGGACTCGGTGCGGGCCTTGCTGGTCGATGCACGGACGGGCGAAGAGGTGACCGCCTCCGTGAGCGAATACGCACGCTGGAACCGGGGACTTTACTGCGACGCGGCCCGGTCGCAGTTCCGCCAGCATCCGCTCGATTATCTGGAAGGGCTGGAGCAGGTGCTGCGCGAAGTCGTGGCGCAATGTCCCGATCCCGGAGCGGTGCGTGCCATCGCGGTGGACACGACGGGCAGCACGCCCTGCCTGGTCGATGAACAAGGCACACCGCTGGCGCTGAAGCCCGGCTTCGAGGAGAACCCCGCTGCGATGTTCGTTCTCTGGAAAGACCATACGGCAGGCCCTGAAGCGGAGCGGATCAATGCCCGCGTTGCGGCCGAAAACGCTCCCTATACCCGCTATACGGGCCGTTACTACTCTTCGGAGTGGTTCTGGGCCAAGGCACTGCATCTGCTGGCGGAGGAGCCTTCGCTGCGCGGGGCGGCCTGGGCGCCCGTCGAACTGTGCGACTGGATTCCGGCGGTGCTGACCGGCTGCCGCTCGGTGGGGGCGCTGCGGCAGAGCCGCTGTTCGGCGGGCCACAAGGCGATGTGGGCACGGCAGTGGGGCGGGTTTCCGCCTGCCTCGTTTTTCATGCCGCTCGATCCCACGCTGGCGCGTTTCGCGGAGCGGCTGAATCCCGCAACCTACACCTGCGACCGACCTGCGGGAACGCTTTGCGCGGAGTGGGCGGCAAAGGTCGGACTTCCGGTCTCAGTGGTGATCGGCGTGGGCAACACCGATGCGCACGCGGGTGCCGTAGGCGCGGGAATACATTATAAGACCTTGGTGCAGAATATCGGCACGTCGACCTGCAACATGGTCGTGATGCCGCCCGAGCGGGTCGGCGAGCGGATCGTCGAAGGAATCTGCGGGCAGGTCGAAGGCTCGATCCTGCCCTCGATGATCGGCTTCGAAGCGGGGATGTCGGCCTTCGGGGACATCTATGCCTGGTTCCGCAAACTGCTGTGCTGGCCCCTGCGTGAGATTCTCGCCGGAAGTACGGCCATCGACCCGGCGACCCGCGAACGACTGATCCGCGAGGTGTCGGGGCAGATTTTGCCGCGCCTTACGGCCGAGGCCGAAAAACTCGATGTCGCCGCGCTGCCCCTCACGGCGGTGGACTGGCTCAACGGCCGCCGCAATCCCCACACCGACTATGCGCTGCGGGGCGGTGTGATGGGACTGGCGCTCTCGACTTCTGCGCCCGAAATCTTCTTCGCGCTGGCCGAAGCCACGGCCTTCGGCTGCAAGGCGATCGTCGATCATTTCCTGGCCGCAGGCGTGGAGATCGGCGAGGTGGTCGCCATCGGGGGCATTTCGCAGAAGTCGCCCTTCGTGATGCAGTTGCTTGCCGATGCGACGGGGATGGAGATCCGCGTCCCGGACTGCGGACAGGCCTGCGCGCTCGGCTCGGCAATGTACGCCGCGACCGTCGCGGGCATCTTTCCCGCAGTCGAGCGGGCGCAGGAGGCGATGGCGCGCCCGCTGCTGCGCGTGTACCGGCCCGACGCCGTGCGGGGAGGCATCCTCGCGCGTCGCTACGAACGGTACAAAGCACTCGGACTTTTTGCAAAACATCTGACCCAAAACGATTGACATGACCTTTCTGACCAATCCCCGGCGGCGACGCTGGTTCATCGTGGCGACCATCTTCGTCGCCATCATCTGCAACTACCTCGACCGCCAGCTGCTGTCGATCCTCAAACCCGAAATCCTGACCCATTTCGACATCGGCGATATCGAATATGCGTGGATCGTCAACGTCTTCCTGATCTGCTATGCCGTGATGTATCCCGTTTCGGGAGTGCTGGTCGATCGGTTCGGCTCCAAGAAAGTGATGCTGGCGGGCATCGTGGCCTGGTCGCTGGCCTGCATCGGCGGCGGCCTGGCGACCAACGTGGTCGAATTCACGATCTGCCGCGGTATTCTGGGGCTGGCCGAACCGACGATCTTCGCCGGACAGATCGTCGCCGTGACGCTCTGGTTCGAGCGGCGGCAGCGCGCCACGGCCAATAGTCTCTGCACGGCGGGCGGCTCGCTCGGCACGGTCATCGCGCCGCTGGTCATTGCGTGGCTGGCGCGGTTTCTTCCGTGGTACGAAGTGTTCGTTGCGGCGGGCGCCGTGGGGCTGCTGATCGCGCTGGCGTGGCTCGTCGTCTACAAAACGCCTCCGCAGGAGGTGCTGTCGGTCACGATGGCGGAGGACGGTGCGAAATCGGAGGCGGGCGTGCAACCCGCATTTTCGTGGAGCGGACTGTGGAGCACCCGCACGCTGTGGGGCGTGCTGCTGATCCGGCTGGTGAGCGACCCCGTGTGGTATTTCTGCTGCTTCTGGCTGCCGGGCTACCTGCGGAGCATGGGTGAGGCGCAGGGCCTCTCGCAGCAGGCGACGCTCGACATGATCCAGTATATCGGGGGCCTTCCGTTCCTGTTCGGTGCCGTGGGCGGCGTGCTGTCGTCCGTGTGGTCGGACTGGTTGGTGCGGCGCGGCATGCCGGCGCTCAAGGCCCGCAAGACGATGATGATCGCCGTGGTGTGCGTGGCACCCCTCTGCATCCTGACGCCTTATGCCAGCAGTTGGGAGGCGGTCTCGTTCGGCACGCGCATCGGGCTGGTGGTTGGAATTTTCAGCCTGATTGCCATCATGTGCCTCAGTTGGCTCTACACGATCTGCGTGGTGATTGCCGAGGCGTTCCCCGTGAAGAACGTGGCCAGCGTCGTGGGCATCACGGCCGGGGCCGGGGCGATCGGAGGCGCGGTGTTCAATATCTTCATCGGAACGCTGCTCACGACGATGGGCAACGTGCTGTTCGCCGTGATGGGCCTGCTGCACCTTATCGCGGCCGTGATCCTGTGGAAAATGGTGCGCCGCGAAACACCCGAATGTAAAAACATAAAATGATAAGACGATGGAAAACCGAGTGAAAACGATTCTTGAACCGCAACGGGAGATTCCGGTGCGTACGGAAGTGGATGTACTCGTCGTTGGCGGAGGCCCGGCGGGTATCATGGCCGCGCGGGCGGCTGCGGGCAATGGCCTGCGGGTGATGCTCATCGAGAGCCGCGGCTTCGTGGGCGGCAACCTGGCGATCGGACTGCCGATCCTGGGCTTTCTGGGCCGCAAAGGCAACCAGATCATCAAGGGACAGGCGCAGGAGCTGATCGACCGGCTGAAGGCACGGGGTGCGGCGAGCGACCACCGTCCCTGCGCGCTGCACGTGAGCCTGACGATTATCGACCCCGAGCAGGCCAAGACCGTGGCGCTGGAGATGCTCGAAGAGGCGGGCGTCGAGGTGCTGATGTATGTGTTCTGCGCCGATGTGATCAAGGAGGACGAAACGGTCAGGGGTGTGGTGATCGAGAGCAAGGCCGGGCGCGAGGCGATTCTGGCGCGCACGGTGATCGACTGCACGGGCGACGGCGACGTGGCCTGCCGCGCCGGGGTCGAGTGCCGCAAGGGCGACGCAGACGGCGGCATGCAACCCCCGACGCTGATGTTCTCGATGCGGGGCGTCGATGTGCAGCGCCTGCGCGATGCGATCGTCAACGAGCCTGAGGTCTACGACATGGACACCATGCCCGCCGAACAGTTCCGCACGGGCAAGTTCATCACCGTGGGCTTCCGCGGTCCCCTGCAAAAGGCGCAGGACGAGGGGCTGAACATCACCGTGGCCCGCACGATCCTCATCACGGGCATGCGTGAGGATGAAATCTGGGTCAACATGTCGCGCGTGAGCGGGGTGGACGCGACGCGCCCCGAGAGCTACACGCACGGGGAGATCGAGGCCCGGCGGCAGATTTACGACATCGAAAAATACCTGAAGAAATACGTTCCGGGCTTCGAAAACGCGCACATGGAGCAGGTGGCACCCTTCATGGGCATCCGCGAAAGCCGCGTGACGGTGGGCCGCTACGTGCTGACGGCCGAAGATATTCTCGCCTGCCGCCGTTTCGACGAGGTGGTGGCCGTGGCCAGCTATCCTGTGGATATTCATCACGCCACGGGCGGCGACTGCTCTCTCTACTGGTGCGAGGACAGCTACGACATTCCCTACCGCTGCCTGGTGCCCGCCCGGGTGGAAGGGCTGCTGGTTGCGGGGCGCTGCGCCTCGGCCACGCACGAGGCGATGGCTTCCACGCGCGTCATGTCGACCTGCATGGCGATGGGCGAGGCGGCCGGGCGGGCGGCGCGCATCGCGCTGTCAGACGGCGTGCCGCCCTCCGGGGTCGATGTCAGGAAGGTGCAGCGCGAACTGATTGATAAGGGTGCCTATCTGGGCGAACGAAAATAGCGCGGACGATGAGAAACTTCGGTTTATCGGTTTGGCTTTGCGCTCTGCTTCTGCCACTGGGAGCGACGGCGGCGGCGAAGGCGCGTCCGCACCGCGTGATGAGTTGCAACGTGCGCGTGTCGTCGCTCGCCGAAGACGATGCGATCGGTCAGGGCTGGCAGACGCGCAGGGAGGTGTGCCTCGAGGTGATCCTCGGCCAGAAACCCGACATCGTCTGCATGCAGGAGGTGATTCCGCAGTCCTATGCCTGGTTCGCCGAAAAGATGAAGGGCTATGCTTCCTACGGTTTCGCCGGGCCGGATATGGACAAATATCCGGAAGGCTATCACGGCATAGCGAAAAACGTGATTTTTTACTCCGCCTCCCGTTACGAACTGGTCGCGGCGGGGTGCTACTGGCTTTCCGAAACGCCGCTGATCGCCGGGAGTACCTCGTGGGGTTCGGCCCGACCCAGGCAGTGCAACTGGGTGCGGCTGCGGGACAAACGCACCGGCCGCGAGTTCCGGGTGGTCGACCTGCACCTCGACCACAAGGCGGGTGCGGCCAAAGAGGCGCAGATCGGCCTTGTGCTGGACGAGTGCGCCCAGTATGCCGACGATTTTCCGCAACTGCTGGCCGGGGATTTCAACGCCGACCGGACGGAGCGTCCCGTGCAGTCGGTCGGGGAACGGGGCTGGACGGAACTGTACGAAGCCGTGCACGGCCCTGCGGAGGCGGGGATCACCTTCCATGCGTTCAAGGGCGACGCCCGCCGGAGCAAGCGGGGCCGCATCGATTTCCTCTTCGGACGCAACGTCACGCCGCAGGGGGCCTGGCTGGTGAAGGAAAACCGGAACGGCGTCTGGCCCAGCGACCACTACTTCCTGGCGGCCGACGTGCTGATCCCCTGAGCGGAAGTCGATACTGAAACGGAACATGACCATGAGACGATTATTTGCTTTTTGGTTGGCCCTTTTCGTCGCGTTTGCGGCCGTTGGGCAGCAGACCACGCGGCAGGAGCTGCTGGCCGACATCGGGAAAACAGGCGGGGTTTACCGCCTTTATCCCGAACCGACGGTCGGGCAGACCCCTGCTCCCCGGGGGTATGAACCCTGCTACATCAGCCACTATGGCCGCCACGGTTCGCGGTGGCTGCTCCACGCCGCAGAGTACGACTCGGTGGCCGTGGCGTTCGCGCGCGCCGAGCGGGCCGGTGTGCTGACGCCGTTGGGCCGGGAAGTATATGGGCGCGTGAAACGGGTTTGTGCCGATGCCGCCGGACGCGCGGGCGACCTCACGCCGCTCGGTGCCCTGCAACATCGGGGCATTGCGGAACGGATGTACGCGGCTTATCCCGCAATCTTCCGGCCCGGTACCCGTGTGGAGTGCCGTTCCTCCACCGTCGTGCGCTGCGTGCTGAGCATGGCCGCCTTTACGCAGCGGCTTGCGGAACTGGAGCCGCAGTTGGCGATCACCCGCGAGGCGAGCAAGCGCTATATGGGGTACCTGAACTACACCAGTCCCGCCTGCCGGAAGTTTTTCGACGAACCGGGGTGGAATGCCGGTCTCGCGGCCTTCCGGGAACGGCACATGCACCCGGAGCGGTTGATGGAGGCGTTGTTCGCGGATGCGGACTATGTGCGCCGTGAGGTCGATGCAAGACAGTTGATGGAGGGGCTGTATCTCTTTGCTTCGGATATGCCCAATACGGATTCGGATGTTTCCTTCTACGATCTGTTCGAGCCGGCGGAACTCTACGAGGTGTGGCAGTGCCTGAATTACAACTACTATGTGCGGCGCGGCCCGTCGCCCCTGAACCGGGGCATGGCGCTGCGGAATGCCCGCTCGCTGCTGCGCAACATCCTCGACTCGGCGAATGCCGCCCTGCAGCGGGAGGAGCCTTCGGCGACGCTGCGCTTCGGGCACGACGGCAACCTGATGTCGTTGCTGGCCCTGATGCGGATCGAGGGGTGCTGTGCGGTGGAGACCGACCCGGAGCGCTTCGCCGACGCCTGGTGCGATTTCCGCATCACGCCGATGGCCGCCAACCTGCAGTTGGTCTTTTACCGCCATCCGATGTGGCCCCGGGAGGTGCTGGTCAAATTCCTGCACAATGAACGGGAGGTCTCGATCCCGCTTCCCGGCGACATGCGGCCTTATTACCGTTGGGAGGATGTCGCAGCCTATTACGAAAAGATCCTGGCGGAGTAGACTTTCAGAGAATAAATGATCCCGGATTTCCATTGCAGGAAATCCGGGATTATTCGTCGGAAGCGGGTCTTCGTTGCTATTTGTGCGCTTCGCGGATCAACTCGCCCAGCACCCCGATGCTGTCGGCGGTGATGTGCGGCTGGGGATCGGCCTTGTCGGCCACGTCGAGCGTCGTCTCGCCCGACAGCACCAGCACGCCCATGGCGCCGGCGTTGTGGGCCATCTGCACGTCGGTATAGATGCGGTCGCCGACCATAGCGATCTGGTCGGGCTGCAGCCCGTGACGGTGCAGGATGCCCGAGAGCATGTTGGGATCGGGCTTGCCGAGCGTGATGTCCGGATGCCGTCCCGTGGCGTGGGCCAGGCAGGCGCAGATCGAGCCGCAGTCCACCAGCACCACCTGCTGATCGGTGGGGCAGACGCGGTCGGGGTTGGTGGCGATGTAGGGCACGCCCTGCGAGATCCACCACGCCGCACGGCAGAGGCGGTCGTACTGCAGCGTCATGTCGAACGCCGCCACGATCACATCGGGCACGTCGTCGGGCGAATCCGCCGCCGATTCGAAGCCCGCCGCCTCGAATTCCGAAATCATCGACGGCGTGCCCAGCAGGAACAGGCGCCGGGCCGCAGGGTAGTGCTCCCGGATGTAGTCGATCGTAGCCAGCGCCGTGGTGTACATCTCGTCGCGCGTGGCACGGATGCCGAGCACTTCGAGTTTGTGCAGGTAGTCGGCGATGCATTTCGACGGGTTGTTCGTGAGGAACGAATAGCCGATGCCCTGCTCCTTCAACCCTTCCAGAAAAGGTTTGGTGTAGGGAAAGAGCGACATCCCCATGTAGATCGTGCCGTCCATGTCGAGTGCTACGTGCCGGATGCGGCGCAGCCGCTCCATCAACTCCCCGTGTTCGTAGACCGAACGGTATTTATCGAACTGCTGCATTACCGGTTGAGATTGAGGTTCTGGAAAAGATAGGGGTAGTCGGTCTCGATCACGTCGCATCCGGTCGGGATTTCCAGCTCGTAACCCTTCACTTTCTGTGCGTCGTCCGCACGCTGATCGTGGGTCGGCGCCACGGAGATCATGCACATCACGCCGTTTGCATGCAGCTTGTCGTAAAGCTCCTGCTGCGCGGGCAGCATCATCGGACCTACGTAAGCCTGCATCTGCGACCAGGGAATCTGCAGCTCTTCGTACTGCCTGTACTCCTTCATGTTCTTGCACCAGGCCGAGAACATCGCCTGCGGATCGCGGTCGAGGTAGGTGCGGGCCTGCGCGGCGTTGCGCACGGTGTACATCACGTTGGTCGGGGCGAGGCGGTTGACGAACGACGACATGACATCCAGCGGTACGTCCTTGATGTCGAGGTTGAGGATCGTCTTGCCCCGGCTCCAGGCGATGCACTCTTCGAGCGTCGGAATCTTGTAGGGGGTGACGTTGCCCTCGCGGTCCTTGAGGTTGAACTGCTGCAGTTCCGCATAGGTGTAATCCGAAACTTTGCCGGAGCCGGTGGTTGTGCGGTCGATCGTCGCGTCGTGCATCAGCACGATCACGCTGTCTTTGGTCAGGCGCGGGTCGATTTCGAAGAACGACGGCATCATCGACAGGGTCTTTTCGAACGATTCGATGCAGTTCTCGGGATAGCCCGTCACCATGCCGCCTCGGTGCCCGCTCACGACGATCGGACGGTCGGCCGCATAACGGAACCATTGGTGAAGCTGGTCGCGGGTCCGGATGTCCACGTAGAAAGGCCCTTCGGCTTCTTTCTGCCCGCAGTTGCCGCAGCATCCTCCCAAAAAGACGGAGAGGCACAGCGCAGCGAGGAAAAGTTTGGGTGTTTTCATATCGCTTATTTTTGAAATTGAAGAATTACGGTTTAACGTTATTTCGGATATGGTGCCGGTGGATCGTGGTGCCCGCCGTATTCACGACGTCGACGTCGATTCCCGCGGGGCCGACCGTTACCACGGCCTTGTCCACGTTGGAATTGATCAGGATCGGGAAGTCGGTGCCCCGGCTCTTGTCGTCGATGTAGGCGTAGCGGTGATAGTGCCCGCACAGCATCAGGTCGATATTCGCCCGGTTGAGGATCGGAACGAAAAGGCGGGCGATTTCCAGTTCGCCGTGCCAGCCGCGTCCCATGTTGGGCGGCATGTGAATCAACACGATGCGGTAATCCGCCGAACGGAACTCTTCGCTTTCGACCGTCCTGGCGAGCCAGGCGGCCTGCTGATCGCGGTAGGCGTCGGTGACCGAAAGTCCGTAGTAGCGGATGTCGCTGTCGGGCTTGTCCTCGCCGCCGTCGAGCACAAGGAAGTAGGCCGGTCCCCGGCGGAATCCGTAGTAGGTTTCACCCGTGGGCGTCGGGAAATAGTCGAGGAAATGGGGGGCGTAGGAGCCTCGGTTCTCGTGGTTGCCGCGTGTGGCGACGATCGGAACGCCGGCCGGAGAGAGCAGTTTGCCGGTCGATACGAGATAGCCGTCCAGCATCTGCCGCTCGTTCTCGATCTGGGTCAGCATGTCGCCGTTCAGGCAGACGAAATCGGGCTGCGCCTTGTCGATGCCTTTCAATAACAGCCGGTAAATGGAGTCGCGCGAATGGATGTCATTGACCATCCAGAACGAGATTTGCTTTTTCTGCGGATCGAGCGTCGTCACGGGATAGGGTTTGTGCTTGAGGATGTCGCTGCCGTAGCCTTCGCCCAGGATCACGCGCTTGTTTCCCTCGTCGTTGAGCACCGCCTGCTGCATGATGCGGTAACGGTAGGTTTTGCCCGGTTCGAGTCCGTCGACCCGCACGCGGTGCAGGCGGCCGATACGGCGTTTGCCGATATGCGAATCGTAGTATTTGGGGCGTTCGGCGGCATAGAAATGGGAGCCGTCGTCGGGGGCCACTTCGACCCACGACACGGCGTCGAGCGTGGTGGCCCAGACGACCGTAAAGCCCTCTTCGGTCACCTGCTGGAGCCAGGGACCCCCGGCGATCCGCGCCGAGGGTTGGCCGCAGGCGATGCCAGCGACGACCAGCGCCGCAACAAGTATCAGGTATTTTCTCATCGTTTGTTTCTGTTTCGGGTGGCGGATGCAAAGTTACACAGAATCTGCCCGATTCTCGCAAAAGAACCGGGCAGATCGCGGAATTTCATCAGTTGGCTGCGGGATAATCCGCCGGTTTGGCCGTCGTGAAGGTCGATTGGGTGTAAACCGTCCCGAATTTATCCGTGGCCCGAACCTCCACCGATGCCTCGGGATTCTGCAGGGTGTAGAAATACAGGTGCGAGATGTTGGTGCGGTCGTAGTTTTTCGGATCGCGGCCGATCACGCTGCAATGGTAGGCCGAAGCCCATGCGTCGCGTTTGGGCGAAGCCTCGAAAGGCTGCATCTCGCCGGTCTTCGTGCCGTTCTCGAACACTTCGATCTTCCAGTAGGTCGTGTCGGCGTTCCAGATGTTGGCTACGATCTGTTCGGGAGCCGTGTAGTAGAATTTGTACTCGCCGGCAAAAACCTCGTCGGCCCGGTAGAGACGAATCTGGTAATCTTCGTCAAGCCCGGTGCCTTTGTATTTCCAGTCGGTGATCGTCGCCCCGTCGATGTCATAGATGGCATAGCCGTTGGGCGTGCCGTCGGTGTTGATCGTCGACCACCACCAGGCGCCGCAGGCCGCTCCGTGTACGTGTTCGTAATGGTCGCTGTACACGTCGTTTTCCGCATAGTGCGTATGACCGGACATGACGTGCACCTCGGCGAACTGTTTCAGCAGCGAGAGCACGGCCTGTACGTTTTGGGCGCTCGTGCTGTTGCGCAGGGGAATGTGTACGCACAGGATGACGAGTTTGTCCTTCGGAACGAAGCTCAGGTCCTGGCGCAGCCACTCGACCTGGTCGTCGCGGAAACCGCCGCTGTAATCGTTGTGGTTCGGGAAGATGATGTCGTCCATGCCCACGATGTGCGCGTTGCCCCGGTTGAACGAGTAGTTGATCGGGCCGAATTTGTATTCGAAGAAGCGCTGGGCGGCGATGTCGTGATCGGCCGTGTAATCGTCTTTCTTTACGGAAATCACGGCGTTATCGTGGTTGCCGATTACCTGAAAAACCGGCATTCCGATCTTGTCGGGAGACATGGCCAGTTTCATGCGCGGCATGAGGTTGATGACGTCGGTAGTCGCGTTGTTGAAGATGATGTCGCCCAGCGTAATGCCATAGCACGGCACGTCGGATGCGGCGACCTGTGCGGCGATGTCGGGCACGGTCTCTCCCGTGAAGCGGTTGATGTGCGTGATGCTCTGACACTGCGGGTCGGCGATGCAGAAGAGTTTGAATCGGCTCTCCGCGCCGCCTGCCAGCGGCCGCAGCGTGAAGTCGTAACGCTCCCTTTTGGGCGAGAGTTGCTGCCAGAAGCAGGGACCGTTGTTGGCGATCGGTATTTCGTATGCCTCCGGAACCGAGAGATACACGTGGTAGGCGTTGGCGTTGCGCGTGAGTTGGTAGACGCCGTTGGCGTCGGTCGCGCTGCACGTGAATCCGTCGCTGACCACCACATCCTGCAACGGAGTACCGTTGGTGTCGGTCACCACGCCGTAGATGTCGGTCGCCTCGTCGATCGGGGTTTTCACGGGAGCCTCGTTGTCGTCGTCGGAACATCCCGTGAAGGCCATGAGGGATACGGCGGCAAGAATTGCTATGAATCGTTTCATTGTATTCGGTAAGTTTAATTTTTCGAAATCGGATTGCCGTACCGGACGGTTTCGACCGGTACGGCAGTCGCATTTATTTCCAGTAGTAGTTCTGTCCCAGGTCGGGGTTCATGTTCAGGGCGGTCTTCGGGATCGGGCGCAGGTAGCGCTTCTCCTCGAAGTTGCGGGCCACATTGAACATCAGACGGCCGCTGGTGCCGTTTTCCAACTGGTAGAGGCTTCCCAGTACCAGATAAGTCACCCCCGGCTCGTTACCCACTTCCGTCTGCTTCGAGACGACGCAGACGTCGTTGATGCCGTCGCCGTTCAGGTCGATCGGAGTGTTGAGTGCCGGGATGTAAATGCCGTACCACTGTTTGTTGAGCAGTTCGCCCTGGTGCCAGCGCATCAGGTCGTCGTAGCGCAGGTTTTCGAGCAGCAGTTCGATGGCACGCTCGCGCCGGATCTCCAGCAGGTCGCAGTCGTTGATTCCGTAGTAAGCCTTCAGATAGGGATCGGCCGTGGTCGGGCGTTTCCCTTCGACACCGGCACGCTCACGCAGCGGTTTGATGGTTTTATCCCAAATCGTAGCGTCGAATTCACCCAGTTCGGCCTTTGCTTCGGCGTAGTTCAACAGGACTTCCGCGTAGCGCAGGATCGGCAGCGAGTTGTTCGAGATGCTGGCCGATTCGTAGGATTTGTCGTCGATGTTGTATTTGACGATCTGATAGCCCGTGACCGTAATCGTGAAATCGGGAGGCGTCTGTGTCGGGTTTCCACCCACGAGTTTCGTGTAACCCGGCGTGATGATCTGCTGCTGCAGCCGGTAGTCGCGGTTCTGAATCTCGGTGGTGAAATCGGTCTTGGCATAGTCCGCGTTGGTTTCGGTGTAGCGGGTGCCGTCCAGGTTGAGATAGGTGTTCACAAAATCCTGGTCGAGCGACCAGCGCTGTCCGTAGCTGCCCGAAGTGAAACGCCACGTTAGGTCGTGCGTCGTGACCAGGCTGGCGCTCATCTCCCGTGCCCAGATCACATCGTCGTAGGTGATCGCCTCCTGTGTGAACATGGCGCGATACTGGGTTTTCTGGTTGGCCAGCGAATTCTTGATCGAGTAGACGCCGGCTTCCATCAGTTGCTCGCAGGCGTCGGCGCATTCGCGCAGGAAACGCTCCGAGGCATCCGTGTCCTCCCAGGGCTTCCCGGTTGCCGGATCGACCTTGTGATATTTGCGGTAGGTGCCTTCGAACAGGCATACGCGGGCTTTGTACGCAAGGGCGATGTAACGGTTGATGCGGGCGCAGTTGATCCATGCGCTGCTGGTGAAGCAGTGGTCGCATGCGAAGTTGAGGTCTTCGAGCACTTTGTCCATGACGAATTCCCGGCTGTCGCGCTTTTTGTACAGGGCCGCCTTGTCGCCCGAGTCGATCGGGGTGTCGTACCAGGGTACGGAGCCGAATGTCTGGATTTTCTCAAAGTACTGCCATGCGCGCCAGAAACGGCCGGTTCCTTCGTAATGGTCGAGGGTTTCCTGCGCGACGCCGCTCACTTCGTTCATGTGATTGAGGAAGTAGTTGATGTTGTAGATCGGCGTCCAGTTCGAGATGCCCCAGCTGCCCTGCTGGTCGGGAGTCCAGGAGGTGGTGGTCAGGAATTCGGTCGAGTTGGCGGTGGCGATGATGTCACAATAGCCGTCGCCGTAGCCCAGTGTCGCCGCAGAAGGCGTGTAACTCTGCAGAAAGCCATTGGTGTAGGTCAGCAGCGAACTCTCGTCCTTGAAGTATTCATCGGAACCGATCTCCGCCTCGAGATCCCGGGTGAGGAAGTCCGTACAGGAACCGAGACCCAATGACGAAACCAACAGAAAATAAAATATCTTTTTCATATTCGTAACATTAGAAAGTTAAGGTTAAACCGAGTGTGAACGAACGCATTACGGGATAACCGTCGCCGTCGCCGAAGTTGTCGGTGCCCATTTTGCCCGTGCCGTAGTCGGCGTCACCGGCGTAAATGCCTTCCGGGTCGAAGTTCTTCGCGTGTTTTTTGAGCGGCGAGAAGGTCAGCAGGTTTTCACCCGAGAAGTAAACCTTCAACGACTGCAGGCCGATCTTTCCGACCAGCTCCTTCGGGAAGGTGTAGTCTACGGTGAGGTTCTTCAGGCGAATGTAGGAGGCGTCCTGCAGGTAACGCGTATTGGGCTGCGAGAGGATGTTGCCGGCGTTCGATCCGGAGTAACCCACCAGACGGGGCCAGTAGGCGCCCCGGTTGGTTTCGGACCAACGGTCGGAGGTGTGCCAGGGCAGCGCCATCGAATAAGGACGGCCGTACTGTCCCCAGAAGTAACCCGACTCTTTGGCGGGGTACCAGTCGCGTTTGCCGACGCCCTGCCACATCATGCTCAGACCGATGCCGTTCCAGCGCACACCGCCCTGAATGCTGTAGCAGTAGCGGGGCGACGTGTTTCCGATTTTGGTGAGGTCGCCGTGGTTGTCGAGCGTGTTGCTGCCGTTGGTTATTGCGCCGTCGCCGTCGAGGTCGAGGTATTTCGGATCGCCGGCCGACCAGACGACCTTGTTGTTGTTGAACTGCGAGTAGTCGGCGTAGGTGCGGGCCTCCTCGTCGGTCTGGAACAAACCGCCGCATTTGTAGCCCCAGATTTCACCGAGGGTCATGCCTTCGTAGTAGTTGACCTTGTAGTTGGTGGGCAGTGTATTGGTTTTGCTGGTGTAGCGGGTGATCTTGCTCTGGCTGTCCCATACGGCGACCTTGATGTTGTAGCTGAGGTCTTTGCCGCCTACTCGGTAGGTATCCCGCCACGAAAGGCTGGCCTCCCAGCCGTCGGTGCGCATGTCGGCGTAGTTGCCGTAGGGGGGATCGTTGCCATAGACAGCCGGAAGTTCCTCACCCGGCGTGAACATGTCGGTCGTACTCTTGCGGTAAATATCTGCACTGAAGTTCAGACGGCCGTTGAACGCTTCGAAATCGAGTCCCAGGTCGTAGGTCGTCGCTTTCTCCCAGGTCAGCCCGTCGGGAATGGGTTTGGGGGCTGCCGTGTAGTTGAATACGTTGCCGTTGTTCAACAGCGACGAGCGCTTGATATACATACGGGACATGTAGGCGTAGGGATTATCGATCAGGCCGTTACCCGAAGTACCTACCGATACGCGTATTTTCAGGTTGTCGAGCCATTCGGCCTTCTTCAGGAAACTCTCTTCCGAAAGACGCCAGCCGATCGATCCCGAAGGGAAGAAACCCCAGCGCTGGTTAGCCGGGAATTTCGAGTTGCCGTCGTAGCGGCCGCTTGCCTCGAGCAGGTATTTTCCTTTGTAAGCATAGCTTACGCGGTAGAATGCACCCACGACACCCCACGAGTAGCTGCCGTTGTCGGCGATGAGCATCTTTTCTCCGTCGAGCAAATCCCAGTTGGGTTTCGTCGGAAGAATGATGCCTTCGCGCTGCATCTGGTTCGTTTTATATTGATAGTCCTCGATGTTCCAGCCGCCCATCACGGTCAGCGAATGGTTGTCGCCCAGACGCGGCGTGTAGGTCAGCGTGGCGCTCGACGCGACGTTCGAACGGTTGTACGAGCGCTCCTCGTAGAGCGATCCCGAGGGGCGTTCGCCCGAGCTTTCGGGACCCGTGTAGAAGGTGTAGCTGTTGACCGAGTAACGGCGGTCGGTTTCGTTGAAGTAGTAGCTTACGTCTACGGCGCCTTTCAGTACGTCTTTGATGAAATCGACGTTGACCGACGTGCGGTTGCGCATGTCGAATTTGCGGTCTTTGAACCACGAGTTCCCCTCGACGAATCCGGCCCAGCCGGTATAAACGGCGGCTTCGGTCCAGGTGCCGTCGGGGTTGGTCACCAGGGCAACGGGATAGGCCTGGTGGTTGAGCATGCGCGATACGGTCATGGGCGTGGTACTCAGGCCCGTATGCCCGGTCGGCTGGTGCGAGGTACGGTACATGAAATCGGTCGCGTTCTCGATGTGCAGCCAGGGCTTGACATTGATCACGCCTTTGGCCTTCACGTTGAACTGCCGGTATTTTTCGTCGCCTGCGTTGTAGATGCCGTCCTGCTCGAACATGCGGCCCGAGACATAGTACGATGCCACGTCGCCTCCGCCCGTGACGGTGATGTTGTGCTGGTGGCCAGTGGTGTAGTTTTTATAGAAAACGTCGTACCAGTTGGTGTTGCCGAAATATTCGTACTGGTTCTTGTTGTTGATACGCCATTTTTCGTAGGAAGGATCCGAGTTGCGTCGCGCGAGTTCGGCGTACCAGGTGCGGTTGAACGGGAAAACGTTGTTGATGTTCGCGGGATCCTTACCCATAGCGTTGATGTAGGACTCCAGGAACGAAGTGGTGTAGTCGAAGCCGTTGGTGACCATCTCGGGTTTGGTGGCCCGCTGATAGAAGGTGAAAGTGCCGTTGTAGGTTACTTTGGTCGAGCCTTTCTGCGGATTTTTTGTGGTCATCAGGATGACGCCGAACGTACCGCGCGAACCGTAAACTGCCGTCGACGAGGCGTCTTTCAGTACGGTAATGCTTTCGATGTCATCCGGGTTGACCGTGGACATGTCCGTCTCGACACCGTCGACCAGCACCAGGGCGCTGCCGCCCGATCCGATCGAGGTCTCGTTGCCGCGAATGCGGATCGTGGCCCCTCGGTTGGGTTTGCCGTCCGAGAAGGTCATCGTCAGACCCGGGATGGCGCCCTGCAGCGAGCGCGAGATGCTCATCGATGAGCCGATGCGCTCTTCAAGTTGCTTGGTGGAGATGCTTTCGACGGCACCTACGATGTCGCGGCGTTTCTGAACGCCGTAGCCGATCACCACGACTTCTTCGAGGCTGGTATTGTCTTCGGCCATCGTCACGTCGATAGTGGAACGGTTGTTTACGGGGATGGTTTGCGGCTTGTAGCCGATGTAGCTGAAGGTCAGCGATTCGCTGCCGGCGACTTTGAGGGTGTATTCTCCATCCACGCCCGTGGTGGTACCCCGGGTGGTTCCGGGCACGGTTACGGTAACACCTATGACGGGATCACCTGCCGCATCCTTCACGATGCCGGAGACGGACCCCCCCCCTTGCGCAGAGGCTGTAAACGAAAATGACGCAAGGAGTAGTGTAACCGTAAAGAACCTGGCAAGCCGGCAGATTCTGCCTGACGCACCACGTCCGGTTAGAGTGTAACATTGTTTCATTTCACAACAGTTTAAGTTATTAATCGGTTCATTCGGCCTGGGTTCCGTACCTATATATTATAGGGCCTGTTCCGGATTCAGGCGTGTTTGCAAGTTATCCCCGATACGATAGTCTTTTGTGAGAATGGTAAAAAAGTTGAGTTTCTTTTTTTTGTTTTCCGCGCGCGGCATAGTCCGGATTTTGTTCCGTCACTGCCCCGGCTGATCGAAAACGGCGTTTTAGGTTTCTGTTTTGTCTTAAATATTGTTAAATTTATTTAATAAATTGAGGTTCTTTACCTTTCAAATATATGTTTTTATTTTCTTTTATGCAACTATTTGCACTGATAAAATGCAGATGTATAATAAAAAACAAAAATATAAGGATTGATTTGTTTGTTTTCGTGTTGTATAATAAGTTGATATATAGTATTTTGTAAGAGGTTGTGATATTCGCGGCAAAAGTCTTAAAAGCAAATTTCACCGGCATGACAAAATCCTGAAAAAATTATTAAAAGAAATTATTATTTCCAAATTATTGCTTTTAGAGCTTGAAAGTTTGCAAATGAGAAAAAACGTATTTACATTTGCAATGCAAGTTATTCGAAACAGGTCTTTTATTGAGAGTGAGGAAGTGCTTCCGGCACATCCGATTTGCTATTTTCTTTAATAGTTTATTACTCTTAATCAAAATGTTATGAGACATATAAGAAATTTACTAAAAACGATGCTCGTGGTGTCGGTTTTATGTCTGGTGGGTTGTGCCGACGATCCGGACGTGAATCCGCTCAAACGAGACACCGATGCTGTCGAGGTGGCTTACAATACCGATGCTACCGCGCAGTTTACGGTACGCTTCAACGGCCCCTGGACGGCCAGTGTGGTTTGTAAGGATGATGTTGGAACCGATATCGACAAATGGTTTTCCATCTCGCCCGACAACGGTGTGGGTAACGGGAAAGAATACCAGTACGTGACGATCACCGCGCAGCGCAATGCGGGTATCGCACGTACCGGTTATGTCTATATTCAGCCGAAGAACAGCAATGCGCAGCCTTTGGAAATCAGTGTCACACAGGCAGATGGAATTTTTTCTGTGCTGGAGCCGAAAATCGAGGGGGTGCTCAAATCGGGCATGCCTTCTGCCGGAGAGCTGCGCGTTGGCTACGACAAGGCTTTCGGGGGAGAGAAAATCCTTGTAAAAGCCTCTCTCGGAGGTGAGGCGGCCGAAGGTCTGGTTATTAGGGATGAGTTTGAAACGACGATTCCCGAAGAGGGAAGCGGCGCGGTTTCGATTCCCATTACGGGTACGCCCACCTTTCTGGGGAAACTGATTTGCAATGTCGTGGTATTGCTCGATGGTGAACAGGTATTCTCCGGTGAGGTCGTGGGAAGCGTTATTTCCAGCAACGAAATTTTCCGGATGGGCTTCGATCTGTTTGTATGGGGTGGACGCTACATCGAGAATAAACCCGGACCCGGGCCTAACGGGACTTCGAGTGCGGACAAAACTTTTATGGGCAATGAGCCTGCAGAGGAAGACAAGATATCCGCTGGATCGGACGGTACGAATGATGTGTTCCTCACCATGACCGAGACCTATCGTATCAATCGCGGTGTGGAGAAATGGGACGGCAGCAAGATTTACGAGCACCCGGGTTATCTGAAGATGGGTACCGGATCGGCGAGCGGCTGGATTATGACGCCCGAGCTGGAAGGGCTTAGCACTGCGCCTGAAACGGTGGTGCTTTCGATCGATTTCTGCCGTTTCCAGAACGAGACGGGTACCTACTACGTGACGGCCGAAGGGGCCGGGGTGGTGACCAACGGAACCATTAATTCCACGGTGCTTCCTGCGCCGACGAATGCTTCGGAGCGCAAATGGACGACGCTGACCTTTACGGTCGAAGGCGCTACGAACAAGACACGCATCAAACTCGCCGCCGAAGACTTTTCGGCAGGAAACAATCGTCTGAATATCGATAACTTCGTGGTGATGGGAGCGGCCAAAACGGAGGTCAAGGAGCAGCTTCCCGCGCCCGATGCGGAGAAAGTCGCATGCATGCCCGGCAAAACGTCGCTCGATTTTTCGTGGGAAGGCGTGAAAGGTGCCACGGGTTATGAGGTTTCCGTGGCCGATGAGAAAACACCCGATTTCCGTAAGACGGTACAGACCGAGGAGACGACTTATACGTTTGAAGGGCTGAACCCCGGATTCTATCTCTTTACGGTGAAAGCGCTTTATGAGGAGAATCCCGAATTCAATTCCGAGGAGACGAGCGTTCCGTGCGGTACGCTGGGTTATCTGAAGGCGCCGCTTGCAGCGCCGACGGAGTTGGCTTACGAGGCGCAGGCGACTGCCCTGAAGCTGACGTGGAAAGTCGTGCCGGGGGCTACGCATTATGCGGTGGCGCTGAAAACAGCGGCCGGGGAAAATGTAGCGGCCGCTACTTCGGAAGAACTGGCTTATGAGTTCACGAAGTTGACGCCGGGAACGGCCTACGTGGCTTCGGTGCAGGCCTGCGTGACCGGCGGTATCGTCGTGGGGAGTGAGTTCGATTCGGAGGCGGTTACGCTCGATGTAGCCACGATCGATCCGCGTCCGCTGATCGCTCCGGCCGCAAAACTTTATGGGAAGACGCACGGTCTGGCGGTGATCGAGTGGGAACTTTCTGCCGAGGCGCTTGCCGAACTGCCTATAACGGGTAATAAGGATATCTATGATTTCAGGTTGAAAGATGCCGGCGGCACGGTGATCGAAAACTATACGGCGGAGAATTACAATTACTTCGCACTGAATCGTTACAAGTTCTTCCGGTTCGCTTTCGGCGGTTTGACGCCCGGAACGAGCTATACGATGGAAATGCGCCGTAAGTCGCCGGAGGGAAAAGTGGAGTTGCTCGATTCGGAATGGGTGGCTGTTTCCGTAACGACGGATGCCGCTCCGGATACTTCGGGGTATCTGCTCTATGCCGATTTCGAAAACTTTCCTTATGGTGCCCAGCCTCTGATGTGTGCCTATGGACGTGCGTTCGATACGAAAATTACGGACTTCGTTTCGAATGTCGTATTTATTAAGCCGAGCAGCAGCAATACGGTTTATAATCCTTCGTCAAAGTGGACGAATGCTACATTCTGCCAGGCCTATGCTCCGATGTGGAGTGCCTCCGAGCTGACGAATGCCGAATTTAATTCGAACGTCAATCTGGCGATGGGTGTTTTGAAGTTCGGCGGCGGTTCGAAACCCGCACGGCTGACGCTGCCTGAATTCGCGGAGCTTACCGGCGCGTCGGATGTGGTGCTCGAGTTCGACGCATCGCCTTATATCGAACCCAGCAATCCCGGCGGATCGATGGAGGAGAGCCTGGCGGCTAACGAAGGCCTGGAGTTCTATATCAAGGTGACCGGGGCGACGATTGCGGAGGCGGACGGCAAGGCGGTGGGTGCTGCGGAGGCGACGCTGACGAACGTGGCTTCGCCCGAGATGGGCGGTGTCGGGGCCGAGGCGCTGAAATGCTATGTGTATACGGGACATACGGTGAAACTGACCGGTGTGACAGCCGAGAGCCGCATCATGATCTATACGGCTTTGGAGAATGATAAAAAGCAGCATCGTATGTGGCTGGATAATATCAAAGCTAAAAAGGCGCAGTAAAAGGCCCGAATCTGAAAAATTCAGGGCCGGCTGTCGAAGCCGGCTCTGAATTTTCTGTATTTTCTTTTGATGTATGAAAAGAAAAAATGGAAGTAGCATCGGATGATTTTTTACTTCATAGTTTCTAAAAAGGAAAAATTATCCTTCGAATTGTTGTGAAAAGGAAATATTTTCGCTATATTTGCCTATGCTTTCAGGAAGGAAGCGTGTGCAGCGGCTTTCCTTTTCGATGATACCAAACAGAAGTTATTATGAATAAAGTAGAAATTGCCTTGTCCCGAACCACCGATACCAAAGCGCTGGTGATCGGAAAAAATACGCTTCCGCAAGTCGCGGATATGTTCAAACAGCTTTTCCCCGGTAAGCGTGCCCTTGTCATTGCCGACCGGAACACATGGCGGGTGGCCGGCTGTGACGTGCAGCGCATTCTTGCCGAAGCCGGAGTGGCTCAGGACGAACCTCATATCTTTACCGATCCGAAACTCTATGCCGAATGGAAGTTTGTCGAGGAACTGGACGCCTGCCTCTCGGCAACGGATGCGATTCCCCTGGCAGTGGGTTCGGGCGTGATCAACGACCTCACCAAACTCTGTTCGCATCACAACGGTCGCCGTTACATGGTCGTCGGGACGGCCGCTTCGATGGACGGCTACACGGCCTATGGCGCTTCGATTACCAAAGACGGTAACAAGCAGACTTTCGAGTGTCCCGCTCCGTTGGGCATGGTGCTCGATCCGGCGATTGCGGCTGCGGCGCCTGCGAAGATGTCCGCTTCGGGTTATGCCGACCTGATTGCCAAAATTCCCGCTGCGGCAGATTGGATGCTGGCCGATGCGGTCGGTTCGGAAGCAATCGACGAATTCGCTTTTTCGACCGTTCAGGACGGGCTGAGGGATGCGTTGAGCGACCCGAAGGGGGTGAACGAAGGTAACGTGGCGAAGGTCGAACAACTGGCCGAAGGCTTGCTGCTGAGCGGGTTCGCCATGCAGGCCATCCAGTCGAGCCGCCCCGCGTCGGGCGCCGAACACCAGTTCAGCCACCTTTGGGATATGGAGCACCTGAAATTCAACGGTGAGTCCGTTTCGCACGGATTTAAGGTCGGCATCGGTACGTTGGCTTCCACCGCTTTCCTGGAGATGCTGCTTGAGGAGGATGTCGAAGGACTCGACGTTGCTGCCTGCGTGGCTGCGTGGAAGTCGTGGAGCGAAACCGAAGGGGATATTCGGGCGATCTTCGACAACGATCCCGAGTTCGTATCGCGCGGACTGGTCGAGACGAAGAACAAATATGTCAATAAGGAGGGGCTTCGGCGCGAGTTGGGGCTGCTGAAGGCTGCCTGGCCGGAATTGCGGGAGCGAATCCGGCGTCAGATCATCCCCTTCGGCGAAGTGCGCCGCCGCCTGGAGCTGGTGGGTGCGCCCTATGAACCGGAACATATCGGCGTTTCGCGGGCCAAATTCCGCGCCAGCTTCGAAAAGATTCCCTACATGCGCAGCCGTTATTCGGTCGTCGATGTGGCCTTCCGCTGCGGATACATGGAAAAATGGCTCGACCGGCTTTTCGGGAAGGGCGGTATTTGGGAGATTAAATAAACGGTTATTTTCCGAAGGCCGGTTCTTTTGCAGGTTCCGGCCTTCGTTCTTGTTGGGCATGTATGTGACTTTCGGCTTCGGAAACGGAAAATTCACGAGAATAATGTAGGTTATCGCTCCGAAAGTTGTATATTTGCTGTCTGAAACTACTAAACTTTCATTTCGAAATGACCCCGGAACAAACCAAACGCTTCAAGTATTGGCAGACCCGTACCATCATCGCCACGATGGTGGGATATGCCCTGTTTTATTTTGTCCGAAAGAACTTCTCGCTGGCGATGCCCGGCATGGAGGCCGACCTCGGAATTTCCAAAACCAGTCTCGGTATCTTCCTGACGCTCAATGGGGTGATCTACGGGGTTTCCCGCTTTGTGAACGGTATCCTCGCCGACCGGATGAACGCCCGCTGGTACATGGCGATCGGCCTGGCGTTGTGCGCCCTGTCCAACTTCGCGTTCGGATTCGGTGAGGACGTTTCCTATTGGATCACCGGCGAACACGACGGTTCGCAGTTCACCAATACGATGATTCTGTTCATGGGCATCATGTGGGTGATCAACGGCATGTTACAGGGAACGGGTTTTCCGCCGTGCGCACGTCTGCTGACGCACTGGATTCCTCCTACGGAGCTGGCGACCAAGATGTCGTGGTGGAACACCTCGCATTCGATCGGCGCCGGTCTGGTGGTGATTCTCTGCGGATATATCATGGGTAACCTGGGTGCCGGTCCCGACCATGTCGGAGCCTGGAAATGGTGCTTCTGGATTCCTGCGGGCATTTCGTTCGCCGGTTCGATCGGGCTGATGGTTTTCCTGCGCGATACGCCTGCTTCGGTGGGCCTTCCCGAACTGGAGGGTACCGAAGTCAAGGAGGTCAAGGCCGCTACGAAAGGGGCAGAACACCGCGCTTTCCTGAAGAAACACGTTTTCGGCAACCCGCTGATCTGGATTCTGGGTTTTGCCAATTTCTTCGTCTATATCGTCCGTTTCTCGGTGCTCGACTGGGGTCCTTCGCTGCTCAGCCAGTCGAAGGGGGTCAGCATGGAACATGCCGGATGGCTGGTGGCGATGTTCGAGATTGCGGGTATCGTCGGCATGGTCTTCGCGGGCTGGGCTACGGACAAGTGGCTCAAGGGCCGTGCACACCGCACCTGCGTCTTCTGCATGGCCGGCGCCGCGCTGTTCGTCTTCCTGTTCTGGCAGTTGCCTGCGGATGCTCCCGTGTGGCTGCTCTTCACGACGCTCTGTGCCGCCGGGTTCTGCATCTACGGGCCTCAGGCGCTGATCGGCATCGCTGCCGCGAACCAGGCTACCAAAAATGCCGCCGCAACGGCCAACGGTCTGACCGGCTTGTTCGGATATGCGAGTACGGTCGTGTCGGGCGTCGGGCTGGGTTATGTGGCGCAGCACTACGGTTGGAACTGGGCCTATATCGGCATTCTGGTGATGGCGGTCGTGGGTATGTTCGTTTTCCTGCTGATGTGGGGGGCGAAGGCCGACGGATACGAAACCGATACCGAGGCGGGAAAGTAGCGTTACCGCGCTTTCTCCCGTGTAATTTTGTTTTAGATGATAGGGGAATTGTGCCCCGCAATGTCCGGATCAGCCGCTGATCCGGACATTTTTCGGTAGATACTGTTTCCCGGCTGCGGCCAGGGGGCGCAGCATGATTTCTATCCGGCTCCGGTGACCGGTTAAAACAATTTTTTGCTTTCTTTTCTTACTTGTCTGAGACGTTTGGATATTTTTTATAACTTTGTGAAGTAAAGCAAAAAAACAGAAAGAGATTATGTTAAGTATCGCCGAAAGACATAAGTATATTCTGGACAATCTGAATAAATTCGGGTTCGTCCGCATTACGGATGTGGCCAACGACCTGGGCGTCACCAAAGTGACGATTCGAAAGGATGTCAAAATACTGGAAAGCAAGGGGTTGCTCTATAAAGTGCACGGCAGTGCACGGCCTGCGAATCCCCATGTGGCCGATCTCGACTTGCATGTCAAGGACAACATTAACCGCGATGCCAAACGAATGATCGCCGCGCGTGCGATCGAGATGGTCGAGGACAACGATTCGATTATCATTGCTTCCGGTTCGACGATTCATGCCTTTGCCGAAGAGATCAAGATGCGCTCGTGGCATCACCTGAACATCGTAACGCCGTTTTTGCGACTCGGAGTGCTGCTCAACGAGTCCGAAAATGTCAACGTCGTACAATTGGGCGGCTGTGTGCATAAGAAATCCCTGTCCGTGTTGGGAGAGGAGGCTTCCCGTTCGCTGGGCGACTGTATCTGTTCGAAGCTCTTTTTCGGGGTCGACGGCATCGATCTCGAACACGGCATTACGACCTCGACGATCGATGAGGCGAAGCTGACGCGCAAGATGATGAAGGCCTGTTCGCAGAACATCATTCTTGCGGACTCCTCGAAATTCGGACAGCGCGGATTCGGACGGATTTGCTCGCTGGAGGACATCGATGTCATTATTACGGACGACAAGATTCCCGAGCAGATGATCTCGATCATCGAGGAGGCCGGCGTCGATCTGGTGATCGTCAAGTAAAAGACCGGTTTTCCGGTCGGTCGATTTGGCTGCCCCGGCAGCACTTTGCGGGGTGTGCCGTATCTGCCGGAGCGCCTTCGGATTCTTCGGGTTCAGGCGCGTCGGACGAACAGAGTCGATCCATAAATGAAATAACGGGCGGTGTCTTCACAGATGCCGCCCGTCCCGTTAACCTAAGTTAACCAAAACCCTAAATAAAACCCATTAAAAACCCTAAATAAAATCTATCTTTTTTTGGTAGACTTTTCTATTGAATGAAATAATTTTCGGCCAACTTGCCGAATTCGTGGACTTGTTGTTCGATCCATTGTTGGTCGCGTCCGAGTTCGTGAGCGATAATTTGTGCGACTTTCGGAGCTGCCTTCTGTGCTTCGCGCGCATCGACGAACAGGA
>DBFWKV010000044.1:0-132756 GCA_048465795.1 Alistipes sp.
GTGTTTTTTTATTTGTTTTTCTCGTTTTTTTTATACTTTTGCAAATCAACATAAAGGCATGAACCGGTAGTTAGGGGTTCAACCGCTTGTATAAGAAGAACTTAAAAACTTTATAACTATGTATTGGACACTTGAATTGGCATCGAAGCTGGAGGATGCACCCTGGCCTGCAACCAAAGACGAGTTGATCGACTATGCAGTACGCTCGGGAGCGCCGCTCGAAGTGCTTGAGAATCTGCAGGAGATAGAAGACGAAGGTGAGATCTACGAATCGATCGAAGACATCTGGCCCGATTATCCTTCGAAAGACGATTTCTTTTTCAACGAAGAGGAGTACTGAGTAAGGTTCGGGGTTGAAATACCTCAAAATTACGTAGTTAGAATTGCCGACAGCACGATTTTTCAATCGTGCTGTCGGCATTTTAAGGGGAATTATCTGATAATAAACTTCACAAATTTTTGTTTCATCCATTAAATTTACAAAGTTTGATCATGGGAAGAATTAAATCAGAAATCCTCGAAGGAAAATCAGTAATTCGGACTGAACCGAATATTCATGGTGTTCGCCGAAAAAATAAAAAAGGCCCCACCCTCCATGGAAACATGCCCCCGGAACCTTGTCGAGGTTCCGGGGGGGGGCTTAGGCGCCTTCGCTCTGCAGCACTAACCGAACGGATGCGAAAAATAGGATACGATCTATTTCTCTGCTACATAGAACAGATCGAAACAGTCGTCCGTAACGGGACCGATCCGGTAATCTTCCATTCGGATGGAAGTCGTCAGGTCGGAGTTTGCCCGCAGCAGTCTGCGGCGGTTGAGGCGGTTCAGCAGGTCGTAGGGGAGTTGCAGCATCCATCGGGGCAGCCGGTGCTGCAGGTCGAGCGGGTCGAAGCGTGTGATGCGCCGTACGCCTTTGCGGTTCTGCTCGTAATATTCCATCACTTTTTCGTTGCCGAAAACCCCGAGGGCTTCGACTTGCGAAAATTCGCATTCGAGTATATTGCGGAATTCGTCGGCAGTGTATTCGCGGATGTGCCACGGGTTGCGCGTGAGCGACATTCGTGCATTAGGTGTTGTGACGATGAATTTCCCGCCGGGGCGCAGTACGCGTTTCACCTCGCGGATCAGGTCTATGTCGCGTTTGACGTGCTCGATCACCTGAAACGAAATTACGAAGTCGAAACTGTTGGCTTCGAACGGCAACGGAGGTACCGTTGCTTCGTGAAACTCCACATGAGGCAGTTGCGGAAGCGCTGCCGAGGGTGGATTTTTGTCGATGGTAATGAAACTCCGGGCCTGAGGCGCGACGATCTCTATGCCGTAACCCGTTCCCGTGCCGATTTCGAGTACGTTGCCGCCGATCCGTTCGGCTGCTGCGTGATAGGCCAGCAGCGAACGCTGAAAGACGTAGTTGTCCGAAGCGTCGCACGAAACCCGTTCAGCCGTGATGATCTTTCCCATTATTTCCGGAGTTTGGTACCCGCGTCGCAAATTTCGGCCTCCCCGCGCTTGAGCAGTACCCCGAGGGCGCGTTTGAATACTTTCTTGCTCATCTGTGTCCGTGCCGTCACTTCGGCCGGATCACTGTCGTCATTCAAAGGCAGGAAACCTCCGTTGTCGCGCAACAGTTGCAGCAGAATTTCGGCTGAATCCTGTACCTGTGCGAATCCCTCCTGCTGAAGGCTCACGTCGATGCGGTTGTCTTCCGTGATTTTGCGCACGTAGGCGGTCAGACGTTCGCCCACGGCTATGGGTTGGAACAGCTGGTTGCGGTAAAGCATGCCCCAGTGGCGGTTGTCGATGATTACGCGGTAGCCGATGGGACTTTCCGAGGCGATCAGGATTTCGACCTGCTGCCGGGGAGCGACGGTGATCACTTCATTGTGGATGAATCCTTTAAGTTTGTTGGTCGCTACGCAGCGTCCCGTGATGTCATCGACGTAAAGGTAGACAATGTATTTCTGTCCGGCGATGATGCCGCCCTGCTGGTTGCGGTTAGGCAGGAAAAGGTCTTTGCCGTACAGCCCCCAGTCGAGGAACGCTCCGTGAACGGTCTTGTCCACGACTTTCAGGTAGCCCGCTTCACCCGCTTTGAGATAGGGCGTTTCGGTCGTGGCGACCAGGCGGTCTTCCGAGTCGTGGTAGAGGAAAACCTCTTTGGTATCGCCCACCTTGTCGCCGAGCGATGTGTAGCGGTTGGGGAGGAGCACTTCGTTCTGCTCCTCGTCCGCGAGAAAAAGTCCGTAGTCCGATACGCGGCTTACGGTGAGGGTTTGTATGTATCCTGCTTTGAGCATGGCGGTTTATTTTCGGCAAAAGTACGTTTTATTTCGGCGGTATGCAACAGCTATGAAAAAACTCCCCGCGAAGGAGGAGTTTTCCAGGGTGTTTCGGGCGGAATCAGTAGATCAGTTCGACTGCGGCGTAATTGTCCGCCGCTTTCGGGCCTTTGAACCACAGCGTGACGGTGAATTCTTTGGCTTGCGGAGCGTCCACGTCTCTTTTGACAACCGGAATTTCAATCGGAGCCATACCCGCCGTAAGCGTGGTTCCGGGCTTCTCTTCCGCCCAGTCGTGGTGACTGGCACGGATGCGCAGCCGCGTGAGGATCACGGGATCGCCGCCCCGGACGTTGGAGATGCGGATGCCTTTCATGCGGTTGAACTGCTCGTAGCCGATCGTGAAACTGAGGCTGGCGTTCTCCCTGCCGAATTCGAAAGGCGACCAGAAAGCCGCAGCGTCGGCCGGACGTGCCGCAAGCGCCGGTGTAATGTCTGCGGCGGCAGCGACCAGCCGCGTCGCTGCCGCGAGCGGGTCGTCATAAGGTTCGACGTGGGATATGCCGGGCTGTGTGTGCCATTGCTCGTCCCAAGTGCTGAAATCGAAGGTCGTGCCCTTGTGCTTGGCGTCGAAATACCGCTCCCAGCGGGGCAGGTAGAAGTCGCGGATCACGCCCGACCACACGCGCGGCGAATAGTCGTGGAGCGACGGGCCGCCCCAGGTGGAAATCAGCCGTTTCGATTCGCTGACGAAGCGAGCCTTTTCTTCCGGCGTGTGTCCCGCGCGGTCGGCGTATCCGCACCAACGGTCGAGCCGCAGGACGGGATGCGACGCCAGCAGCCGGTCGGCGTCGCGCAGCACTTCGCGGAAGCGTGCCTCGTACGTCTCCGCCGATTGCGCGTCCCCCTTTACGTAGGCCCAGTTGATCGCTTCGAGCAGGATGTCCGCCTTTCCCGCTAGGTACAGGGCGGCATACTGAACAGCGTCGGTGCGGTAATTTTCGTTGGTTTTCAGCATGTCCGAGCAACTGAGGAACGATTCGATGGCCCTGAAATAATCCTCGTTGATGCCCATCGTCGGCATCCGGTGCCAGTAGGGGCGGTACTGCCATTTGAAACGCGCGTTGTTGGTGAATTCGCCGTATACCGAGTTCCGGAGACCCTGCCAGAAGTGGTCGAGGGCTTTGGGGGCCGCACCGTAGCGGGCGCGCGAGTAGGCGTTGAGGAATTGCGTCACATCGATAGGGTGGTCGCTCCATCCGGCGGCAGAGATCAGTTCATAAATCGCATCGTTGGTCTCGGTGCCTTCGGGCGAACATCCGAAGCCGGTCAGACCCCCTTTGTTCGGCGAGGCAAGGGCTTCGAGATGTCCGTTGGCATAGAAATCCATCACGCCCGTCAGAGCCGTCCGGCCTCCGAAGTTGGGCACGGTGCTGAAAATCCAGTCCTTGCCGTAGAATCCGTCGTAGAAGTTCCAGCTTTTCTCGCTCCGCCAGACGAAGTTGTTGAAATCCACCGCCAGGTCAATCACAGTCATTTTGCCGTCGGGTACCCCGCTCAGCAGCGCTTCGACGCTGAACGGATCCCAGATGTGGCGTTGGTAGCCGAACATCCAGCCCTGCATCATCCACGTAGCGTCGGGGTTGGCGTCCGAAAGCGACTTGTAGATCGTGCTGCTGTAATTGCGCAGAGTCTGCGCCCGCTCGGGCGTGCCGTGCTCCCCGAAGGGCACGTCCAGTTCATTGAAGCAGTCGATCAGGTAATAATCCCCTTTGCCGAACTCCTTTTCCCATTCGCGGACGAATGCCGTACCGATGGAGGCGAAGAGCGGATCGAGGGGCGAGAGCAGCCAGCTCCGCAGTCCCGACCATTTGGTTTCGGTTAGTTCCGTTTCGGGGTGGAGGCGTTTCATGCCCTGCGGCACGAATCCTGCGAAACCCTGATATACGGGTTTCATGCCCAACTCCCGCATCCGGTCGAGGATTTTATGTTGCAGGGCGATCTGCGCGTCGTGCCACGCCTCAGTCGGAGCGCCGTCCAGTTCGGTCATGTTGCCCATACGCATCCACGGCATGTGAGCCGGCCCGGTGAAATAGGCGTCGATTTCCGCATCCGTAAGTCCCATCGACCGCCATACCCGGGCCAGAATGGCCTCGCCGCCGACCGGGGCCAGCGGCATGTCGAAGCCGTGCAGCGCCAGCCAGTCGAGTTCCTGCTCCCAGCGATCCCACTCCCAGAAGGGCATGGTGTAACCGAAGGTGCAGACGTTGAAAAACAACCGGTCGCGGAAGGGGGACACCACCTCTTGCAGAGGCATGTCCGGGAATTTCTCGGGCAGGTCGAAGCGGCAGCCCGACCATGTCGCAACCCCGTACCCCTGCGCCAAAGCGTAGGCGTGGAAGGCTTTGCAGAGGGCCACCGCACTGCTGCCCCCGATTTTCAGACGCCCTTTTTCAACCTGCAGCGTGTAGCGGTCGCAGCCCGAAGGAGCCTTGTCGATGAGTTGCAATACCACACGGTCGGGCGAATGTCCCACGGTTCGGGCGATCACCGCGCGGGCGGCGCCGACCGGATCGTTTCCCGACGACGCATAGCCCCGGCAGGTACCCAGCAGCGCGAATAAAAGCAGAAGTTTTTTCATTTCAATTTGATTTTAGGTTTGACCCCGATGAGCGTTTCCCGTCAGGGAAGTGCCGGTATTATTCATTGGGTTACATGGTGAAATAGGGTGTGTTTCGTTTTGATGTTCGTCTGTCAAAGATAGGCTTTTTAAATGAAAGTTGAAAGGGGTGGAATGAAATTATGCTTTTGTTTTGCGGGAAAGGAAAAAAAGCGTATCTTTCTAATTCGTTAAGAACTGCGATACGATGAAACTGCGAAGAATCCTCTGCCTGCTCCTTGCCGGGCTTTCCCTGGTATGCACGGCTTGTGCGCAACCTGTGGCAGACCGCTACGACAAAACCGAGTACCGCATTCCGATGCGGGATGGGGTCGAACTTTATACGGCAGTTTACAGCCCGCTTAATGCGGCCGATGCCCCGATCCTGATTCTGCGCACGCCTTACGGCTGCGGGCCTTACGGCGAAGGGAAATTTCCCGCCGGATTGGATAAGGGCTATCTGCGGCACTATGTCGACCGGGGATATATTCTGGTGATGCAGGACGTACGGGGCCGCTACATGAGCGGGGGCGAATTCGTCAACGTCCGGCCTGCGGGGCAGGGGGAGACGGACGAGAGCACCGACAGCTACGATACGGTCGATTTCCTGTTGCAAAACGTCGCGGGGCATAACGGCCGCGTCGGCTTTTTCGGATGCTCCTATCCGGGTTTTTACGCCATGATGGGCGGCCTTTCGGCCCATCCTGCCGTGAAGGCCATCTCGCCGCAGGCGCCCGTCACCGACTGGTTCATGGGCGACGATACCCATCATAACGGGGTGCTGATGCTGGGCGATACATTCGGATTCATTCCCGGAATGAGTTTTCCGTCGGCGCACGAACCTGCGGAAAAAATGCCTGCCAAACCCGCGATTCCCCGTCCGGACGATGTCTACGAATTTTTCCTGCGCTGCGGAACGCTCGACAGCCTCGGCCGTCTGCTGGGCGTGGTGCCTTTCTGGTCAGAGATGGCCGCCCATCCCGATTACGACGCCTGGTGGCAGGCGCGCGACGTGCGGCGGGCCTGCTACAACATCCGCCCTGCGGTGCTGGTCGTCGGAGGTACTTTCGATGCCGAGGATTGTTTCGGGGCCTGGAACCTCTATAAGGCGATCCGCCGCCAGAGTCCCGCGACCGACTGCCGGCTGGTCGTCGGCCCCTGGGCGCACGGAGCGTGGTCTTATGGCGACGGGAAACTGGGTGATTTCGACTTCGGGGAAGAGGCCGGCTGGAAATACTATGTCGAAAATTTCGAACTCCCGTTCTTCGAGCACTATCTGCGCGACAAGGGTGCGTCCGCCGACCTGGCTCGCGTGGCGGTTTTTACCTCCGGATCCGACCGTTGGAATATGCTCAATGAATGGCCTCCGCGCACATCGCGCGAGCAGATTTTCTATCTGGCGGAGGGCGGAAAACTCACTGAGCGCAAACCGCAGGCGAAACGTTCCGGTTCGGTCTACACGTCCGATCCGTCCGATCCGGTGCCTTATCAGCATCCGCGCAGCGAGCCGCGCGACAAGGCTTATATGATAGCCGACCAGCGGTTCACCGACGGGCGCAGCGATGTACTGACCTTCGTGACCGAACCGCTCGCCGAGGATATGACGCTGCTGGGACCCGTGACCGTATCGCTGGAAACGGCCATTACCACTACCGATGCCGATTTCGTGGTGCGGATGATCGACTGCTTCCCCGGTGACGGCGACAAGGCCGGTTACCGGATGCTGGTGCGCGGCGACGTGATGCGCGGCCGCTACCGCGAAAGTTTTTCGCTCCCCGTGCCCTTTGTGCCCGGGGAGGTGGCGAACGTCACCTTCACGATGCCCGACATCGCCCATACGTTCCGTGCCGGCCACCGCCTGATGATCTGCGTGCAGAGTTCCTGGTTCCCGCTTGCCGAGCGCAGCCCGCAGCAGTTCGTCGATCTGTGGCATTGTGCGGCTGCGGATTTTGTCCCGTGCGAGGTGCGGATTTTCCACCAGCGCGACCATGCTTCGTCGATCCGGGTGCGGGTGGCGGAGTAACGGGCACGGTTTCTGATCCATTTCACTACTATTCAATTAAATCTCTTTTGGCTATGAAAATCGATGTCGCACTTTGCCAGGTCGATATGGAATGGGAACATACCGCCCGCAATCTGGAGCGGCTGGAGCCGATGGTGGCTGCGGCTGCGGCCGATGTGATCGTGCTGCCCGAGATGTTCGCCACGGGGTTCAAACTGCGCCCTGCATTTGTGGCGGAACCCGCTGACGGACTGACCGTGCAAACCATGCACCGTTGGGCGCGGGAGTACGGGAAGGCCGTAGCCGGCAGCGTCGTGGTCTGCGAAGAGGGGGAATTCCGCAACCGGCTCTTCTTCGTCCGCCCTTCGGGCGAGACGACGTGCTATGACAAGCACCACCTTTTCCGTCCGGGCGGCGAGGCGCGCGATTACACGCCGGGCACGGAGCGTGTCGTGGCTGAGTACAAGGGTTTTCGCTTTCTGCTGCTGATTTGTTACGACCTGCGGTTTCCCGTGTGGAGCCGTTGCCGGGGCGATTACGACGCGATTCTGTATTGCGCGTCGTGGGCCGAAGACCGGCGGGATGCGTGGCGGACACTGTTGCGTGCACGTGCCATCGAGAACCAGTGCTACGTAATCGGCGTGAACCGTGTCGGCGACGATCCGGACGCTCACTATGCGGGCGATTCGGCAGCAGTGGATTTCGTCGGCCGCACGATGGCCGAAATCGGTGACGAGGAGCGGACGCTCACGGTGACGCTCGACACGGAGCCGATGCGGGCATTCCGCGAAAAATTCCCCGCCTGGCAGGATGCCGACCCCTTCGAACTGAAGCATTGCTGATCGGAATTTTCACCGGGTGAACCGGACTTTTGCTGTATTTAAGTGTATTCACGGATTTTGTTTTGCGGTACGGTTATCGTATCTTTGTACGCTGTTTCCGCCCGATCGGTGCGCCGTCCAATAAAAGCGGCCTTTCGTGCGTTATAGAAGACAATGAAAGAAGATACGATCAAAATATTGGGTGCCCGGGTGCACAACCTGAAGAACGTCGACGTGGAAATTCCCCGGCAGAAACTGGTGGTCGTCACGGGCCTTTCCGGATCGGGCAAGTCGTCGCTGGCCTTCGACACGATCTATGCCGAGGGACAGCGCCGTTACATGGAGACGCTTTCGACCTACGCGCGGCAGTTCGTGGGAACGATGGAGCGCCCCGATGTGGACAAGATCACGGGGCTGAGTCCCGTGGTGGCCATCGAGCAGAAAACCACTAACAAGAATCCCCGGTCGACGGTGGGTACCGTCACCGAAATCAACGACTTCCTGCGCCTGCTCTATGCGCGGGCGTCGCGCGCCTATTCGCCCGTCACAGGCGAGGAGATGGTGCACTACTCCGACGAGCAGATTGCCGACCTGATCCTCGCGGGTTTCGACGGCCGCAAGATCGCTCTGATGGCTCCCATCGTCAAGGGTCGCAAAGGCCATTACCGCGAGTTGTTCGAGTCGCTGGCGAAAAAAGGATATATCTACGCCCGCATCGACGGGGAGATTCGCGAGATTTCGGCCGGCATGAAACTCGATCGTTACAAAGTGCATACGATCGATCTGGTCGTGGACCGCCTCAGCGTGACGGCGGATGCAGCCGAGCGGGTGATGACTTCGCTCCGGGAGGCGATGCGGCAGGGAAAGGGGACGATGGCCGTCTACGACTACGGTACCGAACAGCTGCGCTACTATTCGCGCCACCTGATGTGTCCCTCCACGGGCATCGCCTTCGAAGACCCTGCGCCCCATACCTTTTCGTTCAACTCGCCCCAGGGCGCCTGCCCCCATTGCAACGGACTGGGCGAGGAGGCCGTGTTCGATCTGGAGAAGATCGTTCCGGACATGAACCTCTCGCTGCGCGAAGGGGCGGTCGAACCGCTGGGCAAGTACCGCAACAACATGCTTTTCGCCATCCTGGAGATGCTGGGACGGCGTTACGACTTTACGCTCGACGATCCGGTGAATACGCTTCCCGAAGAGGGCCTCAATGCAATCCTCTACGGCGATTCGGAGCCGCTGACGGTCAATATCTCCGAATTCGCTTCCTCGGGCGGCAACCGGCTGGTATCATGGGAAGGGATTGCCGAGTATGTGTTCCGCACGGAGGACGAGGATTCGAAACGGGGTCAGAAGTGGCGCGAGCAGTTCCTGATCCATAAGAAATGCTCGGTCTGCGGGGGCAGCCGCCTGAAGAAGGAGGCCCTTCAGTTCCGCGTGGGCGGAAAAAATATCGCGGAAGTTTCTGCGATGTCGATTTCCGATTTCGCGGAATGGGTCTCGCATATCGAGGAGCAGATGACCGGCAAAGAGTGGAAAATCGCTCAGGAGGTCGTGAAGGAGATTCGCGAACGATTGCGCTTCCTGATCGAAGTGGGGCTGGGCTACCTCTCGCTGGGACGTTCTTCGCGGTCGCTGTCGGGCGGCGAGAGCCAGCGTATCCGGCTGGCGACGCAGATCGGCTCGAAGTTGGTGAATGTGCTCTACATTCTCGACGAGCCTTCGATCGGACTTCATCAGCGCGATAACCAACGGCTGATCCGCAGTCTGGAGGAGTTGCGCGACGCCGGGAACTCGGTGATCGTGGTCGAACACGACGAAGACATGATGCGCTCGGCGGATTTTATTGTCGATGTAGGCCCTAAGGCCGGACGCAAAGGCGGCGAAATCATGGCAGCCGGGACGATCGACGACATTCTGAAGTCGGGTTCCGTCACAGCCGATTACCTGACGGGCCGCCGCAAGATCGAAATTCCGGAAAAACTGCGTCCGGGCAACGGACAACGTATCGTGATTCGCGGTGCGAGGGGCAACAATCTGAAAAATATCGACGCGGAATTTCCGCTGGGCAAATTCATCTGCGTTACCGGCGTCAGCGGTTCGGGGAAATCGACGCTCGTCAACGAGACGCTGCGGCCGATCCTGAGCCGGGAGCTTTACCGTTCCTACGACCAGCCGCTTGAGTATGACACGATCGAAGGAATCGAACATATCGACAAACTCGTGGTGGTCGACCAGTCGCCTATCGGCCGTACACCCCGAAGCAATCCGGCGACCTATTCGAACGTCTTTGCCGACATCCGCAAGCTGTTCGAGATGACGCCCGACGCGCAAATCCGGGGTTTCAAGGCGGGGCGTTTCTCGTTCAACGTGAAGGGCGGCCGCTGCGAGGAGTGCCGGGGCGCGGGCGTGCAGACCATCGAAATGAACTTCCTGCCCGACGTCTACGTACGCTGCAAGGCGTGCGGCGGCCACCGTTACAACCGCGAGACGCTCGAGGTGAAATACAAGGGGAAGAATATCGACGACGTGCTGAACATGACGGTCAACATGGCCGTGGAGTTCTTCGAGAATATTCCCAATATTTACCAGAAACTCAAGGCCATCCAGGAGGTGGGACTGGGTTATCTGACCCTCGGGCAGCCCTGTACGACGCTTTCCGGCGGCGAGAGCCAGCGCATCAAGCTCTCGTCGGAACTTTCGAAGCGCGACACGGGTCGTACCCTCTATATTCTCGACGAGCCGACGACGGGATTGCACTTCGAGGACATCCGCCAACTGCTCGACGTGCTGAACAAACTCGCCGACCGGGGCAATACCGTGGTGGTGATCGAACACAACCTCGACGTAATCAAGGTCGCCGACCATCTGATCGACATCGGTCCCGAGGGCGGAGCCGCCGGAGGCCGGATCGTGGCGCAGGGAACGCCCCGCGAAGTAGCCCGCTGCGAGGCGAGTTATACGGGCCAATTCCTGCGGCGTATGGGCATCTGACGAGTTAGGCATCGAATTTGTACACAGTCTCATAGTGCAAAACATTACGTGCTATGAGAAAACTTATCTTTATTGCCCTGGGTGCGCTGCTGTGTGCAGGCGCCTACACCGTGATCGGACAGAAGAAAATTCTATCCCCGAAAGAAGAACGCCGCGAGGTGCGTGAAAAACGGCGTGCCGACCGGATCGCCGAGTATGAGAAGTTCATGGACTCGCTCGTGCTCTCGCGCAACTTCCAGTTCAATCCCCAATCGATGCAGCGCCAGCCGGCAGGTCCGATGCGCCAGATCATGAACCCGGCTTTCAACGTCGGCATCTGGGACGGAACGGTCGACATTACGCTGCCCTATATCAAGGGATATGTGCCTCCCTATTACACGACGATCCTCAATTACACGGTGCCTTCGGTACAGGGATATCTCACCGAGCAGACGCACGAAGGATGGATGGTGACATTCTCCACCTCGCTCTTCTCTGCTTCGACCTACACGTTCACTTTCGAAATTTTCAGCCGGACGGGCGGTGCCAACCTGACGATCACCAACCCGTGGTACAATCCCGTGGAATACATGGGTTCCATTTCCCAGTTGTATTGATCCGAAAAAACGGATATGGAAGATTCTTCCGATGACTAATAGGGGCCGTTAATTGCGACGCCCCGAGGCCCCCGCTCCGGCGGGGGCTTTTGTCCCCAGCGGGGGATGGAATGCAAGGTCTCAAATATTTATCTTTATGAAACATTTTTTCCGCTTTTCCCTTTGTGCCGGCCTTTTCTGGGCCTGTTCCGTAACGGCCCAGTCGCCGCAGGTCGCCGTTCAATCCTCGGCTGTGGACAGCGTGCCGCAAACCACGGTCGTACCGGTACAGCAGCAGCCGACGAACCTCATCGAGCGCACCACTGTTTATGAGGAACCGACCAAAGGTATGGATCGTGTCGAGCGGCGCGCCTACAAAGCAAAGGTCTATGCTGCCCGTATCGATTCCCTGGTCCAGTCGCGCGATTACATGTTCTTCCCCAACAGCATGCAGCAACTGCCCGACGGATTGATCCGCAGCATCTATGCCGCCTATTTTTATTTCGGATTCTTCGTCGATCATGTCGAGGTGCACCTGCCGACCGAACGGGGCGTGACGCAGTATGTCGAGATGCTCAATTTCGATTCGATGTCGATCCGCAACTACCAGGCTGCGCGCCTGCAATGGGGCTGGAACATCACGTTCAACATCGTCGACGGCGAGGAGGTTTACCTGGCGAATTTCGCCGTGTCGATCGTCACGGGCGAGACGATTCTGACGCTGATAACCCCTCAGTTGACCATGCGTTACGTGGGCTGGCTGTGGGATAAGCGGGTTAACGACCCGAAATTTCACCGGCTGGGATGATCGATTTTCCGGATATGAAATCGCAAAACCCGACGTTGGTCGGGAGCCTGCGGTTATCGCTTGCGGGCATGAGATGGCCCGCTTTTTGTATTGTTGGAAGAGTAATCGGAATTTACAATCCTGATTATGCCCTGTTTTCCGGCTGCTGCCGGAAAATCAGCGCTACGGCCGCCGTCGAGACGCCCTCTTCGCGTCCCTCGAAGCCGAGGTGCTCTGTGGTCGTAGCTTTGACCGATACGCGGTCGACGCCTACACCCATAGCATCTGCCAGAGCGGCGCGCATCGCGTCGATATGAGGACGGAGTTTCGGCTGCTGCATCGAGATCGTGCAATCCACATTGCCGATCTCGTATTTTTTTGCCCGCAGCAGTTCCGCAACGCGGCGCAGCAGAATCTTCGAATCGATCCCTTTGAAGTCGGCCGAGGTGTCGGGAAAATGCAGCCCGATGTCGCCCAGTGCCGCCGCGCCGAGCAGGGCGTCGCAGACGGCGTGGATCACCACATCGCCGTCGGAATGGGCAATGCACCCCTTTTCGTGAGGTATCTCGATCCCGCCCAATACCAGCCGCAGTCCTTCGCCCAGGGCATGTACGTCGTAACCGTATCCTATTCTGAAATCCATGATTTTCCGGGTTTTAATCTTGTCAAAGTTAGGATTTTTTTTTATTTTTGCGAAAAGATAAATTTTTCACATGTTCAGGCCGGGCCTGCCTTTGTGAAGGAACTACACTTTTCAACTTTCACTTTTCACTTTTAGTCCATATTATTTTATGTCAGCAATCACCTCGTTGGAACCACGCATCGTCTGGGAGCAGTTCGATGCCATTACCCGTGTGCCGCGTCCTTCGAAGAAGGAGGGGAAAATTATCGAATTCCTGGTCGATTTTGCCCGCAAACACGGGATCGACTACAAGAAAGACGCCATCGGCAATGTGGTGATGCGCAAACCAGCCACGCCCGGCTGCGAAAACAAGCCCACGGTAATCCTTCAATCGCACATGGACATGGTCTGCGAGAAGAATTCCGACGTGGAGTTCGATTTCGATACCGATCCCATCCGTACGCGGATCGACGGAGAGTGGGTGAAAGCGGAAGGAACGACGCTTGGGGCGGACTGCGGGATCGGCATGGCCGCTGCGCTGGCCGTGCTGATCGATCCACAGGTGGAGCACGGGCCTGTCGAGGCCCTCTTCACGGTCGACGAGGAAACCGGGCTTACGGGCGCTTTCGAGCTGGGTGAGGGGATGCTCACGGGTAAATACCTCATTAACCTCGATTCGGAGGACGAGGGCGAGATTTTCATCGGTTGTGCCGGCGGGATCGATACGATCGCTACGTTCCATTATACGATGGAGGCCGCTCCGAAAAATTACGTCTTCTTCCGCGTCGATGTGTCCGACTTGTTGGGCGGGCATTCGGGTGACGACATCGACAAAGGCCGCGTCAATTCGAACAAAACCGTGGCGCGCCTGCTGTGGGATGGAATGCAGAGTTTCGAATTGAGACTGAGCTATTTCTGCGGGGGCAACCTGCGTAATGCCATCCCGCGCGAGGCGTACGCCATTTTCGGTGTTCCGGCAAAGTTCAAGGACGATTTTTTGAAGCGTTACCGGCTTTTCGCCGCCGATCTCGAGGCCGAATTCCGGTTCCGGGAACCCAACTTCAAAATCACGCTCAACGAAATGCCGCAGGTTGACGAAGTACTCGATGCCCGGACGCAGTTCAACCTGGTCTATTCGCTGGTCGGTGTGCCTAACGGAGTGATTGCCATGTCGTTCGCTGTGCCCGGACTCGTGGAGACTTCGACCAACCTCGCTTCGGTAAAATTCGTGGAGGGTAATCGTATCGTGGTCACCTCCTCGCAACGGTCCTCGGTCGAGAGCGCCAAAACCTATGTGATGCAAATGGTGGAGTCGGTCTTTGCGCTGGCGGGTGCCGATGTAGCCCATTCCGACGGTTATCCGGGCTGGATGCCCGACCCGAAATTGAAATTGCTCGAAGTGACGGTCGGCGGTTATCGCAAGTTGTTTGCTGCGGAGCCGAAGGTGCGTGCTATCCATGCGGGTCTGGAGTGCGGGCTTTTCCTGGAAAAGTACCCCGATCTGGAGATGGTGTCGTTCGGCCCCACGCTGCGCGGCGTGCATTCGCCCGACGAACGCCTCGAGATCGCCACGGTACCCAAATTCTGGGACTTGCTGCTGGAGGTGCTTAAAACCGTCTGATTTCCATTTTACGCGGAAGTATCCGCATTTTCCCGCACGGGGCGGACGGAGTCGTACGAAGGTGCATCCGCCCGCCCCGTGATTCGTTGCCCCCGAAATTTTTGCGCCAGGGATCAAAAGTTCCGTTTCTCTTTGCCGAATGGGATTTTTTGTTATATTTGTATTCTGAAAAGTCGGAATAATATGCTGAAAATCCTCCCCTGCCTGCTTTGTGCCCTGTGGTTCAGCTCCGGGGTTATTGCGCAGCCTTCCGACGATGAGTACTATCCTTACGATTCCCGGGCGGAGGAGCTGACACCATTGTTGCTTACGGATTCTGCGCTCTTCTATCGCGCCGTACAATCCGCCGAAGACCTCTTTGCTGCGCAGACCGATTATAACCTTTCTTTCGTGGCCTTCAAACGTCGTGGCCGGGATTATCTGCGGCGATCGTTATCCGTGGAGGGCGTCGCGCTGCCGGTGCGCTATGCTTCAGCCTTACGGCAAGTCGGTCTCGACCAGACGCGCTATGCGGGGCTGTCGATGACACCCGGTCAAATCGGCGGAGCGGACGGTATTCGGGAGTACTCGCTTTTCGCTGCGGAACGGCCCGCTTCCCGATATGCCGCCGTAAGTTTCACCGACCGCAACTACCGGGTTCGTGCCCGGTTTTCCGCTTCCGGGCAATTCGGACGCGGATGGAGTTATGCCGCTGCAGCCGATGTCCGTACGGGGCGCGATATGTATATAAAGGGAGTTTTCACAAATTCCCTGTCCGTGAGTTGTCGGATGGTAAAACGTTTCGGCGACGAGCATGATCTTTCGCTGCTGCTCGTTGTGCCGCCCGGCATGCGGGGCCTGCGCGCCTCGTCGGTGAAAGAGGCTTTCACGCTTTTGGACGATCCGCTTTATAATCCGACCTGGGGCTTTCAGAACGGGAAAGTGCGCAATTCGCGTATCCGGCGCGACTGTATACCTCTTTTCCTGGGTGTATACCGCGTCCGGCTCTCACCGGCGACGGCATTGACCGCGTCGCTGGGTGTCGAAGCCGGTGTGAGTAAATACAGTACGCTGGGCTGGTACGATGCGCAAACACCCATGCCCGACAACTACCGTTTTCTGCCGGGCTTTACCGACGACCGGGAGACGGGCGATGCCTGGCGGTCGAACGATACGCGCCGCACGCAGATCGACTGGGACGAGTTGTGGCAGCAGAACCGGATGAACGGAAGAGCTGTGTATGCGTTGGAAGACCGGGTGGAGCGGGTGGGCGACCTGCAGGGCGACGTGCATTTTACGACCGAACCGGATGAGCGTCTGACACTGCATTACGGGTTGTCGTTCCGCCGTTTCGATTCCCGCAATTACAAGCAAATGCGCGATTTGCTGGGTGCTCCTTCGCTTACGGACATCGATCAATACCTCGTGGATGACGATACCTACGGCAATAAACTGCAAAATGACCTGCGTCATCCGAATCGCGCAATCGGCGAAGGCGACCGTTTCGGTTACGACTACAACCTGACGGAGGTGGATGCGGGCGTAAGGATTATGGTGCAGTACCGCTCCGATCGCCTGCGGGCGGATGTCGGTGCCGAATTGCGTGAGGCGTCTGTCCGTCGCCGGGGTAATTACGAAAAGGAGTTGTTTCCGGGAACTTTATCCTATGGCAAATCGCGCCGGCAGCGTTTCACGCCCTATGTCGTGAAAGCATTGGCCGGTTGGGCGTTTTCACCCCGCAGTTATCTCGAAATCGCTTTGTCTGCGGGTGCCGAACCGCCCCGTGCGGAGAACTTGTTCTGGCAGCCGCAATATAACAACCGGATCGTAGACAACCCCGAATCGGAAAAAACCTATGCAGGTGAAATAAATTACCGCTTTGCCGGACGGACGGTGACACTTCAGGCGACGGCGTTTCTGGTGTCGACGCTCGACGGCATGCAGACGCGCAGGTATTACGACGACCTGTCATCGACTTTCTGCGATATGGCGGTGTCGGGAATCGGGAAACTGACCTACGGCATCGAGGCTGCGGCCGAATGGAGGATCACTTACCGATGGACGTTGTCGCTGGCCGCTTCGGCCGGGCGGTATAAATTCAGCCGCAATCCCCGGCTGACGGTGATCTCCGATGTGGATAATACGGTAGTCGATGAAGGGGCCGTGAGCTATATGGGCGATTGTAGGACTGGCGGTGCGCCCCAACTGGCCGCCACAGCCGGATTTGCCTATTTCGGCCCAAAAGGATGGGGTTGTCGCGCTGCGGCGAACTATGCCGGAGGCCGTTACGTGGAACCCGCCTTCATGCGACGTACGGAGCGGGTCGCCCGCCAGGCGGCAGGTTCGCGCGAAGCGTTCGAATCCTTCACGGCACAGGAGCGGCTGGACGACGTTTTTACGCTCGATGCCTCCGCATTCAAATCGTTCCGGTTTGAGCGGTCGCGGCTGACTGTGACGGTTATGCTGCGTAATCTGCTGGGCGACCGCCGTTCGTTTTACAACGGCTACGAATCGCTGCGTGTGGGACGGCGGCGGAGCGGCGATACCTACGTTTATGCGCCCCACGCCACGCGCTGCACGTCGGTTTATCCCCGTTCATTCTATCTTACAGTCTCTTATAAATTTTAGTGCAAAGCTAAAAAATCGTCTGATTTTTTTGGATTTCAGCATAAAATCCGTAATTTGGAGAGGTGAAAAACTCTTAAAACTTCAAAATCTATGATTATCGGTATTCCAAAAGAGATCAAGAACAACGAGAATCGCGTTGCTCTGACACCTGCCGGCACAAAGGAGCTGACCAAGCGGGGACATCGGGTTTATGTGCAGGCTACGGCCGGTGTGAACAGCGGTTTTGCCGACGAGAAATATGTGGCCATGGGAGCTGAAATTCTCCCCACGATCGAGGAGGTCTACGCCCGGGCCGAAATGATTATCAAGGTCAAGGAGCCGATTGCAGCGGAGTATGAATTGATCCGCAAGGATCAGTTGGTTTTCACCTATTTCCACTTTGCCAGCAGCGAGCCTCTGACCCGCGCCATGATCGAGAGCGGGGCGGTGTGCTGTGCCTACGAGACTGTCGAAGGTCCCGATCATTCGCTGCCCCTGCTTATCCCGATGTCGGAGGTTGCCGGACGTATGTCTACGCAGGAAGGGCGCTATTTCCTCGAAAAACCCCGTGGCGGCAAAGGAAAGCTGCTGGGCGGCGTGCCGGGTGTGAAACCCGCAAAGGTATTCGTCATCGGTGCCGGCGTGGTCGGTACGGCCGCCGCGCGTACGGCGGCGGGAACGGGCGCCGATGTGACGATCTGCGATATTTCGCTCAAGCGGCTGACCTATCTGGCGGACGTAATGCCCAAGAACGTCAAGACGCTCATGTCCTCGGAATACAATATTCGGGAAGAGCTTCGTCATGCCGATCTGGTGATCGGATCGGTGCTGATTCCGGGTGCAAAAGCCCCGAAACTGGTAACGCGCGATATGCTGAAAGATATGGAGCCGGGTACGGTGATGGTCGATGTGGCGATCGATCAGGGCGGATGTTTCGAAACTTCGCGGCCTACAACCCACGAAGACCCCGTCTATTACGTCGATGGAATCCTGCATTATTGTGTGGCCAACATTCCGGGTGCCGTGCCTTATTCGTCGACGCTGGCTCTGACCAACGCCACGCTTCCCTATGCCATTCAGCTTGCTGACAAGGGTTGGCGCAAAGCCTGCAAGGAAAACCGCGAGTTGGAACCGGGCCTGAATATCGTGCAGGGAAAAGTGGTTTATAAACCCGTTGCCGATGCCTGGGGGTTACCGTATGAACCGTTGACGTTGTAGTATCACTGCTGAAAAGGAGACTGTTTTTCGCAGTCTTCTTTTTTTGTACTATATTTGCAGGATTTTCTTTCGCAAAGACAGTGTGTATGGCAGGTTCCAATTTTGTAGATTACGTGAAGATTTTCGCCCGTTCGGGACACGGCGGCGGCGGATCGGCGCATTTCCGCCGCGAGAAATTCGTGGCTTTCGGCGGTCCGGACGGCGGTGACGGCGGCAAGGGCGGCAGCATCGTGCTGCAAGGCGACAGCCAGTACTGGACGCTGATCCACCTCAAGTTCCAGCGGCACCAGTTCGCAGAAGACGGCCAGAACGGTTCGGGTGCCCGATCGACGGGCCGGGATGCGAAAGATATTGTCATTCCCGTGCCGCTGGGTACGGTTGCCAAGCGCATTATCGAATCGGAGGACGGTACCGCGATCACTGAAATCGTGGGGGAGGTGACGACCGACGGCGAACAACTGGTATTACTCAAAGGGGGGCGTGGAGGCCTCGGGAACTGGCATTTCAAAAGTGCGACGAACCAGACACCCCGTTACGCGCAGCCCGGTGAGGACGGTGAGGAGGGAAGTTTCATCCTCGAATTGAAAGTATTGGCCGACGTGGGGCTGGTGGGATTTCCCAACGCGGGTAAAAGCACCTTGCTGTCCGTGGTCTCGGCTGCCAAACCCAAGATTGCCGATTACGCCTTTACCACGCTCGAACCCAATCTGGGGATCGTGGAAGTGCGCGACGGCAAGTCGTTCGTGATGGCCGATATTCCGGGCATTATCGAAGGGGCACACGAAGGCAAGGGGCTGGGAACCCGCTTCCTGCGTCATATCGAACGTAATTCCGTGCTGCTGTTTCTGATTCCTGCCGACAGCGATGACATCTGCCGCGATTATGAGATTTTGTTGGGCGAGTTGACCCGGTATAATCCGGAATTACTTGATAAACAGCGTTTCTTGGCGATTACGAAATGCGATATGCTGGACGACGAACTGATCGGACAGATGAAAGCGCATTTGCCGGAAGGAGTTGTCTCGATTTTTATTTCGTCGGTGTCGGGCCTCAATATTCAGCAGTTGAAGGATCTGCTTTGGGAGGCGCTGCAAGAGTAGGAATTTCTATCTCCCGGTTGGTGATACGAAGGGAGAAATTTCCGTTGAAATAGTCGATTATCCCGTTTAAGGAGCCTGTGCCGTTCGGTACGGGTTCCGTTGCGTAGAGACAGCCGGCCAGCGTCCTGACGGGAAGCGTCCGGCCCACCGCATCCACCAGCGTGCGTTCGGTGGTCAGCAGTTGGTGTGTGCCGGGTTCTTCGTCGCACCACATGACTCCGTTTTCTGCGATATGCACGCCTTCGAACCGGACATAGCGTCCGGCGTCTTCCACCCGGAGCTGCGAAAAATCGTATAATACCGCGCACCGTTTGCCGCAATCGGGATTCGTGACCCGAATGTAGCGGTTCAGGTCGGTGGCCGGTATCCGGTCGACGCTGTATTGGCCCGAAGGCCGGGCGCCGAGTATCGGTTTGCCGCCGTAGTCTCCGATCGCCAGCCCGTTGCAGAAAATCTCCACTTCCGTATCGGTCGGGAATAATCTGTACAAAGTCGTATTGTCGATCGAAATTTCGAGACCTCCCGTGCCGTCTTCGACAACGAGGGTTTTTGAAAACTCCCCGAACCGGTCGTTGGCCGTTACTACGGCGCGGAGCGTCATGTCCCGTGTAATTTTCCGGGTCCCGTTGGCCGGGCAGAGTCTTTTGAGATCGGCAATGGAATGAGATGTTTGCGGCGGATTGTCGTAACGGTATTCCGTTGTCTTGTCGCAGCCTGCGAGCAGCGTCAGGCAAAGCAGGAGCTTAATTGTCCGGATCATTTATCCTGTTCGGTTTGAGAATGTAACGGGGTGCGCTTGAGCCGATGCGTCCGTATTGGAGGATTCCGGTCAAAGAAAGTGGTTGTAAAGGTATCCGGTTGTCAGCCCAATCCGCATAGGACCGGGTATAGACATGGATGGCCGGGGTATCGTCGGCTCCGGGATCCGTCGAATCCGCACACACGAAACGCCGGTAACCGCTCCAGGTCGCAACATCGAGTCCGTCGGGCAGGTAAATCAGATTCTCGATACGGATCAGCCGCCCGCAATGTGCTGCCGTGAGCGCATCCAGACGCACGGTTTCGGGGAGAAGGTCGACGCGGTCGCCCGTGCGGACGATGTGTTTGTCGAGAGCCGCCTGAGAATCGAGGTAATCGGTCGGATAGCCGCTGCCGGGAGCGGGTTTACGGCCGAATTGCAGGATACCGTAATTTTCCGCTACCGTAAGTTCCTGCAGGCGCACCACGAGTTTACTTCCGATGGGGTAGCGGTTGAACAGGTGATCCGTTCCTGCCATGATCTCTGCGGCGGCACCATCGGCTTCGATTACGAGGGTGCCGTAGAAATTCCGCGTCTCGTCGCTCGACGTGACATATCCCGACACCGAAATATCGCCGGTCACGACGAACGGAGTACCCGCATAGAGCCGCCGCAATTCTGTGAGCGTCGTGTTGACCGCCGCTTCCTGCCGCTTTCCGGGCGGCGCTCCGTCCGGATCGTAACAGCCAGCCAGTAAAAGCAGTATGAGCAACAGGACGGGACGCATGGGCTTACTGTTCGATGCGGGAATCTTTCAAACCGAGGAAATAGAGGATGCCGTCGAGTCCGATCGTCGAAATTGACTGCCGCGCCGTGGCCTTCACTTTGGGCTTGGCGTGGAAAGCGATTCCCAGACCTGCAAGGTTCAGCATCGGCAGGTCGTTGGCCCCGTCTCCGACGGCGACCGACTGGGCGATGTTGATCTCCTCGAACTGGCACAGCAGCCGCAGCAACTCGGCCTTGCGGCGGCCGTCGACGATCTCTCCGACATAACGTCCCGTGAGGCGTCCGTTTTCGATCTCCAGTTCGTTGGCGTATACATAGTCGAATCCGTATTTCTGGCGAAGGTAGTTGCCGAAGTAGGTAAAGCCGCCGGAAAGGATGGCGGTTTTATATCCCACGCGTTTGAGGATCGTCATCATGCGTTCCAATCCCTCCGTAATGGGGAGGTTGTGTGCGATTTCATCCATGACCGACACGTCGAGTCCTTTGAGCAGGGCTACGCGCTGCGTGAAACTCTCGCGGAAGTCGATCTCTCCGCGCATGGCGCTTTCCGTGATCGCACGCACCTGTTCGCCGACGCCGGCCCGGTCGGCCAGTTCGTCGATCACTTCGGTTTCGATCAGCGTGGAATCCATATCGAAGCAGATCAGGCGGCGGCTGCGACGGTAAATGTCGTCTTTCTGGAACGATACGTCCAGTCCGGTATTCGAAAAATCCATGAAGCTGGCCTGCATCGCGCTCTTCTGTTCGTCGGTCAGCGATCCGCGCACCGACAACTCGATACACGACTTAGCGGCCCGGTCTTCCTCTTCCAGGGGAATTCGGCCCGTCAGACGCTTGATTGCGTCGATGTTAAGCCCGTGCTCGGCCACGACTTTCGTGACGGCGGCGATGTGCTGTGCCGTCACGCGCCGACCGAGCAGGGTGATGATGTAGCGGTTCTTGCCCTGCCGGCCCACCCAATCGTTGTACTTCTGTTCGGAAATAGGTGCGAAACGAATCTGCATGCCCAGCTCCGACGCCTTGAACAACAACTCCTTCATAATGTTGCCCGACTTGTCCGAAGTGGTCTTGATCAGAAGGCCCAACGTCAGCGATTGGTGGATGTTCGCCTGACCGATGTCGAGAATGAAGGCGTCGTACCGGGCCAGAATGGCGGTGAGCGAGGAGGTCATGCCGGGCTTGTCCTCGCCTGATATGTTGATCTGGATAATTTCGACGTTTTTTTGCATTATATTCTATGGGGTGTTTTCTGTCGCTTCTTGCAAAATCGTAGACAAAGTTAATAAAGTTCTCCTTTTTTTGGCTACTTTTGCGTGACAAACTTCAAAAACAGAATTATGTGGACTTTTTTAGCTGCCGATAATCCCGGGCCTCTGATGCTCCCTGACAGTGTGCAGAAAGCCAATCTTGCCGAGGCTGTCAATAAACTCGTGAACCTGGACGTCAGCGATCTGCTGGCCTCCCTGCTGCGCGAATCCCTTTGGATCATCATTAAGATACTCATTGCGCTGGCCATTTATTTCGTCGGACGATGGATCGTGCGGCGTCTTCTAAAACTGCTCGACGTCGCGCTGGAACGCCGTCATGTGGATGTTTCGCTGCGGTCGTTCATGCGCAATACCGTCAGTGCCGTTTTCACGATTCTGCTGATCCTGATCGTCGTGTCGACGCTTGGCGTCAACGTTACGTCGCTTATTGCAGTCTTTTCGGCTGCGACCCTGGCCATCGGTATGGCCCTGAGCGGCACGGCGCAGAACTTCGCCGGCGGTGTGATGATCCTGCTGATGAAGCCCTACCGTATCGGAGACTATATTTCGGCGCAGGGACAGTCGGGTACCGTGCGGGAGATCAAACTCTTCTCGACGGTGATCACGACGCCTGACAATCAGACGATTTATGTCCCCAACAACGCGATTGCCACGGCGATCATCGATAACTATTCCACCGCTGACATCCGCCGTGTGGACTGGACGGTAAGCATCTCCTATGGCGATGATGTGGAGGTAGCGCGAAAGGCGATCCTTGCCATTCTCGGTTCCGACGGGCGGGTTTTGGCGGATCCTGCCGCTCCGGTCGTGTGGGTGGCTGCATTGGCCGACAGTTCGGTGAATCTTACCGTACGCGCATGGGTCAAAAATGCCGACTACTGGGATGTCTTCTTCGAGAACAACGAGAAATTCTACAAGCAGTTGCCGGAAGCGGGGATCAATTTCCCGTTCCCGCAGTTGGATGTCAATGTGAAACAATCGTAATTTATTATAAAACAGTATGGAACTGAAAGATATTTTGGCGATCTCGGGCCAGCCGGGACTTTACAAGTATGTGGCGCAGGCCACGCGTGGCGTGATCGTCGAGTCGCTCCTCGACGGCAAGCGGCAGAATGTGTCGGCATCGGCGAAGGTCAGCGCCCTGACCGAGATTTCGATGTTCACCGAAGGCGAGGATATTCCTCTGGCAGCGGTTTTTACCAATATTTACAACTATACGGGCGGTAAGGAAGCCATCAGCCATAAGGAGGAGCCGGCCAAACTCAAAGCGTATTTTGCCGCCGTGCAGCCCGACTACGACCGCGACCGGGTGCATGTATCGGACATTAAGAAATGTTTTGCATGGTATAACATACTCGTCGGGGCGGGTTTCACCGAATTCAAACTTCCCGGCGACGGGCAGGAAGACCAAGCGAAGGAATAATCCGTCGGAAAAGACCGAAACGCTCCGGCTCCCAAAAGCCGGGCGTTTTTGTATTTGTTACAATCGGGTGACATTATGGGCTAATATGTCGCATTTCGCGGATTTGTATTATTTTTGTCCGGAAGAAGATCGGATCGGTTCCCGGAATGAACCGGCGGTCCTTGTAACGGAAAATTATGGAAAACAGAAGGAAGGTGCTGGCATTGGTTGCACACGATAATATGAAGCGTGACCTGGCGGAATGGGTCGATTGGAACAGTCGCAACCTCAGCAAACATCATTTGGTGTGTACGGGTACGACGGGCAAGATGGTGGAAAAAACACTGCTCGATCACAGGGAGGAACACGAAACGGAAGCCGAGGAGATTATTCCCGAACTGCGCATCACGCTGCTCAAGTCTGGCCCGTTGGGCGGTGACCAGCAGCTGGGTTCGCTGATTGCCGACGGAAAAATCAATGCCCTGATTTTTTTCTGGGATCCGATGTCCGCCCAGCCGCACGACGTGGATGTGAAAGCCTTGCTTCGCCTTGCGACGCTCTACAATGTGCCGACGGCCGTCAACCGCTCCACGGCCGATTTCCTGATCTCGTCCCCTTTGTTCGAGGACGACGATTATGAACCCGTCGTGAAGGATTACAAAGCCTACGTGGAGCGGGTTTTGAAATAGCGAACGATATTTAATGATAAAAAAGCCGTTATTCGCCGGCTTTTTTTGTGTTTTTATGGCAAATTGTTGGGGGGGGGATTTTTTGCTTACATTAGCGGCCGAAACCTTAAACCATCGAAACCATGAAGAAACTTTTTCTCCTCATCGCCTCCCTGCTGCTATGCGGTACGATTGCCGGTCAAACCGAAACGAAGACGCAGGAGGTGAAACAACCCTCGCGGTTTGTTTTCGGAGTATCGTACCGTTTCAGCCTCGGCCTTCTGGAGCACGTGTCGCTGAAGGCGGACGGGCTGCCGAAGTCGTCGCAGAACGGCGTGCCCGATAATATGAAGGGCGGAGCCTTTCTGCTGGGGCTGGGTTGCAACATCACCGACAATTGGACGGCGCGGTTCGAGTTCGGCATTGCATGCTATGCCGGCGAGACATCGTTGCCGCTCTTTGCGAAAGTCCAGTATTTTTACGGAAATAAACCTAACAGGTGGTTCAACTATGCCGATTTGGGTGCCCTGGTCAACGAGGACGAACCTGTTTTGTTGGCCGGATTGGGCGGCGGCTACCGCTTCAAACTCGGCCGCCGTTCATGTCTCGATTTTTCGGCAGGCCTCGAACTGCTCCGGAATTCCTTCGACTGGGACTATGTCGAGGAATCGACACAGGAATGGGCATGGAAGGAGTGTAAAGTCAACACGGCCCGGCTCGGACTGGTGTTCGGCGTGGGATTCGTTTTCTGACGACGCGACGGCCTCCAAAACCATACGCAGCCCTGAATCGAGGCTGCGCAACGGTTATGCCGCACTAAATGTCGTGTGACAGCGGCGCCGGCACCGTGCCGCTCATGTCATAATCGCCCCAGCGTTCGGCGATCGAATCGATCGTGGCGAACAACGCTTCGATGTCGGTCAGCGTCACAAGTTTTAACCGCGTCTCCTTGAAATTGGGCAGCCCCTTGAAATAATTCGAAAGGTGGCGGCGCATCTCCAGAATACCGACATAATCGCCTTTGATCTCCAGCGATTTGGCCAAATGCTCGCGGGCGATGACGACCCGTTCGCGGACGGTGGGCTGGGGGAGGACTTCCCCGGTGAGGAGGTAGTGTTTCGCTTCGCGGAAAATCCACGGCCGGCCGTAGGTCGCACGGCCGATCATCACGCCGTCCACACCGTAGCGGTCGAACATTTCCTTCGCTTTCGGGCCGGAATCCACGTCGCCGTTGCCGATAATCGGAATGCGGATCAGCGGGTTGTTCTTCACTTTCCCGATCAGCGTCCAGTCCGCTTCCCCGCGATACATCTGAGCGCGCGTGCGGCCGTGAATGGTCAGGGCGGCGATTCCCGCGTCCTGCAGCCGCAGGGCGATCTCTTCGATGTTCTTCGATTCGTCGTCCCAGCCCAGGCGGGTTTTCACGGTCACGGGCTTGCGAACCGCACGCACGATCTGTCGCGTCATTTCGACCATCAGCGGCACGTCGCGCATCATACCCGATCCGGCGCCGCGACCCGCGATTTTTTTCACGGGGCAGCCGAAGTTGATGTCGATGATGTCGGGATCGGCCGCTTCGGCCATGCGCGCCGCCTCGACCATCGGGGCGATCAGGTGGCCGTAGAGCTGAATCCCGACGGGGCGTTCCGCGTCGTCGATTTCCAGTTTCTTGAGCGATTTGGCCGCGTCGCGGATCAATCCGTCCGACGAGATGAATTCGGTGTAAACCACGTCGGCGCCGAACCGTTTGCACATGTATCGGAACGACGGATCGGTCACATCCTCCATCGGGGCGAGGAAAAGCGGGTTTTCACCCAGTTCGATATCGGCTATTTTCATTTGGAATCTGCTGTGTTGCGTGTTACGAGGATTTTATCGATGCGGGCACCGTCCATATCGACGATTTCCAGCTTGAATCCGTTCCACGCGAGCCGTTCGCCCGTGTGGGGAATGTGGGCCAGCTTGTCGAGGATCAGCCCGCTGATCGTGTTGTAGGCATTGTCCGGACAGATGCCTTCGGCTTTAAAGTGCATGAGAAAGTCGTAGAACGGGCATTGTCCGTCGACCAGGCAACTGCCGTCCTCCCGCGTCACGATGTCGGGTTCCTCCCTCTCTTCGAGAATTTCCCCGACCAGCGCTTCGAAGATGTCCTTCAGGGTGACGATCCCGCGCGTCACGCCGAATTCGTCGCATACGACGCCGTAGCCGAGTTGCTCGTTGCGCAGTTGTTCGAGGGCGTTGTAAACTTCGAATCCTTCGTGGAAAAACTTCACGGGCGCGAGCAGCTTACGGATGTCGAATCCGGGCGATCCGATCTCGCGGAAGAGGTCTTTCAGATAGACCACGCCGATCAGTTTGTCCAGGCTTCCTGCTCCTACCGGATAACGGTTGTGGGGTGCACGGTTGACCAACTCCCGGATTTGTGAGGAGGACATCGCCGCGTCGATCCAGACGATCTCGCTGCGGTGGGTCATGACCGATTCCACCGTGCGGTCGCCGAGCGAGAAGACGCGGCCCACGATTTTCTGCTCGACCTCCTGCACCTCGCCGTCTTCGGCGCCTTCCCGGATCATGGAACGGATTTCTTCCTCCGTCACTTTATTCTCTGCGGCCGAAAGTCGGAGTAAACGGGTAACGGCGGCAGTACTTTTCGACAGCACCCACACGAAAGGCGATGCGACAGCGGAGAGTATTTTCATGGGTCGGGCGACGAATTTTGCGACACGCTCCGCCGCACTCATGCCGATGCGTTTGGGAACCAATTCCCCGAATATCAAGGTCAGATAGGTGACTCCTACAACGATCGTGACTTGTGCCAGGATCGTTGCGGTTCGCAGGGAAATGCCCAGTCCTGCCAGATGCAGGCCGAATTTGGCCGCAAGAGTCTCGCCCGAATAGATACCCGTGAGGATACCGATCAGCGTGATTCCGATCTGGACGGTCGAGAGAAATTTGTCCGGGTCTTCGGCAAGTTTCAGCGCCTGCCGGGCGCTGGGACTGCCCTGCCGCGCCTGCATTTCCAGTTTCGAACGTCGTGCCGAGATCAGCGCGATCTCCGACATGGCGAACAGCCCGTTGAGCAGGATCAGCAGCAGGATGACGAGGATTTCCATAAAATTCGGTAGTTGTATACGGCAAAGATAGGGATGTTTTCCGGATTTCAGAATCCGGATACTGTAAGAAATCGGCAGAATGTAGGTGCCGGGGATTGATTATTCGTCGAAAAGCGTTAAATTTGCGGGCTAATCGATTCAAAACATGAAGACAGAAGACTTTATTTCGGAGGCGGTCGTCCGTGCGGTGGAGGCGCTTTACGGCCCGCTCGGCGACGAACAGTTGCAGATTCAGAAGACCCGCAAGGAGTTCGAGGGGGATTATACGCTCGTCACGTTCCCGCTGCTGCGACGAAGCCGCAAATCGCCCGAGGCGACGGCGAACGAGATCGGAGATTATCTTACGGCCAACGTTCCCGAAATCAAGGCTTACAACGTAATAAAAGGGTTTCTGAACCTTTCGCTCGACAGTGCATTCTGGAGCGCACGCTTCGCGGAGATCGTTGCAGACGAAGCCTTCGGGCAGGCAGCTCCGACTGGCCGCACGGTGATGATCGAGTATTCGTCGCCCAATACCAATAAACCTCTTCACCTGGGGCATATCCGCAACAACCTGCTGGGCTACTCGGTAGCACAGATTCTGAAGGCTAACGGGCATAAGGTCATCAAGGCGAATCTGGTGAACGACCGGGGTATTCACATCTGCAAATCGATGCTGGCATGGAAATTATACGGTAACGGCGAAACGCCCGCTTCGTCGGGCATGAAAGGCGACCACCTCGTTGGGAAGTATTATGTCGAGTTCGACAAACATTACAAAGCACAGATCAAAGAGTTGATGGCTGCCGGACAGTCGGAGGACGAGGCCAAGAAAAATGCCCCCGTCATGCTCGAAGCGCAGGAGATGCTGCGCAAGTGGGAGGCGAAAGACCCCGAGGTGTACGGCCTGTGGCAGACGATGAACGGCTGGGTGTACGACGGTTTCGATGTGACTTACAAGGCATTGGGCGTCGATTTCGATAAGGTGTATTACGAATCTCAGACCTACCTGCTGGGCAAAAGCCTTGTGGAGGAGGGACTGAAAAAAGGCGTTTTTTACCGCCGCGACGACAATTCGGTCTGGATCGACCTGACGGCTGACGGACTCGACGAAAAACTGCTTCTGCGCGGTGACGGAACCTCCGTTTATATGACGCAGGATCTGGGTACGGCTTTCCGCCGTTTCGAAGACAATAAACTCGACGACATGATCTATGTGGTCGGCAACGAACAGAACTATCATTTCCAGGTGTTGAAACTGATCCTCAAAAAATTGGGTTATGCCTGGAGCGACCACATTACACATCTCTCCTATGGTATGGTGGAATTGCCCGAGGGGAAGATGAAGTCGCGCGAAGGAACGGTAGTCGATGCCGACGACCTGATTGCCGACATGGTTTCGACCGCCCGCGAAATGTCCGATGAACTGGGCAAGTTGGACGGTTGCTCCGAAGAGGAGGCCGATGCCGTCTCGAAAATGGTCGGACTGGGTGCGCTGAAGTATTTTATCCTGAAGGTCGATCCGAAGAAAACGATGTTGTTCGACCCCCGCGAATCGATCGATTTCAACGGCAATACCGGACCGTTTATTCAATATACACACGCGCGTATCCGCTCCATCCTGCGCAAAGCCGCAGAGGCCGGAATCGATTTGAACGGCGACGTTTCGTCGGACTACCTGCCCGAAGAGGTGGCATTGGTGAAAAATCTGGCGGAATATCCCGGTGTGGTGGCTGCCGCGGGTGAGAATTTCGCCCCGTCGATCGTCGGTGCCTATGTCTATGAGTTGGCAAAAGCGTTCAACGGTTATTATCACGATCATTCCATTCTGAAAGAAGAGAACGAAACTGTGCGGCGAATGCGTATCAGGCTCGCAGCACAGGTGGCACGCGTGATTAAAAGCGGCATGGGGTTGCTCGGCATCGATGTGCCCGAGCGGATGTAAGTATCCTGCTGTGAGTTAATCAAAAAGGCTGCAAACAGCAGCCTTTTATTATTTGGTATTCAACTCTTTCAATATCACTCCGCCTTTTGTTTTCCATTCCGTCAAGCCGTTGGCATTTCTACCTACGACTATGCTTGCCGCTGTGGAAGGGCTGGAGAATAAGGTGTCTTTGTCGAATAAAAGCTCTTCATGATCGCTTATGACTGTCTTTTCTGTAAGCAATTTGTCCCGTAGGAGTATGTAATTATGAATACATGATTTCGTCACTGATTTTGCCATTTTAGAACCTTTCAAAACGACAAACCCCTCTGAGGTGACAATACCCCGGGCTTCCGCCCCTCGCCGCGAGGAATGTATGAATAAAAGTTTATCGGTTGATTCGGTATTGTACGGTGATACTAACGGATCGAAGATTTTAAATCCTAACGTTCCGACCAATAGTTTGATATTGGCTATGAACTCTTCCATTTCGGCAATATCCGGTTCGGAAATTGTCGATTGGGTCGGCTTGTTGGAATTTTCCAATTTGTAGCGGCCGACTTCATTGGCTGCTTCGTATAGTTTACTCTCGATATATTTGATATGTGCTTTGTTCAGATTTCTATCTTTGCTGATGAATACGATCGTTTCATTCCAGAAATCTTTTCGGACAAGATGCTGTGACAATCGTTTGCGTATTCCGTCGGCTTCTCCGATATATGCAAGACCTTCTCTGTCCGTATTGTCGGATTTCCCAAAAAGAATGTAAATTCCTGCATTATCCAAATCTTGCAGATCGGTGCACTCCCTTATCCGGTTCTTCGGAATACGGTAGGCTTTCCCGTTCCAGTTGGATAGTTCGCAACTGATGCGACCGTCTGTTGAACCGTCCTTTAAAAATAGCGTTATTTTTTTGCCGTATGCCATCGTTGTCGTGTTATTTATCTCAAAGATAGAAGGAATTTATCGAATATTCAATTGTAAAAAGGTAAAAAAAAGTATTGGTAACAGTGGTACGAATCTTGCGAGAGGAATGCGCAGGTTAACTAACACTATTATAGCGTGAAAACACTCGTTTCAACATTCGCTCTATCTCTTGCGTTGTGTGCCGCTGTCGGAGCGACAGCCCAAACCAAGAGCACGGCGTCGGTTTCTGCACCCGATTCCGTATTGCTGTCGGAGAGTACCGACGGCAATTATCTCGTTCGCAGGTACATGATAAACCGCTCCGATGACAACGGTTATTCGATCCGCTATCGGATCAATACGGCTAAGCTGGTTTCGACGCTCGATGGCAATTCGAAGGAGTTGGCCGGCATTAACGCCTTTGTCGAGAATCTGATGAAAGATACGCTGATGCATGTCAGGTCGGTAAAAATCACAGGTTATTCGTCCCCCGACGGCCCGGTGAAATTCAACGAAACGCTGGCGAAGAACCGTGCTGCGGATTTCAAAAACTATGTGGACAGGAAATACGGCTTTTCGAAAAAATTCAAGGTGACGACAGCCTCCGTTGCCGAGGATTGGGAGATGTGTCGTTCATTGGTCGCACAGTCGAACGTACCCGACAAGCAGGCCGTGCTGGAGGTGATCGACGGCACGGGCACACCGGAAGCAAAGGAAATGAAGCTCAAACAGATGCCGGCAGCATGGGATTATATGAAGACCCATATTTTGCCGCAACTGCGCCGCGTTGAGTTGGTGATCAATTACGGTGCAGGTATGATCGTCGAACAGCGTACGATGATTCGCAAACCGGAGCCGACTCCCGCCGTCGAACAACCTTGCGAGCAGGTTCCCTGCACGGTGATTGACGAATCGATTACGGGGCTGATCGTCGAAATGCCCGAGTCGGATGCCCAATACCGGAAAGACATGAGGAATGCGGACGAGATGATGAATAAGCAGGCGCGTGCAGCCGAAAAGATGGCCAAACGCGAAGCCCGCGCGGCCGACAAGATCGCCAAAGAGGAGATGAAGGCGGCGAAGAAAATTGCCAAGAAGGAGGCCAAAGCTGCCAAAAAAGCGGAGAAGGCCGCTATGAAAGCAGCGAAAGATGCAGAAAAAGCGCTTCGATAAAAACTTATATTCATAAAACGGATTCCGGGTTATATAACCCGGAATTTTTTTATGGATGCTTCGCGTGTTCGAGCTGCCGGTCAGAGCTTTTGCACTCCGTCTCGTAGCATAGATTTCATTTGACCGGAAGTATGAAATCATAGGAACAGAAAAACGTGCAGACTTGTAACGTACAGACAGGGTAGTGAAAAGTGCCCGGCAAAATAGTTTGACAAGTCGAAACTTTTATTACCTTTGCAGGACAAGTTGTGGTTTGGATAGGCAGCGGCTCGGCATAATCGAATAAATTTGTTTCTGCTCTCGCCTTGCACTGTCTTTACGGGAGAAGAAAGTTCCGTTTAGATAGGCTGCGGCTCGGCATAATCAAATAAATTTGTTTCTGCTCTCGCCTTGCACTATCTTTATCGAGGCAAAAACATTAAATAACGAATAGATATGGCAAATTTAAGACAACTCAAAAAAGAGATCGATTACCGGCTCGAAGAGGTGGTATTTGACTGTGATATGGCAATTTGCTTCCAGCCCAAAAAGGAAGAGGCGATTTTCGCAGTGATGCAGGAGGCCGTGGCTGTCCGCAATGAACTTTTCACGAAGGCCAACAATCCCGCAGAACCGCACAATCCGTCGCTCGTACGCAAACATTATGCGGCTCTGCGCAGTGAGATGGAGGCTGCTTTCGGCGGCCTGTTTGAAAAACTGAGCGGGATCAACGAGGCAAAATAACCAGCCGCACCGCTTCCGGGTCGGACGTAACGTAGGTCGCTCCAACGAGACAAGCCACTCCCCGCGAGTGGCTTTTTTATGTGCGTATGGTATCTTATGAGAAAAATTCAGGAAGTATTGTTTCTTTATTGTATTCTGAAAAGAAATTTATATATTTGCTTTTGATATGCTTTCTATCTTCTGAAACCTACTAACCTGTAATTACTTTTACGGATGAACCGAACCGTTTTTGATCGTATCGGCATGCCCGGACAACTCGCCTGGGCCTATCTGGGAATCCTTATCTTTATGATGGGAGACGGCATCGAACAGGGCTGGCTCAGTCCCTATCTCATCGGCCGGGGCCTGACCCTGGAGCAATCTGCCGGTCTGTTCACCATGTACGGCGTTACTATCGCCATTTCTTCGTGGTTTTCGGGCGTATTGGCCGAGGCCTACGGAGTGAAGAAGACGATGTTTGCAGGCTTGGTGATGTATCTGCTTGGAACCTGCGGATTCGTGGGGCTTTCCCTGCCCGGGCTGCATTATCCGATGATGCTGGCTACCTATGCGTTGCGTGGTTTCGGCTATCCGCTGTTTGCCTATTCTTTTTTGGTTTGGATCGCCTATGCGGCACCGCGCGAGGGGCTGGGAAAGGCTGTGGGTTGGTTCTGGTTCGTTTTTACGGGTGGGCTGAATGTGTTGGGAGCCTATTATTCCAGTTGGGCCATCGAACGGATCGGTAACATCAATACGCTGTGGACTTCGGTTTTCTGGGCTATGCTGGGTGCTTTTTTTGCACTGGTGCTGAACAAGTCGCAGAAGCGCCCTTCTGTGGCCGGCGGTACGCGGGAGAAAATGAAAGAATTGCTGAAGGGGATTACGATCATGAAAGAGGAGCCGAAGGTGCTGCTGGGCGGTATCGTCCGGGTAATCAACACGACAGCTCAATTCGCTTTTCCCGTTTTCCTGCCCATGTACATGGCCGAATACGGTTTTTCCACGACCGAGTGGCTCCAAATATGGGGTACGATCTTCACTGCCAATATTCTTTTTAATCTGATTTTCGGATTCGTCGGGGATAAAGTGGGGTGGCGCGATACTATTATCTGGTTCGGTGGCGTTGGATGCGGTATTACTACCTTGCTTTTCTACTACGCTCCGCAGTTTTCAGCCGGGAATTTCTGGGTCGTAATGGGGGCTGGAGTACTCTGGGGAGCTTTACTCGCGGGATATGTGCCGCTTTCCGCCCTGATGCCCTCGCTGGTGAAAAAGGATAAAGGTGCTGCCGTTTCCGTGCTGAATCTGGGGGCCGGGCTGCCGGTTTTCGTTGGCCCCGCGATCGTCGGGCTGTTTTATCAGGCGGCAGGCGGGGAGGGCGTCGTGTGGATTCTTGCAGGATTATACTTCTTCGGGGCGTTTCTTACGCGATTTATCGCTTTGCCGGGAAACGCGAAGACGGCATAGACCGCACATGCCTGGTTATTCGTGGTCGCAGCAGCAGTCGCCCGGATGATGTTCGAGTACGGTGTGCGGCACATGTCCGTGGGAAATCAACTGAATCGGACAGCCGTAGTTGCGCAGTTGCTCTTCGGTGATCACGTTCGAACGGTGGCGGTGTACGGTACGATTTACGCAGACGATTTCTTTCACGACGCTGGTGATCGTACCGATGTCGTGCGACACCATCACGATAGCCATCCGGTGATTCAATTCGCGCAGCGTACGGTAGAGTTCGTTTTCGAATTTGTTGTCCACAAAGTTGGCGGGTTCGTCCAGGATCAGGAGCTTCGGATCGGAAATAACAGCCCGACACAGCAACGTGCGTTGCATCTGTCCGCCCGAAATTTCACCGATAGGGTAACCGGCAATAGCACTGATACCCGCGTTTTCGAGTAATTGATGCGCTTTCTTCAGGTCGGCTTTTGAATAGCGGGCCAGAAAACCCTTGCTTCCCTGGAGTCCCGACAGCACGAACTCCTCGACCGAAATCGGAAATTTCCGGTCGAAATCGGAAAGTTGGGGCATGTAGCCGATCAGTCGTTCGTTCCTGCGGTACAATGCCTCCGAAAGCCGGATCTCGCCCGTATGTGGCACGGTACCCAGAATCGCTTTTATCAGGGTGGTTTTTCCACCTCCGTTGGGACCGATGATGCCTATGAAATCGTTGTCGGCGATTATCAAATCGACGTTTCGGAGCGCCTCGTAATTGCCATAGCGGACGGAAACGTTGTGCAAGGATACCAGGTTCATCGTTCTTCCGTAATTAAGTGCGTGATCTTCCGGATATTATCGATTACGTTTTCTTTCAGGGGATCAATTTCGACGGCTTCGGCACCCATGTCCCGGGCAATCGTTTCGACTGTCGATACGGGGAACTGTCGTTGATAGAAAATGCGTTTGACACTGTCCGCACGAGCTTGGCGGATGATTTCCGTAAGGCGTTTGGCCGACGGTTCCTTCCCGTCCTGTTCGACTGCCACCTGTTGCAATCCGTAGTCGCGGGCATAGTAGGTGAGAGCGGGGTGGTATATCAGGAAATAGGTTACTCCGCTTGTTTCGATCTGTGCTGCGGTCTGGCGGTCGAGCACCTCGAGTTCCGAGATCAATTTCCGGTAATTATTCGTGTATTTCACTGAATCGGGATAGAGTCGGTGAAGCGCATCGTAGGCATTTGCAGCCATTTGTTGCAAAGCGCGCGGAGAAGTCCAAACGTGGGGATCGATACCGTGTGCATGCGTTTCGTGCCCTTTGTGCGAGCACGTGCCTGCGATAACGTCGATTCCTTTGCTCAGGTTTATCACCTTATTCGGATCAGGTACCTTCGAAAGTAGCGTCTCTTCGAAATCAATCAGTCCGACGTTGAAGACGAGCTGTGCCCGGTTCAGTGCCGCGAACTGGCGGGCCGAAGGCTCGAATGTTTCGGGGCTTGCGCCGGCAGGTACCAGTACCTCGACCGGAAAATCCGGACCTACGATACTTGTGACCAATGATCGTAAAGGCAGTATTGAAACGTAGAGTGTATTGTTATCGGATTTTTTTTGCGCGCTGCATCCGGTGAACAATGCCGTAATAAACAGACAAAGTGCTATGTTTTTCATTCTTTATTCCGGTTTTTGCAAAGGTACTGTTTTTTGCGAGATATGGTGCACGCCGGGGTGGGCTTACGATAGCCCGGAAAGACCGTGTTATTTTCCCCTATACGCGATTTCCCATTATAATTTAACATAATATAAATATTACACCAAAGTCCGATCCGGGTTGTTCCGGTTGGAGTTCGGAATTCTGGGTTGGCCTTTGTGTTTGTAATACACTTTAGCTAACTCGCCTCATCCCGGATGTGGCATGTTAGTCGGAAGGTTTATTTTTTCGGATGGAAATTTTCAAACGTCTGATCCGAATAAAACACGACGATTCGTTCGATTTCTGCGTCTCCAGATTTTGTAGGGACCGCAGACCGAAAACCGGAACCGATTGCCGTCGCGGCAACTGTGTTACCGGAGGTTTCGGTCGGAATTTGTGCGGACATCGGAGTTTGCACGTCAAACAGATTCTTGTTCACAATCGGACTTTCCGTCATGTCGTTCAACGTGTCCCGATACATCGTTCCGGTGTCGAGGATTAGCCAGTCGGGATTGATCCGGGGAAACCTCTTGAGAATCTTCTGTAGCAAATCGAAGCCGGGTTTGTTGCGTCCAGCCAAAATATGAGAGATTCCCGCCGGATTGACTTCGAGTATTTCGGCAAGCTGGCTTGGCTTCAAACCTTCGCTTTTCATCAAATCGAGTAATTTTTCCCGCATTTTCCGAATTTTTTACAAATATAAACATTTTGTTTTTGTAAAACAAGAAAAATCCACATTTGTAAAATGTTAATAGTTGTTGATAATGTTTACAATTGTAATTAAGCAGATTCTGTTAAAATATGCTCAAGGGTCTTAATTTATGTGTTACTGTATGTAAATGAAGTTAAATATCTGGTATTTTATTTATTATTGGTTTATATATTTTGTTATTGTACAATACGGATATTTTATATCCAGATATCACTTAATTAGTGTATCTATACTTTATATAAAATTAATATATTGCTGATTATCAATAGTTAGATTTGTTAAATTCAATAGTTGAACAGCCTCTGACTGATACTCATCATGTTCATTTCGCACCAAGCAGATATAATTACAAATGTCATGCAGATTGAGTTATCAACACCTGCTGTTGCATCTTTGTATGTTGACATGTGTAATTATTTGAGCAGCCTAAGTGTTTATAGATGTAAATTAACTACCCTATTGATGTTACAATTTGAATTTTAAGACGTATTTTGACAGCTTACCGAGATAAATCCGTTACTTATCGGGATAGTCTATACATTATGTTAAATAAAATTACAGGCAACTATCTTATTACTTAGATAATTGCCTGTATAAGTGGAGATTAAAAGATTGTTATCAACCTGCTATTCCGATAGTTTGGATGCGATTTCTTGAAACTCTTCGGGAGTTAATTTGAGCTTTTCCCGTTGAAAATCGATATCGTTTTCGCTGTTTATAGGAATTAGATGGATATGTGCATGCGGAATTTCAAGTCCCAAGACGACCACTGCTACCCTGGCGCAAGCTATTTCACGTTTGATTTTTCCAGCGACCTTTTTGGCAAAGAGTGTAAGTCCAGCCAACGTCTGGTCGTCGAGGTCGAAAATGTAATCGGTCTCCTTTTTCGGAACAACGAGTGTGTGCCCTCTTGCAAGCGGATTGATGTCGAGGAACGCAAAATAGTTCTCGTCTTCGGCGACCTTGTAGCAAGGTATTTCGCCGTTGATAATACGTGAAAAAATAGATGCCATAATATTTGATTAAGAAATTCGTGTCCTGAGAAGCAGTCTGGGTAAGATTGCTGTTGAAGGTAAACGATGTTACTCAATTCGAACCACGACCGGTTGCGGGCGGTTGGATCTGAAATCCTTATATATTTTAATTCCAGGATACCCCTATCGGCTTAATGATAATTCCCGGCTGTGGATCGTCCGAACTGAAACGACTTATGGTGAAGAGAATTTTTGGAAATAGAAAAGTACGGGCTTATTCGTCGAATCCGGGTTTCAGAATTTCCGAATAGATCACGGCCTTGCGCAGATCGAATTCTTCATCGGGTTCTGCCGTAATCTCTGATGATGGCACGTCGGGCGTAGTTTCAGGCTCCTGAGCGAAACTATTTGTCAGGGAACCCGAATAAGCGACGGAAACGTTGTTTTCCGTGCTGTTGACGGGCAGGGGCGGCGGAATCTGCTGGAACTGTGTTGGAGCTGATTCCGTGCTCCTTGCGGCTTGTTTCGCCTTTTTCCGTTTTGTTCCGCTGGATTTCGCAGCAGAGAACAATGCTGCGGCACCGATGAGTACGATCCATATTATCGATACGAAGTCTTCCATAGTTTTAATTCAATGTGCGTTTAACGGTTTCTATACCCTTGATTTTGCGCAGGCGGTCGAACAAAGCATTCAGACTTGGCGCGTCTTTTACGTAAAGACTGATATTTCCCTCGAAGATTCCGTCGTGACTCTGGATGTTTATCTCCCGGATATTGATGCTGAAATCGCCGTTTACGACTTTTGCCAGGTCGAGCAGGATACCGGTGCGGTCGATCCCCCGCAATTCGATGGTCGAAAGATAAGACATGGCTTTGTGCTGCGACCATTTGATCTCGTCTTTGACAATGTTGTTGCCGAACTGGCTTGCAAGGCGGTTCAGTTCGTCGCACGTAGATTTGTGGACGATTATACGACCTGTCAGCGGGTCTTTGTAACCGATCACGTTGTCCCCTGGAATCGGTTTGCAGCAAGGAGCGATTTCGAATTCAGGCCCTGCATCTGTTTTTTTGCCGGTTAATTGTGTGCCGGTTTTGGAAGGTGTGCCGCTGTCTTCCGCCTCTTCTTCCTCCTTGTCATTGATAAACAATGTCCAGAATTTGAGGATTTTGCTTTTGGAATTGACTTTCAGGACTTTTTCCAGATTGTCGAGCGTGACGATTCCTGCTCCGATTTTACTGTACAGCTCCTCTTTGGTCGTGCTTTCGTAAACGGGGATGATTTTGCGCAGAACACGACCGCTGAGCGGAATGTCCAGTTTTTTCATCTTCTCTTCGAGCATCTGAATACCCCGCTCGATATTGTGCTGACGTTCGCGTTTGAGGAAGGATGTGATCGATTGTTTGGCCTTGGCCGTCGTGGCGATGTCGAGCCATTCGGGCTTTGGGCGTGCCGTGTCTGCGGTGATGATTTCGATCTGATCGCCGCTGTTGATCTGTGTGGTTATCGGCTGGAGCTTGTGGTTGATCTTCGCACTGATAGCGCTGTTGCCGATCTTCGTATGAATGTCGTAGGCAAAGTCGAGCGCAGTTGCTCCGAACGGTAATTTACGGGCTTCTCCTTTTGGTGTAAATGCTACTATCTCTGAAGTGTATAGGGATAACTTAAAGTTGTCGAGGAAGTCGACTGCATTTTCCGTGGGACTGTTCAGGGCTGCACGGATTTGCTTGAGCCATTTGTCGAATTCGTCTTCGTCCTGAGAAATCGTCGCGTGTTTGTATTTCCAATGGGCGGCAAACCCGCGCTCGGCAATATCTTCCATGCGCTGCGTGCGGATTTGTACTTCGACCCAGACTCCGTCGGGACCCATCACGGTCGAGTGAAGCGCCTCATAGCCGTTCGCTTTGGGCATGGAAATCCAATCGCGCAGCCGATCCGGCTTGGGCGTGTAGATGTCGGTGATGGTCGAATAAATCTGCCAGCACTGAGTCTTTTCCGAAGGGAACGGCAAAGGTTTGAATACGATGCGAATGGCAAACAAATCATATACTTCTTCGAAGGGTATCTGTTTGCGCTGCATTTTATTCCAGATCGAGTAAACGCTCTTCACGCGGCCCGAAATCTCGTAATTGATATGGTCGCGGTTGAGCGATGCGATGATCGGCGCGTTGAACTTGTTGATGAACTCCTGGCGCGAGGCCTCCGTTTCATTGAGTTTTTGCGTGATCTCTGCGTAAGGCATCGGAAAGCGGTACTTCATGCAGAGGTCTTCCAGTTCGCTCTTGATGGAGTATAGTCCTAAGCGGTATGCCAAAGGTGCGAAAAGGTAGATCGTTTCGCTCGTGATTTTGATCTGTTTATTCATGGGCATCGCCCCCAGCGTACGCATGTTGTGCAGCCGGTCGGCGATCTTGATCAAAATCACCCGAACGTCGTTCGATAGCGTAAGCAGCACTTTGCGGAAATATTCCGCCTGCTCCGATGTGTCGGTATTGAAGACGCCCGACATCTTCGTCAGGCCGTCGACCATCGATGCGATTTTAGGCCCGAAGATACGTTCCATGTCCTCAACCGAGTATTCGGTATCCTCCACTACATCGTGCAGCAAGGAGGCCACGACGGATTTTACGCCGAGACCGATCTCTTCGATGACAATTTTAGCTACGGCGATAGGATGCAGCAGGTAAGGTTCGCCCGAGCGGCGCCTTACCCCCTGGTGTGCCTCTTTTGCAAGGAAAAATGCCCTTTTTATCAGATTCCAATCTTCGTCGTTCTTGCAGATTCTGGTGCAGGAGAAGAGCAGGTCGTCCCATTTTTCCTTGATGAGAACTTCATCTTCGACCGTATAGTCCATACTTTATTCCTTTTTGTTCTTCATCGCCTCGCGGACTTTGGCTTCGACCTCCTCGCTGAGCGCCTTGTCGTTCCGGAGCAGTTCTTTCACGGCGTCGCGCCCCTGCCCGATCTTCCGTTCGCCGTAGGAGAACCAGGAGCCGGCCTTCTTAATCACGCCATAATCGACCCCCAGGTCAATAATCTCGCCGATCTTCGAAATGCCTTCGCCGAACATGATGTCGAACTCCGCACGTTTGAACGGAGGGGCCACCTTGTTTTTCACGACTTTGACTTTGGTGCGGGTTCCGAGCTGGTCTTCCCCGTCTTTGATGACCGACATGCGGCGAATGTCGATCCGCACGCTGGCGTAGAATTTCAGAGCGTTACCGCCGGTTGTGGTCTCCGGGTTGCCGTAGACCACGCCGATCTTGTCGCGCAACTGGTTGATAAAGATGCAGACCGTTTTGGTTTTCGAAATGCTCGACGTGAGTTTGCGCAGCGCCTGCGACATCAGCCGGGCCTGCAGGCCCATCTTCGAATCCCCCATCTCGCCTTCGATCTCGGCTTTGGGCGTCAGCGCCGCCACCGAGTCGATGACGATGATGTCGATGGCGCTCGAACGAATCAGCGAGTCGGCGATTTCCAACGCCTGTTCGCCGTTGTCGGGCTGCGAGATCAAGAGGTTGTCCACGTCAACACCCAGTTTCTGTGCGTAGAAACTGTCAAACGCGTGTTCCGCGTCGATGAATGCCGCGATGCCGCCCGCTTTCTGTGCTTCGGCAATCGCATGGATGGCCAGGGTGGTCTTACCCGACGATTCGGGGCCGTAGATCTCGACGACGCGTCCTTTGGGATAGCCGCCTACTCCGAGCGCCACGTCGAGCGTGATCGAACCGGTCGGGATGACCGGAATGTCATTTACCTCCTGCGAATTCATCCGCATAATCGACCCTTTGCCGAAGTCTTTCTCTATTTTTTCCATCACCGCGTTCAAGACTTTGAGCTTGTCGGGGTTCGTTTGTGTTTTTTCTGCCATACTATTTTTTGTTATCTGATTTCATCGTTTCGTATTGCGCGTGCAATGACGCAAAAATCATTTTTTTGTTTGCCGCATCGGAAAACTGAGCGTTCGTGCGTCCAAAGACCGATCCGGATAGGGACTCCAGTTACCAGGCGTATTGCCCGACGTGACACGCATCCGGAACGCGTCGGGTTCCTTTTGGCGGTGTATTGCATGTGAATCGGACGGCGCGGTGAGTGCCCTGAGTTGCATTTGTCTGCGCAGCCGGGCCTGTTCGCGCCGCACCGGGTTGACCTCCATGCGTAACCGGGGCAGGTAAGCTGCCGGCGCAAGAAGCGTTGGAGGCGGCAGCAACGCATCGGGTGAGCGCACGACGAGCCCGTCCGATACCTCCGAAGCGGGCGTCTCGGTCGGTACGGGGGGAGTGCCGTGAACTGTGCCGTTCGAAGCGAACCATCCCGCAAGCAGGAATATGACCGTCCGAAATTTCATCGCAGGGTTACATGTATGCGTCCAGAATTTGCCGGTAGTGATTTTTCGTGTCTACCTTGTCGAAAATCTTTTCAATGTATCCTTTCGGGTCGATGACGAACGTCGTGCGCACGACGCCCATGTATTTGCGACCGTACATCACTTTTTCGTCCCATACGCCATAGGCTTCGCAAACGCTGTGATCCGGATCCGAAAGCAGTGTGAAATTCAGTTCGTGTTTCGTACAGAAGTTGCGGTGGGATTTTTCGCTGTCGGGGCTTATCCCGATGATCTGAAATCCCCTGGCCGCCAGCTCGGCTTTTCCGTCCCGAAGGTTGCGTGCTTCGAGCGTGCAGCCCGGCGTGTTGTCCTTTGGATAGAAATAAAGGATCGTGTGCCGGCCTTTCAGGTCTGCAAGGGTCACGTTTTCACCGTCCTGGGTTTTCGCGCTGAAGTCCGGTGCCAGGTCGCCTTCACGTAAATGTGTCATCTGAGTTCGAGCAGTGAATTTATTTTTCAAAGTTAGTAAAATTCCCCGAATCCGGAAAGGGTTTGTGTGAAATAATCAGTCCCAGATATAAGTGACTTCCACCTGTTCGTTGAATTCTTCCTGTGATGCATTGAGCTTGCGGTGACAGGCAGGGCACCGGATCGGCATTTCGGTCTCGACATATTCTCCGCAGCCGACGCAGGCCGGCAGCAGTCCGTAGTCGGCTCCGACGTAATGGTCGAATTGTGTTCCGCAGTGTTTGCAGTGGATTTTGTAGGCTGTTCCCATGATCGTAATTTTTAGTTTGTTGTCGATCGTTGTTTTGTAGTGCAAAGGAACGGTGTGTTTGTGACATCTTGTGACACTGCGGACTGGAAGTGAAAATAATGGCTTAAAATTTCATATTTTGCTCGATATAGTCTCGGATGTATGCCTGAAGTTCGGGAGAATCGACAATACGGATGTCATCGAGCAATCCCACGACGAAACGTCCCACACCCGCATATCCGGCCACTTCGGTGTCGAGCAGCCAACGGCCGTTTGCCGTGGCGCGGATGTCCTTTTCCGCCAGAGGATACTCTTCGGTAAGCAGGTTGTAGGCCAGGATACCCAGATCCAGCCGAACCCGGTGCCGGTCGCGTCCGTGCATCCGAAAGATGTCGATGAATCCTTTTTCATGTGCCGCCTCGTGCTGCCAGGGTGTGCCGGTGAGTGTGGCCGATCCGATCCGGGAGGTTTTGAACAGTTTGCTGACGCCGTCTTCGGGATCGAAGCACCAAACCTGCACGTAGTTCGTAGTGAATGCGAAAGGCTCTACCCTACGGTCGCGTACGGCGGCTCCGTGCGCCGACTGGTAATCGTGCAGCACGACCTGGCGACGTTCTTCGATGGCTTCCAGGAGTTGATGGACATTTGCGGCATTCTTGCCTTTCACCACCGTGTCAGCCAGCGTTTTACTGTCATAAACCGAGTAGAGTTTCTTCTTGAGGTTTTGTTTCAGCAGGTTCGTGTCATCGATGTTTTCGATGGCGCGTTTGAGGATGACAGCCTCTTCCTCGGTGAAATGCACCAATTGGGAAATGTCTTTGAAATGGGGCGATTCCTTGTCAAGACGGATGTGGTCTCCGTTTTTCTTGATGACGAAACCCGCTTCACGGAAGGTGTCGATGTAGCGGTAAACCGTGCGCCGCGACATTGAAAGTCTTTGGGCCAGCTGATCGACATTGTAAGTGGCATTGGCCGTCAGCAGCTTCATCAGCCGCAGCAGGCGTTCGAGTTTGGGTTGATCCATTTAGCGGTACTTTTGATGATAGGCTTCGAGTGTGGGGATTAGTTTTCGGCGGGGAAAATTCAGGTTGCCCGAAGCGATATTGAACGGTGTTCCGAACTGTTTGAAATTGTATTCCAGCAATCTGCGGCGGATAAAGCTGTTTTCTGCATGGATCAATACGTCCGGTTGATGTACGTCGATCAGGATAAAGTGCTGTCCGGCAATGGAGATCGCTCTGAATCCTGCAATCTGTTTCCAGGCAAGACGGTACGGTGCACCTTTCGCGTCGAAAACGGTGAGCCCGGCCGCATCGAGCCGCAGCATCGGACGGCGTCTGCACAGGTTGCGCACCAGCATAAACCCGCAGGCGAATATTCCGAATCCGAAAAACGGAAGCCCGCTCCAGAGGATGACAGCCTTAAAAGGCGATAGTTCGTCCCTTTTCAGCAGCCCGATGGCGAGTACTACGAAGACCACTGATGCCAGTAATGCTCCCAGCAAGCGAAGGCGGCTGGGGTAAATTGCGAATTGGCTTTTCATGGGATAAATATACGAAAAAACGGGACACAACCTGTCATTTGATGCCGTATATGGAGGGGGTGTCGATAAAAAAAAGCCGCATTCCATCGTTGGATGCGGCCCCCTGTTTGTGATTACGGTATGTTTGCCCCTACTGGGCCAGAACTTTCTTTTCGATCTCTTCGACCTGACGCCGGAATGCCTTGTCGGTCTCCAGCAGGTTCGATACTGCTTTGCACGAGTGAAGCACCGTAGCGTGATTGCGCCCACCAATTGCCGAGCCGATTGTCGTTAGCGGGGCTTTGGTGTGCTGTTTGGCCAGATACATGGCAATCTGCCGTGCCTGGGCGATTTCGCGGGTACGCTCCGTGGAGTTGAACCGGTTGAAATCGAGATTCAGGTGCTCGCATACCACTTTGATAATGTGGTCGATCGTAACCTCTTTTTGATAAAGTTGTACGTAGACCTTCAGAATCTCTTTGGCCAGCGATGTGGTGATCTTGCGGCCGAGGAACGATGCGTTCGCCACCAGCGACGAAAGCGCGCCCTCGATTTCCCGCACGTTGGCCGAGATGTTTTCTGCCAGATAAGCCACTACCTCGTCCGAGACCTGCGCTCCGAGTTTCTGTGCTTTGGCGCGGATGATCTTTATTTTGGTGTCGTAATCGGGTGTGCTGATCGGTGCCGCCATCCCCCACTTGAAGCGGGTGAGCAGGCGCTGCTCGATGTCTTTCAATTCGACGGGAGGTTTGTCCGACGTGAGGATCAACTGTTTTCCGGCCAACTGCAAGTGGTTGAAAATGTTGAAGAACGCATTCTGGGTACCCGTCTTGCCGGTCAACTCCTGGATGTCGTCGATGATGAGCACGTCGATCATCTGATAGAAGTGGATGAAATCCGGGATTTCGCCGTTTTTGTAGGCGGTCTGGAACTGTGCCTGGAACTTGTTCATCGAGACGTAAAGCACCTGCAGTTCGGGATGCCGTTGCCGCACCTCATGCCCGACCGACTGTACGATATGGGTTTTCCCCAATCCCGAATTACCGTATATATATAAAGGATTGAAGGGGTTGTTGCCCGGATTTACCGCAACGGACATACCCGCCGAACGGGCCAGCCGGTTGCACTCCCCTTCGATGAAATTGTCGAAGGTGTAAGTGGGGTTCAGTTGCGGATCGATCGTCAGTTTTTTGACTCCCGGTATTGCATAGGGATTATATTCCCGTATATTTGCGGTGCTGCTTTGTGCGTTGAAACGCTGAATCGTCGTCATGTCGGCGGTTTCGGCGGCGGCTTTCGGCGCGTCGGCTTTCGGCACGGCGTAGTGCAGCCGGGTCTGCTGGCCGTAGAGCTGCGAGATGATCGGACGCAGGAACGGAATGTAGTTCTTCTCGATCTGATACACGTAGCTGGCGTTGGGTACACGCAGGCGCAGCGTCGTACCGTCGAATTCCAACGGAACGATGGGCTTGAACCACTTCACAAATTCCTCTTCGGAAGTCTGTGTTTTGATGCGGTCAAGGCAATTCTGCCACATATCGCTATATGTCTGCGTATTACTTAGCATGTTTCAGGGTTGCACCGTTTTTGATGTCACAAAGTTGTGAATAATTTAGTGAAAAGATTTCGGGAAATCTGTTGCATATATCCTTTTTTTATATATAGAAAATCGGGGCTTTACGGCACCTGAATTTTAACTCGTTGATATTGAATAATCGAAAAAAAATCCTTATATTTGCATATAAAATTTTTGAAACACCCTGATGTTAAACTATAAATAAAACCAATAAAACTTATGGCAAGCGAATTAGAACAAATGGTGCTTAAGAAGGCGCAGACATGGCTCGACGGTCCTTACGACGAGGCCACTAAAAAACAGGTCAAATATCTGATCGACAATGATATGAAGGAACTCGTAGAGAGTTTCTACAAGGATCTCGAATTCGGTACGGGCGGCCTGCGGGGCATCATGGGCGTTGGGTCCAACCGCATGAACGTCTACACGGTAGGTGCTGCCACACAGGGACTTTCGAACTACCTGAAAAAGAACTTTGCGGGTGAACAGGTGCGCGTTGCCGTGGGGCATGACAGCCGCAATAATTCGCGTGCGTTCGCCGAGCGTGTGGCCGACATTTTCGCCTCCAACGGTTTTACCGTTTTCCTGTTCGACGCACTGCGTCCGACCCCCGAGGTGAGTTTCGCCATCCGGGAATTGAAATGCCACTCGGGCGTGGTCGTCACGGCTTCGCACAACCCCAAAGAATACAACGGGTATAAGGCCTATTGGACCGACGGTGCCCAGGTCACGGAGCCTCACGACAAGAACATCATTGCCGAGGTGGAGAAGATCACCGATATCGACATGATCCTCACGGGGAAAAACCAGGAGAATATCACGATCCTCGACGAGAAGTTCGATGAGATATACCTTGATAAAATACACGAGTTGTCGCTCTCGCCCGAAAGCGTGCGCAAGCACCGCGACATGAAGATCGTCTACTCGCCCATGCACGGTGCGGGTGTAAGGCTGGTTCCTGCGTCGCTGCGCAAGTTCGGTTTCACCAACGTAAGTATGGTCGCCGCACAGGCCGTTATCGACGGCAACTTCCCTACCGTCGAGTCCCCCAATCCCGAGGAGCGCAAGACGATGGCGATGGCGATCGACCAGGCTGCCCGCGAGGGCGCCGACCTGGTGCTGGCGACCGACCCCGACTCCGACCGTATAGGCGTGGCGCTGCGCAACAAAAAGGGGGAATACGTGCTGCTGAACGGCAATCAGACCCTTGTGTTGCTGCTGAGCTATCAGTTGACCCGCTGGGCCGAACTGGGCCGTCTCGACGGTAACGAGTATGTGGTAAAGACCATCGTGACTTCCCAGATGGCCAATGCCGTAGCGGATTATTTCAAGGTGAAGTGCTATGACTGCCTCACGGGTTTCAAGTACATAGCCAAAATTATCCGCGAGAACGAAGGCAAGGCGAAATATATCGGTGGCGGCGAAGAATCGTTCGGTTACCTTGCGGGCGACTACGTGCGCGACAAGGATGCCGTTTCCGCTTGTTCGCTGGCGGCCGAGGCTGCGGCCTGGGCGCTGGATACGATGGGCCTGACGCTCTACGAGTGGCTGCAGGAACTCTATGTGAAGTACGGTTTCTACCGCGAAGGGCTTGTGTCGGTCGTTCGCAAGGGGAAGGAAGGCGCCGAGCTGATCCAGAAAATGATGGTCGATTTCCGTCAGAATCCGCCCAAAACGATCCTCGGATCGCAGGTTGTGAAGATCAACGACTTCCTTTCACTGGAGACGCTCGATGTGAAAACGGGCTGTAAATCCCTGATCCGTCAGGATCGGAGCAACGTATTGCAGTGGTATACCGAGGACGGTACGATCGTGTCGGTGCGCCCCTCGGGTACGGAGCCGAAGATCAAATTCTACTTCGGTGTGAAGGCGCAGTTGGAGTCGGTGGCCGATTTCGACCGGGTGAAGGATGAGCTCGATGCCAAGATCGAAGGTATCAAGAAAGACCTCAAGTTGGAGTAATTCCGGCTGATGAACGAACGACGGCACCCCGCCAAAGGGTGCCGTCGTTCGTTGTCTGGTATGGTGTCAGGATCGCATGGTGCCGAAGAGCACGATCGTGTGGGATTTTGCCGGCAGGTTGCGATGTTCATGTCTTGTTCAGACCGATCTGTGTGCCGGGGCCGAGCCTGAAATCTCGGGCAACGGCGTATCCCCAATCCGGCTCCGGTGACAGCCCGAGCGATTTTTATTTGTGGCTGTCCGGCTTGCTGTTGCCTGAGCCGGAATCCTGTGAGGCGCTGACGCAAATCACACTCCTTGATCGGTTTGCCAAGTCCGTTCAGTAAACTTATGTTGCCTCCGTTTCTGCGCCGGTAATAGATGTCAGTTTCAGTTCCAGGCGTTTGCTGGCGTAAAGGAAGCATCGACTTCATACGTGTTTACAGGTGCTTTTGGAACTGGTGTTCTTGGCGCCGAAGGGAGCATGAATCTCTGGATTATATCTGTTTTTGGCGCAGACCGTTTTGCTTCATTCCACGCTGACGTCTGCCGAACCGGTCACCTCCTCTTTGCGGTAGTGGATCAGCTCTCCGCAGTCGGGGCAATAATACTCGTTGCGCCATGTTTTAAGGGTCGTGACGACGAGGTCGATTTCAGGTCGAAGAATTCGAACAGATGCGTTGACCCGCACGAAGTTGTCAGCAAGGCGACGCACCACAGGATCAGTAACTTTTTCATGAATGAGGCGATTGGAAGCTGTAAAATATAAAGCTCGATGAAAGACGGAAATTTATTCTTCGTGTGATTTCAGTTTCGGGTTATTGCGGTGACGGTCGTGATCGCGTGAAGTTTTCTTTGCAAAGTTGGCTTCGACGGCTGCCATGAGATCTACCCCCGTCTGGTTGGCAAGGCACACTAAAACCCATAATACATCGGCCATTTCGTCGGCCAGATTCGACTTTTCACCCGGTTTGAACGATTGGTCCCCGTAACGTCGGGCCATGATGCGGGCCAGCTCTCCTACTTCTTCCGTCAGAATGGCCATGTTGGTCAGTTCGCTGAAGTAACGCACGCCGTATCGATGCACCCAGGCGTCAACTTCCTGTTGTAATTCTTTAATTTCCATTATTTTAAGCAATTATTTATGTGATTCTCATGCAGTTATTATACGGTTGCGATCATTCCGAAGAGGACTTTTTTCGCAGTACGAGATTAGCGTTGAAACTCCTTGCCCGGTTCCGCAGGAATTGCCTGTACTCTTCGTATTGTTCGCGGGGATAGGTGCCGGCGTGTATCGTCGTGCGATGCGTGACGGTAATCTTTCCCTTTTCAAAGGTAACTTGTGAGGAATAACTGCCGAAAGGAGTTGAGGCTTCGCAATTTTTCGGGCGAGCTTCGATTTCGAGGTTCTCCGGAATGTGGATCACGACCGTAGTCTGGTCGGCATGTCCATCCGGATAATATATGTCGTAATGCCGCTCCCGGCTGCGCGGAGCCGTGTAGTTGTTGAATGGGCTTTGGGGCAGGAAAATCCGGGTTCCCGTAATATTCCCGTACTTGGGTGTCGAGAAGGTGTAATCGATTCCGATGTGCGGAATACGGTTTTTTTCTTCCCGGCAGACGATGCTGTCGAGTCGTATCATGGGAATTTTCTTCAGGTCGCTGAGCAGGTAGTCCGTGCGTTTGCGGGCATCCATTTTTACAAAATGCGCGTTGTCTTCGTATTGCCCCGCTTCGTAGCGTTCGCTGATGTGTCCCCGGGCAGATCCGTCTTCTGAGAGATATACTTCGACGTGTTGTGCCATCCGGTTGAGTGTGTCGGCGTAGCGTGGCAGGGTGATGAATTCTCCGGTTCCGTTCCGGCAGCAAACGGCGTCGTGCCCGGCGATCCTGTCGTGAACATATCCGAACGGTACTTCGGGGTTGGTGCATTCCAGATAAAGGGTCTCCCCTGCGAGGGGAACTCTCAGGATGACGTGGTTTGCCTGGGTGGGCGAAGGGAAATCGGGGAATATTCGCGGCCGTGAGGCGTGGATAATCGTGTAGTCGGAGTCTATTCCGCATTCGGCGAGCATGGCCCTCAGGTAGTTGGAAAGAGCTTTGCAGTCGCCGAATTTGGTCTTGTACACATCTTCGGCCGCGATCGGCTGCAAACCGCCGATGCCCAGTTGGATACTCACGTAACGGGTAGTCTCGCCCAGATAATCGTACAGCGCTTCGACTTTTTCCCTCGGTGAAGCGAGGTGATCCGTGCGACGGTGTACTTCGCGCTTCAGTTCGTCGGGCAGTGCGTCGCGCCCGGTCAGCAGACTGCACTGCCAGGCTCCGTAGGTCGCCCAACTGTCCAGCCTTCCTTGTGTGTGTTCGTATTCGAAAGCGCAAGGCATGGCGTAAATCGCAGGTACCAGTTCCGTCAGGGGTGGCGAAGCCGTCTCTTCACAGACGGCCGGAACACCTTCCAGCGTCCAGCGATAGATATCGCGTCCGTTTTCGGTTTGTTTCACAGGAATTGCATCCGTGTTTGCGCATTTATACCTGAATTCCATACCGGCCGGGAGCGACAGCGTATAGATACCTTTCTCGAGCGAGGTTTCCCGGTCGCCGATCGGAAAAAAGGTCGGAAAGACGAGCACTCCGTTCCGGTAGCTGATCTCATACTCGAAACGTACCGTATAGGGACAGACCGGTGCGTAAACCTCCATATAATAATAGGCGCCGTCCTCGGCCAGCGAAGTGGCCGAATATTCGGTGTATTTGAGTTCCGAACGTTTGAGTTTGCGGAAGGTTTTACCATTGTGGTCACGAAGTTCGCCGTTGAAACTCTTCAGGCTACGCGTGTTGTCCGTATAGCAGAGGAAGTGTGCCTTGCCGGCAGCCGATTTGTTGAGCACCGTGATCTCGATGATACGCTTCTCGGAGCCGGAAGCGGGCGAAGAGTAAATGAATTCGGTTTGCGCAAGACGTATGACGGCATTGCTGTTCCCGAGCAGTTTTTCGTCGATACCGCCGATGCTTTGTGCAGGCACCGTAAGGGTGTAAGCGAGCACGAACAGTAAGGTGGTAAGATGCCGGATCATGGTCTCAGTTTTTTTTGAGTACGATCTGGCTTTTGCTCAGGTCTGCCACCATGCCGTAAAAGGTATTCAGGTCGGGGAATTCCGAAGCCGGAAAGATAATCCGTTTCATGGAAAACAAGAAATTGAACTGGAGATATTGCCCGCTTTGCTGCACTACATACCGGCATGTAACGCCGTTGTCGCAGGCGGACATTGCAATGCTTTTGGGCAACGCCTCAACGGTGTAATCTTCAGGAATCAGCATGGAGCATCGGATGTTGTACGTAACGGGGAACGCGAATTCTACGGGCAGCAAACGGGTTTGGGCGTTGAGTTTGTTTGACGACATGAAGGGGATGATCGTCGCGTTAAGGTAAATGAATTCGCCGGTGCTGTTGGGGAGCATTTCCATTTGATAGCTTTGGCGTATGTGCGGCGTGCCGATGCCCTCCAGCTCCACATCCTCCATCCGGATTCCGTTTTCCTTCTCCTGCCAGGCGATGAATTCCTCTTCGGTCTTGTGTTTGTCGTATTGTTTGCTCAGCGAAAATGCCGATTGTCCGGTGTGGTCTTCGATGATCTTGCCCCGCACCGTGTTGTCATCACCGATTTCGAGGATCATGTTGGCTGACTGGACACCTTTGGCGATGGTCGTCAGGTCGCACCATCCGGCCGTACCGTTCACGCCATAGATACGCGCCCTGTCGACGAGAAGTTCCGTCGGCAGCAGATTCAGGTCGGAGTTCGGGTCCGTTCCGTCGGCATAAACCGTGCGTCCGTCGCCCAGTTCGACCATCAGTATGAAGGCATTGATGCTGTTGATCGTGGCGCGCGTGTAAGGCAGGCGGCCTGCGTGGCGGGGATTGAGCAGGATCGGCACGACCCTGAATCCAGCGTCTTTCAGCGCGGCCATCAGCACGAAGTTGATATCGGCGCTCGTGCCTGTGCCTTTATTGGCTGCAATGCGCGGCCCGTCGGAGAAGAGGCGATACTCTTCGTTCCATTTCATCTTCGACTGCACGAGCTTCAGTACGTCGTGCGCCGTTTGGTCGGGGCTTCCTTTGCGGTTAACGATCTCGGCCACCTCCGCCTTGAACGGATTGCCGATTTTCGAGTGGGAGTTAAAATCGGTCTTGGACAGGGCATCGTTCACGCTTTCCCACGAAGTCGTATAGTTTTTCAGGGTGGAGTAAGGCATGGCGATCTGCGATAGTTCGAATTCGAGCATCGACCGGAAATCGTTCAGGCACCAGATGAACGGTTCCTTTTTCAAAGCGGGTATATCTTTGATTTCGCAGTACAATCGGCGTACGTTATAGGTATAGGTTTCCGTATTTCGGTTGCTTAATGGGAAGGAGTCGGTCGAACTCGTCTCCTGCAGATTGACCCGCAGATACCCTTTCATATCGATATTGAAGCGGAAAAACTCGGGAATGGCGGCCTCCGAATAACTGTATATCACCGGAATATCGTGCTGAAAGCGGAACGGCGGAATGTGAGTGATGTAATCCGATGTTTTACGATAACGGTATTCGATAACCGTTCCGGTCTTTACTTCGGGAATCGAGAATTTGATTACTTTGTGTTTATCGCTCACCTGCTCCCGGAAGATGTATTGTTTTTTGAGCGGTGTTTTGATAATTTTGCCGTTTTCGAGGTTGTAGGCTACGGCCTCGAGCGAGGAGATGGTTTCATCTCCGTTGTGGGAGGAAATGTAGGGAATGCTTACGTCGGCACAGGTCGTACCCTCGGGTTTGAGTATTTTGATCCGTGTCCGGTAATCCCAGACCGACTGCACCTGATCGCTAATCTGATACCAAAGGTAGGTGTCTTCGTAGAGAATGACGGCTGCTGCATCGGGATCTTTGTCGTACGAGGTCATCTGAAGTTCTTCGGCGGAGACTTTGCCGAATTTCGGTGTTTGGGCACACAGAAAAGTGCACACGATCAATGCGGGAAACGTTAGAAGGAGTGATTTTTTCATTTGGGTTGGTTTTGACACTCCTAAGTTAGAAAAATTTTCCGGAATCGAGCTGTTTATCGATATTAATATGCCATGCCCCGGGCTTTTTGTGCTATCTGACCCGGATCAGGTTCAGGCCGTCGCGGATCGGAACGATGACGTTTTCGACCCGGGGATCGTCTGCGACCATCCTGTTGAACTCAAGCAGCGCCTGGGTGTGGCGGTCGTTATGGGCAACGGGCCGTACGACTTTTCCCGACCAGAGGATGTTGTCGGCGATCAGCACCGAACCGCTGTGTAGGAGCGGGGCTGACTCGCCGTCGCCCATGAGCATGCGGTAGTAGTCGGGATATTCGCGTTTATCGCCGTCGATGAATACGAGGTCGAATTCGCCCCCGAGCATGGGGGCTATGTCGAGTGCCGAGCCGATGTGCAGCCGGATTTTACCGCCGTGGGTACTGCGGTCGAAAAAGGACTGCGCCAGAGGCTCCAGTTCGTCGTCCACCTCGATGGTGTGCAACTCGCCGCTCTCTTCCAGTCCGGCCGCCATACACAGGGCCGAGTAGCCGGTGAAGGTGCCGATCTCGAGTATGCGTTGCGGCCGCAGCATCCGCACGAGCATTTCGAGCAGTTTTCCCTGGATATGTCCCGAAAGCATCCGGGGTGCGATTACCCGCAGATGAGTTTCCCGGTCGAGTTCGCGCAGCAGCGCTTCCTCGGGTTCCGAATGAGCATGGATATATTTTTCGAGTGCGTCCATCGGAACTTATAGTCCTTTTACGAAATGGCAGAGTCCGTCCTTATTGAAACGATAGGAAGTCAGGATGGATTCCGGCGTATCCGCTTCGAGCAGCAGCAGACATTCGCGCGTGAATTCCAGATACCCCGTGCCGTTTGCCGTGACGATGCGACCGTCGCTCACCGCCTCCGCTTCCGCATAATTCGATTCGTTCGTGTAGGTTGCGCCGCTCCATTCTTTCAGCAGCGCAAGGGTGTTGCTCGTGTGTCGTACGTCATTGAGGAAACCGTGCGCCCCCAGAAAAAGCGTCGCGTTGCAGATGCCGCCGACAAGTATTCCGCGCGACAGCGCCTCTTCGACCAACGGAACGATCTGTTCCGCCGCTTCCGTTCGCCAGCTCATGCCTCCGACCAGAATCAATCCAGCGCACCGTTCGGGCAATACCGAAGCGTCGTAGTCGGGCATTACGCGCATTCCGCCCAGGGAACGCACCTCTTTTCCTCCGGGTGTCAGGTATTTGACCTCGTGGGATCCGGGATGTCCCGGCATGGTGCCGGTGCGTAACGCCGATGCCAGGAAGGCACCTTCCCAATCCGCAAAATCGTCGAGAAGGACGAAAATCACCTCTTTTTTCATGCAGTTGTTTTATTTATAAATCAATCTCGACATACCGGTGAAGATTTCCTCCCCGACCTCGGTAAGTTCGGTGGCTGTCAAAGCATCGACTTTGGCATATACCTCCTCCATCGTGTCCACATCGTCGTGGGTCAGGAAACTTTTGCCGGCACCGAGCATATAGCCTTCGTTGCTCTCCATCGAGATCGCAAGTTGTGCGATAAATTGTTTTTTTGCCATCGACAGACGGCGGGTTGTGAGCGGCGTGGTGCGCAGTTGCTTCAACTGCTCCTCGATCAGCGAGATGCAACGATCGCTATTGGCATGGTCGCAACTGAAGTAAATCGCTACGATCCCGCAGTCGCCATAGGGGGTGTAGCTGGCCTCGATGCTGTAGGAGAGACCGTGTTTTTCGCGTACTACCACGTTGAGGAGCGAATTGGCGCTCGGCCCGCCCAGAATATTGACTAACAGTGCCAGGGGCAGCCGCTTCCGCTCGTCGATTCCGTAAGCGCGTCTGCCGATCAGGCAGTGGGTCTGATGGGTGTGCCTGACGACCGTTTTTTCGAAGGGCGCGACCGGCTGGGGCGCTACCCTGCCGAAGTCCCGTGTCGTGGCCGGCTGGCTGCCGAAATAACGGGCGGCCATCGCCTCTGCGGTTTTGACGGGAAAGTTGCCGATCGATGAAAAGACCATCTGGTCGGTCGTGTGTGTACGCGCGGTGAAAGCACGGATCGCATTGCCGTCGAAACGGGCCAGTGCGGTTTTACGTCCCAGGATGTTGTGTCCGAGTTCCGATCCATCGAACAGCATATCTTCGAAGGTATCGTAAATCAGGTCGGCCGGCGAATCCTTGTACGTGTTGATCTCGTCGACGATCACCTCTTTCTCGCGTTCCAGCTCCCGTTCGGGAAAGGTCGAATGAAAGGCGATGTCCGCGATCAGTTCCGCTGCTTTCGAAAAATCGCCGCGCAGCGTCGTGGCGTGGATGGTCGTATCTTCTTTCGTGGTGAAGGCGTTCAGTTCGCCCCCGAGGTTCTCCAGCCGGCAGTTGACCTGCCAGGCGCGGCGGTGTTCGGTGCCCTTGAAGAAGGCGTGTTCCGTGAAGTGTGCCAGCCCGAATTGTGTGGGTAATTCATCGCGGCTTCCCGCATTGACGACCAGCGCACAATGGGCCACATTGCCCTTTACCTGGCGGTGAATACCCCGTATGCCGTTTGGGAGTCGGTATGTGAAAAATTCCATTTCTGATGCTTATCGGGTTTGCTCCAAAGTGGATAGTTGTTTGTGCCGGCTTTACAGTTTGGTCCGCAGGCGAAGGTATTCGCCCGTATAACTCTCAGGACATAGTTCGAGTCCGCGCGGCGTACCCTCGAAGACGACGTGACCGCCCTTGTCGCCCGCCTCGCGCCCGAGGTCTACCACCCAGTCCGCGCATTTGATAATGTCCATGTTGTGTTCGACGACGACGATCGTGTGTCCCCGTTCGATCAGCGCCTGGAAGGCCGCCAGCAGTTTGTTGATGTCATGGAAATGCAGGCCCGTCGTAGGTTCGTCGAAAATGAACATCACGCTGCCCTGCGTGCTCTCTTTGGTGAGGAACGACGCGAGTTTCACACGCTGGCTTTCTCCGCCCGAGAGGGTCGAAGACGATTGGCCGAGTTTGATATAACCGAGGCCCACATCCTGCAAAGGTCTCAGCCGTTCGACGATTCGTCTGCAGGTGGCGTTCTTCTCCGTTCCGAAGAAATCGATTGCGTCGTCCACGGTCATTTCCAGTACATCGTGGATCGATTTCTCGCGGAACTTCACCTCCAGAATCTCGTCCTTGAACCGTTTGCCCCCGCACGCTTCGCACACCAGTTCCACGTCGGCCATAAACTGCATGCCGACTTTGATCACTCCTTCGCCCTGGCACTCCTCGCAGCGTCCTCCGGCGATGTTGAACGAGAAGTGCGACGGATTGAGTCCCGTGTGCTGTGCATAAGGTTGATCGGCAAACAGTTTGCGTATTTCATCGTAAGCCTTGATGTAGGTCACGGGGTTCGAGCGCGACGATTTGCCGATGGGGTTCTGGTCGATCATTTCGACCGAGCGCAGGCTCTCCACGTCGCCTTCGACCGCGTCGAAGTCGCCCGGTTTCACGCCCGTGTCGAACAGGATGCGGCGCACCGCCGGATAGAGAATCCCCTTGACAAGCGACGATTTGCCGCTGCCGCTCACGCCCGTGATGCAGGTCATCACGCCCAGCGGAATTCGCACGTCGATGTTTTTGAGGTTGTTCTCCCTGGCTCCGCGCACGAGGATCGATCGGCTCCAGCCGCGTTCGGTAGCGGGGACGGCGATCTGCCGGCGACCGGTAAGGTAGTCGGCCGTGAGGCTCTTCTTGTTCTTGAGCAGTTGGGGCAGCGTTCCGCTGAAAACCACCTCTCCCCCGTTGTATCCCGCTCGGGGACCGATGTCGACGATGTAGTCCGCCGCACGGATCACCTCTTCTTCGTGTTCCACCACGATCACCGTGTTACCCAGATCCCGTAGTTGCTTCAACACTTTGATCAGACGATTCGTATCGCGCGGGTGCAGGCCGATCGACGGTTCGTCGAGGATATAGAGCGAACCGGTGAGGTTACTGCCCAGCGAGGTCGAGAGGTTGATACGCTGGCTCTCGCCGCCCGAGAGGGTCGACGAAAGGCGGTCGAGCGTTAGATAGCCCAACCCTACGTCGGCAAGGTATTGCAGGCGGTTGCGGATTTCCACCAGAATACGCGACGCGGTTTTCGTATCGCGGACATCGAGTTGCAGCCCGCCGAAAAACTCGATCAGGGCGTCCACATGCATCACGACCAGATCGGCGATGGTTTTGCCACCTACCCGGACATACAGGGCCTCTTTGCGCAGCCGGCTGCCGCCGCACTCGGGGCAGCGGGTTTTGCCCGTATAGCGCGCTTTCATCACGCGGAACTGGATTTTCCGCCGTTCGCCGTCGATGTATTCGAAAAAGTCGTCCAGACCGTGGAAATACTCGTTGCCGCGCCAGAGCAACCGCTTCTGTTCGGAGGTCAGCTCATGGAACGGTGTGTGAATCGGGAAGTCGAACTTCGCGGCGTTCTGTACCAACTCATCTTTCCATTGGCTCATGGTTTCTCCGCGCCAACAGGCGATGGCCCCTTCGTAGATGGTTTTGCTCTTGTCGGGAATCACCAGATCTTCGTCGATGCCGATCACCTTGCCGTAACCTTCGCAACGGGGACAGGCGCCGAGCGGGTTGTTGAAACTGAAAAGGTGTTCCGAAGGGTGCTCGAATTCGATGCCGTCGGCTTCGAACCGCGAGGAGAATTCCTCCGCGCCCCGGTCGGAAATGATCGTGCAGATACCGTTACCGTAGGAAAAGGCCCGGGCGATGGAGTCGCGCAGACGTGTCTGAGCGTCGTCGTCCTGCGAGACTTTCGTGCGGTCGACGACAACCCGGATCTCTTCCGCTTGGGCCGAAGCGTCGAGCGACGGTAGCATATCCTCGATCAGCCGCACTTCGTCTTTGTAATAAACGCGCATCAGACCGTCCGATAGCAACAATGTCAGTTTCTCGATAATTCCCTGCCCTTCCGTCGTCACGAGCGGTGCGGCGATGGCCAGGCGGGTTCCTTCGCCCAGCGAAGCGACATAAGCGGCTACGTCGTCCACGCTGTAACACTTCACCTCCAGCCCCGATACGGGCGAGAAAGTATGACCGACACGGGCGAAAAGCAGCTTGAGATAGTCGTAGATTTCGGTGGTCGTGCCGACGGTCGAACGCGGATTGCGCGTGTTGACCTTTTGCTCGATGGCGATTGCCGGGGCGATACCCGTGATGATGTCTACGTCGGGCTTGTTGATCTTCCCGAGAAACTGCCGGGCATAGGCCGACAAACTTTCGACGTAGCGGCGTTGGCCCTCGGCGAAGATCGTGTCGAAGGCCAGCGTCGATTTACCCGAGCCTGAAAGACCCGTGATAACGACCAGCGCGTTGTGCGGAATCTCCACCTCGATGTTCTTGAGGTTGTGCACCCGGGCGCCTTTAATATATATGGAATGTTCGTGTGACATATTGATGAAATTAGAAATGAAAATTGAGAATTAAAAATCAACCGCTGTCTCTTTGGAATCTTTTATTCCCGGATCGGAAGTCGATCCAATAGGCTCTTAGGGAATAAATGAAATTTTCATTTTTAATTCTTAATTTTTAATTGCATCGTCTTTGACGACGCTCGCTCCCGCCTTTTCCAGTTTGCCGATCAACTCCTGTGCCCGGCTTTCGCGGATGGAAAGCGTCATCGTGCAAAGGTTGTCGAACGTCTGGCTGAGTATGGCGGGCTGTTCCTCTTTGATAATGCGCATCACGTCGTTCATCGCCAGATAGGAAAAATGCACCGTGATCGTCCGGTCTACCGTCCGCTCGACGATGCGGCATGCGGCGAGCGCGTCGGCTGCCGATTCCCGGTAGGCTGCGATCAGCCCCGGAACACCCAGTTTCGTGCCGCCGAAATAGCGGACGACGACGATCAGACAGTCGGTGACGCAGTTCGAAAACAGTTGTCCCAGAATCGGCCGTCCTGCGGTACCCGACGGCTCCCCGTCGTCATTGGCGCGAAACGTCTCTCCCCGTGGGCCGAGCCGCCAGGCATAACAGTGATGTGTGGCGTCGTAGTATTTCTTGCGGAGCGAGTCGAGAATTTCCCGGATCTGTTCCTCGTTCTGCACCGGGTAGGCGAAGGCTAAAAACTTGCTGCTCCGCTCCCGGCTCGCCGCCCGGGCCGGGCTTTCGATCGTCCGATAGAGGTCTTCCGCGTCCACTCTATTTCACCTTTCTGAATAGTCGGTTCCAGCGGATGTTGGACGGAAAGGATTTCTTGTTGTCCAGCGACAGCCAGACGAACGAAGCCTTTCCGACGATATGGTCTTCGGGAACGAAGCCCCAGAACCGAGAATCGGCCGAGTTGTGCCGGTTGTCGCCCATCATCCAGAAGTAGTCCATCGCAAAGGTGTAGGTATCGGCCGGAACGCCGTCCAGGTAAATTTTGCCGTCGCGCACATCCAGATCGTGTCCTTCGTAGACCTCGATAATCCGGCGGTATAGCGGCAGGTTCTCTTCCGTAAGTTCCACCGTTGCGCCTTTGGCAGGAACCCAGATCGGGCCGTAGTTGTCCTGGCTCCAACGGGGCGTATCCCACTGCGGATACACGTCCGTATTGGGGGGATAAACGTAGCGCCGCAGGGAAATCACGTTGTTCAGTTCTTTCACTTTTGCGGCGGTATCGTCGGTCAGGAACATGTAGTACGCCGAGCCGTTGCCGCTGTACTCCGTAATGCCGAGGTTGTCGAGCGCATACTGCGAAAAAGGTGCCGAGGTCTGCACGATGTAGGAGTATTGTACCCCGTCGATCGGTTCCTGCGGCTCACCGTTGACCGTGACTTTGCCGTCGACCACCGCGAGCGAGTCGCCCGGAAGCGCCACGCAGCGCTTGATGTAATTCTCCCGCTTGTCCACCGGACGCGAAATGACGGTGTATTCGTCGTTGAGGCGCCGGCGGCCCTCCTCCCTGCCGAACGACTGCTGGTAGCTGCGAAGCACGTCGTAGTAGGTTACCGCCTGGTTTTCGAGCAACACCGTGTCGCCCGCCGGGAAGTTGAAGACCACCACGTCGTTGCGTCTGATCTTCCCGAGTCCCTTCAGCCGGTGATAAGGCCATTTGACCGCCTCGGAAAAGGATTTTTTCGTCTGCGAGAAGGGCATCGTGTGATGTACGAACGGGAACGAGATCGGCGTGTTGGGCATTTGCGGCCCGTAGGCTACTTTGCTCACGTAGAGATAGTCGCCCACGAGCAGCGATTTTTCCATCGACGAGGTCGGGATCACATACATCTGGAAGATGAAGATATGCACCAGCGAAGCGACAACCGTGGCGAAGAGGATCGCATTCACCCATTCGTAGACGGTCTTGTAGGTTTTGCTCTTCTTGCAGAGTTTGGCGTTGTGACACCACACGTACCGGTAGAAAAAGCGCGTAATGTAGAGGTCGAAGATGACCGGGAGTCCCAGCAGCAGCCACAGATTGCCCGTCCAGACCACGAACCACAGCGTGTAGAGCAGCGCGGCGAGCGTGAATCCCACCCATTTGTTGCCGAAGAATGCTTTTATCTTACCCATTATGTGCCGTTTATTTTTTATTTTCAATTTTAATCATGCAGTAAATCCTCCATCGAATAAACTCCCTGTTTGCCGCAAAGGAATTCGGCGGCAATAACCGCGCCCATCGCCAGCGTGCGGCGGTTTTTGATGGTGTGCTTCAACTCCAGCCGGTCGTCTTCCGAGTCGTAGGTTACGGTGTGTATCCCCGGAACCGCCCCTTCGCGCACCGACTCGATCACAAGTTGCTCCGGTGCCGCGTCTTCGGCCCGTTCGATCCGGTTCGTGGCGTTTCCGATGCCGGGGGCGTAGTTGACCCAGTCGCGTTTGGAATACAACTCCGACAGGATTCCTTCGGCCAGCGTGATGGCCGTGCCGCTCGGAGCGTCTTTTTTCTGGGTGTGATGCACCTCTTCGATCCGCACGTCGTAGCCGCCGACCCGGTCGATCAACGCCGCCAGCTGCCGGTTGAGGCGGAACATCAGATTGACGCCCAGGCAGAAGTTCGAAGCGTAAAAAAGCGCACCTCCCCTTTCGCGGCAAAGCGTTTGCAATTCTTCAAGCCGGGAAGTCCAGCCCGTCGTGCCGCTCACCACGGGCGTCCGGTTTTCGATGCAGGCGCGCAGGTTGTCGTAGGCCGTTTCCGGCGTGGTGAATTCCAGCGCCACGTCGATCCCGCGCAGGTGTCCGGCGTCGAGTGCCGCCGAGTTGTCCGCGTCGATCACAAGTCCTATTTCGTGGCCGCGTTCGAGCAGTATCCGCTCGATCTCGCGTCCCATTTTGCCATATCCGATGATTGCTGCCTTCATAGAAAACCGTACGATTCGTGCAAAGATACGAATTCACAGCCGAAATAAAAAATAGTTTTCAATCTGCGGAATATTTATTATCTTTACACAACGATGTGGTTTTAACTTGAAATAAAAACGAATAAAATACTTGAATATTGTAATTATGAAGAGCGATCAGATGAAAAAAACGCGCACTGAAAGCGACCTTTTGGGTAGTGTGGAAGTTCCCTGCAATGTATTGTACGGCGTACAGACGATGCGCGGACTGGAAAATTTTGCCATCAGCAAATTCCGGCTGTGTGAGTACCCCTTGTTTATCAAAGGGTTGGCTGCAGTCAAATTGGGCGCGGCCGAGGCGAATCATCAGATGGGGTTGCTTTCCGACGAGGTCTATGGAGCCATTGCGCAGGCCTGCCGGGAAATTCTCGACGGGAAGCATCACGATGCTTTTCCCGTGGATATGATTCAGGGCGGCGCCGGAACGACCACCAATATGAATGCCAACGAGGTGATCGCCAACCGGGCGCTGGAGATCATGGGGCACGAGCGCGGCGAGTATCAGTACTGTTCGCCCAACGACCATGTGAACCGTTCGCAGTCCACCAACGACGCCTACCCTTCGGCCATTCATCTCGGACTTTACGCTACGCATCTGGAATTGAAACGCCATTTCGAAGAGCTGATCGCCGCATTCGCCCGTAAGGGGGAGGAGTTCGCCGACATTCTGAAAATGGGCCGCACGCAGTTGGAAGACGCCGTGCCGATGACGCTGGGTCAAACGTTCCACGGTTTTGCGAGTATCCTGCAGGACGAAGTGGCGAATCTCGACCATGCGGCGCAGGAATTCCTGACGATCAACATGGGTGCAACGGCGATCGGTACGGGCATCTGCGCCGAACCGGGTTATGCCGAGAAATGCACGGCTGCGATTGCCGAAATTACGGGTTGGGACGTGCGGCTTGCCGAAGATTTGGTGGGGATCACCTCCGATACGTCCAGCATGGTGGGCTATGCTTCGGCGATGAAGCGCATTGCATTGAAGATGAATAAAATATGCAACGACCTGCGCCTGCTGGCTTCGGGTCCCCGCTGCGGACTGGGCGAGATCAACCTGCCTGCGCGCCAGCCCGGATCGTCGATCATGCCCGGTAAAGTCAATCCCGTGATTCCCGAGGTGATGAATCAGATCGCCTACAAGGTGATCGGCAACGAGCTGTGCGTGTCGATGGCCGACGAGGCCGCACAGATGGAACTGAACGCGATGGAGCCTGTGATGGCCCAATGTTGTTTCGAATCGGCCGATTTGCTTATGAACGGTTTCGATACGTTGCGCCGCTTCTGTGTGGAAGGAATCACGGCCAACCGCGAACGCTGTCTGGAGTATGTACACAACAGCATCGGCGTGGTGACGGCGCTCAATCCGATTATCGGGTATAAGAATTCGACCAAAATCGCCCAGGAGGCGCTTGTCACGGGACGCGGCGTTTATGAACTGGTGCTCGAACACGGCATACTTTCGCGCGAGGAACTGGACACGATCCTCAAGCCCGAAAATATGATCCATCCTGTAAAACTCGATATAAAACCGAGGAAATAGGATTTTTTTGTACTTTTGCCCCATGCGGTACTTTATCGAACTGCGATACCTGGGGGCGGCTTACTGCGGTTGGCAGCGCCAGCCCGACATGCCTACCGTGCAGCAAACGCTCGAGGGGGCGCTGACTACCCTTTTGCGCGAACCGGTCGAGGTAACGGGAGCCGGCCGCACCGATACGGGGGTCAATGCTTCCTATTATGTGGCGCATTTCGATGTGTCCCGGCCGGTTGCCGATCCCGCGCAGACGGTCTATAAGTTGAATTTCCTGCTGCCGGGCGACATCGCCGTGTGGAGCCTGACGCCGGTGAATGCGGAGGCCCATGCGCGGTTCGGCGCCCGTGAACGGGAGTACCGCTATTACATCGAACCCCGGAAAAATCCGTTTACACGGGCGCTCGCGTGGCAGTATTACGTGCCGCTGGATGTGGAACGGATGAACCGGGCGGCGGAGTATCTGCTCGAAGCGGACGATTTCACTTCGTTCGCAAAACTCAATTCCAACAACAAAACCAATATCTGCCGCCTTACGCACGCTGCGTGGACGGTCGAAGGACACGGAGTTTTGTGTTTTACGATCCGTGCCGACCGTTTTCTGCGCAATATGGTGCGGTCGGTGGTCGGAACGCTGGTCGATGTGGGGCGCGGACGGTATACGCCCGAACAATTCCGCACAATTATAGACAGCCGTGATTTGTCCCGGTCGAGCGGCGGCGCCCCGGCGCAGGGGTTGTTCCTGAGCGACGTGGTCTACCCTGCGTCCGTCTTTACACGCAGTGCCGTCACAAAATAGAATCCGCAGTCTCGGCGACTGCGATTGATAGAATAACCCTCCCTATGAAGAAATTCCTGTGGATATTGTTTGCGGTAGGTTGTACCGCATCGCCGGTCGCCGCTTCGCCTCAGTTGGTCGATTCGCTCCGTCGCGCATACGACCGGCAGACCGATGCCCGGCGTCGTGTGGATATTCTGCTCAATCTGAAGGATCTGACCGATTCTTCGGACGATGAAATGTACTATTCCCGGTTGCTGTGCGATAGTGCGTATGCTGCCGGCGACCCTTTTGCCCTCGGGGCCTCGCTCGGCTCGTTGGCCGCGCATTATATTTCCACTTCGGACGACGACGATTCGCTCGTTTTGCTGTTGAAAAAGGTCGAGCCTCTGCTGAAGGGAAGTACGATGGAGGGGCTTCCGGCCTATTACCGGATGGTGGCGTTTGCGCGTAAAATCCAGTTGGCGCGCGGTTCGGAGCAGGCGGTGCGTTTGTGCCGCGACTACCTCGATTCTGTGGCTGCGTGTCCGCCGGGCGATCTTTATGAGCAGGCATCCCGACTGTTTCTGAAGGGAATTTCGGCGTTTACGCTCGCTTCGGCCGAGGGGGTGAGTCAGATGGAGCGGGGTCTACCCTACTGGGAGGATGAACTTGCCTTGCTGCCGCGCATGCAGCCGACCGCACGGCGGAACTTCCATGCCAATCTGCTGACCTGCCTCATGTCGGTTTACAGCGGCCGGCAGGATCAGGACGCACTGGTCCGTGCGGCGGACGAATACCTGTCGATGCTCGACGCGTATTATTGCGATCCGGAAACGTTGCGCCGTCGCCCATTTATCGCGCGTGAAATGCCGTATATGGTTTGCTATTACATGATGTGCACCTCTCCGCTGATCGACCGGCAAAAGGCGCGCGTTTATTACGAACGTTATTGCCGGCTGGTGCGTTCCGTACGAAGTGCTTCGCGTCGTCAGGACAATATTTTGCTCGATAGAAGGGGCTTTTACAACATGAGCGTCGGGTATTACGAGCATCAGGGCGATGTCGTCAACGAAATGGCTTACAACGATTCACTGATCCTCATTACCCGCCCGAGCGGGATGTCACCGTTGCTTGCGACGATGTACGACCGCAAAGCCCGGTTGCTCGAAGGTATGGGACGCTATGAAGAGGCATGCAGGGTGTATGGTGAACTGATCTCCATGCGCGATTCGCTCGCCACGCATAAATATACGGAGAAGATCAGCGAATTGGAGGTGCGGTACGGGTTGGAGAAAGTCGAGCATGACCGGGCCGCGATTCTGGCGCAGAAACGAAAAAATTCGCTTTGGTTTATCCTGGTCATTCTCGTCATTGCCCTTGCCGGAGTTATTTATCTGTGGCGAAGTCTCCAGCATGTCAAAAGGTTGCAGGCCCGGTTGCGGGCCGAGTCGCAGAGGGCTTTGGAGAGCGACCGTCTCAAGAGCGACTTTATGGGTTCGATGAGCCACGAGATACGCACGCCGCTCAATGCGATCAACGGTTTTGCCGAATTGATCGCCTCAGGGAATCTCTCGAAAGAGGAGAATGCCGAATTCGCCCAGATCATCCGCGACAATTCGCAGTTGTTTACGTCGCTGATAAACGATATGCTGGAAGTCGCCCAACTCGACAATACCAGTGAACGATTGCCGAAAACGCCCCAGGATTTGTGCCGGATCGTGCGCACGGAAGTCGAACACCTTTCGGCAAAAGAGGGGGTCGAGGTGCGTCTGAACTGCAGTGCTGTCGAAATAGTCATTCCGTTGCACCGGGGATATACGGCGCAACTCGTTAGAGAATTGCTGAAAAATGCCGTACGTTTTACGGGCGGCGGTTCCATAACCGTCGAATGCGCGGAGGATGCCGAAGGTTACGCGACCTTGTCGGTAAGCGATACCGGGTGTGGTATCGACCCGGAACTGGCTGAGAAAATCTTCGGACGTTTTTACAAGGTAAACGCCTTTTCGCAAGGATTAGGGCTGGGTTTGAGCCTTTGCCGACTGGTTGCGGAGAAGTCCGGCGGCTCGATCCGGCTGGATACCGCTTATACGGAAGGCGCCCGTTTCATCGTCCGCTTGCCGAAGCAGTGAGAGGCGTAAAATGAATTAAGGGGGCGGATTATTTAATCCGCCCCCTTATATAGTGCCCGGTTTTGTGTTCAAAGATGTATGGCGACTCCTGACGCTGCTTCCGCCGCTTCCAGCGTACCTTCGTTCATCGTGGGATGGGCATGGATCGTGCGGGCGATCTGATGAGCCGTTGCACCCATTGCCTTCGCCAGCGTGGGTTCGGCGATCATCTCCGTGACGTTCGCACCCACCAAATGCGCGCCGAGCAGTTTGTCGTCCGGGCCGAAGATCAGTTTCACGAAGCCGTCGCGGTCACCCGCCGCCGTCGCCTTGCCCGAAGCCGTGAAGGGATAACGCCCCACCTTGTATTCCAAACCCTGTTCCCGCGCCGCCTGTTCGGTCATGCCGACCGATGCGACTTCGGGAGTAGTGAATACGCAGGACGGAATGTTCGTGTAATCCACCGGTGACGGATTCAGACCGCAGATCGCCTCCACACAGCAGATCGCCTCTGCCGAAGCCACATGCGCCAGCGCCGGGCCGGGCACGATGTCGCCGATGGCATAGACGCCCTGTACATTTGTCCGGTAGTACGAATCGACAACGACTTTTCCCCGCTCGACGGCTATCCCCAGTTCTTCGATCCCTGTATTTTCCAGATTCGATTGGATGCCGACTGCCGACAGTACCACGTCGGCCGTAAGGGTTTCGCTACCCTTCTTCCCTTCGACCGCCACCTCGCATTTTCCTTCGCTGTTCACCGCGACCGATTTAACGGTTGTCGAGGTCATCACCGTTGCCCGCAGTTTGCGGAACGAACGTTCCATGTATTTCGATACCTCTTCGTCTTCCAGAGGCAACAGTTGCGGCAAATATTCCACAATCGTTACCCGGGTGCCCAGGGTCGCATAGAAACAGGCGAATTCGCTGCCGATGGCGCCCGATCCCACGACGATCATCGTCTCGGGCAGTTTGCGGAGCGTCAGCGCCTGCTTCGAGGTGATGACATGCTCGCCGTCCACCGGCATGAACGGCATTTCCCGGGGCCTCGCACCGGTAGCCAGAATAATATGGTCGGCTTCGTAAACCGTGCCGTCGACGTCCAACTGCCCGGGAGCCGCAAGTCGTCCGAAGCCCGGGATGAGGTCGATCTTATTTTTTTTCAGCAGAAAGGCGATTCCTTTGCTCATGGTTTCGGCCACCCCGCGCGACCGGGCGACGATTTTTTCCAGGTCGGGCCGCACCTCGCCGGTGAGATCGATGCCATAGCCGGCGGCAGATTTGCAATAGGCATAGATCTGTGCGCTTTTGAGCAGGGCCTTTGTCGGGATGCAGCCCCAGTTGAGGCATACGCCGCCGGTCTCGGCCCGTTCGACGATAGCCGTTTTGAGGCCCAGTTGCGAAGCGCGGATTGCGGCCACATAGCCGCCGGGGCCGCTGCCCACCACGATGATGTCGTACTTCATATTCAATTCTTTATTACCCGCAGTATCTCTCCGTTGTCGGCCGCTACGGCACGTTTCCACTTCTCGTTGTAGCCCGGGAACTGAATCTTGTCGGGAATATCGCGGCCGTTGCCGTTGTCGAGGAATTTACCGGGAGCGGTCTCGCTCTTCACATTGCCGTCCACGTACTTCACGAGCAGGTAACCGTCCATCTCCTTCCAGATGTCGAACAGTTGGCGGGCCATCATCACGGAATAGTCGGTCAGGTACTCGCTCCGTTCGGACGGGTTCAACTTCAGAGCTTCGGCATCGATTTCAAGGACATTTTTCAGGCAGTCGTTTTCCCAAAGATCGACGACTTTGCGGATGTCGGCCGAAATCATGTCGTAACGCGAATAGGCGAAGTTCGTAACCCGGTTGAAGAGCCAGAAAGCCGAAGTGGGCGAATAGCGGAGCATCGAACCGTTTTCCTCGCTGAAGCATTCCGGTACCCGCGTGGTGCTGCAATAGATCGGTGTAAGACAGGAGGTCGCCGCGTCGTCCACGCCGAACCAGAGGATGCCCATGTCGCTTGCTACATGGGGTCGAGCCTGTGCCACGAACCAGAATCCGGTCTGCTGCGTGGCGGTCGCGCGTTCGTTGACATAGGTTTGCCCGTCCACTTCGAACTCCATCGGCCGCCACCGGTACGGGCAGGCACTGCCACCGGCACCCAGGTCTTTGGTCATATCCATCGGAGTGCCCTCGTAGTGGTCGCGCATGCAGTCGAACAACGTCTTGGGCGATACTTTCGCGCGGGGCTTTACCCAAAGGGGCATTTTGTTCTCCTTGTTATACCCCATCGCGTAATCCTGATACCGATCCATGTCGTCCGCCACGGTGCGGAAGAAAGCCCATACGCGGGCTTCGCAGGCGCGCAAGGCCCCGAAATCGAGCGGGGCGTATGCATCGCAGAAACTGAACTTTTCGTCCGGGCCGTCGTAGTAGCCCATTTCGCGTGCGAACGAAATCACATCGGGCGCGTAGAGACAATTCTCCGGATCGTTTTTGGGAAAGGTCGTGATGCGCGCCTGGTTTGCATGGGCGGAAACATAGCCGTCCGGAATGCGGCGGGCCACCCAAACGATGCCTTTGCGGGCATTGCCGCCCCTGCCGTCGTCCTTGAAACCCTTGCCGATCAGCTCCATGATCCACGCTTCCTCCGGGTCGGCGATCGAGAACGATTCGCCGCTCGAAGCATAACCGTAGGTATTGGCCAGATCGGCGATGACCCCGATCGCTTCGCGCGCGGTTTTCGCACGCTGCAGCGCAATGTATATCAGCGAACCGTAGTCGATGCGCCCCGTCGAATCTTCCAGCTCCGCGCGGCCGCCGTAGGTTGTCTCGCCGATAATGAGCGAATGCTCGTTCATATTACCGATCGTGTTGTAGGTTTCGGGCGCTTGCTCAATCTCGCCCAGATAGCGGCCTGTGTCCCATTCGTAGACGGGCATCATCGTGCCGGGCAGGTGTTTACCTGCCGGAGTATGGTAAAGAGCGCCATAAAGGGCATGCGAGTCGGCGGCGTAGGTAACCATCGCCGAGCCGTCGGTCGAAGCGCCTTTCGTTACGATGAAATTGGTGCAGGCGCATACGGTGCCGTAAGCGAATACGGCCGTAGCCGCGAGTAGCAGATGCAGTTTTCTCATTTTTCGGTTCGAAATTTAGAAAACAAATGTACAAAAAATTCGCAAACCGCAAAAAAAGAGTATCTTTGTAACGGTTCAGGTCAGGCTGCGATGAGAAGAAAACGTTTGTCCGGGCAGCCGTATTTATTTAAACAGCAGCGGTTATGAAAAATATTCTCCTGTTATGCGTTGCTTTTTCCCTTTTTTGGGGGTGCGCGTCGTCGGATGATGATGTGCAACAGCAACCTTTCGTCACGCAGATCGTGATGCCTTCCGCGTCGGAGCCATTCGCTCCCGGTGATGCGGTGACGGTCTCTGCCGTGGGTTTCGAAGCGGACGACGACATCATGCTCCGCATCACCTGGCCTCTGACCGGTACGGCGGTGCAGGAAGGATATGCCGACGGCGTTTGGGGCATCGTGACTGCAAGAACCGGTTCAAGCATCACGTTCCTGGCTCCGGGACATTATCCGGCCGGTACGGTCGAGGTCAAACTGTTCCGCCGGGGTAAAGTCATGCCGATGGGCACCATTTCGGTGGCCGACGGCCAGGCTCCGGAAGAATTCTCGCTTTACGGCATTACGAACGGAGGTGAGGCCGGAGCCGTTATTGACCGGATCGATACGACGACCGGCGAAGTGATGCAGGCTGCCGTGCTCGGTGCCGGGCAGGATTTGGCCTGCGCCGTCAATGTCCCCGGTTCGAACTCCGTCTACGGCGTATCGCCGCAGGGCGGTAACGGTGCTGCCGTCAGTTACGATCTGACCATGCACTATTATCGTGATTCCGGAAGTAACGATATGGTGCTGGCCGGAGTCGTGGGCAATTATTCGACAGCCGCTTTTTTGCGGCACGAAGCAGACCGGCTGGTAATCAATTCGCTCAGCATACTCCCTGTACGGTCGATTGCGTCCAAACCCGCTTCCTGGATGCTGCCCGAAGGAATGGAACCCGCCGCACTGGGACGCTATCCGTTCGTGACTTCCGCTTCCGGATTTTTGCTTGCTGCGGACAAGGGTGACGGATCGTTTTCTGCCGTGTTGCTCGAGGCTGGAACCGGCAACGAGACCATGATCGTCGGGGAGCCTGTGCAGGCCGATGAAATGGTGCCCTTTCAATTGATGCTGCCGGCGGAAGAAGGGAATTCGGTACCCGTATGGGTTTGCGGCTATGCCGTTGCTTCGGCCGGCAAGACCGAACTGCGTTTGTTCGACCCTTCCGAAATGGTTTTTACGGAAACGCTTGGCGAAATCGAAGGAGCGGTTCGTTCGGTTGCCCGCCGGATCACGGGTGAAGGCGTGCAGGAACTTTACCTTCTTTGCGACACCGGCACGAACGAGCGGCAAATCCGTGTGTACGACCTGACTTCGAAATCGGTGCGTACGCTGCCCGGGAAATTCGGCTGTTCGGAGATCGTTATGGTCCGATAGGATGGATCGAAAAAATAGTTTAAGGCCCGGAATATTTCCGGGCCTGTTTCTTGCAGCAGGATTTTTGTGTAATTTTACAACCAAAATCAGTGTATTATGTCCATAGCTTGTCAACTTTCGTTCGTGAAAAATACGTTGCCCGAGGGGGTGACGCTGGTTGCCGTGTCGAAAACCCATCCTATCGAGGCCATTCGGGAGGCGTACGATGCCGGACAGCGGATTTTCGGCGAGAGCCGTCCGCAGGAGATGCTCTCCAAATTCGAAGCGCTGCCCAAAGACATCGAGTGGCACATGATCGGTCACCTGCAAACCAACAAAGTAAAGTATATCGCCCCTTTCGTGCGGTTGATCCATTCCGTCGACAGTGCGCGGCTGGCAGAGACCATTCAGCGCGAGGCGGCTAAATGCGGCCGTGTAATCGATATACTGCTCGAAGTCCGGATTGCACGAGAAGAAACCAAGTCGGGATGGGAAATGGACGAATTGATGAATTATCTGGGCTCTGCGCCTTTTGCCCTGATGCCGAATGTCCGGGTCAGAGGGCTGATGGGGATTGCTACAAATACCGAGGACGCGAAGATAGTCAGCCAGGACTTCCAAACGCTTAAACACGATTTCGACACGCTGCAGGCCAATTTCGGCCCGCGTTTCAACACCCTGTCGATGGGCATGTCGCACGACTATCCGCTGGCGTTGGAGCAGGGGGCCACGATGGTGCGCGTCGGGTCGCTGATCTTCGGCGAGCGAGAGTATGCAAAACAATACGAAGAACAGCTATGAAAATAGGATTTATCGGATTCGGCAATATGGCGCAGGCCCTTGCCGAAGGATTGGTGCGCACGGGAGCGCTGGCTGCCGGCGAGATCGGCGCATGTGCGCGTGATCCGGAAAAATTGCGCCGCAATACCGAAGCCCGGGGGTATAAGGCGTTCGGCGACGCTGCGGGGGTTGTGGAGTTTGCGGATATGGTCGTTGTGGCCGTCAAACCGTATCAGGTGGAAAACGTGCTGTCGCCCGTACGCAAGTTGTTGACCGGCAAGATCGTTGTTTCTGTAGCAGCCGGATGGACGTTCGTGCGCTATGAGGAATTGCTTGCGCCCGAAACGCATCACCTGAGCACCGTTCCCAATACGCCCGTGTCTGTGGGAGAAGGAATCATCGTGTGCGAAAGGCGGCATTCGCTCACCGATACGGAGTGGCAGGCCGTGAAAGAATTGTTGTCGCACGTGGGGCTTGTCATGCAGGTCGAAACCCTGCTGCTCGACATTGCGGGGACAATCTGCGGTTGCGGTCCTGCTTTCGTGTGCATGTTTATCGAAGCAATGGCCGATGCTGCCGTCAAACACGGAATAGCCCGCGCCGATGCCTACCGAATGGTGAGCCAGATGGTTGCCGGAACCGGAAAACTGCAGCTTGCCACGGGGCTGCATCCCGGCGTGATGAAAGACGCCGTCTGCTCACCGGGAGGTACCACAATCGTGGGTGTCGCGGAACTCGAACGCAGAGGATTTCGCGGGGCGGTGATCGATGCGGTGGATGCGATCCGGGCGAAAGAATAGCGGTACAAAGCCGCTGCCCGCAGGAAAAGACAGGTTTCGTCAGAGCCTGTCTTTTTTTGTGAACGGTGTGTTCGGGATATGCTGAAAGGTCGGGATTTCGATAAAAATGGCTGAAAGTCGAATAAATTTTCCTTTTTTCTTGGGGGGGGGATTTTTTTTCTTATATTTAGGGCGAAAGGTCAGGAAAGATCGAGTCGCTACCCTTTCGTAACCGAACAAACCGGACTTCCGAGCTACTCCCCTTCTGGCGGCAACCCTGGTTTCACTAAAAATACTGCCTTATGAAAAATCGATTACTTTTTCTTGCGTTGCTTGCCGCTTTATTCCTCACGGGATGCGGCAAGGGGGATGCGTTTGTGGACAATGCCGGTCCTGCTCCCGATCCCGATGAAAATCCCGTAAAAGGGGAACCGGATTCGAAGCCTGCTCCCAAACTACTCATGGCTTCTGCGGATGAATCATTCGACATCGAAGATTCCAACGGGGTCTACATCCAATTTGCAGTCAATGTGGACTGGACGATTACGATGGAATACGAAGGAAGCCAGACCGGTTGGCTCACAGCCTCTCCCGAAAGCGGTCATGCGGGCGAGTACGAAGTCGCATTGATTGCGCAAACGAATACGACCGGGCAGGAACGTGCGGTCGTAGTCTGTCTTAACTACGGCGATCAGACATACCGGTTAAAAATTATTCAGGGATGGAAAGGTGGGCCGAAATTGCAGATGCGCACACCCTCTACGGAGTATCTCGATGCGGAGGGCGAAAGCGATGAGTCGGCTTTTGAAGTGAACCGGGACTGGGAAATCACGGTCGATTTCGAAGGCGCTGACAGGGACTGGCTGAGTGTAAGTCCGCAAAACGGTTCGGCAGGAGTCGGCGTATTGTCACTGATTGCGGCAGCCAATCCTTCGGGACTGGAGCGCAAAGCCGACATTGTGGTTTCGTTCGGCGGCAGAAGGTATACGATCAAGGTGATACAGCGGGGACTTAATCTGGCCAAATGTTTCGATCCGGATTTCGCGGAGTTGCTGCAAAAAAGGGGTTTCATCAAACGTTCCTCTCAAATCACTCCAGAAGAGGTGAAGGGGATCAAATATCTACATCTGCATGGGAATTGGAACGCTGCCGAGCAAAAGTATGTAGGGAATCTGACTTCGCTGCGCGGGATCGAATACTTCGAGTCGCTGACGGATCTGACCTGCTGGGGCAATCAATTGACCGAACTCGATGTGAGCCATAATAAAAACCTGAAGGAGTTACATTGCTACAATAACCGGTTGACCTCGCTTGACGTGTCTCACAATCCGGATATGATTCGTCTATCCTGCCGTTCGAACCTGCTGACCGAACTCGACGTAAGTCGTAATCCGAAACTGGTCGACCTGGATTGTGGCAGCAACATGCTTTCCGAACTGGACATTACCTGCAATCAGGAGTTAGTCTACCTGTGTTGTGATCACAATCGGTTTACAACGCTTCAAATCGTTGAAAATGCTGCGCTGAAAACGCTGATGTGCGAGTTCAACCAATTAACGTCGCTCGATATGAGCCGGAACAGGAACATGACCTGGTTGACTTGTTCTCAAAACCCGGGCGACGGTACGACTTTCCCGATTCGCTCCTGGTTCGATAACGAAACGATTCCGCAGCACGTGAAAGATCCGGACGGCGAGCGCACGCCTCTTTATTCCTACACGACCAATCCGTGGGTTTATCAGGGGCACGAAATCAAGCCCGATTACCGCAAGGTGGAATAATCCGGAAGCGGGCAACGGCGTGCGGTAGGCCGGAAACGGTTATACCGCTCGGCTCCGACCGTGAACAGCAAGGGGACAGGATTCGAATCCTATCCCCTTTTTACTTGTGCTCAGGAGGAGCGGCTGCAGGGGTTATCTTACCCGCAGGCTGCGGCCGATGCGCAGCGTGGTGGTCGACTTGATGCCGTTCAGCCGGCAGATATTCGTGACCGAAGTGCCGTATCTGCGGGCGATTGCGCCGAGTGTATCGCCCGAACGGATGCGGTGGTACTTCATGGCCGCTTTTTCGGCCGCTTCCTTCTTATCCTGCTCTTCGTTCGCCAGCTCGTCGTCGAAATCCTGCCCGGCGTTGGAATAGATGCTGAAGAAGGATTTTTTGAGCAGGAAGGTTTCGCGGCAGAGCAGTCCCTTTTCGAAGTCGATAAGCCGCTCGGGGTCGAACGACTGCCCGTAATAGCGGGTTTCGAAATGCAGGTGCGGCCCTGTGGAACGACCCGTGGAACCGCCCAGGCCGATGATTTGCCCCGCTTCCACCCACTGATTCGGTTCGACCAGACGCTCCGAAAGGTGTCCGTAGTAAGTCTCCAGCCCGTTGTCGTGGCGGATGATCACAAGGTTGCCGTAGCCGCCCTTGTTGTATTCGCTGATGCGCACCCGGCCGCAGAACGTAGCGTAAATCGGATCGCCCATGCGCAGCGGCAGGTCGATGCCCTGATGCTGACGGCGGCGGCGCGGGCCGTACTTTCCGTGCGGATGGGGCTTACCCACGTAGGGACAATGGTAGCTTTTGAGCGAGTCCACCAGATCGACGATGACCGACCGGGGCATGGCCGACATGTCGACCTCCCTGTACGGGAAAAGGGTCGTCGTGTCCCAGTATTTTTCGAAGATCGTGCTGTCTTTGGCGACTTCGCGGTTGCGGACGTATTTCCACGTATTGTTACTGTAAAGAATCACCTGTATGGCATCGTTGCCCGTGTCGAGCGTGTCGATGACCGTCAGTGAATTGGTGTCGAATACCGATTCGAGGGTTTTCGGCCGCAGGCGTACACGCAGGGCTGCGATCGAATCGGCAGCGGCCCGATCGGGTGTCAGTGCGGCCAGTTGCAGCGTGTCCGCAACGGGTTGCTGGGCATAGGCGCCGAATGCAACGCACACGAATGTTATCAGCAGATGATATCTCTTGTTCATGGTACGGATTATTTATTCTTGAAAAAAACTTCTGCGGCCTCGAGGGCTTTGTAAAACTCTTCTCCGAAGCGGCGGATGATCGGTTCCCGCAAGGCTTTGTAGACGGGGATTCCGAGACGGCGTCCGTTTACGCAGGCGGACTTGCAAACGTCCCAGCGGTGATAATTCAAACCGATCGTACCATTGGAAAAACGGATCAGACGTATGGGATACAAATGGCACGAAACAGGTTTTCGAAAGGGTGTTTTTCCTTCGAGCCATGCCTTTTCGACAGCGCAGAGCGTGATGCCGTTTTCCGTGTAGGCATAGGCGCATTCCGCATCGTTTACCAAAGGCGTTGTCAGGTCGCCGTCTTCGTCCAGAATGCCGAATCCCTGTCGTTCGACCGAATCGATCCCGGCCGGAGTCATGTAGGGTTTGTAGGCTTCGTATTCTCGGGCGAGCGTTTGCACTTCGTCTGCTTCCAGAGGCGCTCCGGCATTGCCTTCCACGCAGCAGATACCTTTGCACCGCGTGATGTCACAGGCGAAGCATTCGCGCAGCAGGTCTGCGCTTACGATCTTGTCGTCGATCTGAATCATCGGTCAGGGGTTGTAAATATCTTTGTAGCGGAAAGCGAGAATCTCCTGCACCATCCGGGCGAACTCGCGGGCCTCGCGGTGTTCGGGATCGATGCGAAGTGCGCGGTTGAAGTCGTTGAGGGCTTCGCCCCACTCGTTGCGGCGGTAGCGGATTTTACCCCGCTCGACCAGTAATTCCGTCTGTTCCGGTTCGGCATCGAGCAATGCCGTGAGTTCCGCAAGGCGATCGCCCGGACTCCATAGATTTTTTTTGCGGATATACGCTGCGACTCCGGGCTGGAGTGCCGAGGAAACATCGTCGCCGCGCTGAAGCATTTCCCGGATTGCGGTAGAGGAATAATCCTGCAGCGGAGCGTCTTCGAGCAGCGTGATACGGTCGAGATAGCGGTCTGCCCTTTCGCCCCGGCGGGGATAGACGTATACCGGATAGTTGTTCAGGATTTCTTCGTACTCCTTCCATCGGTTGAGCTGGCCGATCAGGTCGCTGCCCATGAGGAGCGAAAAACGCATTTCACTACCGTGACTTTCGGTCAGGTAACGCAGCGTGTCGATGGTGTATGAAGGTTTCGGAAGCAAAAATTCCACGACCGAAGGTTTGATCTGCGCGGGATATTTCGAAGCGGCGCACGCGATCTCTGCCATTTCGAAGCGATCCATTTCGGGTGCCAGACCGTCGGTCTTCTTCAGGGGATTCTGCGGCGAGACGACCAGTACGACTTCGTCGCACAGCCCTTTTTCGATCGCATATTCCGCCAGGGCGATATGCCCCCGGTGCACCGGATTGAACGAACCGAAATATAAGAGTACGTTTTTCACGGTCGGTCGGCTAAAAAATTCTCGATAATTCCCGTAATTTCATGCACGGCGTCCCCCAGGCAGTCATTGATGACGACATGGTCGAATTCAGGAGCTTTGGTCAACTCGAATTCGGCTTTGGCTACGCGACGGTCGATCACCTCCGTGCAGTCTGTTCCCCGGCATACGAGCCTGCGGCGCAGTTCTTCGACCGAAGGCGGCATGACAAAAACCGAACAGGCGTCCCTGCCGAAAATACGCTTGAGGTTGATGCCGCCGATCACATCCACGTCGAAGACGATCACGTTGCCTTTTTTCCAGATGCGTTCCACCTCGCTGCGCAGCGTACCGTAACAGGTACCGCTGTACACCTCTTCCCACTCGACGAACTTGTTCGCTGAAACCGCCTCCATAAACTCTTTCTGCGACAGAAAATAGTAATCCACGCCGTTTTGTTCGCTGCCGCGCGGTGTCCGGCTGGTGGCCGATACGGAGAATTCGAACTGCGGAAAATGTGTCAATAACTGACGCACGATCGTGGTTTTTCCCGAACCGCTCGGAGCGGAGAATATGATGACTTTGCCCATTGCGATGAAATTAAAAATTAAGAATGAAAAATTAAAAATTAAAAATTAATTGGGAATATATTTTTCACTGTGCGGTGATCTGGTATTCCATCAATTCTTAATTTTTCATTTTTAATTACAATATGTTCAGTACCTGCTCTTTGATCTTTTCGAGCTCATCCTTCATCTTGACAACAAGAATCTGGATGTTCGATTCGTTGGCTTTGGAGCCCATCGTATTGATCTCGCGGCCCATCTCCTGAGCGATGAATCCCAGCTTGCGTCCTGCACCTTCCTCGCCGGCAGCTACTTCGCGGAAGTATTTGCAGTGGTTGGTCAGACGCACCTTCTCCTCGGTGATGTCGAGTTTTTCGAGGTAGAAAATCATCTCCTGCTCCAGCCGGTTGCGGTCGACATCGACTTTCAACTGCGAGAGATTATCGAGAATACGGGCCTTGACGGTCTCCGTGCGGGCTTTTTCAAAAGGTACGACCTCCTGTTTGTAACTTTCGATCTTATCCACGCGCTTCAGCAGGTCGGCGATCAGGATCGCACCTTCCTGCGTGCGAAACGCGTCGAGTTGTGCGGCGGCCTGCTCCACCGTTCGAATCAGCATCCGATGCTCTTCGTCGGAAATGGTTTCGCTTTCGGTCGATACCACGTCCGGCAGCCGCATGATGGCTGCGAGCATTGCGTCGTAATTGGCATCGATGCCTGCGTAAACGAGCGTATCGTTCATCTGGCGGAGGTATTCGCGGAACGCTTCCTTGTTGATGCGGGCGGAAGTCTCGACGCTCTGACTTTCGATGGTGACGAACACATCGACCTTACCCCGTTGTACCATACGGGTGAGCAGGGTTCGGATTTCATATTCCGACTGGCGGTAAATAGCCGGAAGTTTTACGTTGAGGTCCAGTTGTTTGGAATTGAGCGAGCGGATTTCAACCGTGATTTTTCGATTTTTTAGGGTGGCTTCGCTTTTCCCGAAGCCCGTCATCGATTTTACCATATTGGCGAATCATAAATTTTTGCAAAAGTAATAAAAACAATCCAAAAAGCCCAGCAAATGTCGCGGAGAGCGAAAATTATTGCGGCAAGAGTTGGATTCTACCAAATAATTTACCTATATTTGTGTTAGTAAAGTAACAGTTAGAAATCAATCTCACTAATTTCTCATACGGATTATTATGAAAAAGCACAATTTCAACGCCGGACCCTCCATCCTGCCGCAGGAAGTGATCGAAAATGCCGCAAAAGCTATCCTCGATTTCAACGGTTCGGGACTTTCGCTGCTCTCCATTTCGCACCGGACGAAGGATTTCGAGCAGGTGATGGCCGATGCCGACGCTCTGTTCCGCGAGATTTTGCAAATTCCCGATAATTACAAGATCTTTTTCGTGGGTGGCGGTGCGAGCACCCTGTTCTATGAAGTAGCCGCCAACTTTCTGGGCAGGAAGGCCGGCTATGTGAACACGGGCGTCTGGTCGAAGAAAGCCATTAAAGAGGCGAAACGCTACGGCGAGGTGGATGTGCTGGCATCGTCCGAAGACAAGAACTTCACGTATATTCCCAAAGGATTCGCCATCCCGTCCGATCTGGATTACCTGCATATCACGAGTAACAATACGATCTACGGTACGGAGTACAAGACCGATCTCGATTCGCCGGTTCCCTTGATCGCAGACATGTCGTCCGACATTCTGAGCCGGCGCGTGGACGTGTCGAAATATGCGATGATTTACGGCGGCGCCCAGAAAAACCTGGCCCCTGCCGGCGTAGCGTTCGCCATCATCCGCGAGGATATGCTCGATCGTATCGTACGCGACCTGCCGACAATGGTTTCGTTCCGCACGCACGTGGAGAACGGATCGATGTTCAACACGCCGCCCGTATTCCCGATCTATGTGCTGAAGGAGACCCTTCGGTGGCTCAAGTCGATCGGCGGTATCGATGAAATCCATCGCCGCGACGTGGAGAAGGCTGCCCTGCTCTACGATGAGATCGATCGCAACCCGCTTTTCAAGGGTACGGCCGTGAAGGAAGACCGCTCGATCATGAACATCTGTTTCGTGATGAACGACGGTTACGAGGAGTTGGCGCCCGAATTCCTGGAATTCGCCAAAGGAAGGGGCATGGTCGGCATCAAGGGCCACCGTCTTGTCGGCGGTTTCCGTGCGTCGTGCTACAACGCCCTGCCCAAAGAGAGCGTCGAGGCGCTGGTGGCCTGCATGCAGGAGTTCGAAAAGATGCACGTAAAATAGAATGTGTCCGACGATTGTTCCGCTGATGCGGGAGACGAAGAAGGAAAAGAGTATTTATTTCACCTCATTGTTGAAAAATATGAAGATATTGGTAGCGACCGAGAAACCTTTTGCGAAAAAGGCGGTCGAAGGGATCAAGGCGATCTTCGGCGAGGCGGGCTATGAGACCGCGCTGCTCGAAAAATATTCGGACAAATCGGAACTGCTGGCTGCTGTGGCCGATGTCGACGGACTGATTGTGCGCAGCGACAAAGTGACGGCCGAGGTGATCGGGGCTGCGAAAAACCTCAAGATCGTGGTACGTGCCGGCGCCGGTTACGACAATGTCGATCTGGAGGCTGCTTCCGCGCGGGGAATCGTGGTGATGAATACGCCCGGACAAAATTCCAACGCGGTGGCTGAACTGGCCCTTGCGATGATGATCTACATGGCCCGCAACCGTTTCACGCCCGGAACGGGATCGGAAATCCAGGGCAAGACGCTCGGCATCCAGGCTTACGGCAATGTAGGCCGTCTGGTGGGCCGCAAAGGCAAGGCATTGGGTATGAATGTGATCGCTTTCGATCCGTTCGTGGCCGATCCGGAAGTGTTCGAAGCCGATGGAGTCGAGAAGGTGGATTCCGTTGAAGAACTGTATAAAAAGTCCGACTATCTTTCGCTGCATATCCCCGCTACGGAAAAGACCAGGGGTTCGATCGGTTACGATCTGCTGATGTCGATGCCTAAAGGCGCAACGCTCGTAAACACTGCGCGCAAAGAGGTGATCGACGAACAGGGCCTGATGCGTGCACTGACCGAACGCGAGGATCTGAAATACATCACCGACATTGCAGCCGGCATTCAGCCCGAGTTGGATGAGAAATTCGGAAAACGAGTGTTCGCCACCGCAAAAAAAATGGGGGCGGAAACCGCCGAAGCGAACCTGAACGCGGGGCTTGCGGCTGCGCGCCAGATCGTCGGTTTCTTCCGCGACGGCATCACGAAATTCCAGGTGAACAAATAAATTAACTTCAGGAATGCGGAAGGCGGCGCAGCATTTGCTGCATACCCTTCCGTTTTTCATTTCAAGCATACAAAATTATGGTAAGAATCAAACCTTTTCGTGGAATACGTCCTCCCCAAGAACATGCGGCGGAGGTCGCTTCGCGTCCTTACGACGTGCTGAACTCGGCCGAAGCAAAGGCCGAGGCGACGGATCGTTCGCTGTTGCACATCATCAAACCCGAAATCGATTTCGATCCTATCGCCGACGAGCATTCGCAGGAAGTCTATGACAAGGCGGTCGAAAATTTCCGTAAGTGGCGTGAGAAAAACTGGTTGGAACAGGACGATGAGGAGTACTACTATATTTATGCGCAGACGATGGAAGGTCGCACGCAGTATGGTCTTGCCATGTGCTGTCATTTCGAGGATTACCTGTCGGGAGCGATCAAAAAGCACGAGCTCACACGTCCCGACAAGGAAGAGGATCGGATGATACACGTACGGAACCAAAAAGCCAACATCGAACCGGTGTTCTTTGCCTATCCCGACAATGCGGAGATCGACACGATCGTGGCCGATGTGGTGAAAAACAATGTGCCGGACTATGACTTTACGGCCGAAGACGGTTTCGGACACCATTTCTGGGTGATCCGCGACCGCAAGACCAACGACCGCATCACGGAGATATTTGCCGGCATTCCGGCACTCTATGTGGCGGACGGACATCACCGTACGGCGGCAGCCGCCCGTGTGGGGCAAGAGTGCAAGGCCAAGAATCCGAATCATACCGGCAACGAGGAGTACTGCTATTTCCTTGCCGTGACTTTCCCTGCCGGACAACTCCGTATCATCGATTACAACCGCGTTGTACGCGATCTGAACGGGTTGACGCCTGAGCAGTTGCTTGAAAAGTTGAAGGCGGATTTTACGGTCGAAGACAAGGGTACGGAGGAGTACCGTCCTGCGGGCCTGCATAATTTCTCGATGTACCTCGACGGCCGCTGGTACAGCCTTACGGCTAAGCCCGGTACATACGACGATAACGACCCGATCGGGGTGCTGGACGTTACGGTGCTTTCGAATCTGGTGCTGGATAAGATTTTGGACATCAAGGACCTACGGACTTCCAAACGGATCGATTTCGTGGGCGGAATCCGGGGCCTGGGCGAGTTGAAGCGCCGTGTGGACAGCGGCGAAATGAAGGCTGCTTTTGCGCTCTATCCCGTCTCGATGCAGCAACTGATCAATATTGCCGATACGGGTAATATCATGCCGCCGAAGACAACCTGGTTCGAACCGAAATTGCGTTCGGGGGTGGTGATCCATTCGTTTGAAGAATAATTGCAAAAAAATCGTCTGTTATCAGGCGATTTTTTTGTGAACTTTCATTTAAAGATTAACGGTATTTGATAAAATTAGTGTATCTTTGAATAGGTTCCGCAATTTAATTTTTAGGACGTAGCTCATTGAATCTGCCGCTTTGTCGGCTGGGTTTCTTCCGCTCTTTCGGAGCGTCTGCATTTGTACCCGTTCAGGTGCGGGCAAATAGAAGTTTGATCCGAACATGGATGAAGAGTACTCTGCGATGTTATCGGGAATGCGAATTGTGCGAAAGATGAGCGAAGGGTGTAACGGATTGTTTAATTTTAACCTTTAAAATTTAATGCGATGAAGTGGTTTGTAAAATGTATTCGTAACTATGTGAATTTCCGGGGGCGGGCACGCCGTGCGGAATATTGGTACTTCACCTTGTTTATGTTGATCTTCATTGTAGCTGCAATGATCCTCGACAAGTTGGTGTTCGGAAAACCTCAGGGATTGTTCTATTACTGTTTTTATCTTTTCATGCTGCTGCCCGGTATTGCCGTGTCGGTACGCCGGCTGCATGATACGGGGCGAAGCGGAAAGATACTGCTCTGGTATTACGTTTACAATTTCTTGTGGATTATCGCCAGCATTGCGACCGGAGCATCGTTCCTTTTAAGTGCGATCCAGGGAACCGTGTCGGGATCTCCTTCGGTGGCTTTTCTGGTGATCTTCTTCGGAGGGATGCTTGTGATGTTTGTCTGGGCGATTTTCTTCCTGGTTTGGTTCTGTACGCCAGGCGATAAGGGGGACAACAAATATGGACCGGATCCCCTGTTCCCGGAGGAATTGTAGCATTTGCCGGAAAACAATAAAGCGGCTGTAATTACAGCCGCTTTATTGTTTTTATAACTTCTTTTAAATAAATATAAGCTAAAACCGGTGCCACCACAACTACCAGCTTGTTGTAGGCGTAAGCATTGCTGAAATCGAAATGCATCAGCGAAAAAACTGCCCGCGTCATGCCGCATCCGTAACACTCCGTGCCGAAGAGGTTTTTAAACAGGCATATCGTATGGCCTCCGTGTGTAATCCATCCGATCGGTATCGCATACAACACGGCAGGCAGTGCCAAGTAGCACCCCAGTCGGATTTTAACGCTTGTTGCAGATGAGTTTGCCCTCTGCATCCTTATAATTGCCGATGATAATCATGATGAAGTCGATCAGCGTCCAGATGCCGCATCCGCCCAGGGTAAGCAACTGAATGATGCCGATGCCGGTTTTTCCTACGTAAAAACTGTGGATGCCCAGACCGCCGAGGAAGAAGCAGAGCAGCAGCGTCGTAAGCCAGTCTTTCTCGCTTACGTTGGCCGGGTTGGCTGCCTCTTTCTTGATCGGGGCGCCGCACGAGGGGCACATGAAAGCATTGTCGGCGATCTCTTTGCCGCAGTTGGGACAGAACATAATAAATTGTATTTAAGGGTCTTGCCTACTCTGATGCGGATTTTCGGCTTTCTCCGTAATTCCCGTTGGGGTTGTTGCCGCAAATATAGTAAAAAAATGAGATAATAAGCCGTTAAACATGTGTTTTTGCTGAAATCGTGTCGTCAGTTCCGGCTTTTAGGGATTCGAGGCTGCGCCGGTGCCGGCAAAGAGCGGAGGTTTCCGGCAAATCGCAGTTTACCGGAAAAACAACAGACTTGCATTCAGGTGATTTTCGATAGGTTGATGAAAAAAATACCGTCTTGCTGCGAATTTTATAACGAATTCCAACCGGAACACTGAATTTTTTCGTATATTTGTAAGGATCGTTTCCGGCCGGTGTACGGAATTGCCGTCCGGCAGTCTTGCCGGCATTGAGGGAAACGACGCACACAACTTACAATACAGTAGCGTTATGGCTAAAATCAAAGGTACGATCATTGTCGACCGGGAGCGCTGCAAAGGGTGCGGAGTCTGCGTGGCTTCCTGCCCGTGCGACGTGCTGGCCCTTTCGGTGGAGGTGAACAGCAAGGGCTACCCTGTGGCCCACATGGCAAATCCCGATGCATGTACGGGCTGCGCTTCATGCGCGGTGATCTGTCCCGACAGCGTCATCACGGTTTATCGGAAAAAAATCGAATAGCGATGGCAGAGAAAGAGGTAAAACTGATGAAAGGCAACGAAGTGATCGCCCATGCGGCGATTCGCTACGGTTGCGACGGGTATTTCGGTTACCCGATCACTCCCCAGTCGGAGGTAATGGAGACCCTGATGGAACTCAAACCTTGGGAAACGACCGGTATGGTCGTGCTGCAGGCTGAATCGGAAATATCGTCGATCAATATGGTTTATGGCGGCGCATCGACCGGAAAACGGGTGATGACTTCGTCGTCAAGTCCCGGCATCAGCCTGATGTCGGAGGGACTGAGCTATCTGGCCGGGGCCGAATTGCCCTGCCTGATCATCAACTGTCAGCGCGGCGGCCCGGGTCTGGGTACGATCCAGCCTTCGCAGGGCGACTATTTTCAGGCCTGCAAAGGCGGCGGTCACGGCGACTTCCACATGATCGTTCTGGCACCCAATTCGGTGCAGGAGATGCACGACCATGTAGCCGAGGCCTTCGATCTGGCATTCAAATACCGCAATCCGGCGATGATCCTTGCCGACGGCGCCATCGGGCAGATGATGGAAAAAGTGGTGCTCGCGCCCCAGCGACCGCGTAAAACCGACGAGGAGATCGCTGCCGAATGCAAAACGTGGGCGACCTACGGCAAACCCGCAGACCGTCCCCGCAATGTCGTAACTTCGCTCGAGCTGCAGTCCGAGAAGATGGAGGTCATCAACAAACGCCTGCAGGAGAAGTATAAGGCTATGGAGGAGAACGAAGTGCGCTACGAAGCGATCGAATGCGACGATGCCGATTACGTGATCGTAGCGTTCGGATCGTCGGCCCGAATCTGCTCTGCCACGGTCGAGATGGCGCGTGCCGAAGGGCTGAAGGTCGGCCTGCTGCGCCCGATTACCCTTTTCCCTTTCCCGAAAAAACCGTTGGCGGAACTCGCAGCGCGCGGTGTCAAAGGATTCCTTTCCGCCGAACTCAATGCCGGGCAGATGGTCGAAGACGTGCGGCTGGCCGTGAACGGTGTAGCTCCCGTGGAGCACTACGGGCGTCAGGGCGGTATGCTGTTCGCGCCCGACGAGGTGCTGGCGGCGCTCAAGGAAAAACTGATTAAAAAGTAACGACGATGGCAGAAGTTGAAATCAACCAGGAGAATCTGGTTTACACGAAACCGAAACTCATTACAGATAATGTGATGCACTATTGCCCCGGCTGCAGCCACGGTACGGTGCATAAACTCATTGCCGAGGTGATCGAGGAGATGGGGCTCGCGGAAAAGACCGTAGGCGTTTCGCCCGTGGGGTGTTCGGTTTTCGCCTACAATTATATCGACATCGACTGGATCGAGGCTGCTCACGGACGTGCTTTGGCGGTGGCTACGGCGGTCAAACGCCTCCATCCCGGCAATATGGTCTTTACCTACCAGGGCGACGGCGATCTGTCGGCGATCGGTACGGCGGAGTCGATCCATGCTGCGGCACGCGGAGAGAGCGTTGTGGCAATTTATATCAACAACGCGATTTACGGTATGACGGGCGGTCAGATGGCACCCACTACCCTGCTGGGTATGAAGACCGCGACAACCCCCTACGGACGTGATCCGCGCCTGAACGGCTATCCTTACAAAATTGCCGAGATGATGGCCCATTTGGATGGTGCGACATACATCACGCGGCAGAGCGTTCATAATGCAGCCAATGTCCGTAAATGCAAGCGGGCGATACGCAAGGCGTTTGAAACATCGATGGCCGGCAAGGGTTTTTCGCTCGTGGAGGTCGTCTCGACCTGTAACAGCGGCTGGAAACTTTCGCCCGTGGCATCGAATCAGTGGCTGGAGCAGAACATGCTGCCCTTCTATCCGCTGGGCGACATCAAGGATTTAACGAAGCAGGAGGACTAAGCAGATGAAAGAGACTTTAATTATTGCAGGATTCGGAGGACAGGGTGTCCTCTCGATGGGAAAAATCCTCGCCTATTCGGGTGTGATGCAGGATTTCGAGGTTACCTGGATGCCCTCTTACGGTCCCGAGATGCGTGGCGGCACGGCGAATGTGACGGTGATTTTGTCAGACCGGAAAATCTCGTCACCCATTGCGCATGAGTTCGATACGGCGATTATCCTCAACCAGCAATCGATGGAGAAATTCGAACCGATGGTCAAACCGGGAGGCGTGCTGATCTACGATACCAACGGCATTACCCGTCATCCCGTGCGCAAAGATATCGACGTGTACTCGATCGATGCCACCGCAGAGTGCGCAAAACTGGGACAGGCCAAACTTTTCAATACGATGATTCTGGGTGGATATCTGAAAGTATGCCCCGTGGTCGAGATGGAGAATGTGATGGTCGGCCTGAAGAAATCGCTGCCCGAGCGGGCGTGGAAGATGCTGCCTGAGAACGAGAAAGCCATCCGGCATGGCGGCGAGATAATCCGAAAACGCTGATGGCCGTTCGGATCGATGCGGCCTTTGTCCGCAGAACCATCGTTGTCCGATGATCGATACATGTCCGGTCGGAGCGATTTCGCAGCAGGGAACGGCTTTGCCTGAGGTCGATTCCGATTTGTGCATCTCGTGCGGACAATGTGTCGAAAGTTGCGGCAGGAAAGCGATGTCGCTCGACGACTGAGGATCTGCATAAAAACAAGAGCGGTGTATCGAAATACACCGCTCTTTATATTTTGCTTACTTCGATTGGTAACCGTCAGAATCCGATAGCGACCCGGAATAAGATGGCATTGAGGCTTTCCCCCATATGCTGAAACCTGATGCTGAAATCTCCGCGTGCGGAACCGTTGGATTTGCCGAAATTGATGCCCGGGCCTACGCAGGTGTAAAAATCTGTTTTGCGCTCTTCGAAATATCCGCTTACTCCGATGGCTGCGCCCAAATCCAACGAGAGGTAGAGAGCCGATTTTTCCGAGAGAGGACAATACCCTTTGAAATTTCCGAATACGGGGATAATGCTGGCCGAAGTATAAGTCCCGAACGGATTTCCCAATTCATCCAGCGCCGGTAAATCCGTATAGAAAAGATTGAATCCGATACCGGCTCCGGCAAAGAAATAAGGATATACGCGGACGCCGTGTACCGTCTCGAAACTCAGCCGGTTAGTGTTGAAGATATCGGTGATTTTGCCGACTCCCAGGCCGAAACCGAAAGCAACCTCGCCCTGATAGCGGGGAAATCCGGCTGTCCCCGCCTTTGACCCGGGCCGGCCGCCGAGGGCATTTATGATGTCTTTGCTGCCGTTTTGATATTTGATTGTAAAGACTTTACGGGCCGGTATGACGTATATGGGACCGTCCGGGTTGTCGGCCCGTTTGTACTCGATCGTGGATTTTCCCACCTTTAGAACTTTAGCCTCGATCTCTTGCGCGTCGCGTTGGGTGATAATGTCCTGAGCCTCTGCGGCGAGACATCCGGAAATAAGGAGTGCCGTAAGAAGGATTCTTTTCATGATCGGATTTTATTTGGTTTCGATAGCAAAAATAGTCTTTTTATGCGAATTAACAAGTTTTTTATTAGAATAGGTTCGGGGGAACATTGTCTGCAACGAAATAATAAGGACGCAGTAGCTTTTATACTGCGTCCTTATCGTTTTATTTCGGATTTCCCTGCGGAATCAGAACTCGAATCCGATCCGGAACAGGACGGCACCGGTATTTTCACCCATATATTGATACCTGATCCCGATGTCTGCGCGCTGCCGGCTCGACGCTTTGCCGAAACTGATGCCCGGGCCGGCCGCAGCATACATATCTCTATGGTGTTTCATTTGGCTCATTACGCCGAAAGCGCTGCCCAAATCCAGCGACAGGTAGAGCGAAGCGCCCTGTGAAACCGGATAGTAACCTTTGGCGTTTGCAAAGGCGGTTACAGTTCCTCCGTTATCCGAATAATCCATCGGACTGCTCCGGTGGATGTCAAAATTGTAAAAATAGTTGAATCCTGCACCCAGACCGATGAAAGCATAAGGGCTGATGCGCACGCCGTGTACGGTTTCCACCTGAATACGGTCGGTGTTGGTGATTTTAGTGATGTCGCCGACACCGAGACCGTAGCCTACCGAGATATCGCCCTGGTAGTGCGGATAGTTGTCCTTGTAATGCGCGGTGATCCTTTTGGGTCTTGACGGGGCTTTTTTGAAGGATTCTTCCCGCCCGTTGGCATATTTTATCAGCAACACATCGTTGGTAGAAATGGTATAAACCGGGCCTGCATGATCTCCGGCCTTCGTGTATTCGATTTTCGAACCTCCGACCCGGATAACTTTGCCGTCGATAGTTTCGGCATTCTGCCGGACGATCAAATCCTGAGCCGCCGATGTGCCGCCGATTGCCGCAAAAGCGAGAAAAAGAAGGAGTTTTTTCATGATGTGTTGTGTTTTAGTTCGGTTCGTGTGAACAAATATAACATTTTTTCGGCGAATTGTCCTTCCGAAAGGCATTAACATTGCTATGGGTTTACGAACCGTATAAAATAATCGATTATGGAAAATCAAACCAATACGCTGCCGAGACTGGGCGAACCTGTCCCCGCATTCGAAGCAATGACCACACTCGGGAAAGTCAGTTTCCCATTCGACTACAAAGGCAAATGGGTGATTCTTTTCAGCCATCCCGCCGATTTTACCCCGGTTTGTACTTCCGAAGTGTTGACGTTCGGTGCCCGTACCGAAGAGTTCCGGGCGCTGAACTGCGAACTGCTGGGGCTTTCGGTGGACAGCCGCAACAGCCATATTGCGTGGCTGCGGACAATCCGCGAGAAGATCGAATACAAGGGGATGAAGCAGGTGAAAGTATCGTTTCCGATTATCGACGACGTGTCGATGAAGGTGGCGAATCTTTACGGAATGATTCAGCCCGGTGAGAGCCGTACGGCCGCCGTGCGCGCTGTCTTTTTCGTCGACCCGCAGGGAATGCTGCGGGCGATGATTTACTATCCCCTGGCTCTGGGCCGCAATTTCGATGAACTCAAACGTGTGTTGATCGGTCTGCAGACCATCGATGCGTTCGACGTGGCGCTGCCGGCCGACTGGCAGCCGGGCGATGAGGTGATCATTTCGATGAAGGGGGAAGAACCCGATCACCAGCCCGACGGAGTGAAATGCTACGACTGGTTTTTCTGCACCAAACCGCTATCGAAAGAGGAGGTGGAAGAACGTCTTGACAGCCGAAAAAAGGTGGAAGTATGAGTTTTGATACTATCGATAAACAACAAGACAAGGGATGGCTGTAACCCTCCCTTGTCTCCATGTAAGGCCATATCAATCGAATTTGTATCCGTCGACATTGCGCAGTCCTTTTAAAAGTTCCCGCACCGGGAGCCGTTTTTTGCCGGCTATCTGGAGTTCCTCCAGTTTGATCCAGCCGTCGGAACAGGCCGTTTTTATATAGGTATGGTCGTCACTCTCCAGCGTGCCGCAAGCGATACCGTGTGCGGCGGACTCGAAAGACGCGGAGAAGATTTTTACCGCTACGGGCATTTCGCTGCCTGTGTCGTGCAACTCCGTCCAGGCTGCCGGATGGGGGGAAAGTCCCCGCACGAAATTCACGATGCGCCGTCCGTCCCACGTCCAGTCGATCCTGCAATCCTCCTTGAAGATTTTCGGAGCGGGATGCAATGTCGATTCGTCGATATGCTGCTGTTCGATGGGTGTGATCTCCCCTGCCGCTATCTTATCGACGGTTTGGGTAACGAGCGAGGTACCGTTTTGCATCAGTTTGCTGTAAAGCATACCGACGTTGTCTTCCGGCAGGATCGGCACCCGAACCTGCCCTAAGATCGCTCCTTTGTCGATCTCGTGATTCAGCAGGAAAGTCGTTACGCCCGTTTCGGTCTCTCCGTTGATAATGGCCCAGTTGATCGGTGCCGCACCCCGGTATTGCGGCAGCAGCGATGCATGTAGGTTGAATGTCCCCAGCCGGGGCATGGCCCAAATCACTTCGGGCAGCATCCGGAACGCAATCACGATGCACAGGTCGGGTGCGAGCGCTTGCATGGTCTCCACGAATTCAGGTGCTTTCAACCTTTCGGGCTGGAGTATGGGCAGCCCCAGTTCCCGTGCGGCGATTTTCACGTCGCTTTCGCGGAGTTTCTGCCCTCGGCCGGCCGGTTTGTCGGGGGCGGTCACGACGGCAACTACGTTGTAACCGCCCTCGACCAGCGCCCGCAGCGACGGCACGGCGAATTCGGGTGTACCCATGAAAACAATACGCAACTGTCTGGGATCTTTCATTTGTTTTGTCATACGGTGATTTCCACTAAATTTCCGTCCGGATCTTCGACGACGCTTTCGAAAAAGCCGTCGCCCGTCGTGCGGGGTTCGCCCGCAATCCGGTGTCCGTCGGCCCGAAGCCTCTCCGTCCGCGCGCATACCTCCTCCCGGCTGCCGCATTCGAATGCGAAATGAGCCAGGCCGATTTGCGGCGTGCATACCGTACCGCGAATGTCCGTGCGCCGCATCAGCTCCAGACGGCATTCGCCGCCGAACGAGAGCATATACGATTCGAATCCTTTGGAGGGATTGGTGTATTTTTCGCCGGATCGTGCCTCGAAGTATGTGGTGTAGAAATCACGCAGTTCTTCGAGGTGTTCCGTCCAGATGGCTATGTGTGCAATTTTCATCAGACGTTCTTGCAGAGTCCCAGTTTGTGATCCATCCGTTTCTCTTTGGTTTCGAGGTAATGGAGGTTGTATTTGTTGGGTTCGATCACGATGGGAACGATCTCGTCGATCCGCAGCCCGTAGCCCTCCAGCCCGGCACGTTTGAGCGGATTGTTGGTCATCAGCCGCATGTGCTTGATACCCAGTTCGCGGATGATGCTCGCCCCTACTCCATAGTCGCGTTCGTCGGCCCGGAACCCTAACCGGACATTGGCGTCCACTGTGTCGAGTCCCTGTTCCTGGAGTTTGTAGGCTTCGATTTTGTTGAACAGGCCGATACCGCGTCCTTCCTGATTGAGGTAGACTACGGCGCCCTTGCCTTCCTTTTCGATCATTCGCAGCGCTTCGTGGAGCTGTGCCCCGCAGTCGCAACGGCACGATCCGAGGATGTCGCCCGTGGCGCACGACGAATGCACGCGCAACAGCACGGGTTCGTCTTCCCTCCATTCGCCTTTGGTGATGGCCATATGTTCCAGGCCGTTGCTCTTCTGCCGGAATGCCGTGATTTTGAAGTGTCCCCACTCGGTGGGCATATCGGCTGTCGCACCCCGTTCGATCAGCGATTCTTCGCGCAGGCGGTATGCAATGATATCGGCTATGGAGACGATCTTCAGGCCGAATTTCTTTGCGATTTCCAACAACTGCGGCAGACGGGCCATCGTGCCGTCCTCGTTCATAATCTCGATCAGGGCACCTGCCGGCTGCAGTCCGGCCATTCGGGCCAGGTCGACTGCCGCTTCGGTATGCCCGGGGCGGCGCAATACGCCCTTCTGGCGGGCACGCAACGGGTTGATATGTCCCGGTCGGCCCAGGTCGGAGGCCCGGGTGGCGGGATCGGCGAGCGCGCGGATAGTCGTGGCACGGTCGTGGATCGAAACGCCCGTGGAACATCCGTGACCCAGCATATCGACCGTTACGGTGAACGGCGTTCCCAGCAGCGAGGTGTTGTTTTCTTCCATCATGTTGAGTTCGAGTGCCGCACAGCGTTCCTCGGAAAGCGGTGCGCAGAGCACACCGCGCCCCTCTTTGAGCATGAAGTTCACGATCTCGGGGGTGATCTTTTCGGCCGCGACGATGAAGTCGCCTTCGTTTTCGCGGTCTTCATCGTCGACCACGATCACCACTTTACCGTTGCGGAAGTCTTCGATTGCCTCCCCGACGCTATTTAGAATCTTGCTGTTTGTCATTGTGTTTGGATTTTATTTCGTTTTTCTTGCTTTTGAACTTCGATGTCACCTTCTCTTTGAGGGCCTTGAAACGGCCGATGTACCAGTCGGTATCGAGAAGTGCCGAATCATTGGTCGCCTTATAGGTCAGATAGATGGCGATCGGCGTCAGGATGAAGGTAGAGAGCCACATGCCGTACACGGCGTCCCAGTTACCCTCTTTTGCCAGTTTTTCGCCCGTGATGGCGATAATATAATAAAACACGAAGAAGATCACGGAAATCACGATCGGCATACCCAGGCCTCCCTTGCGGATAATGGCACCCAGTGGTGCCCCGATCAGGAAAAAGATGATGATCGAGACCGGAAGCGACATTTTGCGGTGCCACTCCACCTTGCTGCGGTAGAGCTGGTTGAGCGCCTCTTTGCTCATCGATTCGTCGAAACCGAACATGTTGCGCGAGTTTTTGGCCAGGGTCCTCGCCTGATCCCAGATGCGCTCCTTTTCGCGTACGGGGAGTGTCAGGATCGAATCCATTGCGATCATGTCGCGGTACTCGCTTTTGTCTACCCGAAGGCTGTCCGGCTGCGGCAGCACGGAGTTGTCGCGCACGAAAATCTGCTCCTTCAGCAGCGGTTCGTAGGAGCGGGTAGTCATGGTGTTAACCTCCACCTCCAGTGAGTCGATGTCTTTTTGCAGTTCGTTGATGTCCTTGGTCTGGGAGTTGGAAAATTCGTTGGCGTCGGTGCGTTCCATCGCAAAACCCGACATGGCGATCTTGAGATCCTGCTTGTCGAAGATATGATGGCGCAGGCTGCTTTTCGAGAACCATTGCTGGTAGTTGCGGGTCTGCTCGTAGGTCTCGCCGTTGAACAGCGTCACAAGCAGGAATTTCTTGTCGTCCGATAGACGGATGTACCCCGAGTCGGCTACCGTGGTATTCATGTTGCCGTTTGCCGAGCTGTTGTCGTAGATCAGCACGTCGTTCAAAAGATGCGTTTCGGGGTTCTGATGCCCGACACGGATCGACATGTCCTTGATGCCGTTGAAAAACAATCCGTCCTGGAACTCGATGCTCTGTTTCTGCTGCCTGATGTCGTAGAGAATGCTGTACATCTTGCGGTTGGCGTAAGGCACCAGGTTGTTGCCGATAAAGAAACTGCCCACAGCGATTACACTCACCACGATAATCAGGGGCTTCATGATGCGGGGAAGCGACATGCCGGCCGACTTCATCGCCAGCAGTTCGTAATTCTCGCCCAGGTTGCCCATCGTCATGATGGCGGCCAGCAGCATCGAGAGCGGCAGTCCCAATGGAATCATGTTGGCCATGGCGTAGCCCATCAGTTCGATGATGATGCCCGCGCTGAGACCCTTGCCGACCAGCTCGTCGATGTAACGCCACACGAAATTCATCATCAGGACGAACATCACGATGAAGAATGTCAGGATCATCGGCCCCAGGTACGACTTCAGGACGAGTTTATGAATGGTTTTCATCGGCCGGCTTTTTCTTGCGCAAAGTTAACAGTTTTACTACTATAATCGTGACGGTGAGGGTAAATATTATGGCGGCGCCGGGCGGAACGTCGAAATTGTAGCTGACGGTCAATCCCGCGACGTTCGCGGCGGCGGCAACGAGCGGCGCGCTCCATACGATCGTACGGTAGGAGCGTGTCAGGATGTTGACAGCGACCACGGGCATCGTCAGCAGCGAGATAAGCAGCACGATGCCCATGATGCGGATCGAAAGCACGATCGTGGCGGCGACGAGGGCGGCCATCAGGTAAGAGATTAGCTGCGTGTGGATACCCCGGCTGCGGGCGAATTCGCGGTCGAAGGCGACGTACATCACGGGGCGCAGCCAGAGCAGCGTACCGGCAAGAATAAACAGCGTCAGTACCCCCAGCGCCGTGACATCCCCCCGCGTGACGGTGACGATACTGCCGAACAGATAGGCTGACAGATCGCCCGATGTGTATCCCGGCCGGAGGCTCATGAAAAACGCGCCCACAGCCATGCCGACCGACCAGATGATGCCGATGGCCGAGTCTTCTCGGATGCGGCCCCGGTCGGTGGCCCATTCGATGCCCAGCGCCGAACCGACGGCAAAAAGCATGGCGCCCGCAATGGGATTCATGCCCAGATAGAAGGCGATGCCCAGGCCGCCGAACGAGGAATGGGTAATACCCCCCGAGAGGAATACCAGGCGCCGGCAGACAACGTAGGTGCCTATGATGCCGCACGTTATGCCGGACAGTACACAGGCGGCCAGGGCATTGGCCAGGTAGCCGTATTGCATCAGATCGTTGAAAAACTCCATTCCCCGTTACTTTAATTGCGCGCAAATTTACGTTTTTTATAGATGTAAAGCAAGGAACGGTACTAAAAAACGCTCCCGGCGCCGAAGGGCGCGGGAGCGTGAAAAGCAGGATGAAACGGGTCAGAACGAGATGCCGATCCGGGCCTGTATGCCGCTGAACGGTCTGAATTTGAAATAATTGACTCCGAGGTCGAGGTGTCCGAAACTGAAGCCGACACCTGCGCTGAGGTAGTAGGATTCGGTATCGCAGACATCGTAGCCGCCCCGCAGATCGATATAGGGCGAGAAGCGGTTTTTCAGGAGATAACCTTTCAGATCGATGAAGACGGGAACCAGTTGAGCGTCGGTGGTGCGGTAGTCGTTGTAACGATTGTCGTAATAATTTTCTTCGAGAGTTGCCCCGAAATACCCCACTCCGACACCTGCAAAAAGATGCGGGCCGATCTGGGCTCCGTGAATCGTGCCAAAAGCATAGCCGTCGCCCGAATAATCGTCAGAAGAGAAGAAATTGATATAACCTCCCTCTATGAATCCCCGATAACCCGATTTGCGGCTATAAGGTTTCCGAACTTTCTCCCGCACGGGCTGAACCTTGCCGATTCGCGCGATGGGCGATGCGGCGGGCGCAGCCAGCGTCGCGGGCTGTGCCGTCTGGGCGAGGATCACGGTCGGCCGGGCATTTGCCGGATGGCGCAGTTCGTTGATCTTTTCGATGTCTTCCATCGTGGCTGTGCGGAATTCCTTGTAGCGTGCCGGATAGCCGCTGATTGTAAGCCGGTGGTTCGAACGGAACCAATGGCGGCGCGACTCGTGCGCGATCTTCGGCTCGATCAGGATGTCGGCGTCTGCCGACGAAAGGATTTGGGCGATCAGTTCCTGCTCCTGTGTTTTCAATGAGGTAGACCCTTTAAACAGGTGGTTGACCCATTCCGCATCGGCTTTGGCCTGTTGCGGGGCCACGTCGAGTTCCGCGACCGTCGGCATCTGGGTCACTTTGCCCTCGATCGTCACCGACCGGGCCGTTTGAACCCGGCGTGCCATCGAGCAGGAAGTGGTGAGGAATACGACTGCCGCCAGCAGGAGCGGAAGTGTCGCATTGTATTTGGATTTCATGGCTGCAATGCGTTATTATTTTGCATTTTGTACGACGGGAACCAACATCACCGGCTGCGTATTGCACGGATGGAGCAGCGAGTTGATGATCTCTGCGTCCTCGCGGGTTACGGAGCGGAACTGCTTGTAGCGTGCCGGATAACCCGAAACCTCGACCGAAGTCAACTTGCCTTTCTTGTTGTACGTGTAGGTGAACTGCGGCTCGACCAGAATGTCGGCGCCCGTTTTCTGCAGGGCGTTCGCAATGGCGTTCTCCTCCTTTTGTTTCTTCGAGAGAATCTTGTCGCTGCTACTGCCGGTTACCTTGACTTCGGAGACCTCCAGATCGGAGATGTTCGTCATCGATTCCATTTTGGCCGGAACGCCTGCCACACGTGCGGTGTGTGTTTTGAAAACCTGTTTCGAGCATGCGCTCAGAGCGACGGCCGCAGCCATCAGAATGAAAAGCTTTTTCATAAAGCTGAAATAAGTTTGGATGTCCCCGCACCCCGGAACGGATTATCAAAAAAGAAAGCGTGGTGCCGAAGCTTATTTTTGGGTAGTAGGCCGTAGGATGCCAAACAAAAAAATAAGCAACAGTCCCACGCCATATACGGGTATATGACGAGAAGATCAAGTCCGCTTACTCTCTTTGTTTGTAATAATGAATTTCCTACGTTCACTACCCGAGAATAAACTTACACTTTCCAGTGTCTCTAAAATGTATTGTCCCGAAAGGACAGCCAAATGTAGAGATAAAATCCGGAAAATACAAAACTTTGGTCTTCCAAGACTGTTGCTTCTGCAAATTTGAGACTAAATTTCCGAAAAATCAACGTAGGACGAAAATTTTGTTTTGGGTAAATTCTAATTTTTTGCGGGTTTGTTTCCCCGTGTCGCACAGTTTTCGTAATTTCGCCCGGAAATAACAGCAATTATGCAACAACGCAGAGTCAGTTTCCATACCCTCGGCTGCAAGCTCAATTTCTCGGAGACTTCCACGCTCGCCCGGGAATTCGAACGGGGCGGTTTCGTGCGCGTGGCGCCCGATGCCGAAGCCGATATATGTGTGATAAACAGTTGTTCCGTCACGGAACACGCCGATAAGAAATGCCGCAATCTGATCCGCAAACTCCACCGCCGCAATCCGGCGGCCCTGATCGCCGTGACTGGATGTTATGCTCAGTTGAAGCCGCAGGAGATTGCGCTGATTGAAGGTGTGGATATTGTGTTGAGCAATAACGATAAAGGACAATTATATCGACGGGTGGTCGAACTCGCGGGCAAGGGGGCTGCGAAGGTGTACAGTTGCGAAACCGATTCGCTGACGGAGTTTTTCGCCGCTTTTTCGAGCGGCGACCGGACGCGGGCGTTTCTGAAGGTGCAGGACGGCTGCGATTATTGCTGTTCCTACTGCACGATCCATTATGCCAGGGGATCGAGCCGCAACATGCCGATTGCCGACCTGGTCGCCGAAGCGCGGCAGATTGCGGCGGGCGGACAGAAGGAGATCGTTATCACGGGGATCAACACCGGTGATTTCGGCCGGACGACGGGTGAAAAATTCATCGACCTGCTGCGGGCTTTGAACGAGGTGGAGGGGATCGAACGTTACCGCATTTCATCGATCGAACCCAACCTGCTGACCGACGAAATAATAGATTTCTGCGCTGCTTCGCCCAAATTCATGCCCCACTTTCATATTCCTCTGCAAAGCGGATCGGACCGGATTCTGGGCCTGATGCGCCGCCGTTACACGACGGCGAAATTCGCCGAACGGATAGCCTCGGTGCGCCGTCGGATGCCGGACGCTTTCATCGGCATCGACGTGATCGCAGGCTTCCCCGGGGAGACGGAGGCCGATTTCCGCACGACCTGCGAATTCCTGGAAGGGATCGCACCGGCTTTTTTGCATATCTTTCCCTTTTCGGAGCGGCCCGGCACCCCTGCCGTGCAGTTGCCGGGAAAAGTGCAGGCGTCGGTCGCGTCGCGTCGTGTGGCGGAACTGGAGACATTGTGCTCGCGTCTGCACGGTGATTTCTGCGCCCGGGCCGAAGGTACGGAGGATGTCGTGTTGTTCGAAAGCACACGGCGCGGCGGCATGATGTTCGGCTATACGGGCAGTTACCGCCGCGTGAAGGCTCCTTACGATCGCTCCCGGATCAATGTGCTCTGCCGTGTGCGGCTGGGAACGATGGACGAATCTCACGATTTGATGGGGGAAGTTCGGGATTAAATCATTATATTTGCCGTAAAATAGTGAATCTGATATGACGGGTATGCGCAAAAGGGTGACGGTCGGGTTTCTGAGCATCGTCTGCCTGCTGTTTTTTTCGGGAATGATCTCGTTTTTCGAACTCAGCCGCCTGAGCCGCGATACGGACGAAATCCTCAAAGCCAACCAACGCAACATCGAGTTAGCGAAGGAGATGCTCGACGCAGCCCACGAGCAGAATATTGCGCTGATCCACCTGGCTGTTTTCGGCGACCGCTCTTACGACAGTCTTTCGCGGGCGGGAATGAGCCGCCTCGAGAACACGTTGCTCGTGGCGCAGCAGGAGGCGCTCGACAAGTCGTTCCTCGATTCGCTCGCGTTTGCCACCACAGAATTGCGCCTGCTGACTGACAATTACCTGGCCTTCGGTGCCCCGGATTCGGTCGATTCGGTGGGAGGCAAGTGGTATAACGATGAATACGAGGTACTTTACAGCCGCCTGACTTCGGCAATCAAGAATTATATGACCTCGACGCAGAGTTCGCTGGCGCCTCGCACGGAGCAGATGAAGAAGAACGCCTACCGGGCCGTAACGCCGGTATTGATTTCGCTGGTGGTGATGATCGCCACCGTGCTGATGCTCTTCTATTTTATGTCGCTTTACTGCGTCGATCCCGTTGTGCGCATGAATAAATCGCTGGGAGACTTTCTTTCGTTCCGGATCCCTTTTGCGCCGAAAGCCGATTTCAAGGACGAAGTGCTGGAACTGAAAGAGAAGATCGAGGCGCTGATTTCCGTTTCACGGCAAAACAAAGCATAGCGCGATGAGGTTGGACGTGGTTTTACGCTATGTGGGGGTGGTGATGCTGTTCGTCGCTTCGTTCATGCTGCTGTCGGCAGGCATTTCCTACGTCAGCGGTATGGACTCGTCGTTCTATCCCCTGCTGCTGGCGTCTTTGCTCACGGCACTGCTGGGCGCATTCCCCTTGATATTTGTCGAGAAGAAGGATCAGATCACCAACAAGGAGGGCTATTGCATCGTCGTGGGATCGTGGCTGCTGGCCTGTGTGGTCGGGATGTTCCCCTATCTGCTCTGGGGCGGTGAGTTCAGTTTGGAAAACGCCTGGTTCGAAAGCGTTTCGGGTTTTACGACCACCGGGGCTACCATTCTGCAGGACATCGAGGTGCTGCCGCGCGGCATGCAGTTCTGGCGCATGTCTTCGACCTGGATGGGCGGTATGGGCGTGGTGATGTTCGCATTGGTGATCCTGCCTGCCCTGGGCCGCAATAAAATGACGCTTTCGAATGTCGAACTTTCGTCGATGGCCAAAGACAACTACCGCTACCGGACGCAGATCATCGTGCAGATTCTGCTGGTGGTGTATGTCGGCTTGACGGTTCTCTCCACCCTGCTGCTTAAATTGGCGGGTATGAACTGGTTCGATGCGCTGTGTCATGCGATGTCGGCATGTGCCACGAGCGGATTCTCGACCAAAAACGCAAGCGTGGCCTTCTATAACAGTCCTGCGATCAATTATATCCTGATCTTTTCAATGGCCGTGGCGGGGATTCACTTCGGCTTGATCTATGCCACGATCACCGGCAAGCGAAACAACATTTTCCGCTCGGAGGTAGCCCGCTACTATCTGGGAAGCCTGCTGGCCGGTGGATTTGTAATAGCACTGAGTCTCTTTTTTGCCAAATTATACCCGACTTTCGGTTCTTCGTTCATGCACGGATTGTTTCAGTTCGTGTCGTTGGTCACTACCACCGGCTTCGCCACGGCCGACACGAATACCTGGACGTCGTTTGCCATTATTCTGCTGATCTTCGGATCGATCATCTGTGCCTGTGCGGGTTCGACGGCCGGCGGCATCAAGATCAACCGGCTGGTGCTGGCCAGTAAGATGATGCGGGCACGTCTGCGTCAACAGCAGCACCCCAATGCGATCATCCGGATCAAACTCGACGGCATCATGCAGGAGAACGAGACGATCAATTCGGTGATGATCTTCATTTTCGCCTACCTGATGCTCCTGCTTGCCGGCACGATCGTCTCCACGCTGTCCGGTATCGACCTGCTGACGAGTTTTACCGCTTCGGTGGCCTGCCTGGGCAATGTAGGCCCCGGTTTCGGTATGGTCGGTTCGCTGGATAACTACTCCGCGTTGCCGACGGTCATAAAACTGAGCAATTCGTTTTTGATGTTGTTGGGCCGTCTGGAGATTTTCGGCCTTATCCAGCTGTTTTTTATAAAATGGTGGAGATAGAATCCAAATGAAGAAGATGATTTACAGATTTCATATCGTACTGATCGCCGCGCTTTTGGCCGTTACCGGCCTGCGGGCGCAGGAAATCGTACCCCGTATTGCGGGACTGGAGAACAATGCGGAGTATATGTCGCTGCTGCGCGAAGACGCCGGACTTCAGATCCGCGAGGATTCGGTCGTCAATGCCGTGGAGCGTGTGCGGGGATTGTTGCGGGAGCACCCCGCAAACCGCGAACAATATTCGAAAGATATTCTGCGCCTCGAAGAGCGGATCTTCGAAATCCGCAATGCGAAAGGCCGCCTGATCGACCGGATCAATACGATCGAACAGGAGTGGGTGCTGGCCAATCTCGATACCGGATTTTCCCGGCAGGAGGCCGGGGATGCGGCAACTTTGCCCGAACTACCCGATTCGCTGAAGGTGCGCAGCCTGGTGGACAACCTCTATTTCCGGGAGCATCTGCCTGCAGCCGATTATGCGGCTCTGCGCAAGGCACAACGTATGGAGCGCACGGCGGTCGAGTATGTCAACCGTTATTTCTCGAACTACGGAGAAATTGCCTCGCTTGCCGAGCAATACGCTGTCGCGGGGACCGAGCGGGAGGCGCTCGACCTCTATGAAAAATACAGTGTGTTGCAGGGTTTCAACCGGGCACTGGCCGATTCGCTGGGTGAGGTGTGGAACTATGTGTTCGATAACAAAAGTTATGCTTACGGTTACCTGCTCGACAAACTCGGTCAGGACGAGGTGCTCGCACGTGAGGAGGAAGAGCTGGCGGAAGCGGCCCGGTTACTGACGGAGCTGCGCGGGCAGACTGCTTCGGATGTGGTGGCGGATTATTTTCTGCGGAAGAAAGTGGCCGTCGATTATGAGACGGCCGTTGCCGAATTACTGAAGCTCGATGCCGCACGGGATTCGCTTCGCGGTGTGGCGGCGCAGCTGGAAGCGGTCGATTTCCGCCTGCCGAAAATCGAGGTGACGGAGCGTTACTTCCTTGACTACGATTCAATCGCTTTTTCGTCTGTCCCGAAATATACGTATCAGAATCCCATTCCCGAATGCCGTATCTATGCGCACGGAACGATTTACCGGATTCTGCTCGGAACGTTCAATACCAAACGTGCCGCTTCGACCTTCAAAGGAGCCTATCCGGTTTGTTATTTGATCGGCGACGATGGGAAGTGGAGCTATTATGCGGGCGGTTTCGCCACCCGGGCCGAAGCCGATGCAGCGCAGAAGCTGATGAAAAAGAAAGGTTTCCTGCGACCGGAAGTGGTCGTATGGACAGACGGAGAATACCGGAATCTTTCCCGCGAACCCGAAGAGGCGCAGCCTTCCTACCGGGTTGAAATCGTCGGGGCGACCGCGCTTTCCGATGCGGCGAAAGAGGCGATTCTGGCAACTGCCGGAGAACGGGAGCTTTCGCGTGTGGGGCAGCAGATGTTCGTCGTCGGACTTTTCGACGACAAGGCCGTCGCCGATCAGGTGGCTGCCGCAGTGTCCGTGGCGGAACCCGCACTGGAAATAAAAGTTGCCGAAATTACGTCGGAATAGAAAAAAAACGTTATCTTTAAGCAGACGTTTCCGACAAGCGAAGTTTGATTCCGGGAATAATCCGGATTATGCCGGGTCGGCGAAACGTGGACAGAAAAGCAACTAATATCCCGAGGCTATGTTTTTTATCGTAATTCTCGTTCTTTTCGGTATTTTGTTCCTGATTGCCGAAATCGTCCTGCTGCCAGGCGTATCGATCGGGGCCGTCTTGTCGCTGGTGTGCTACGGAAGCGCTATCTACATGGCGTTCCGCGATTACGGGCCTTTGACAGGTGTCGCGGTCGTACTGGCGATTGTGGTGCTGTCCATCGTCGCCACCTTCTTTTCACTGCGGGCTAAAACGTGGCAGCGGTTTTCCCTGCGCCAGAAAATTACGTCGTCGGGTATTCCGACGCCTGCCGAGCAGGATGTGAAGATCGGTGACCGGGGCGTGACGCTTTCGCGTCTCTGCCCGATGGGCAAAGTCCGGTTCGGGGAAAAGATCGTCGAAGCCAAATCGCTCGATGCGTATGTAGATCCCCGAACGGAGGTCGAGGTCGTTGCGTTCGAGAACTTCAATGTCGTTGTTAAAACCGTTAAATAACTTACACTTAACTAAATCGTATTATGGATTTTCAGGCTGGTTTGATCGTGCTGATCGTCTTCGTGAGCCTTTTCGCCATTTGGCTCATTTTCTATTTCATTCCCGTGGGACTGTGGTTTTCGGCTTTGGTGTCGGGTGTGCGCATCAGCCTGCTGCAACTGATTCTGATGCGCTGGCGTAAAGTGCCTCCTTCGACGATCGTATCGTCGATGATCGAGAGCACGAAAGCCGGGCTCAGCCTCGATCCCAACGAGCTGGAGGCGCACTATCTGGCGGGAGGTAACGTAACGAATGTCGTTCATGCGCTCGTGTCGGCGCAGAAGGCCAATATTTCGCTCGATTTCAAAATGGCTACGGCTATCGACCTGGCCGGCCGCGACGTGTTCGAGGCCGTGCAAATGTCGGTGAATCCCAAGGTTATCAATACGCCTCCCGTGGCTGCCGTGGCCAAAGACGGCATCCAGTTGATCGCCAAAGCCCGCGTGACGGTGCGGGCCAATATCAAACAGTTGGTCGGCGGCGCCGGCGAGGAGACCGTGCTGGCGCGTGTGGGCGAAGGTATCGTGTCGTCGATCGGATCGGCCGGTTCTCATAAAATAGTGTTGGAAAACCCCGATTCCATATCGCGTGTCGTGCTCGAAAAGGGCCTCGATGCGGGTACGGCGTTTGAAATTTTGTCGATCGATATTGCCGACATCGACGTGGGTAAGAACATCGGTGCGCAGTTGCAAATGGATCAGGCGCAGGCCGATAAGAACATCGCTCAGGCTAAAGCCGAGGAGCGGCGGGCAATGGCTGTCGCACTTGAGCAGGAGAATAAGGCCAAAGCGCAGGACGCCCGCGCAAAGGTGATTCTTGCAGAGGCGGAAATACCACTGGCAATGGCCGAAGCGTTCCGCAGCGGCAATCTGGGCATCATGGACTATTACAAGATGAAGAACGTGATGGCGGACACCGCCATGCGGGAGAGCATTTCGCGTCCCGACAAGAAATAAGTACGGAAGATTGGCGGCGGGACACTGGTTCCCGCCGTTTTTGTGTAACCTAAACTCCTTCTATTATGATGGATAGTATCATACTATGTGTGGCAGGCTCGATTTTGATTCTGCTGGGTATTTTCTTCGACCGGATACCGCTTCGCCTGTTCAGTTTTACCTATGTGCCGAAAGATGCCGACATGCAGTCTGAACTGATGATACGGCTCAAAGTCCAGAGTAAAGCGGTGCTGAAGGCGACCGGTTGGGTGATGATCCTGTGCGCCGTCGGCGGGATGTTGTTTCATGTTTTCTGGCTGCGGTTTTACGTGCCCTTGTGGGTGTGCCTGCTCGGAGGGTTGTTTCTGATCTTTTTGTGGACCCGGAACGCACCGCGCATCGTCAAGATCGTGGCTTGGATAGGTGTGACGTTAGGTGTAGGCATTACGGCTGCGGTTACGTTCCTGCTGACCTGTTCGGTGAAAACCGAAATGATCGTCGGAGACGGGGAGTTCGTCGTTAAGGGAATGTATTCGCTGCGGCTGCCTTACGCCGAAATCGATTCGGTGTATTTGAGTCCAGCACCGCCGTATACGACGCTTCGGACGAACGGGTTGGCGATGAACGGTATCTGCAAGGGCTATTTCCGGCTGAAAGATGGAACACGCTGTTATCTCAACACCGACGCGAAAGTTCCGGTCTATATTTACCTGATCCGAAAAAACGAAATGCCCGCAATCGTCAACTGGCAAAGTCAGGAAAAGACCGAAGAGTTATACCGTATGCTGAAGGGGCGGCTTCCGGAAATCCAATAAAGCAAGAGCACGCATTGCGTGCTCTTGCTTTTCAATAAAAATCTCAATATACTTTTTCCGGAAGTGTTTCGCCGGCAGGCTCCCCTTCGAGGTTGTCGCGCCATTTGATCGAAGCGTGCGTGCCGTCGCAATAAGGTTTGTTGGCGGATTGTCCGCAGCGACAAACTACGACCCGGTTGCGTATTTCGTAGGTCTCTCCGTTTTCCCGCCGCACGGGGATACCGCCTCTGATCCATAGCCCGCCGCTCGCGCCGATCATGGGGTCTTCGATCAATCCCAGGCTCGGCTCGAAGTGAAATTCGTAGGGCATTCCGCTTGCGTTGTCCCATGCCATCAGGCGTCCGCTGGGACACATCGACGCTTCGCGGATGGCCAGTTTCCGGGCCTCGGGATCGTCCGACTCTTCGGTCAGGTTCCATACGTCGCCGTAAGGATGGCAGAATCGTGCGAAAACACAGTATTTTTCATTGTCGGTAAGCGTCAGCGTTCCGCCTTCGATTTTCTCGGCACCGTCGAGCAGCGAATCCTTCGGGGAGGTCAGTTCCGGATCCCAGGTAGCCGTTTCGTGGGTCCCGTCGCAATAGGGTTTGCGTTTCGATGCTCCGCAGCGGCAGAGTGCCGTAGGTTCGGATTCTGTCGAAAAATGTTTTCCTTCCTGAAAATACCAGCTTTCGTTCCGGTCGTTGGGCATGATGAACTGCTCGGCCATCGGCGGACGTCCGTAAACCAGATAAGGTCCCTTTTCGGTTACTGTAATGCTGAATTTCTCTTCGGCGGGAGAACTGCCCGTCTCTATTTTCATTTTCGACATACTATTTGAATTTAGAATCCGTTTGAAGATGAAGGCAATTATTATTCCTAAATCGAAATAATCGGAGGAGCATGTAGGAAATCTCCCCCTTTTTGGTATCTTTGCAAAGATTTTTGGAGTTGAAATACGATAAATCGAGAAATATGAAAGGTTTGATCAACAGAGGTGTCCGCTACGCGCTCTTGGTGATTGCGGCAGCCGTGCTGTTTCAGTCGTGTAAGAAAGACGAGGTGTTGGGACGGATCAATCTGGAATCTACACTGTTGGCGATAGACCGCCTGGGTGCCACGGCGACCGTGTCTTTTACCACGTCGCATGTGCGTTCGCTCTCTGTGACAAGCGTTCCGGACGGTTGGAAAGCCGAAGCCGACCTTGCTTCGGGGATTCTCTCCGTGACTGCTCCGGATGCGATCGATGAAAAGCATGTGAAGTCGGGATCGGTCGTGCTTTCGGGAACGACTACGGACGGCGGTTCGGTTTCCGCTTCGCTTGCCGTCGGGGTGTATGACGCCGTGCATTTGTCGTCGGAACCGTCCAACTGTTACCTGGTCTCCCGGAAAAACGCTTTTTACCATATCGATGCCATGCACAAGGGCGAAACCTCCGAGCTTTTGCCGACAGTGGGTGCCAAGCTGATCTGGCAGACGGCGAATTCACCGTTGCAATATGTCGAATTCAAGAATGGAACGATTACGTTCCTTGTAAGCGCAAACGATGACGATAAACTCATAGAGGGCAATGCCCTGATCGGTGCTTACGATGTCACCGGAAACCTGATTTGGAGTTGGCATATCTGGGTCACGGATTACAATCCCGAGACCGAAGCACTGACCTATTCGAACGGAGTCAAGGTGATGAGCCGCAATCTGGGTGCTCTGAACAATGCCAATTCGACTCAGGAGGAGATACTCGCTTCCTACGGTATGTATTATCAGTGGGGTCGCAAGGAGCCGTTCGTCGGCCCAAGTACTTACAACGCGGCTAAAGGGGTCAATGCGACGATGTATAACGCCGCCGGATCCCGTGTGTACATGACCGAGGTGGAGTGTTCCGCCCAGACGGGCACTGCCGAGTATGCACTGCAGAACCCGCTCAGTTTCATCAAGGGCGTCGAAGATTCGAAATATGACTGGCTCTTCGCATCGCGCGACGCGAATCGTTGGGCCGAGACGAAAACGGTAAACGATCCTTGTCCCAGGGGTTGGAAAGTGCCCTCTGCGGAGGCGTTCGACGTGTTGACGATCGCCGACAAGTCGGGCGATGCGGACAAGCTCGCCGATGCTTACGGCTGGGAGCTGACCGATGGTAATATCTCGTCGCTGTACATGGGGCTTGGGCGTCGCACCTATCTGACCGGTAAAATTCAGAATACCTACAATCCAGTCCCGGCACAACGGAATACGGCGATCGAAGCGCAGCCCTGGGAGGGTCTTTACTGGACGACCGGTACCGAGGCGGAACGTTCGGCGGCTTTCTACTTCTTTTTCAACAAGCGCGATGTTCAGTCGAGCGGTATCGAATCGGGTGTACCCCACTACCGGGCCAACGGTATGCAGATTCGCTGCGTGAAAGCGGAGTAACGAACATTGTGAAAGAATCTTATGCGGGCCGGAGCATTTGCTCCGGCCCGTTTGTTTTGGTATAACTGTTGCGGAAGCAAGGGAAAACCTCTGTGCAATGGTTATAAAAACAGGTAAGGGCACGATTTCGCTCATTGTATTGCTGGCGATCTGGTCGGTTTCTGCGGTTACGTCTCTTCCCGGACTTGCGATTTCCCCTATTCTCGGCGATCTGAACCGGATATTTCCCAAAGCTACGGATTTGGAAATTCAGATGCTTACGTCGCTGCCGTCGCTGCTTATTATCCCCTTTGTATTGCTTTCGGGTAAACTTTCGGTCGGCAGGGACAAACTCAAACTGCTGGTTGTGGGACTTACGATCTTTTTTCTGAGCGGTGTAGCCTGCCTGTTTGCCAGGAGCATGGGAGCACTGATTACGATCAGTTGTATTCTGGGTATCGGTGCAGGTATGGTGATTCCCTTGTCGACAGGTCTCGTCGTCGATTACTTCACGGGCGACTTTCGCGTGCGGCAGCTCGGCCTGAGTTCGGCGATCAATAATCTGACATTGGTGCTGGCGACGATCCTTGCCGGTTATCTGGCCAATGTCAACTGGCATCTCCCTTTTTTGGTGTACACCATACCGGGAATATCGCTCGTTTTATCGTTGTTCCTCAAACGGCAGCGTTCTTCGCCCGAGCCGGAACAAAGCGCTCAGATGCGGCACAAGCGTATCGACCGGCCCAAACTTACCGGGCTGATGCTGTTCTACTTCTTTATCACCTACTCCGTCCTGGCCATTACATTCTATGCTGCTTTTCTTGTCGACGGGTATAAACTTGAGAGTTCGTTCTCCGGGGTGCTTATCTCCCTTTTCTTCCTGGCGATCATGCTTCCGGGACTCTTCATCAACCGGGTAATCGACGTCTTGAAGGAATATGTGAATCTGGTGTCGTTGCTTTCGATATGCGCCGGATTGCTGTGCGTGGGTATTTTCCGGGATAAAACGATGCTTGTCGCCGGATGTCTGCTGACCGGATTCGGCTACGGAACGATGCAGCCTCTGATCTATGATAAGGCGGCCATTATCGCTCCGCCGAGGGATGCCACCCTGGCTCTGTCCTTCGTTATGGCGGTCAATTACCTGGCTGTGCTGATTTGCCCGTTCCTGGTCGATCTTTTCCGGGAAATCTTCCATACGCACAGCGACCGTTTTGCTTTCTTTTTCAATGCCGCACTTGTAGGCGTCATGGCGATTGTCACCTGGTTCCGCCGCAACGGCTTTACACTGGGCCTCGATAATTCTTATTATAAAAAATAATACAATAAGTCTTTGATAATGCAATAAAAAGTTTTAAATTTGTTTTAAAAGGATAAAAGAACCTTACCTAAACAAATTTAAACTATGAAGAGATTTATTTTCGGGCTGCTCGTTACGGCGGGTGTCCTTGCAGGCTGTACGAGAGAAGGACAGCCGGTATCTACTTTGAGAATCGCACCCAAAATCACTCGTGTGACCGGATTGCATTTCGATCCGGAGGATCGTATCGGCCTTACCGTGACGCGTGCCTCGGGAGCGTATGTGACTAACCAGATGATGACCTACGACGGATCGTATTTTACATCGCCCGACTTTCTCTGGTATAAGGAGCTGGACGAAGCCTCTACGCTGACCGCTTATTATCCCTACGACGAGAAGGGTGCGCCTGCGGAGTTCAGCGTCGCGGCCGATCAGACTGCCGGTTGCGAGGCTTCCAATTTACTGGTTGCGGTCAAAACCGATGTCAGGCCGACCGCTTCTGCCGTCGGGATGACCTTTGCCTCGGTGATGGCGGATGTCCGTATATCGGTGATCAATGAGACGGAAGCCGCCGTGACGGGCATAACCGTGAGCGGAACTTGCCTTACGGCGGAAATCGACTTCAGGAACCGAACCGCAACGGCAAAAGCCGGTGTCGCGGCCTCCGGAATCAAAGCTTTTCCGATGACGGCCGGAACGCTCTATGAAGTGATTTTGGTGCCGCAGACTGCCCCGCTTACTTTCACCGCGATCACGGACGACGGAGAGACTTATGCGAAAACCCTTCCGGAGTCGGTGCTGGAATCCAACAAACAGTACACGGTGTCGATGAAGCTGACGGCCAAAGGGCTTGATCTGACGCTGAGCGGCGATATCGAGAACTGGCAGCCCGGTGGGGAAATCGGTCAGGAGGAAAACGGAGAGGTGTTGAACTATCAGGGGGAGAATTACCGGACGACCGTAATCGACGGACGGGTTTGGATGGCCGAAAACCTCCGATGGATTCCGAATGAAAATCTGTTGAACGCCGGTGTCTGGTATCCGAGCCTGTCGGGTCAGGCATGCAATGAGGCGGATTATATCAAAGAAAAAGGCATGCTCTATGATTATTCTACGGCTACCGGAGGTGTGGTGACTTATACCGACGGTTATGTACGGGGCATTTGTCCCGAAGGCTGGCATATTCCCGGTGATGACGATTTTTCCACGCTACTTCAGGCATCCGTACCGGAGGACTTTGCCGTCGGTGGCGGATATTGGATGGAATCTCAGAAAACATACTATTCAGGAGGAATTAAAGGTTTTCTGCTGGGTGTTACGAATGCCGCAGAGAGCGGAAAGCATAATTATTTATCGCTCGAAGATAATACCATAACCAAAATTGTGGCTATGCTTGAGAAGAACGGTGTTTCCCTGCGCTGTGTCAAAGACGTCCGGTAGTATCTGTCGAATTGCAACAAGCCCCGGGACAATATCCCGGGGCTTGTTTGTCGGATGCGTTCACAGGGTAATTTACCGGTTGACGAAAAAAATCGGAATATTGGCCAAAAATACGTCCTGACCCCGCAATCGATCCCGTTTGGCCAGTAATTCGGACAGCGTCACGTCGGCGATCACGTAGTTGCTTTCGTCGCTGTAATATTGTTCGTGGATTTTGCTGAATTTAAGGATGTGCGGCACATTGGTTACCGAATAGCGGGCATAGATTTTCAGCGTAATGTCCGTCGTATAATCGGGTTTCTGCACATAATTCTGCTTCTTGTATTCGTACCGGTAACTGTGCTGGCGGGCCATGATGTCGCTCAGGATCGAAGAAGCCGTCGGCAGGCTGCCCGCTCCTTTGCCGAACATGAACTGCCGGTCGTAACATTCGCCGCGAATGACTACGCCGTTGTACTCGTCGTCGACGCTGTAAATGTATTTGTCGGGCGTGACGAATTCCGGCATGACGAACATCGTGAAATGTACGTCGCTCACCTTCACGACCTGAGCCACCAACTTGATCTTGACCCCTTTTTCCCGCGCGTAGCGAATGTCCGATTCGTGGATGGTCGAAATGCCGTAAGTAAAGATATTTTCCGGCGCCACGTAAGTGCCCAATGCGTGTACGGTGATGATGACCAGTTTGAAAAGCGAATCGTAGCCTTCGATGTCGAAGGAAGGATCGCTCTCGGCGAATCCCAATGCCTGAGCCTGCGCGAGCGCATTGGCGTAGGTGTCGGCGTGGTCGAAAACACGGGAAAGGATATAGTTCGACGATCCGTTCAGTATGCCTTTCACTTCCAGCAGCAGGTCGTTGTCGTAGTACTCCTCCAGATTCCGGATCACGGGGATCGAACCGCACGACGAAGCGTCGTAGAGCAGAGCCACATCGTTTGCTTTCTGGATCTCGATCAGCTCGGGCAGGTGGTGGGCCAGCATCGTTTTGTTGCCGGATACCACGGGAATTCCTTTCAGCAAAGCGCTTTTGACAATTTCATAGGCTGCTTCGGCTTCGTCGATCACTTCCACGATCAAGCTGATTTCCGGATTATCGAGAATTTCCTGCGGCGAAGTGGTAAAATAGGATTTGTCGATCTCGATTTTGCGGGGTTTGTCCGGATTACGGACACAAATTTTGACGATCTCCGCATGGGCGTTTTTCGATTTCCGGACGACTTCGTAGATGCCTTGCCCGACGACGCCGAACCCGAACAGACCGATTTTAATAGTGCTCATATCTGCTTATTTAATTGTTTACGAATGGTAGAAGTAGCCCGTTCAGCTGCTCGTGTTCGACCAGGAAGCCGTCATGACCGAACGGGGAGTCGATTTCATGGTAACTGCTTTCAGGAATCATGGCACTCAACTCCCGCATCTCTTCCGAAGTGAAAATGAGGTCGGTCGTAATGCCGATCAGCAACGTACGTGCCGTGATACGGGCGAGAGCCGCAGCTACCCCACCGCGCCCCCGCCCCACGTCGTGTGTGTCGAACGAATTGAGAATGGCATAATAGGAGTAGGCATTATACCGTTTGCAGAGTTTCTGACCCTGGTATTGCTGGTAACTCGAGGCCCGGAATCCGACGAGCGGCTCGCCCGGTGTCTGCTGGGTGAGGTTGTAGCCTTTTGATCCCCGGTAGGTCAAAAGACCGATAGCGCGTGCCGCTGCCAAACCGCTTTGGCCGGCATCCGGCCTATGCTGCCCGAAAGTGCAGTCGGCGGCAATGGCCATACGCTGGGTCTCGTCGATGGCGATTGTCCAGGGAGAGGCTTTGGCCGCCGTGGCAATCAGGGCGAGTTGCCGGATGAACCGAGGCTCCGTGACGGCCCATTCCACCGCCTGAAAACCGCCGACCGAACTGCCTATCAGCGTGTCGATCCGTGCGATGCCGAGTGCTCCGGCCAGCAAGCGGTGTGCCCGCACCATGTCGCGGATGGTGAACGGCGGGAAATCTCCATACCAGGGCTGTCCGGTCGAAGGATTCGGATGCAGAGGCCCTGTCGTCCCATAGTGTGAGCCGAGAATGTTGGCGCAAACGATGAAGTGTTTTGCGGGGTCGAGAAAACGTCCCGCTGCGACGGTGTGCGGCCACCAGTCCGCCACGTCCGAATTGGCCGTGAGCGCGTGACATACCCAGATGACGTTATCGCGTGTGGCGTTCATTTCGCCATAGGTGTGGTAGGCTATGACCAGCTCCGGCAGCGTGTGTCCCGTTTCCAGCTCGAACGGCCCGGCATATTTGTAAATATGTGCCTCCATCAGAGTTGCTTGAGTGCCTGTTCGAGATCCTGGCGGATGTCGTCGATATGTTCGATACCCAACGATAACCGGAGCAGATTGGGGTAAACGCCCGATGCCTCCAATTCCCGTTCGTTGAGTTGGGCATGGGTGGTCGATGCCGGATGGATCAGCAGGGTTTTTGCGTCGCCGACATTGGCGAGGTGGCTGATCAGGTGGAGGTTATCCACAATTTTTGCCGCCTGCCGCACATTCCCTTTCACACGGAAAGTCAATACGCCTCCGAACCCGTTGCGCAGGTATTTTTTTGCGAGCGTGTGGTATTTGCTGCTTTTCAGACCCGGATAGCTGACACACTCGATCTTCGGATGTCCCGCCAGCCATTCGGCGATTTCCTGAGCGTTATCCACGCTGCGCTGCACCCGCAGCGAAAGGGTTTCGAGTCCCTGTGTCAGCAGGAACGAGTTGAACGGACTGATGCAGGAGCCGATGTCGCGCAGCCCTTCGCTGCGGGTGCGGACTGCGAAAGCCGTCGGTCCGAATTCCTTCCAGAAGTTCAATCCGTGATACCCTTCCGACGGCTCGCTCAAGAGCGGGTATTTCCCGTTTCCCCAGTCGAAATTGCCGCTGTCAATCACCACCCCGCCCAGGCTCGTGCCGTGGCCGCCGATCCATTTGGTCGCCGAGTGGGTCACGACGTTTACGCCCCATTCGGCCGGGCGGCAGAGATAGCCTCCGGCACCGAACGTGTTGTCTGCCACAACGGCGATACCGTGACGGTGTGCAAGTTCTACGATCGGCTCGAAATCGGGCACGTTGAATTCGGGATTACCGATGGTTTCCAGATAAATGGCTTTGGTGTTGTCGTCTATGAGCGCTTCAATGGTTTCGATGCCGTCGCCCGCAGCAAAACGCACTTCGACACCCATACGGGCGAACGTGTGTTTGAACTGGCTGAAAGTTCCGCCGTAAAGAAATGACGTACTGACGATATTGTCCCCCATTTGCACGAGGTTCGAGCATGCGAGGTATTGGGCAGCCATGCCCGATGCGGCTGCTACGGCATCGGTACCGCCTTCGAGTGCGGCCATACGCTGCTCGAAAACCGAGGTGGTCGGATTGCTCAGGCGGGTATAGATGTCGCCGCCTTCCCTGAGGGCGAAGCGTGCGGCGCCCTGTTCGGCGCTGTCGAAGACATAGGACGAAGTTTGATAGATGGGTACCGCCCTGGCTCCGGTGACCGGATCGGGCTGCTGGCCCGCGTGAACCTGAAGGGTTTCGAAACGGTAATTCATTGAAGACATATTTCTGTTTTTAATCGGTCATAAAAAATCCGGCCTCTCGGAAGCCGGATTGTGTCATTCGTGAGCACGAAAAATCTACACCCGGCAAAAGCGGTTGCGCATGCACATCTGGCACATCATGGCGGATAACGACATGGAATAAACGGACTGAGTTTGCATGTAGTGTTTATCGTGTTGTCGGCAAAGATACGTTTTTTTCTTCATATAGATACAAACCGGCATAGAATCTTATTCTTTTCTCGACATTAGACGTATGATTCAGATTTACAGATTGTTATTTAACATTTTCTCTGAACCGGAATTATTCGGCGGATCGACACGTTAGAGACGTAATAGATAAAAAGAACTTTTATGTGTTGAAAAAGAACGAAAATTGCAGGTCGTGAAAAATAATCATTATCTTTGTATTGAATATTCAGGGTATAATAATATTTGTACTATGAAAAAAATCGCCTCAATTCTCTGGGCTTTAGCAGCCCTTAATCTTGTTTCCTGCGTGAAAGAACCCGGTGAGGGTGTCGGCGGCGGGAACCAGAACGTGAAGATTCCCTCGGATTTTAATTGGAAAACCGTCCGGGACGTATCGATGAGCGTCGGGATGCCATCTGTGGATGAATCCGTAGATTTTGCCGTCGTTCGTGTCTACTCCTCTCCGTTGCTCCTTGAGCGCAACATTGTGGCAAAGGGAGTCGTTACACCGGCTAATCCGACTTTTCGGACTGCATTTACGCTGCCGACAGGCGTCGACAGTGTTTTCGTGCAGACTACCCTGCCCGACGGCACCGTATGTGTTCGCCCTGCAATTGTTGCTTCACAGATCGTTGTGGAGGGAGCTAAGATGATAAAAGCTGCTGCCAGGGCGTTTCTGACTCCGGCTGCCGACGAGAGTTCGATGCCCGATTATCCCCGGATCGATGAAAAATCCGAAGGAGATTTCGATGTACGGGCAGTGATTCGCACGACTCCTTCTTCGAATTATCAGTTGGGTGCGAGTTGGGCGGAATTTGCGGCTCCGGCTTATTACATTCCCGCCGGAGCTGAAATCACGGCAAATATCGATCTCAACGGCGGATTCGGCTCCTATCGATCCCCCATACTCTATGTGGCGGGCCGGCTGAAACTCGCTTCGGCCCATATCGGTACGGCCACGTTGGCCGTGTTGCCGGGCGGTGTGGCGGAGATAGGCAGTCTTACGGCACAGAATGCCGGAAAGAAAACGCAGCCTGCAATCTATGTTTTTGCGGGAGGCAGGCTCGTACTGGACAATGCGAATCTTTCCTGCAAAAGTGTGGTCAACTGCGGAGAGTCTGTGATAGAGGATAAACTGGATCTGAACAATCAGGTTGAGTTTTATAACGTTGCAGGTGCTTCGTTGACTGTCGGTGAGTTGGAATATTCGAATAGTGGAACATTCTATAACGATGCCGTGTTCGTGGCGGATGAGATGGAAACCAATTCCAGCGTGACGGTCTGGAACTTCGAAAACGGTGAACTCGATGTAAAGGATTACAAGATCGAGGCGGGAAATACGGTTTATCAGCAGGGAACAGCCCGTATCGGAGAGTTGGAAACACGTGGTAAGTTTTATGTAAATTGCTATACGTACATCCAAGAGATCGACGAAGCCGAAAATGCCAAGTTCTTCCTTGCTTCGGATGCCTGTCTGGAGATCGGTGAAGGCAGCTTCAACAATACGGATTTCGAATTGGCCGCCGGGTCTCTTTTCATCGCCCGGGAGTATAATGTATCCGACAGTGGCCAGGGCAATATGTTCAAGAGCGCCTCCGGTGCCGACGATCGGATGCCTGTGGTGAAGTTTGAAAAGGCCGTATGCCGTTCCGGTGCTTTTACGAAATTCCAGGGACCGATGGAGGTGGTTTACGACGCTTCGGAGCTTGGTGAAAAATACCAGATCGACGACAGCAAATATTTTGTGAAAGGCGCTGTGCTGCGCGAAAAGCAGATGGTGAATATTCCCGCGAGCAAATGTAACGGAGGTAAGGGCGTAATCGAGCAGGAACCTGAGCCGGAGCCGGAATACATCGACGTTGCCGGTGCACTATATACGTATTGTTTCGAGGATAACTGGCCCTGGACGGGGGATTACGATATGAATGACGTGGTCGTGCGGATGAGCGTCGATCGCCGTGAATCCAAACAGGGGCTGGTCGAATCGATCCGTATCAACTGGGAACCGGTGGCTTCGGGGTCGGCAAGCAGTCTTGCGTTTGCGGTTCAACTCGATGGAATCAGGAGCGGGCAGGTAGCATCCGTGGAGACGACGAACAGGGCTTTCGGGGCCGGGCCGTTCTCCGGTGCCGGGCTGGAGCCGGGCAACGAATATGCCGTGATACCCTTGTTTAATTCGGTAACCGAGGTTTTCGATGTCTCCTCCACTTTCATCAATACTTTCCGGGAAATGCCAAAGGTGGCGACCACCAAATTTTCGACTACCGTTACGTTCTCCCAGCCTGTTGAACCCGCTGCGGTATTGGAGTCGACGTTGAATGCCTTCATCGTAGTGAATCCGGGGAAAGCGACTGTTTTCGAGCGCAAGACCGAAGTGCACATGGCCGGTTACAGGCCGACGAAGTACGGCGATGTTTCGGGGCTTAATACCGTGACGGAGGCCCAACCTTACAAGTATTTCGTAATGACGGGCAACGCAACGGCGAATAACGGTATGATGTGGGGCCTGATGATCCCCGGCGAATTCAGGCATCCGAGTGAACGCAGCGATATACGCCAGGCTTACAGGTACTTCAATTCCTGGGCAGCATCGGGAGGAACGGTACATGCCGCATGGTACAAGGACGAAGCCAAAGACAATCTGCTTTTTCAGTGATTTCAAATTAAGTAAATGAAGGACAGCCCCCGAAAGGGGCTGTTTTTTTGTTCCGGTTAATTTACACGGGCATGCAGCCCTATCTGTACCGGCGGCCACCGCCAAGAAAATGGAGAATGCTCTGACGGATAAGGTGAACTATTCGGTTGTTGACACGAAAACCCCCGGAGCATTGCTCCGGGGGTTTGAATAAGCAGACGTTGCCGGATTTCAATGCCGGTCGATCCATTCGATACCCAACCGGGTTGCGGAACCCCGGAGCATCGTACGGCAGAACATGTAAAGTTCTTCGTGTGATGCCTGATTCATGCGCAGTTCATAGAGTGTCGTCATAATCCGGTCGGCAAATAACCGGGCGTGTATTTCCTGCAGTAAATAGCCCTCCTGCTTGCTGCGTTCGAGCAGTTCGGTCAGTTGTGCGTGCCAGAATGTCCGGTACTCGTCGTAATGTTCGGCGAAAATAATCTTCTGGCGTATGTCTGCCAGAAAACAACTCTCGACCTTGAAAAGATCGTCGACGTATTCGTGTACCATCGCATAGGCTTTCTGGAGCGAATTGCCCGAGCGGCGACGATTGGTGGCCGAGAGCCGTTGTTGTCTGAGCCGTCCCATTTCGACCAGGCAGGCCTGTACCAGGTCGGTCTTGTCGGCGAACATTTCATAAAGGGTGCGCTTCGAGATTCCGAGCGTCTGCGCGATCTCATCCACCCGGACGGCACGGATGCCGTTCCGGGTGATGAGCTCCCGCGTAGCGCGGATGATCTCTTCTCTGGTCGCTCCCCGCTTCATCACTTCTTCTCCTTGTCCAGGTCGCGTCCTCCGCCAAGTGCCTGGTAGAGATTTACGACACCCTGGATTTCATCGAAACGATCGGAAACCTGAGACAGACGCGCAGACAACAAAGTCTGCTGTGCGGTCAATACCTCCAGGTAGGTCGTGCTGCCGTGACGCATCAGCAGTTCGGTGCTCTCGACGGCGCGTTCCAGCGCTGCAACCTGCTGCGTGCGGAATTCGACTTTGTTACGGGCCGTTTGCACCTGGGCGAGCGAGTTGTTCACTTCGGCTCCTGCGTTGAGCAGTGTCTGCTGGAAGCTCAGTTTGGTCTCCTCCTGCTGTGCTTTGGCGATCTTCACACGCGCCCTGTTGGCGCCTGCGTTGAAGATCGGCTGCACGAGCGAAGCGGCGGCATTGAGCAAAAGTTTACCCGGATTGACAACCATCGAACCCGCACTATTCGTCCATCCCAGCGTACCGCTCAACGTAATCGACGGATAAAGTGCCGAACGGGCCTCGCTGGTCGCGTAGTAGGCCTGCATGAGCGAATACTCCGCGCTGCGTACATCGGGCCGGTTCGTCAGCATCTGCAGGGGTATGCCTACCGTAAGCTCGGCGGGAACCTCCTGCGCTTCGAGTTTTCCGCGCACGATGGTCTGCGGCCCTACGGCCAGCAGCGAGCAGAAGCTGTTCTCGACTTCGCGGATCTGGTACTTCAGGTCGCGCAGCGATGCTTCGATGCTCAGGTAGGTGGCCTCGTACTGTGCCACACCTGCTTCGGTAGTCATCCCGGCTTCCTTCATGGCCTGCATCGTGCGCACACCCTCACGCCAACGGTCGGCGGTTTGCGCCGTAATTTCATACTGGCTGTCGAGCATCAGCAGCGTGTAATAGAGGTTTGCCACCCCGGCGATCAGCTGCGTCTTTACGGCCTGCTCGTATTCCTGGCTCTGTGCGTAGAGGGCTTTGGCTTTACGCTTGGAGTTCGTCAGGCGGTTGAAGATATCGATCTCCCAACTCGCCGTTACGGGAATGTTGTACGTCTTGGTCGTATTCTTGTTGTCGAAACTGCTGATCGCGCCCTGCGGTGCGAAGTTGAACGACGGCAGGTAGGCCAGGCGTGCCGATTTGAGCGTGGCTTCTGCTTCCTTCACGCGCCAGTGTGCCGATTGCAGGTCGGTGTTGTTGGCAAGCGCCTGCTCGATCAATACCTGCAGCTGCGGATCGGTGAACATCTCCTGCCAGGCGATATTGCCGATGGTTGCGGTGTCGGCCGTCTCGGCGTCTCCGTACAGTCCGTCGGTCTGCACCTCGGGACGGGTATAGGGTTTATAGATGCCGCAGCTTGTAAACGCCACTGCGGCGCAAAGAATCAATATCTTTTTCATCTTATTTTTCCTCCTCGTCATCAAGTTTCTCATTTTTGCACTCCTCCACTTCGGCGCGTACCGACCATTGCGGATCGGGATCGAACTCCAGCGGTTTGATCTTCTCCTGCAGGGTCTGGAAGACGATGAACAGCGTCGGCACGAGGAACAGCAGCGCCAGCGTACCGATAATCATACCGCCCACGACGCCCGAACCGAGGGTCGAGTTACCGTTGGCGCCTACGCCGTGCGAAAGCACCAGCGGGATCATACCGAATACCATCGTGAGCACGGTCATCAGGATCGGACGCAGACGGACTTTGGCGGCCGATACGGCGGCCTGCGTGAGACTCATGCCGGCGGCGCGGCGGTCGGCGGCGTATTCCGTAAGCAGGATAGCCGTCTTGGCCAGCAGACCGATCAGCATGATAAGACCCGTCTGCAGGTAAATGTTGTTCTCCAGCCCCATTATCTTGGCGAAGAGGAAACTACCCATCAGGCCGCACGGTACCGAGAGGATGACGGCGAACGGAATGATGAAACTTTCGTAAAGCGCACTCAGGATCAGGTAGATCAGCAGGATACAGATGCCGAATATGATCGCCGTGTTGCTCGAGGTCTGGCTCTCTTCACGAGTGATGCCGCCGAACTCGTAACCGTAGCCTTTGGGCAGCACCTGAGCGGCAACCTCGCGGATGGCTTCGATTGCGTCGCCCGACGAATATCCGTCGGCAGCCATACCGCTCACGGCAATCGAGTTGTACATGTTGAAGCGGCTCAGCACCTCCGAACCGTATACCTTAGTCAGTTTCACGAATTGGCTGATCGGTGCCATCTCCCCGTTTTGCATGCGCACGAAGACATTGTTCAGCGATTCGGTATCGAGACGGTATTTCGGATCGGCCTGGATCATCACGCGGTACACCTTCGAGAAACGGTTGATATTCGACACGTACTGACCTCCGTAGTAACCCGAAAGGGTCGAAAGAATTTCCGTCGGCGAAATCCCCGCCCGCTTGGCTTTCGCAGCGTCGATGTCGACCACATACTGCGGGAAGTTGATGTTGAAGGTCGAGTAGGCGCGTGCGATCTCCGGACGCTGGTTCAGCGCGCCGATGAATTGCAGGTAGATGTTATAGAAATCATTGATGTCGCCTCCGGCGCGGTCCTGGAGGTACATCTCGAAACCGGTCGAAGTACCGTAACCGGAGATCATCGGCGGTGCCACGGCGAAAATCTGTGCATCCTTCAGATCGGCCGTACGACCGTAAATCTGCCCGATTACTGCATTCACGTCGTCCTCCTTGTTCGGACGCTCTTCCCAGTCCTTCAGTTTGATGATACACATACCATAAGAAGAACCCTGACCGGCGATCATGCCGTAACCGGCAACCTGCATGTAGTCGCGGATCTGAGGAATGTTCTTGATGCGCAGCGAAACCTGTTCCATGATCTGGTTGGTTTCTTCCAGCGAACTGCCCGGGGCCGTGGTCACGTTGACCATGATCGTACCCTGGTCTTCGTCGGGTACCAGACCCGTCTTGGTCGTTTTCATCAGAAGGATAAGGGCTGCGAAAGCCAGTGCCAGCGTCGACCACATGAGCCAGCGGTGCTTGATGAAGAGCAGTACGCCGTGCTTGTATTTGTTGACCATAGCCGAGAAAGCCGTGTTGAAGGCCTTGCGGAAACGTGCGGCGAAGTTGTCGCGCATTTCGCCGTTCTCATCGAGGTAAGGTTTCAGCAGCAGAGCGCAAAGGGCCGGCGAAAGCGTCAATGCGTTGATCGCCGAAATTCCGACGGCCACGGCCATCGTAATACCGAACTGCGTATAGAACGTACCCGACGTACCGCCCATCATCGCTACGGGAATGAACACGGCCATGAAGACCATGGTCGAGGTGATGATGGCGGAGGTAATACCCGACATGGCGTCGATGGTGGCCATATAGGAGGATTTGTAGCCCACGTCGAAACGCGCCTGCACGGCTTCGACCACAATGATGGCGTCGTCGACGACCGTACCGATTGCAAGGACCAGCGCGAACAGGGTCAGCAGGTTGATCGAGAATCCGGCAAATGCCAGAAAGCCGAACGTACCGACCAACGCCACGAGGATCGAGATGGTGGGAATAAGCGTCGACCGGATGTCCTGAAGGAAGATATAGACCACCAGAACCACCAGAATAATCGCCTCGATCAGGGTTTTCATCACTTCGTTCATCGAAGCGTAGAGGAAGTCGTTCACGCTTTGAAGACCGGTGATCTCCACGCCGCGGGGCAGCTCCGCACGAACCTCTTCGATCAGTGCGTCGATGTCGTTCACGACGGCAGTCGCATTCGATCCGGCGGTCTGGAATACCATGGCGCTGATACCCGGGTGGCCGTTGGTATATCCCTTGTAAGCGTAAGATTCGCTGCCCAGTTCGATATCGGCCACATCTTTCAGACGCAAAACTTCCCCGTCGGGCAGGGATCGAATCACGATCTGGCCGAACTCTTCGGGCGTTATCAGACGGCCCCGGTACTTCATAGTATACTGGAACGTGTTGTCCGAGTTCTCGCCCAACGTTCCGGCGGCAGATTCGATATTCTGCTCGGCCAGAACTCCCGTGATGTCCGACGGAATGAGTTTGTACTGGGCCATGACATCGGGTTTGAGCCAGATGCGCATCGAGTAGTCGGCACCCAGCACGAAGAACTCACCGACGCCCTGGATCCGCAGCACGCGAGGCTGAATGTTGATCTTCATGTAGTTCGCAAGGAAAGCCTCGTCGTAGGAGTCGTCGGGACTGTACAGCGAGAAGATCTTCAGCATGGAAGTCTGACGCTTCATGGTCGTCACGCCGATCTTCGTCACCTCGGCGGGCAGCGAACCGGTTGTCGTTGCCACGCGGTTCTGTACGTTCACAGCCGCCATGTCGGGGTCGGTGCCCTGACGGAAATAGACCGTCACGGATGCCGAACCGGCGTTCGAGGCGTCCGATTTGATGTACATCATGTCCTCCACGCCGTTGATGGCCTCCTCGAGCGGTACGATGACCGATTTTTGGATGGTCTCGGCGCTGGCGCCCGGATAGGAGGCGCGCACCATCACCGTCGGAGGCGCGATGTCCGGATATTGCTCCACGGGCAGCGTCGCAAGTCCGATGATACCGGCGATTACGATTACGATGGATATGACCGACGCCAGTACGGGTCGTTCTATGAAATTTTTGAGTGTCATATGCTACTTCTCCTTTTCGGTTTGGGTTTCTGCTCCGGCAGGCGCTTCGGCAGTCGTTGCGGCAACCTGTGCCTGTCCTTTGGGTTTGATCGGCGTGCCTTCGCGCATCAGGCCTACACCCTCGGCTACGATCACGTCTCCCGTAACCAGGCCCGATTTGACGATGTATTCCTTGCCGTTGTTGATTTTTTCCACGTCGATCATGGTGCCGTGCGCTACGCCGTCCACCACTTTATATACGTATACTTTATCCTGTGTTTCGAACGTTGCCACCTGGGGTACGACGATGCAGTTTTCGCGCAGGTTGGGCAGTACGATATTGCCCGAACCGCCGCTGTGCAGCAAACCGTTCTTGTTGGGGAATGCCGCGCGCAGCGAAACGCTGCCCGTCGAAGTGTCGATTACCCCGCTGATGGACTCGATACGTCCCGCTTCGCCGTATAGCGTGCCGTCGTTGAGCTGCAGGCCGACGTCGGGCATGTTTTTCAGCGTATTGGCGATCGAACCGTATTTGCGCGTCAGGTCGAGCAGCTGATTTTCCGTCATCGAAAAATAGACATACATTACCGAGTTGTCGGAAACGGTCGTCAAAGGTTGGGGAAGCGATGCGCTTACCAGCGCACCGACACGGTAAGGCAGCGTGCCGACCACACCGTTGGCCGGGCTCTTGACCACAGTATACGAAAGGTTGTTCGCCGCATTGATGCGCTGCGCCTCGGCCTGGGCCAGTTGTGCTTTGGCTGTCAGCAACGTGTTTTCGGCGGTCGAGAGGTCGTACTGCGATACGACGTTCCTGGCGAAAAGTTCCTTTTTGCTGTCGTAAGTCAGCTGGGCCGTGGCTACGCCTGCTTTGGCTGCGGCAACGTTCGCTTCGGCGGTTTGCAACGCCGCTTTATAAGGCACCTGGTCGATTACGAACAGGGTCTGTCCCTTCGTTACGGTCTGTCCCTCGTTGACGCAGAGTTGGAAGATGGTTCCCGAAACCTGCGGATAGATGTCGATGTCCTGCCGTCCGCGAATGGTGGCTGAGTAGTTGCTCGGGATTTCGCGGTCGGTGGCCGAAATCGTCATCACGGAGTATTCCGCGGGGCCTTGTGCAACCGGTGCTTGTCCGCACGAAACGGCTGCCATACAGCAAGCGACGAGCGCTGCCTGCATAATTTTCTGCTTCATAACTTTCTTCACTATTAAACTAAAAAACTTTTTCAGGTGCAAAAGTACCCAAAAAGTGACGGAAACAAACCTTGATATTGCGAACAGTATTCGGACTTTTCGGAACAAATAATAGTTTATTTGTGAGAAATTCACTAAATTTGTTCGAAAAAAGAAATCTTATGCCTGCAACGAATCCCATATTGACCACTCCCGACGAACAATTTGTGGTCGGCGAGTCCGATTTTATCTTTTTCAGCAATTACGCCAGCCGGTGTGAAAACGGAGCGATCCTATTCTGCCGGAGCGGAAGTGCCGAAGCCACTGTGAATCAATGTCAGGGCCATGTGTGCCGTAATACCATCGTGTTGCTGTTGCCCGGATCGATGCTGATGCTGACCGATCGCACGGACGATTTCCGGATGACTTACTGTGCCTTTTCCCGGGATTTGTTCGCCGAAGCTGCTTTCCGGCTCGAACCGTCGTTTTTCCATCAACTGCGCGAAAGTCCGATTTCCCATCCGCCGGCGCGGGTGATCGAGGGAGCTGCCATCTGGTTCCAGATGGCGGCATATACCTACCGGGACCGGGGAAACATATTTCGTAATACGATCATCAAAAACAGGCTTCAGAATGTGTTGCTGGAGGTTTACGACAAGTTGCAGCGTTTCGCTGCACGCCAGCACCGGATGCCGGAAACGACGACCCGCCAGACGGAACTCTTCCACCGGTTCGTAGCTTTGGTACATGAAAATTGTGCGAAAGAACGGGAAGTCGCGTTCTATGCCGATAAACTGTGTATCTCGACCCGCTATCTTTCAACGATCGTGCGCACGGTGGCGCACAGTTCGGCGAAGGAATTCATCGACCGTTCGGTGTTGCTGGAAATCAAGATGCTGTTGCAATCGACCGATCTTTCGGTACAGGAAATCGCTTATCGCCTTCATTTCCCCGACCAGTCCTATCTGGGACGTTATTTCAAGAAACATACGGGCGAATCCCCCACCGAATACAGAAATACCAAGAAATAGAGGTTTCCCTTTCACAAGGATCACGAGCATGAATAAGATTATTTATAGACCTCGAAAATTTACAACAAAGAGACTTGTCTATGCGTTGTTGTTCTTTCTTGTTTTTATAGGAATTCTTGTTTATCTGTCGGTAAAGGAATGCTGAAATTTCGGGGATGGGGAGTTCATCACTCCTCGTTCTTTTTATGTGCAGTACTGGAACGGTTCCACCAATCCGAACTTCGCGGCTTGTTACCATGAAATTTTAAATTTTACCGTTTGGAACCCGAATTGCAGGGTGAGGGATAAATCATTAAAAATCATGAAAGCCATGAGTAAGACAGTCGAAATTCTCGGCGACAAAGCCGAATACCTGCTCTCCCACGTCTGCAAGACGATCGGCAAGGAAATGCTTTACCTGCCTTCGGGCGAAGCGGTGGACCGCGTGTGGATGACCTCCGATCGGAATATCAGGACGCTGGGCAGCCTCGAATGGCTGCTGCATCACGGACGCCTCGCTGGAACGGGCTATGTTTCCATTCTGCCCGTGGATCAGGGGATCGAGCATGCTGCCGGGGCTTCGTTCGCGCCCAATCCTGCTTATTTCGATCCGGAGAACATCGTGAAACTGGCAATCGAGGGCGGCTGTAATGCCGTGGCTTCCACGTTCGGCGTACTGGGTGCCGTTGCACGCAAGTATGCCCATAAGATTCCTTTCGTGGTGAAAATCAACCACAACGAGTTGTTGAGCTACCCCAATACGCACGACCAGATACTGTTCGGATCGGTACGCGATGCGTGGAATATGGGAGCCGCCGCGATCGGAGCGACCATCTATTTCGGATCGACGGAAAGCCGGCGTCAGATCGTCGAGATTTCGCAGGCGTTCGACTACGCACACGATCTGGGAATGGCAACGATTCTCTGGTGCTACCTGCGCAATCCGGCTTTTAAAAAAGACGGGATCGACTACCACGCGGCAGCCGATCTGACCGGTCAGGCAGACCACCTCGGGGCTACGATCAAGGCCGACATCGTCAAGCAGAAACTTCCCGTCAACAACGGCGGCTTTACCGCGTTGAAGTTCGGCAAGACGGACGAACGCGTCTATACGCAGCTGAGTTCCGAACATCCGATCGACCTGTGCCGCTATCAGGTGGCCAACAGCTACATGGGGCGAGTCGGACTCATTAATTCGGGCGGCGAGTCGCGCGGCGAATCCGACCTGCGCGAAGCGGTCGAGACCGCCGTAATCAACAAGCGCGCGGGAGGCATGGGTCTTATCAGCGGCCGCAAGGCCTTCCAGCGTCCGATGAAGGAGGGCGTAGCGTTGTTGAACGCCATTCAGGACGTTTACCTGGATGAAAGCGTGACGATCGCATAATCCCCCTGATCGAAATCCGTTTGGTATACGGTTAATACGAAATCGAATGAAAGTCACTTTTTTCGGAACACAGCCCTATGACAGGGAAAGTTTCGACCGGATCAATCCCGAATTCGGCCTGGATATAAATTATCATCGCAGTCACCTCAATGCCAATAATGTGGCTCTCGCAGAGGGCGCCGAAGCCGTTTGCATCTTCGTGAACGATTCGGCCGATGCCGAAACCATCCGCAAGTTGCATAAAATTGGGGTGAAACTGATTGCCCTGCGTTGTGCGGGATTCAACAATGTGGATTTGAAGGCTGCGGCCGACAGCGGCATTCCCGTGGTTCGGGTACCGGCTTATTCCCCTTATGCCGTAGCGGAACATGCCGTAGCGCTGATGCTGGCGCTCAACCGCAAAATACACCGGGCTTACTGGCGGACGCGCGACGGCAACTTCTCGCTGCACGGTATGCTGGGGTTCGACATGCATGGCAAGACGGCCGGAATAATCGGTACGGGCAAGATTGCCCGGGTACTGATCCATATCCTGCAGGGATTCGGGATGAAGGTCGTTGCATACGATCTTTATCCCGACGCAACCTATGCAGCCGAGGCGGGCATCGAATATCTGCCGCTGGATGAATTGTACCGCTGTTCGGACATTATTTCGCTGCATTGTCCGCTCACCGAGCAGACACGTTATATGATCGACAACCGGTCGATCGGACTGATGAAACCGGGTGTGATGCTTATCAATACGGGGCGCGGGCAGTTGATTCACACCGAGGCGCTGATCGAGGGCCTGAAGGACAAAAAGGTCGGGGCGGCGGGTCTCGATGTCTACGAGGAGGAGGCCGGATACTTTTATGAAGATACTTCCGACAGGGTGATGGGTGATGACGTCCTTGCACGACTGTTGTCGTTCAACAATGTGATCGTCACCTCCCACCAGGCTTTTTTTACCCGCGAGGCAGTGGATAATATCGCGCGCACGACACTCGAAAATCTGCGTGCGTTCGAACGCGGCGAACTGCGCAATGAAGTCAAACTGGATCAGGAAAATTAAACGAAATATGAAAAAGATCGTTTTGCTCCGCCACGGCGAGAGCGAATGGAACCGGGAAAACCGGTTTACGGGATGGACGGACGTCGGACTGAGCGAGAATGGCGTGCAGGAAGCCTTCCGGGCCGGAGAATTGCTTTGCAATGAGGGATTTGTTTTCGGGAAGGCTTATACCTCTTACCTCAAGCGCGCGGTGCAGACGCTGGACCGTGTGTTGGAGAGGCTCGATGCCCAATGGCTGCCGGTTGAGAAGAGTTGGCGGCTCAATGAAAAACATTACGGGGTTTTACAGGGACTCAACAAGGCGGAAACCGCTGCGAAGTACGGGGATGAGCAGGTGCATGTCTGGCGGCGCAGCTACGATGTGGCTCCCGGGGCTTTGAGCGAGGACGATCCGCGCAACCCCCGTTTCGATTTGCGTTACCGGGAGGTTCCCGATGTGGAACTGCCCCGCACCGAATCGCTGAAAGATACGATCGAGCGGACGCTGCCCTACTGGAAATGTACGGTTTTTCCTTCGCTGATGCAGTATGACCAGGTGTTGGTCGTAGCGCACGGTAACAGTCTGCGCGGGATTGTCAAATATCTGAAAGGGATTTCCGACGAGCAGATCGCGTCGCTGAACCTGCCTACCGCAGCGCCTTACGTATTCGAATTCGACGAGCGGATGCGGTTGGTGCACGATTATTTTCTGGGGGATGCCGATGAAATCCGGCGTCGAATGGAAGCGGTTGCTTCTCAGGGTAAAAGCAAGTGACCGCTAAAACAACGACGGAAAAATAGTCTGGATTAAAATTATCAGCTGCTTTGGAATATATCTTTCCCTAAGGCGGATTACCATTTCATGGAAAGCAATTCCAATATCTGATTCTTTTTCAGAGGTTTGGCCAGAAAAGCGTTGCAGCCGGCAGCGAGTGCATCGGCTCTGTCCGAGTCGAATGCATTGGCTGTAAGGGCGATTATCGGGATCCGGGGGTTGAATTCCCGGATTTTTAGGGTTGCCTCGATGCCTCCCATAATCGGCATTTTCATATCCATGAGTACCATGTTGAAATCCCCTTCACGCACTTTGTTCACTGCATCCGCACCGTTCTGAACCCGGGTGAGACTATAATTTTTGAGAATGTGTTGTACCAGCAGATAGTTGCTGTCGTTATCTTCCGCGATCAGGATTTTCATGTCTTTTGTCTCGATTCCTCCGTGTACCGATCCTTGAGGCGGAATCGTCGGGCTACTTGGCTCGGACTGTTCCGGAATCTCCATCTCACAGGGAATCCAGGCCCAGAATGTGGAGCCGACGCCTTCGGCAGACGTGAAACCGATTTCACCTCCGGCCGCCTCGATGATTGCCCGGGAAATTGCCAGTCCCAGACCGGTTCCCTGGGCGAATTCGTTGAGTTTCTGGAAGCGGCCGAATACTCTCTCCTGTAATTCGAGCGGAATGCCGGAACCCGTATCTTCGACATAGATTCGAATGCCTTCCCTTTCCAGGGTGTAGCCCATTTTTATGTATCCCGTACGGGTACATTTTACTGCATTGGTAAGGAAATTCATCCAAACCTGCCTTAGCCGGTTCCGGTCCAGGAAAACCCGGCAATCCGGCAAGTTGCCGTCCATGCGGAATGCGACGTTCGGGTTCGTTATTTTGGGCTGGATCATTGTATACAGTTCGCTGCATACTTTGGCCATGTCGAATTTTTCCCGTTTCCGGTCGAGAATTCCCGATTCGATTTTCGAAAGATCCAGAATATCGTTTATCAGCCGGAGCAGCAATTGATTATTGGATTCGATGATACTTTGGTATTCCGCTTTTTCTGCAGGATCGTCACAACTGACCATCAACTCCGAGAAACCGACAATCGCATTTAGCGGAGTACGTATCTCGTGACTCATATTGGCCAGGAATGCCGATTTGAGACGGTCGGACAGTTCTGCCTTCTCCTTGAGTTCCTTTAATTCCCGTACCATTTTCTCCCAATTCGTATTGTTGAGTTTGATCCCGGTATAACGTATGGCGCGTCCCTTTTTGTCGGTCTCGGCCTGAATGCCCGTCACGAGCATTGTTTGCCATTCCTGATCCCATTTGGTCTTGGAACGATAAGTAAGGTTGAATTCCTTTTCCCGTCCCCGGATCATGATGTCAATTTGCTTGCGTACGTTTTCCCTGTCCTCCGGATGCGAAGCATTCAGATAATCCTCCGGAGCGATTACTTTATCGGGGTTGAAATCATTGATCGCGTCGTTAAAGGCCTTGAATTGTCCGCTTTCCACATCGAAATCCCAGTAAGACATTCCGACGTTTTTGAACGTAAGCTCCATTTTGTAGTTCCGTTCTTTCAACTCCTCGTTCAGTTGGTGAAGTTTGGAGATATTCTGCCTGAAGCCTGTGAACCGGACAATGTTTCCGTTTTCATCACGATCGAAAGGAACACCGATAACGTTGTAGTATTGCCACGTTTCGTCATGTTTGGTTTGCATCCGGCAGGTGAAATTGATCTTGAGATCCTTGCCGGACAGCATGGATTGGATCGCATCGTAGAACGTGGAACGGTCTTCAGGATGTGTGACATCCAGAAATGCGGAGAAAGGTATCAGATTATCCGATACGTAATCGTTGATCGGGTCGTTATGGGATTCGAATTTTCGCGTAAGAACATCGAAATCCCAATGGATGATGTCGCTGACCTGCATGGCCAGTTCGCGTTTGGCGATCAGATCCTGTGTGCTTTTCGCCATTCGCATTTTTTCCGTTACATCCAGTTGTGTGCCGACGATCTGCAATTTGCCGAAATGTTCCCGGGAAAGCCTCATCCTGCTCTCATAAAAACGGTATTGTTTCTCCTGCTCGTTGTAAAAACGGACTGTAATCTGGCCTTGCCGCATTTCCCCGGCGGTCAACTGCCCGAGCAGCCGCTTCAGCGGGGCGTGGTCTTGTGGGTGCAATTTCTTCTGCAGCTCCTCCATTGTCGAGTTGTGTTCAATGATCGGCGTTCCGTATAGAGGACTGAATGTTTTTTTGTATACATCGTAAACCCAGGACGACATGTTGGCGGCGTCCATTGCCATTTCCAGGTTTTTCTTGCTCTCTTCGGTGCGGAATTCGGCTTCCTTTTTGGCGGTCACGTCGTCGGTGAGCAGCATGTATCCGATGATGTCGTTTTTCCGGTTGCGTATGGCGACTATTTTTACCTCGTAGATGATGGTGTTCTGGTGGTGAGTCGAAAAATACTTTTTGTTTATCAGATCAAAATCGTACTCGAATTCCAATACGATGTCCTCACCTGAACGTATTTGTGCCAGTAGCCCCTTATCGACGTAAGGACTGTCGAAAAGGTTAATTTTGTTGATGACGGATTCTATATCCACCCCGTACAATCGTGAAGCATGTTCGTTTATGCTGCGCAAAATTCCGTTTGCATCATAAATCTCGATACCCATCGGCAGACGGACGAACACGCTTTCCGTAAAGAGAATCTGGTTATGCAGCAATTCTGCTATTTCTTGCTCGAATATCTGTTTGTCCGGGTTTTCGGAGGATGCTTCGCGTGGGGTCATGATACCTTTTTGAGTTGGATACGATCTTTAAACAAATGAATAAACCGGAGTCGATTTTGCCTGTGCCGGAATTATTTTACAAATATATGAAAAAAAGGGATTGCGGCTTATCCCTCCTTCCTGTGGACGATAAATAAAAGAGTTCTTTACGCTGTTGAGGTTAAGCGCCGACTCTCTTGCACTGGTAACCTTGCCTGAATTTCAATACTTGCAGCGCGGCTTTTCGAAACCCGCCATAGTTGTGTAAACCGGAGAGCCGACTCAATAGATCAGGTGTCGGAAATCCGTGACTACATGATGGGTGATCAAATTGTTGTACTGCGGATTCAGCGCGTTCTGGTCGGCGGAGCGGCAGACGATGTGGAGGTCGTTTCCTTTGATTGCGGCCGAAGGATAATTCCTGCTGATCCGTTCGTCAGCCGGACAGGCGATCATCCCTGCAAAACACCAGTCGACGCAGTTTTTCGAGAAGTGAAGCTGCAGGCGGTGGCGTTCGTTGTTGGGTAGACCGTATCTTTTTACTTCGCGTAGGGATTCCGCACTCCGCATCGAGTCCGTCGCCTGGTTGGAGATGAGCCAGAAGAGACGGGACAGGTCGTCGTACAGCACAAAGAATTTCAGGTGCCCTCCCGGAAAAGGAAGGTAGCAAATGGCTTTCCCGCCGGGAGTTTTCTCGAAGCAAGGAACCATTTTACCGCCCTCCTGCCCGACCACTTTTATCATACAGGCATAATTGGTTCCGGCCGTATGTGCCCGCAACAGGAGGTGGAAAGTGTTGCCTGCGGGGTCATGCCAGACATGATTCCTGTCCGTAAAACGCACGACGTTTGTTTCGAGCCACCCGATCGGTGCATTTTTCAGACCCGGGGTTATCTCCCAGGGTTCGGTAGTGCCGCAGCCATAAAACGGAATTCCGAAAGGATCAAGATCGAAGTTTTCGAACACTTCCTTGTAGATAAATTTTTCGGATCTGCTCCAGGAGGCGGACATACAGAGATCGTCGTCCGCCTTTGCCCGGAACAAAGTCGGAGACAATCCTGCCACATCCCATCCTGTAATCTCGTTCAGGCGGCAGCGTTGTTCCATCGCCAGATAGATGTGCCCATCCGATTGGATCACATTGCAGGCGGAAGAGTGCCATTTTTCGCCGGTCGTTAGATCGTGCACATCCGACCATGTTTCGCCGTTGTCTGCCGATTTCATGATGCATACATCGCCCGCATGTCCTATCAGATAGATTTTACTGTCCACGGTGAACAGGCGTGCGTGCCAGAATGGAAAATTCCGGATAAAAGTCCACGTGAGGCCATTATCGTCGGACCGGAAAATCTTGCCCTGGCCGAATTTGGTGCCGTTCGCTCTGGAAGATTTCACTCCGTCCAGGTTTTTCACCCCGTCTCCGCCCAGATCGAAGGAGACGATCAGTCGTCCCGTGGGCGTGACGGTGATCGACGGCGTGTAACAAAAAATATCGGCCGGAGCGGGTGAGGTGTAGACGACGGTTTCGCTATTTGGCAGTTCCATAAAGTTTGTACGGTTTTAAATTCCAGACTACGCATTTCCAGAACGGATCGTTATCCTCTTTTTCGAAGATGCAAAGTCCGCCGGGGGCAACCTTGATGTCGTGTTCCCGGGCGAAACCTTCAAAGTCGCCGGTTAAGTACGGAGCAAAACGGATAATACCGTTGGAGGAGACGACGAGGGTCGTTCGGTGCAGGGGAATGTCCTTTGCGAAGGTCATCCATGTCCGGATGATTTGATCCGGATCGACTTTCCATCCGTCGGGAACGGTCGCACTTTTATCCCAGGCTTCGATGATTTCCTTCCCCTTCTCGGGATCTCCGTTGCCTAAACGCAGCAATACGTCATGTTCCGTTCTATTCTCGTCGGGACCGTAATCGATCTCCGTGAAACATTCCAGAGGCAGGATTTCGGCTGCTGTCCCCATTTCGCGGACTGCCAGTTGCGCCGTCTGCATCGTTCGCAGGAGTGGAGCCGCAAAAATCCGATCCGGAATCAGGTTGTTGTCTTTCAAATACTTTCCGATGCTTTCTCCCTTGTGGTAGTGTTCTTCCACCAAAGGAAGATCGGTTCTCGCCCCCACCCTGGTCGGGGTTTCACCATCATGGAAAGTGTTGCCGTGCCGTGCTATGATAATTCGGGTTTTCATTGTTCTATTTGTTTAAAAGTGGTACAAATCTTTCGGTATTCGGGCAGCAGTTTCTGAAGAGCCGTATATCTGTCGTCGATATAGGTCGGAGGAACGTATCGTTTCCTGTGATGGGTTCGTTGTTTGGCCGTTTGGGGATTGATGGACAAATAGTAGAAATAAATGTTGTAGCCTTTCCGAAGGAGGTTCTCAAATAACGATACATGATGGTAATGCGCACTCGAGTGATCGAAAATTATGTCATATTTCTTTTCCGTTGCTCTTTTCAGCAATTCATAACCGGCAATTCTCGCAGAAAGTTCCCATCTTCGGAAGGCCTCTTCGGGGTTGATCTGCACTTCGGTTGAATAGGGAAGTTCTGCATGCTCCATGATCGCGTCAAATCCGATATATATAGCATCGGAGTGTTCGGGCATTTTTGCCAGTTCCCTGCAATAGGTAGTCTTCCCCGAGCCGGGTATTCCACTGACATTGATCAGGTAAGGAGATTGCTGCATTGGATGGCCTGTCAGGCACTCGTTGATAATAGCCTCATAGGTGGATACGACTTTTTGCCTGTCGGTATCCGCCGGAAGGGTTTTGTAAAGTTCGTCATACGGACAACCCGTGATGGCGGTTATGATTTTCTCGAGCGACATTATTGAACTGAAAGATCAAATTCTCCGAATTCTTCGATGATTTTTTCGGCCCGTTCGACATCCTCGGGACTGTCTATCCCCGACATCGATTTACGGCCCCTGTAATCCACTTCTACCATCTTGACCGGGATTCTGTGGTGGAGGAAGCGCATCTGTTCCAATCCTTCGGGAAGTTCGTAAGGAGAAGGTTCGATCTCAAAATACTTTTCCAGAGCATTGTAGGTATATGCATACAGACCGATGTGGCGTCTAACGGGAGATTTGGTCAACTGCGTTCTCACCTTTTCTTCTTTTCTGATAGCGGGAATCATCTGTTTGCTGAACGTGAGTGCATACCCGAAGGCATTTACTTCCACGCATGTGCCCGAATACGGAGTCGTCTTTTTGGATTCCCGCATGCGGTCGTATTCCTCCCACGACAAATGGAGGCAGGGTGTGAATACCTGCCCTTCGCTGTCGTTTTTCCAGGCGTCGATCAATTGTTCGATAAACCAGGGCGGGCATAACGGGTTGTCGCCTTGAAGGTTGATGATAAAGGCCGGCTTTTCACGCATTTGGGAGACCGCATCGAAGCATCGTTCCGTACCCGATTTGCAGGTCTCGGCCGTCAGTACTACCGGAATGTCGTTTTGCCGGCAGAAATCCACGATCAACGCATGATCCGTGGCGACCACGTAATCGCACGCTGCATTTTTCCGGCAGACATAAGCCGCGATGCCGGCTACCCTTTTTACCATTTCGATTCCCTTGATCTTGTGCAGAGGCTTTGCCGGGAGGCGCGTGCTTGCGTAACGCGCAGGAATTACGATTAATATCTTGTCCATTATTTCAAAGTTTGAAGATTACAGATTTACAGGTTCCATTTCCGGGTTTTCCGGATCTTCTTCAGCGAGTTGTATTTTGCATAATTCTTTATAGGTTTCGTGCGTGATAATACATGGATGATCCGGATTCTTCCCCAGAAAAAAATTCAGAAAATCGGCATATTCATCGGGATTATTCCTAATCGTGGCGATCATCTCATTCAATTCTATTCTTTTGGGTAATGGTTGTGGAGCTGATTCGGGAACCCTTCTTGCATATACTCCGCTATAATAAGGTTTACCTTTGTTGGTTTCGCAAATGCATCCTGTCAATACATTTTTGTTGTTGAAATGATCCGGGGGCAATTGCAGGATGATGAAAGTGTGATCCGATTTTGCCGTGTCACCTTCCACGGGTGGAAACGTCAAAATGATTGTTTCTTTATGCGGATGCGGTTTCAGATAACCGAATTTTGCATTTTTGCTGTTTTTTGTCTGATACAACGAAATTTCGAAACTTCCCGAAATATTGAGGATAAAACAGCTGAATGCTTTTTTATCCGTCAGGCATTCGTAAACTTCGTAGGTGCCCGGCAAATTGGTAAATGGAGAATCGTTATTTTCGCAAACTGTTGCATAGTGAACCTTAAATGGCAGTTTATCATACCTCCAACCGGAAATGCCGATAATTTCTTCCTCATTTATTTCCGCTTTTTTTATGGTCTCAATATCGTTTTTTTTAATTTTTTTAAACAATAAGGAACTTACCGTTTCATATTTCTCGAGTCGCTCTTTGATCCAGAGACCGGAAAGGCAACACAGTTTAGAGGATTCCTCGCAATTGTCGGATAATTTATGATAACTGTCCGAGAGGATAATCAGGGAATACCGATTGCCTTTTGTCAGGATGACAGCCCGCTGATCCATTATTTTCCCCTGATAATATTCATGCTCGAGTTTTTTTATAGCAATCTCTCCGTTTGCTTCGGGTTCGATATAAAATAATTTGACGTCGTCATCGGCTGATATTTCGACCAGGCAACGTTTCAACTCATACCGGTCGGAGAAAAAGAACCCCACATAATAATTTGAGGCGGTAAGCGGATTGATCTCTGTGACTGTCCCGGGTTGAATATTCAGATTTTCGCAGCCCGGTACTTCGAAAGCTATGCACATTGCCTCCAGAATTATGTCGCTGGTCTTTTTCCATTTGTCCTCCTTGTTCAGGAAATTCTCCCAGGGTTTGTAGGTGTCGGCCTGTGTCAAGTCCCAGCCGTTGTATACTTTTCCCAGGGCTTCGGTTGCCCCGGAGGTACCGACAATATAGTTTTTGATGGAAGATGTGGTGATTTGCCCCTTATCATTCGAGATTTTGTTTTTGTAAGCTGTAAGGATATGCTGCCTCAGCAGATAACGGAACATTGAATCGAATTTTTTCATGGCTTTGGGCGTAGGTTAATTGGCAAAACAAATATACGATATATCCGATGAAATTCCAATGGAATTCTTTGGAATTTACATTGACCCGCAGACATCCCGGACGGGAAATGATTCCGGCACAAATCTCCTTCCGCTCCATTCGAATCCGGTTTTTCTGAAGTTATTTTGTAGCAACCGAAAAGGCAGAATTGATTTTACGAACCTAAATGAATCGTCAATGAAAAAAGGTAAGAGGCATTCCGGCCTTGCAGCAAGGCCGATTGCAAACGTTCCGAAAAGAGGCGGGATGGTTTCCCCCGAAGAGGTTGCGGCTGGCCCCGGAATGCACGGTACAGGCTCCGGAAATAGAGAGCACGTTATCAAAATGGCGTTTCTGGTGTCGGAAACATTTCTGAGACTGGTGTTTATTATTGTCCGCGCCATAATCGACGGATAGGGAAATTCCGTGCGGGAATATCGACTGCTTCCGAATCGCATGCTGCGCTCGTTTTGATCCGTCGGGTTTTATAAAGGATGCCGTATGCCCGTCGTCGGATATGTGGCCGTTTGTGTCGGTATCGGTATTTGCATCTTACATTGCGTGTAAATCTCCGTCGCCGTGCCGCAGGTCTTGATCCGGGCATAGATCGGGGCTTTCCCCTTTTTCGTTACTTTGGTTTTCTTGCAGAAGAAAACCACGCTAAAAGTCTTTCTTTCCATAGTG